>NZ_JBHUEY010000001.1:0-282500 GCF_042681205.1 Phenylobacterium terrae
TTGTCCTTCATCGAATTGATCGCCAGCGATCCGTCGGCCATGGCGCGTCTCCCACTCATCTCGTTGGGGCCAGAGTCCCCTCCCCGCGCGCCAGCGTCAAGTTATGGCTATGGTGGCGCTGCCATGGACGCGCCCTCCGATCCGTTCGCCCAGCTCGCCCACCGCCTCGGCGGCGCGCTGGTCCGGGCCTGGCCGCTGACCGGCGGCGTGTCGGCGGCGACCAGCGCCCTGGAGATCGAGCTGCCCGGCGGCGAGCGCCGCAGGTTCGTCGTCCGCCGGCCCGGCGGCCACTACCTGCGCGACCTGCGCGAGGCGGACGTCGCGCTCCTCGAGCGGCTCGGCGAGGCCGGTCTGCCTGCGCCGCGGCCCCGCCTGCTGGACGCCGAAGGTGAGATCTTCGGCCAGCCGGCCCTGGTGCTCGACTATCTGGAGGGCGAGCTGGACTTTGGGGAGGCGGATCTGCCGGGCAAGCTGGACGCCCTCGCCCGCCAGCTCGCCGCGATCCACGCCGCCGACCTCTCTCGCTTCCTGCCGCTGCTGCCGAACCTGGACCAGCGGGCTTTCGCCTTCTTCGCCCGCACGCCCGAAGACCCTGACGAAAGCCTCGGCGAGAGCGAGGTCCGCGCGGCGCTGCAAAACCGGCCGCGCCCGCCGCGCTCCAACGCCGACGTCCTGCTGCACGGCGACTTCTGGCCCGGCAACGTGCTCTGGCGCGACGGCCGCATCAGCGGGGTGATCGACTGGGAGGACGCCGCCGTCGGCGATCCCCTCTACGACCTCGCGATCAGCCGCCTGGACCTGCTGTGGGCGTACGGGCCCGAGGCCGTCGATCCGTTCACCGCCGCCTACGCCCGCGCCGCGCCGCAGGTCGACCTGACCCTCCTGCCGTGGTTCGACCTGGGCGCCTGTCTGCGCCCCTGCGGCCAGATCTCGGTCTGGGCCACGTCAGCGGACGATCCCGCCGAGGCCGCCGCCAGGATGCGCGATCGGCACGCCGGTTTCCGCCGCCAGGCGCTGGCCGCCTACGCGCTCCTCACCCGCTGAACCGCGGCCCGCCAGCGTTCATAGCCCGCGCCTCGCTCGCGCGTCCCCCACGCGGGCCTGGCGTGGTCGGTCGTCGGCCGCGCCTTGGCCGCCTCCTCCATCGAGCCGTAGATCCCGGCGCCGAGGCCCGCGAACAGCGCCGCGCCGAGCGCCGTCGTCTCCAGGTAGCTGGCCCGGCAGACGGAGACGCCGGTCAGGTCGGCCAGCCGCTGGGCGAACCAGGCGCTGCGGCTCATGCCGCCGTCGATGCGCAGCTCCACGTCCGGGCCGAAGGCCGCCGGCGCGTCCGAGCGCATCGCCTCGATCAGGTCCAGGGTCTGCCAGGCGCAGGCGTCGAACGCCGCCTGGGAGATCTCGGCCAGGCCCGCGTCGCGGGTCAGCCCGGTGATCGCGCCCCGCGCCCCGGCGTCCCACCAGGGCGCGCCCAGGCCGGTGAAGGCGGGGACCATCATCACCCCGTGCCCCTCGCGGGCGGCCTGCGCCAGCTGCTCGGCGTTGGCCGGGCTGTCGACGCCCAGGCCCTCGCACAGCCACTGGATCGCCGCCCCCGCCACGAAGATGGAGCCCTCCAGCGCATAGGTCGTCCGCCCGCCCACCCGGGCCGCCACCGTCGTCAGCAGCCGCGCGCCCGAGACCGGCGCCGCCTCGCCGGTGTTGACCAGCAGGAAACAGCCGGTGCCGTAGGTGGCCTTCATCTCGCCCGGCCGCACGCACCCCTGGCCCATCAGCGCCGCCTGCTGGTCGCCCGCCGCCCCGCGGATCGGGATCGCCCGGCCGAACAACTCCGGCGCGGTCTCGCCGAAGCCCTCGCCGGCGCAGTCGACGACCTGCGGCAGCACGGCCCGGGGCACGCCGAACACCCGCAGCATCTCCTCCGACCAGTCGCCGGCCCTGAGGTCGAACAGCAGGGTGCGCGAGGCGTTGGTGGCGTCGGTCACGTGGCGCGCCCCGCCGGTCAGCTTCCAGACCAGCCAGGTGTCGATGGTGCCGGCCAGCAGCTCGCCCCGCTCCGCCCTGGCTCGCGCCCCCTCCACCCTGTCCAGCAGCCAGGCGAGCTTGGTCCCGGAGAAGTAGGGATCCAGCAGCAGGCCGGTGCGCCGGGTGATCTCCGGCTCCAGCCCCTCGCCGCGCAGCCGGGCGCAGACGTCCTCCGTGCGCCGATCCTGCCAGACGATCGCCTTGTGGATCGGCCGCCCGGTGGCCTTGTCCCAGACCACCACCGTCTCGCGCTGGTTGGTGATGCCGATCGCCGCCACGTCCTCGGCCGGGCGACCGCAGCGGGCGATCGCCTCGCGCATCGCCTCGACGCTTTCGGCGAAGATCTCGTCGGCGTCGTGCTCCACCCAGCCGTCGGCCGGATAGTGCTGCTTCAGCGGCCGGGACGCCTCGGCCAGGGCCGCCCCGTGGCGGTCGAACACCACCGCCCGCGTGCTCGTCGTGCCCTGGTCCAGCGCCAGGATCAGCGGCTCGGCCATGCGATCGTCGTCTCCCCTCGTCTTGCGGCGTCTTAACCGGGCCGCGCAAGGGCCCGTTTAAACTGCTTCTTCACCTTGTGGCCTGCACATAAGCCCTCCACGCCTAGAATAGGGCAAGGGGGACATCGTGAGCGTCGCGGTCAGAGCCGACGACCTTCTTCGGCTCGCCAGGAGCAAGGCGCCCGCCGATCGCGAGCGACTGTTGATGGCCGTCGTCGACCTGTGCGCGACCAGCGACGCGCGCGAGGTCAAGGCCTCCAGGCCGATCCAGGACCTGCTCAGCTCCATCTTCATGACTCTGGTGGTCGAGGCCGAACGCGACATCCGCCGCCGTCTGGCCGAAAAGCTCGCTCCGGTCGATTGGGCGCCGGTCGCCCTCATCAACGTCCTGGCCCTGGACGAAATCGAGATCGCCCGGCCGGTGATCGCCCAGAGCCCGGTGCTTCAGGACGGCGACCTCGTGCGCCTGCTGCTGGAGGCGACGCTCGAACACCAGGTGGAGATCGCCAGGCGGCCCCGGCTGGGCGAGCCGGTCATCGCCGCCATCCTGGCCAGCCAGAAACCCGCGGTGATGACCGCCCTGGCCGCCAACACCGAGATCGAGCTCACTCCGGAGAACCTCTCCCGCCTCGTCTACGCGGCCCGCCGCATCGCCACGCTCCGGGCCCCGCTGGCCCGGCGCAAGGACCTGACCCCGGACCTCGCCCGCGAGCTCTACGTCTGGGTCGGCCAGTCGCTGCGCCAGCAACTGGCCAAGGACTTCCGCCTGAACCTGGACGCCCTCGACGACGCCCTCGCCGAGGCCGTGCGCGAAGCCCACGGCGGCCAGGCGGACGATGAGGGCGTCATCGGCGTCGAGACGATCGACGCCGCGGCCGAGGGCCGGCTGGTCGGCAAGCTGGCCGCCGCCGGCCAGCTCAAGCCCGGCTATCTGATGCGCGCCCTGCGCGAGGGCAAGCTGCCGCGCTTCATCAGCGCCCTGGCCATGCTCGGCGACTTCGACCTCGACCACGTGCACCGGGCGGTCGGCAGCGAGCGCCCCGAGCTGCTGGCCATGGCCTGCGCGGCCGTCGGCATCGACCGCAGCGCCTTCCCCACCGTGCTGGGTCTGGTCTGGAAGCTGAACGGCGGCCGCCCCGGCGGCGGCGGCGACGCCCGCGCCGTGGTCGCCGACCTTCCCGCCTACACCCCCGCCGCCGCCGCCGCCGCCTTCCGCGAGGCGCTGCAGGCGGCGTAGGCGCTCGCTCCTACCTCCCCCGCGAAGCGGCGGGAGGGGGACCGCCCGCCGAGCGCAGCGGAGAGCGGGGGGTGGAGGGGGCGGGCCACATCCGCCGGCGTTCGGCCGCAATGAGCTCGTCGACCCGCTGGAGAATGGCGTCCACGACAGCGGCCAGGTTCCTGTAGATCGCCGAGGCGGGGATGCGCATCACCTCCACGCCCTGCCCCGCCAGCCAGCGGTCGCGCGCCTCATCCTTGGCCTGGGCCTCGTCCTCCCAGTGGGTGGCGCCGTCCACCTCCACCGCCAGCCGCGCCGCAGGGCAGTAGAAGTCGAACACCATCGAGCCGAACGGGTGCTGCCGTCTGAAAGTGGGCTTGTCCGGGCATCGTCCGCGCAATCGGCTCCAAAGCATGACCTCCGGCTCGGTCATCGCCCGCCGCATCGCCCTGGCGCGGTTCGTGATCAGGTCGCGTCGCGTACGTGCTCGCAGGCGGCCTGCCCCCTCCACCGCGCGCTCTCCAGCCTGCGTTCGCCGGCTTCGGCGCACGGTCCCCCTCCCGCCGCTTCGCGGGGGAGGTAGAACATAACATGAACTTCACGCGCAGCATCGTCAAGTCGTCGCCGCCTCCCACGACACCTCTCCTGCAGATCTAGGCGGATGAGAGCGTCGTATCCTACACTGCGCCCGTGCGTCGCTTCCCAACGGACCTCGAGCCATTCTGGCAGTACCTGCCCATCCTCGTTTTGCTAGCCGCGGCGATCGGGACCTCACTCTTCGTGGCCTCTCGTGCAGACCGCCCCATACCGCCGCCCCTGTTTGGCAGGGTTGAACGCCTCGGAGGCGCCCAAACCGAGGAAGGGACGATCCCGCTCGCCTTCGTCCGGTTGCCTGGGGGGCAGCGCATCCGGGTAAGGTTGCCCAACCGCCATCTCTGCGTACCCGGCAGCCGAATTGAGCTTGTCGCCAGCGGATGGCTATTTCAGCCGCGTTATCGCGCCAGCATCTGGCCGTGTCGGCCGCCAACCTGATCTCGCCCCTCCTTCACCTTTGACAATCCTCGGCCGGTCGGGGTTTCTGGCGCCCGATGACGAGCGCGCCCCATCTCCGCCTGGCCTTCGCCGCCAGCGACCGTCCGGAAGCCCAGGAGGCGCGCCGCCGGCTGGCGCACCGCTACGGCTCGGTGCCCGAGCGCGACGCCGATGTGGTCGTGGCCCTGGGCGGCGACGGCTTCATGCTCGAGACCCTCCATCGCAACATGGAGCAGCCCAAGCCGATCTACGGCATGAACCGCGGCTCGGTCGGGTTCCTGATGAACGACTACGAGGAGGACGAGCTGTTCGAGCGGATCGCCGCGGCCGAGCAGGCGATCATCCATCCGCTCGGCATGACCGCCACGGACGTCGCCGGCCGTCAGCACAGCGCCCTGGCGATCAACGAGGTCTCGCTGCTGCGCCAGACCCGCCAGACCGCCAAGCTGCGCATCAGCGTCGACGGCAAGGTGCGGCTCTCCGAGCTGTCCTGCGACGGGGCGCTCGTGGCCACGCCCGCCGGCTCGACGGCCTACAACCTCTCCGCCCACGGCCCGATCATCCCCCTGGACGCGCGGGTCATGGCCCTGACCCCGATCAGCGCCTTCCGCCCCCGTCGCTGGCGCGGCGCCCTGCTGCCGCACGCGGCCTGCGTGAGATTCGACATCCTGGAAGCCGACAAACGGCCGGTCAGCGCGGTCGCCGACAACTACGAGGTCCGCGACGTCTGCTGGGTGGAGATCGCTGAGAACCGCGACATTTCTCTGACGATGCTGTTCGACGCCGGGCGAAGCCTCGAAGAGCGCGTGCTCGCCGAGCAATTCGCTGTCTGAAACCCTTCGATCATTTTTAACTGATCGCGCCTAGCCTGCCAGGCGAACGGCGTTTGGAGGCCCTTTGTGAGCCAGCAGAACACCGGCCAGGCGACCCCGGCCGCGAACACCCTGAAGCTGAAGGTCGGCGGCCGCTTCGGCGCCATCGACCCGAACGCCATCGCCAAGGCCGAGGCCGCCCTGAAGAGCCTGTCCGGCAACTTCGCCCAGTGGCTGCAGGACGAGGTGGTCAAGCTCGAGACCGCCCGCGCCCGCGTCCGCGCCGACGGCGTCAACGCCGAGACCATGGAGCAGCTCTACCTGCGGGCCCACGACCTCAAGGGCCTGGGCTCCACCTACGAGTTCCCGCTGATCACCCGCATCGCCGCCTCGCTCTGCCGGCTGATCGACGACAAGGACAAGCGGCTCACCGCGCCGATGACCCTGATCGACGCCCATATCGACGCCATCAAGGCCTCGGTGCGCGACAGCATCAAGACCGACGAGCACCCGGTCGGCCGCGCCCTGATCCTCGAGCTCGAGCGCAAGGTCGCCGAAGCGGGCGCCTAGCCCATCACCTTCGAAAGCGGCTCGGCCACCTCGCCGTAGCCGGCGTCGGTCGGCAGTGTGAGCACGCGTCCGCCGGGCCGCTCCTCCACCTGCGGCCGGACGGTCACCAGCCGCCGCGCCTTCGCCCGCCCGATGGCGTCCTCGGCGCCCTTCGCCTCGGCCAGCAACTGCAGGTTCATCCGCGTCGGGAAGACCACCTTGCGCTCGCCGGCCAGCGCCATCCGCACCGCCTCGGCCGGCGCGATCCACACCGCGTCCACCGTCTCGCGCCCGTCGCACAGGGCCAGCTGGTCGGCCGGCGCGCGGGCCACGTAGAACCAGGTGTCGTAACGCTTGGGCGTCAGCGGCGGGGTGATCCAGCGGGCGAACACCGTCAGCGCGGTCAGGTCCACCTTCTCGCCCAGGTCCCGCACCACCTTCAGGAACGGCAGTTCGCCCCGGTCCACCGCCTGACGAACCGAGAGTTCGCAGGCCGACGGGTCCAGCGGCCGGGTCGCGCCCAGCAGCAGCCCGGCCTCCTCGAACACCTCGCGCACCGCTGCGATCCGCAGCGCCCGCTGTTCCGGCTCCACCTCGTCCCAGCCGAGGCAGGCGTCGGCCCACGCCGGGTCATGGTCGCCCTCGTGGGTCTTTCCGCCCGGGAACACCAGCGCGCCGGAGGCGAACTCGATCTGGTGGTGCCGCTGCACCATCAGCACCTCGAACCCGGGATCGTCGCGGAGCACCAGGATGGTCGCCGCCGGCAGGATCGGCGCGGAAGCTGGATCGGTCATGCGGGCGAGCTTGCGGCCAGGCCCTCACGTCCACAAGCCTGCCGCTGGGTAACCGGTGACCGGTTGCGCCCTCCGGCGCTACCTGTCACGCACCTCCATCTCAGCCCGCGAGCCGCGTGTCGGCGACCAGCGAGTCCCGCCGGGACAGCGCATCCATCCGCTCGAGCAGATAGTCCAGGTCCTCGCGGTTCATGGTGTGCGGACGGCTGAGGAAGCGCTGCAGCATGCGGGCCCGGAACCGCTCGCGGTCCAGCGGCCCGCCCTCGGCCTCCAGCGCGTGGAAGGTGTCGACCGCGGCGCGGAAGGCGCCGTAGAGCCTGGCCGGCAGCCCGGCGCGATCGTAGATGGCGCGCAGCCCGAGGGCCCCGGCGTCATGGATCATCAGCCAGGTCCGGTGATGCGGCACGCAGGCGAGCTCGGCCACGCCCCACTCGAACAGGCTCATCTGGCCCTGGGCCGCGGCCCGCAGCAGCAGGGAGGCGGTCAGCCGGCCCTGCTTGGCCAGGTGGGCGACGAAGGCCTTGATGTCCGCCGCGCGGCCGGCTTCGTCCACCAGGTCGACGGTGGCCCGCTCGCGGGTCAGCTCGACCACGTCCGCCGCCGCCTCCGCGGCCAGGCCGTAGCGGTCCGCGAGCTGTCTCTGCAGTTCGCCGGCCACCAGGCCGATCAGCTTCTCGGCGATGCTCAGCGGCAGGGCGTTGCGCAGGGCGACGGCCGCCAGCACCCGCTCCGAGCGCTCGAACCGCTCCAGCACCCGCTCCAGGCCGCCTTCGCTGAACTCCGCGCCGGGGTTGCCGCAGGCCGCATGCACCGCCGGCTCGTCGCCGACATCGGCCAGGACGTCGGTCACCTTGGACGACAGCTTCGGGCGGCGGGCGATGGCCAGTTGCCGGACCGGCCCGCCCAGCCGCACCACCTCGGCCAGGTCGTCGTCCGTGAAGGCCGGCGAGAAGGACAGGATCGGCAGGGCGATGGCCGCCACGTCGCTGGCCAGGTGCATGGCCACGTCGCGGGGCACGACCGGGGATTCCTTCAGGGTGACGGCCAGCGAGCGGCGGACCATCTCGGTCATGTCGCGGGCCATGATCCGCAGGATGTCCTGGGCCATCGCCCGGTCCGCCTCGGAGAGCGCGCCGCCGCCGATGGCGCGGCACAGCTTCTCGGCGGCGGCGGCCCGCTCGTCGGGCGTCGCGCCCTTCACAAGACTGCGGATATCGCCTTCCGTCAGCGCTCCGCGCGTCACCGCCATGGCCGCCTGCCCCCGCGCGCCAGAACAAAACCCCTGAGCGGTCCACGATCCGCCCATTGGCTTAACGAGTGGTTGCCGCGCAAACCGTTGGTTAATCCTGTTTTCTAACCGGCCGCCAACCCTAACCGGCTAGCCTGGAGGGCCAGTTTCGGAGACGGCCCAGGTGTCGGCAGTTCCCCCCAAGCTCGAGGCGGCCCGGCCCGGCGCGTCCCTGCCCCAGCAGGCCCTGGAGGCGCAGACGGCGCTGCTGCCCTACGCGCTGATCGCCTTCGCCGTCGGCCTGCCGATCTTCATCTGGGCCGGCAGCTATTCGCCGATGGCCGTGCTGATGATGCCGGTGCTGCTCTGCTTCGCCATCGCCTGGGGCATCTTCTACGCGGTGGTGAACTGGCTGAAGACGCCGGCCGCCGGCGACCTTGCCGCCCGCGCCCGGGTGCATATCCTCTCGGGCCTGATCTGGGCGGCGGTCTGCGCCAACATCGCCGTCTTCGCCGACGCCGGCGGGCCGGTGCGCGAGCCGCTGCTGCTGGTCAGCCTGGGCGCCTCGGCGCTGTGCATCTTCTTCACCGCCACCTGGCTGCCCTCGATCCTGATCGTCGCGCCGCTCGCCGCGGCCGGCCCGATGATCGCCATGTACGCCGGCCCGCACGGCGCCGAGCTCGGCCCTCAGGCGGCCGGCGCGATGGCCCTGGCGCTGGCCCTGGTGCTGATCCTCAACCGCATCCTGCGCCGCCAGTTCGCCCTGGCCGCCGAGCGCGAGGCGCTGATCGCCGAGCGGGCCCGCAAGATGGACGAGCAGAAGCGGCTGGCCCAGTCCAAGTCCGACCTGATCGCCACCCTCTCCCAGGAGATCCGCAGCGGCCTGACCGGCGTCGCCCACGTGCTGGCCGCCGCGGCCGGAGGCGGCCGGGCCGCGCCCACCCGCGAGCAGCTGTCCGCCGCGCTGGAGTCCGCCAACGAGCTGATCTCCGTCCTCGACACCACCCTGGATTCCGAGACCGCCGAGGCCGGGCGGCTGTCGGTCGAGGCGCGCCCGTTCGACGTCGTCGGCCTCGCCCGTGACGTGCTGGCCCAGATGCGCCCGATGGCCGCCGCCAAGGGCCTGGAGATCGCCCTGCACGTCGATCCCGAGCTGGCCGAGGCCGAGACCGGCGCGGCCATCGCCGACCCGGCCCGGGTCCGCCAGATCCTGGTCGCGCTGCTCGCCAACGCGGTGAAGTTCACCGTCCGCGGCCGGGTCGAGGCCCGCCTCGAGCGCGGCCAGGCCGGGCGCCTGGCCATCGAGATCGCCGACACCGGCCCCGGCCTCTCGCCCGAGGAGCTGGCCGAGGCCTTCCAGCCCTTCCACCGCATCGCCCGCACGAGCGCTGGCGTGCCCGGCGCGGGCCTGGGCCTGTCCCTGTCGCGCCAGCTCGCCCGGCTGATGGGCGGCGAGATCGAGGCCTACAGCGCAGTCGGCGTCGGCAGCCGCTTCCGCCTGGAGATCGCCTACGACCCGGCGGCCCCGCGCGAGCGCGCCCGGCCGCTGGCCGAGGTCGCCGATCCGCTGCGGCCGAAGAGCCGGGCCCTGCGCATCCTGATGGCCGAGGACGATTCCCTGGACGCCGCCATGCTCCGCAGCGTCCTGGAGAAGCTCGGCCACAAGGTCGTCCACGCCGCCGACGCCCGCCGCGCCCTGGACCTGGCCAGCACCTGCGAGCTCGACCTGGCCGTCGTCGGCGGCCGGATGGTCCACCCGGACGGGACGGCCCTGGTCGCCGCACTGAAGGGCCTGGACGGCAAGCGCCTGCGGATCGTCGCGGTGATCGGCGGCGAGGCCGAGGAGGCGCTGGAGTGCAGCCAGGCCGGCGCCGACCTGGTCCTTCGCCGGCCCGTCACGGTCGGCGCGGCGGCCCGCGCCATCGCCCAGGCCGCCCGCCCGCTGGAAGCGCCCCGCCAGGTCGCCTGAGCCTTGCCGCCGGGCCGCGCGGCCCCTCTTAATGGCCGCTCCATCCAGGCGGAGGTTCGGCGGGGATGCTGCTGCAGGGTCTGAAGGTCGTCGAGTTCGCCTCCTACATCGCCGCTCCCGGCGCGGCCGGCCTGCTGTGCGACTGGGGGGCCGAGGTCATCAAGGTCGAACGGCCGGGCGGCGATCCGATGCGGCGGGCCCTCGCCGACGCCAAGAACGAGATCCGCGAGAACCCCACCTTCGAGCTCGACAACCGCGGCAAGCGGGCGATGGCGCTGGACATCACCCGCCCGGAAGGCCGCGAGGCGCTGATCCGGCTGGCCGATCAGGCCGACGTCCTCCTCACCAACGTGCGGCTGGCCTCCCTCAAGCGCTACGGCCTGGACGATAAGGCCCTGCGCGCCCGCAACCCGCGTCTCGTCTACGCGGTGGTGACCGGCTACGGCCTCGAGGGGCCGGACGCGGCCAAGCCCGGTTTCGACATGGCCGCCTTCTGGGCCCGCGGCGGGGTCGCCCACATGACCGCCCCGCGCGGCGTTGATCCCTTCATGCTGCGCAGCGGCTTCGGCGACCACATCTGCTCGCTGGCTACCGCCTCGGCGATCCTGGCGGCGGTCTACGAGCGCGAGCGCACCGGTCAGGGCCGCCTCGTCGAGACCTCCCTGCTCTCCACCGGCATCTACACCATGGGCTCGGACCTGGCGGTGCAGCTTAGGCTCGGGCGGCTGTCGCGGATGCGCACGAGGGACGATCCGCTCGACCCGCTGGGCAACTTCTACCAGAGCAGCGACGGGCGCTGGTTCGTCATCCGCCGGCGCGAGGGCGGCCCGGACTTCGAAGCCGTCGCCACGGCCGCCGGCCGCGCCGACCTCCTGGACGACGCCCGCTTCTCCACCAGCCGCGGCCGCAAGGACCTGGCCCGCGAACTCACCGCCGAGCTCGACCAGGGCTTCAACGCCCTGCCCTTCGAGACCATCGCCCAGCGCCTGGACGACGCCGACATGGTCTGGGCGCCGGTGCAGACCCCCGCCGAGGTCGCCGCCGATCCCCAGGCCCACGCCTCCGGCTGCTTCGTCGAGATCGAGCACGAGGGCGACGAGCCCTACCTCTCCCCCTCCGGCCCCGCCCGCTTCCCAGGCGTGCCCCTCTCGCCGCGCCCGCCCGCCCCGGCCGTCGGCCAGCACACGCGCCAGATCCTCGCCGACCTCGGCTACTCGGGCGCCGACATCGACGCCATGCTCGAAAGCGGCGCGGCGGCCTAACCCCTCCCGTCATCCCGGACGGCCGCACGGCCGATCCGGGACCCAGGTCCTGAGTCGGTGCGCGCCCGCTGGGTCCCGGCTCTCGCTGCGCTCGGCCGGGATGACGGAGATGGGATTAGCGCGGCTTATCGCGCGCGTCGGCCAGGATCTTCAGCATCTCGGTGGTGAACAGCGAGCCGGACAGGCTCGCGGCGGAGCTCTCGCCCGGCCGGTCGGGCGCCTGGGAGCCGCGCAGCACCAGGTCCACCAGCATCTCCTGCTCGCGCAGCCGCTCGGCGCGGCGGGCGCTGGCGTATTGGATGAAGCCCGGGTCCGCCTCGGGCGCCGGCCCGGGGGCGCGCGGCCCCGTCGGCGCCGCGTGCCGCGGGACGCCCGCGCCGGTGCGGGTCAGGTTGGCGTAGACCTCGGCCACCGTCGCCGGCCGGCCGTCGCGGTAGAAGATGGCGCGGTTCGCCTGGGCCGCCTCCGGGAACAGGCTGGCGGCCGAGGCCTCGGGCCGGCTCTGGGCCGCCTCGATCAACCGGGCCGAGCCCTGCGGTCCCAGGAAGTGGGCGGCGTAGAGCTCGCCGGCCGAAGGCATCCGGCCGATCCGGCCTTTGAGGTAGGCGGCGTGGTCGCTGGTCAGCTCCCCGGCCATCAGCGAGGCGGCGTGCGGGTCGAGCCGAAGGTCCATCACCGCCTTGCGGGCCTCCTCGCCGGCCACCCGGTAGCGCCCGTCCGGCCCCTTCTGGATCAGCTCGGCGTAGCGGCCGTAGCCGTACTTGGCCCCGTGACGCTTGAGGGTGGACAGCCAGGTCTGCTCGACGAACTGGAACAGCCCCGCGGCCGACGACGTGCGGGCCTTGGCCTGCGGGTTCATGCCGCTCTCGCGGCCCGCGGTCTTCACCAGGAAGGTGAAATCCACGCCCGTCGCCTCCGACGCGCGCTGGATCGCCGCCTCCACGACTCCGCGGATTCCCTGAACAGCCATGCGGTAGGAGTCGCGCGCCTCTGGTTAACGCTCCGCTAACCATGATCGCCGAGGCGGTCGCGCATTTCTCAGTATTGCCACATTACGTCCCTCATGACACTTTACTTCAGGTTCGCAATAAAGAAGCGCCCATGGTCGCCTACGTCCTTCCCGCCAGCGCCCTCGGGGCCTTGACGCCGCGCCGCCTCCCCAAGGGGACCACCGTCGCCATCGCCGTGTCGGTCGGCGTGCACGCAGCCGCGGGCCTCTATCTCGCCGGCCGGACCTTCCTGGCCCCCGAGCCGCCGGCCATCCCTGACACGCCCCACACCATCGTCGAGATCTTCACCCCGCCGAAGGCCGAGCCGCCGCCCGTCCCGCCCGAGACGAAACCGGCGACGACGCCCCGCAAGAGCCTCGTTACGACGCCCGACCTGCCGGTCCCGCCGATCCAGGCCCCGGTCGCGGAAGACCCGCCCGCGCCGTCGCAGTTCGCGAGCGTCGTTGGCCCCCCGGTCCGGCCCCCGCCCCTCCCCGAACCGCCCGCTCCCAAGGTCGTCACCGCGCCCAGGTGGCTGAAGATGCCCAGCGCCCGCGAAGTCGGCCGCTACTATCCGACCCGCGCCGAGCGCATGGGCACCGCGGGGCTTGCGAAGATGACCTGCCAGGTCGCCGCCGACGGAAGGGTCCGCGACTGCCACGTGGTCTCAGAGACGCCGGCCGGCGAAGGGTTCGGCGAGGCCGCCCTCAAGCTCGCCCGCTTCTTCCAGATGAGCCCGATGATGGAAGACGGCCGACCCGTCGACGGCGCCAGCGTCACCATCCCCGTGCGGTTCCGGGTGGAGTGAGCCTCCCTCCACAGACGCCGGCGGGGCGTCCCCGACGATCATGCGTCTGGCGCCCGCGGCCATGGCGCGGCGGGCCCGCGGCGCTCATGCTCGGCGCACGGCGCGTGGCCGCTGAGGACCGGCATGGACATCCTGATGTCGACGCACATCGCCGGAGGCGTACTGGCCCTCCTGGCGGGCGGCGTCGCGATCGCCGCCCGTAAAGGGGGCGCGCTCCACACCCGTGTCGGCGCCGCCTTCGTCGCCTCGATGCTGGTGCTCGGCGCGACGGCCACGATGCTGGACGTGCTGCAGGGCAAGCCGGCCGAGGCCCTCGGCGGGCTGGTGGCCTGCTACTTCGTCATCACCGCCTGGCTCGCCGCCCGCCGACGGGACGGGACGACCGGCCGGGGCGAGATCGCAGCCTGCCTGGCCATCCTCGCGGTCGGCGCGGCCATGGCCTGGTTCGGCCTCTCCACGGCCGCCTCGCCGACGCCGGTCGGCCGCGGTCCCGTGCTGGCGCTGGCCGCGATCTGCCTGCTGGCCGGCGGGCTCGACCTGAACGCCATCCTGCGGACCCGGCTGGGGCCGGCCCAGCGGATCTCGCGTCACCTCTGGCGGATGTGCTTCGGCTTCTTCATCGCCACCGGCTCCTTCTTCCTCGGCCAGCAGGACGTCATGCCCGAGGCCGTCAGGGGTTCGCCGGCGCTGTACGCCCTGGCGTTCGCCCCGTTCGCGGCGATGGCCTTCTGGCTGGCCCGCGTGCGCCTCGCACGGAGGCCGTCGCGGCGCCTTTCCCCGACGCCCGGCTGACCGTCCCCGCACCGGGCGGGCCCGCGCGGGCTGGCGCGGCGCAGCCGACGGCACTAGTGGTGGGCCATGCTCTCCCAGCGGGCCCGTTATGCGCTCCGTGCGCTGGTTCACCTCGCCTCGCGCGCCGACGCCCGGCCCGCGGCGATCGCCGAGATCGCCGAGGAGGCGGCCGCCCCGCGCAAGTTCCTCGAGGCCATCCTGCTGGAGCTGAAGCGCCGCCACCTGCTGGTCAGCAGCCGCGGCCGGTTCGGCGGCTACGCCCTCGCGCGGCCGGCGTCGGAGATCTCCTTCGCCGACGTGATCCGGGCCCTCGACGGGCCGCTGGCGCTGGCGCCCTGCGCTTCCAAGACCGCCTATCGCCCCTGCGAGACCTGCCCGAGCGTCGAAGACTGCCCCATCCATCCGGCGCTCGTCCGGGCGCGGGAGGCGATGGCGCAGGTGCTGGAGGCCTGGACCCTGGAGGCCGCCGCGCGTTCCGAAAGTCCGGTTCTAGAATCCCTGTAAGGCATAACACCTAATCTCCATCGCATTAGTGGGATTTCGCGTTCAGGTTCGGCCCCTCGCCGGAGCACCCCATGGACGACTTCCTTCTGTTCGCCTTCGTCGGCTTCCTCGCGCAGGCCGTCGACGGCGCTTTGGGCATGGCCTACGGGGTCATCTCCTCGACCGTACTGCTCAGCTTCGGGGTCCCGCCCGCCACCGCCTCGGCCAGCGTCCACGCCGCCGAGGTGTTCACCACCGCCGCCTCGGCCGGCTCCCACGCGGTGAACCGCAACGTGAACTGGAAGCTGTTCGCACCTCTGGCGGCCGGCGGTTGCGTCGGCGGCGCGCTCGGCGCCTTCGTGCTTACGTCGATCGACGGCGACCTGCTGAAGCCCTTCATCACCGGCTACCTGGCCCTGATGGGCCTGGCGATCCTCTACCGCGCCTGGCGCTCCCGGGAGCCGCGCCGGTTCCCGGTCAAGTACAGCGGCCCCTTGGGGCTGGTCGGCGGTTTCCTCGACGCGGTCGGCGGCGGCGGCTGGGGCCCCACCGTCACGACCGCCATGGTCGGCGTCGGGGCCGAGCCGCGGGTCAGCATCGGCACCGCCAACACCGCCGAGTTCTTCGTCACCTCGACCATCTCGGCGGCCTTCCTGGCCGCTCTGCTTTCCGGCCACTGGGAACAGGCCGAGGGGCTGACGAGCCACGCCGCCTCCGTCGCGGGGCTGATCTTCGGCGGGCTGCTGGCCGCCCCGCTGGCCGGCTTCATCGTGCGGATCCTGCCGGTGCGGGTGCTCACCTACGCCGTGGGCATCGTCGTGGTGGGGCTCGCCGGCTATCAGACCGCGCGCCTGGCCGGCCTCCTCTAGCCGAGCCTTGCCCGCATATCGCGGTACGCCGCCGCGATGAGCCCCCGCAGCGCGGGCGCGTCGACCGGCTTGCCCCAGCGCAGCTTCACATGCCGCATGCGCTTGCCGCCGCCTTCCAGCAGGCCAGCGGGATCGTCCAGCGCGGCGCCGAAGAAGAAGCCGACGCTGGCGTGGGCGCTGAAGGCGTCGACATAGGCGAAGGCGGCGTCCTCCACGCAGGCGGTGGGATGGCCGTCGTGCATCAGTTCGCGGACGTCCGGCCCGCAGCCGCGGATCTCGTCGAACCAGGGCTGCGCCAGCCGGCGCAGCTCATGGTCGGGCGCGGCGAACCAGGCGTCCACGGCCGGGTCCCGCGCCACGGCGCTCGGGAACAGGAAGAGCTCGTCCACGCCGACAGAGTGCCAGCCCAGGCCAGCGGCCCTCAATAGCTCTTCGGCATGCCCAGCACCCGCTCGGCGACGAAGTTGAAGACCATCTCGCGGGTGATGGGCGCCAGGCGGGCGATCATCGCCTCGCGGAAGTAGCGCTCGACGTCGTATTCCTTGGCGTAGCCCATGCCGCCGTGGGTCAGCACCGCGGTCTCGCAGGCGCGGAAGCCCGCCTCCCCGCCCAGGTACTTGGCCGCGTTGGCCTCGGCCCCGCACTCCTGGCCGGCGTCGTAGAGGCTGGCAGCCTTGAAGGCCAAAAGGTTGGCCGCTTCCAGCTCGATCCAGGCCCTGGCCAGCGGATGGGCCACCCCCTGGTTCTGGCCGATCGGCCGGCCGAACACGACCCGCTCCTTGGCGTAGGCGGCCGCGCGGCCGAGCGCCGCCCGCCCCAGCCCCACCGCCTCGGCCCCGAACAGCACCCGCTCGGGATTGAGCCCTTGCAGGATGTAGGTGAAGCCCTTGCCCTCCTCGCCGACCAGGTCCTCGGCCGGGACCGGCAGGTCGTCGATGAACAGGGTGTTCGACTCGACCGCCTTGCGGCCCATCTTCGGGATCGGCTTGGCCTCGATCCGGCTGCGGTCGAGGTCGGTGTAGAACAGCGACAGCCCCTCGGTGGCCTTGGCGACCTCCTCGCGGGGCGTGGTGCGCGCCAGGATCAGGATCTTGTTCGCCCGCGCCACCCCGGTGGTCCAGATCTTCCGGCCCGAGATCACGTAGCCGTCGTTTGTCCGCCGCGCCCGGGTCTTGAGGCTGAGGGTGTCCAGCCCCGCGTCCGGCTCGGTGACGGCGAAGCACATCCGGTCCTCGCCGGAGATCAGGCGCGGGATATGCCGCTCGCGCTGCTCGGGCGCGCCGAACTTGGCGATCGGCATCGGCCCGAAGATGTTGAGGTGCAGGGCGCTGGCCCCGGAGAAGCCGGCCCCCGACTGGGTCACCTGCTGCATCATCACCGCCGCTTCGGTGAGCCCCAGGCCCGACCCGCCCAGCGCCTCGGGCATGGCGATGCCCAGCCAGCCGCCCTGGGTCATCGCCGCGACGAACTCCTCGGGGAAGTCTCCCGTCTCGTCGACCCTGCGCCAGTAGTCGGCGGGAAACTGCGCGCAGATCCGCGCCACCGCCTCGGCGATCTCCGCCTGCCGCTCGCTCAGCGTGAAGTCCATCAGAAGGCCCCTCCCCCGGGCTCCAGCCTCTCCGGCGCCATCCGCGCCGCGTACGGCCCGGGGTCGGCCCCGAACACCAGCGCGGTCACGATCTGGGCCACCAGCGGAGCCAGCAGCCAGCCGTTGCGCCGCGCGCCGGCGGCCATCATCACCCCGGCCGTGCGGCTGAAGCCCACCAGCGGCAGACCGTCGGCGCTGGCCGCCCGCACGCCGACGCCGGCCGCAAGTTCGGCGCCGGCCAGCGCCGGGAACAGCGCCCGCCCGGCCTGCGCCAGCCGCTCCACCTGGGCCGGGTCCACCGCCCGGTCGTGGGCGCCGCGCTCCATGCTGGCGCCGATCACCAGCCCGCCGGCACCGGGCGTCAGATAGATCCCCTCGCCGCGCACCACGGCGCCCTGGTAGCGGACCCCCGGCGCGCGCAGGATGTGCCCCTTGATCGGCTCCAGACGCGCCAGCTCCGGCGCAAGCCCCCCCGGGACCCGGTCGGCGCCGGTGGCCAGCAGCCGCCAGTCGCAGGCTTCCTGCGGATGCAGCGGCGCCCGGCGGATCTCCACGCCGGCCTCCGCCGCCGCTTCGGCGAGCGCGGTCAGGGCCTGGTCCGGGTCGATCCGCCAGTCTTCGCCGGTGAAGAGGCCGCCGGCCTCCGTCGGCGCCACCCCCGGCGCCCGCGCCGCCGCCGCTTCGGGCGTCAGCCGCTCGCCGCGCGCTCCCAGCGCCGCCAGCGCCGTCACCAGCCGCTCGAGCCGCTCGCCGCTCCCCACCGCCATCGCGCCGGTGCGGTCGAGCGCCACGCCCGTGCTCTCGGCGAGCTCGGGCCACAGGTCGCGCGCCGCCAGCAGCAGGTCGAAGTGCGGCGCCGCCAGCGGGTCCAGCGCGGCCTCGAAAACCGGCGCCAGCATGCCGGCCGCGACGCCGGAGGCGCTGTCGCCGAGTTGGGCCGGATCGGTCAGCACCACCCGGGCCCCCGCCCTCGCGAGCGCCAGCGCGCTGGTCAGGCCCAGCACCCCCGCCCCCGCCACGATCACCTTGAGCGCCGCCGCCATACCCCCTTAGCGCACCGTCATCCGGCGGAAATCAAGCCGGAACCACGGTGCAGGCGCGGGGATTGAAGAGCAGCGACCATCGAAGGTCGGAAAGAGGATATCTACTCATGGCGACCGCCACTCAGTCGGCCGGCAAGAAGACCGCCAAGTCGAAGTCTTCCGCGGCCAAGAAGACCACCACCCGCAAGACCGCACAGAAGGACGCGGTCGCGCTGCTGAAGGCCGACCACCGCGAGGTCGAGGGCTGGTTCTCGCAGTTCGAGAAGGCCTCCAGCGAGGCCAAGAAGGCCGAGCTCGTGCAGAAGATCCTGCTCGCGCTGAAGGTCCACACCCAGCTCGAGGAAGAGCTCGTCTACCCGGCCTCGCGCGAGGTCGTGAAGGACGAGGAGCTCGTCGACGAAGCCATCGTCGAGCACGACGCGGCCAAGAAGCTGATGGCCGAGATCGAGGAGATGGAGCCGTCGGACGAGATGTACGACGCCAAGGTCAAGGTGCTGTCGGAGCAGATCGAGCACCACGTCGAGGAAGAGGAGAAGGAGTACTTCCCTCAGCTCCAGAAGAGCGACATGGACCTGAAGGCGATCGGCGAGCAGATCATGATGCGCAAGAAGGAGCTCATGGCCGAGCTGTCGCCCATGCAGCCCAAGACGGTCCAATAGCAAGGTGTCCGAGGCCCTGGAGCCGGCCCTGCCGGGCTGGCTCGACGAGCTGACCAATCAGGTCCTGGAGGAGGCCTGCCGGCGGGAGCTGAAGCTGGCCACCGCCGAGAGCTGCACCGGCGGCCTCCTCGCCTCGCTGCTGACCGACGTCCCCGGCTGCAGCCACGCCTTCGAGCGGGGCTTCGTCACCTACACCGAGGAGGCCAAGCACGAGCTGTTGGGCGTGCCGAGGGCGGTGCTGGAGACGGACGGCGCGGTCTCGGAGGCCTGCGCCCGGGCCATGGCCGAGGGCGCGCTGGCCGCCTCCCGCGCCGACATCGCCGTCGCCGTCACCGGCTTCGCCGACGACAGCACCGATCCGAAGAAGCCCGGCGGCCTGGTCCACTTCGCCGCCGCCCGCCGGGGCGGGCCCACCCTCCACCGCAAGGAGGAGTTCGGCCCCCGCGGCCGGGCCGCCATCCGGCTGGAATGCCTGCGCGTCTGCCTCGAACTGGTGCGCGACCAGGTCGCCCGCCCGCTCGGGGCCGCGGCGGAGTAGGCGGGTGGCGACAGGTAGGGCGCGCGCCCAACCTGTCACCGTCAGGCCTCGGTGACTGGTTGGTCCGGCACGGACCTACCTGTCACCCGCCCCGACCGCCAGGAACCCGGCGCCGCCCGAAGCGTTGGAACGAACCACGAACGCGGAGACCTGCCATGGCGGACGCCGCCAACCCCAAGCTGGACCCCGATCCCGGCTCGAACACCCGCAAGGACCCCGACGACTGGGTCAGCGGCGACGAGCCGATGACCGGCGCCCAGGCCTCCTACCTCACCACCCTGGCCGAAGAGGCCGGCGAGGATCCCCCGCCCCAGGACCTCACCAAGGCCGAAGCCTCCAAGCGCATCGACGCCCTGAAGGAGAAGCTGGGGCGGTGAATCTTCAGATCCTCCGCCGCTTCATCACCGCCAGCACGACGTCGTAGGGAAACGCCAGCGCCTCTCGCGCCCGCATCCAGGCCCAGGCCGCCGGGCCCATCTGGCGCAGGCCGGCCCTGGCCGGCCACATCCGCCCCTGCATCCCGAACACCCGCATCAGGGCCAGCGCCCGGGGCGCGTGATAGCTGTCGGTGCAGACCAGGCAGCGGGTCAGCCGCTCGGCGCGCATGTAGCGGGCGGCAGCGACGGCGGTCTGCAGGGTGTCCAGGCTCGCCTCGTCCAGCACCAGACGGGCCGGCGCGACGCCCAGGCGGACAAGGTCGCGGGCCATGACCGAGGCCTCGGACGGCCCGTGCCGCCCGACCCCGCCGGAGCAGAAGACCATCGCCTTGGGATGGATCTCCGCCGCCTTGGCCGCTGCGGCGATCCTTCGGGCCAGCGCCGCGCTCGGCCGCCCGTCCGGCCGCACGGCGGCGCCGAGCAGCAGGATCAGTTCCACCGGCGCGCGGTCAGGCCTGGGGCTGCTCGTCGCCCGCATCCTTGGCCGGCGCCGGCCCGCCGCCGTTCATCGGCGGGTGGTGGGCCTCGATCAGGTCGTCCTGCTCCTGCTGGCGGATGGTCGAGCGCACGTTCAGCCGCATCAGGATGTCGGTCGCCCCGTGCGTCTTGCGCGCCTCGTCGAACTTGGCCTTCCAGGCGCCGGCCGAGAGGTTGTCGGTCTGGCCGGCGAAGACGATCTGGGCCTGGCGGTCCTCAAGCTTGGCGATCACGTAGTTCGCGCCCGCGGGCGGCAAGGCCCGATCCTCCTCCAGGACGGTGTAGCGGTAGACCGTGCCGGACTTGCCGGCGAAGTCGATCTGGCGGGGCAAACTCACTCTCCCAGGCTTTATCGGGCCGAAACAAGGCGGCGGAATTTGGCGAAACGGAGGCCGGGGCCGCATCGTCCCCAGACAGTTGCGGCGCGGCCCGCTCCCTATGCGCTGCTTGCGTTGTGCGCTGCAACAGGGCCGGTGGCCGCGGAAGGTCGGACCCACCTGCCGGCTTCGGCCGGGGCGCACTAGCGCTTGCAGTTCGCTGCGAGTTCAGGCCGTTAACCTCTCCTGTGCAAGCCTCGTGCGTCTGCTAGCTTGGCCGACCGCGACTCGCTGAGCTCGCGGGGGCATCGAACAGGGATCCATGGAACGACCGGCCGAATTCAGCCTGCGCGAGGACGGCGATGCGCTGTCCGCCGTGCTGACCGGCGACTGGACCGCCTACACGATCGGCGAGGCGGGCGCGGAGCTCGGCGAGGCCCTGGCCGATGCGCCCAAGGTCCACCTCGACCTGACCGGCGTCGGCCGCATGGACACCGCCGGCGCCTATGCCGTGCACCGGGCCGCCCGCGGCCGGCTCGACGCCGGGACGGTGAACGCCCGCCCCGAGGCGCACCGCCTGCTCGACATCGTCGACGACGCCCTGAAGACCCGCCACCCGGTGGTCACCCGGCCGGAAGGCTTCTGGGCGCTGATGGAACGGATCGGCCGGGCGGTGGTCGAACTCGGCCACGACTTCATGGAGACGGTCACCTTCTTCGGCCACCTGCTGGTGGTCGTCGGGCGGGCGATCGTCGATCCCCGGCGGATCCGCTGGGCCGCCTGTATTTCGCTGGCCGAGCGGGCGGGGCTGGACGCCATCCCGATCGTCGCCACCACCTCCTTCTTCATCGGCGCGGTCGTGGGCCTGCTGGGCGCCAACATGCTGCAGCAGTTCGGCGCCCAGGTGTTCGCCGTCGAGCTGATCGGCATCGCAGTGCTGCGCGAGTTCGCCATCGTCATCACCGCCGTGCTGCTGGCCGGCCGGTCGGCCTCCAGCTTCGCGGCCGAGATCGGCTCGATGAAGATGAACCAGGAGATCGACGCCATGAAGGTGATGGGCGTCGATCCCTTCGAGGCGCTGGTCTTCCCGCGCTTCTTCGCCCTGCTGGTCACCATCCCGCTGCTGACCTTCGTGGCGGTGATCGCCGGGCTGGTCGGCGGGCTGATGGTCTCGTGGAGCGTCCTCGAGCTGGGCCCGGCCTTCTTCCTGCAGCGGATCGCCGACAACGTCGGCGCCACCCACTTCTGGGTCGGCATGTCCAAGGCCCCGGTGATGGCCGCGGTGATCGCCGGCATCGGCTGCCGCCAGGGCCTGGAAGTGGGCAACGACGTGGAGTCCCTCGGCCGCCGGGTCACCGCCGCCGTGGTGCACGCGATCTTCTCCATCATCCTGATCGATGCGGTGTTCGCCCTGATCTACATGGAGCTGGACATTTGACCGCCCCGGAAGCGGCCGGGCGCGAGCCGGAGAACGCCATCGAGGTGCGCGGCCTGCGCTCCCAGTTCGGCGACAACGTGATCCACGACAATCTCGACCTGACCGTCCGCCGCGGTGAGATCCTCGGCGTCGTCGGCGGCTCGGGCACCGGCAAGTCGGTGCTGCTCAACACCATCATCGGCCTGAAGGAGCCCGACGCCGGCACCGTCAAGGTGCTCGGCCAGGAGGAGCGGACCGCCTCGCCCGCCAAGTGGGGCGACGTGGAGCGCCGCTCGGGCGTGCTGTTCCAGCACGGCGCGCTGTTCTCCAACCTCACCGTCCGCGAGAACGTCGCCGCGCCCATGTGGGAGCACACCAAGCTGCCCCGCGGCGAGATCGAGGAGCTGGCGGACCTCAAGATCCGCCTCGTCGGCCTGAAGGTGGAGCACGGGGACCTGAAGCCCGCCGAGCTCTCCGGCGGCATGCGCAAGCGGGCGGGCCTAGCCCGCGCGCTGGCCCTCGACCCAGAGCTGCTGTTCCTCGACGAGCCCACCGCCGGCCTCGACCCCATCGGCGCCGCCGACTTCGACAACCTGATCCTCGAGCTGTCGCGCAGCCTGACGCTGACGGTGATGATGATCACCCACGACCTTGACACCCTCTACGCGATCACCGACCGGGTGGCCGTCCTCGCCGACAAGCGGGTGGTGGCGACCGAACCGGTGCGCGAACTGGAGAAGAGCGACCATCCGTGGATCCGGGAGTACTTCCTGGGCCCCCGCGGGCGGGCCGCCCAAGCGGCGACGAAAGCCTGATGGAAAAGAACGCCAACTACGCCCTCGTCGGGCTGTCCTCGCTGATCCTGTTCGCGGGGCTGATCATCTTCATCGTCTGGCTCGCCAGGTTCCAGGTGAACCGCGACTACGACCTCTACGACATCGTCTTCCAGGGGCCGGTCCGCGGCCTTTCCCAAGGCGGCGAGGTCCACTTCAACGGCATCAAGGTGGGCGAGGTCACCGAGATCAAGCTCGACCCGGCCAATCCCAGCCGGGTGCGGGCCCTGGCGCGGGTCAACTCCGACGTGCCGATCAAGACCGACTCCTTCGCCACCCTCGAGCCCCAGGGCATCACCGGCGTAAACTACGTCCAGATCAGCGCCGGCTCGCCCAGCGCCCCCTTGCTCAAGGACACCGTCCCGGAGAACCGCATCCCGGTCCTGCGCAGCCAGCGCAGCACCATCTCCGACCTGCTGGAGGGCGGCGGCACGGTGCTGACCCGCACCATCGAGGCCCTGGACCGGGTCAACCGCGTCCTCTCCGACGAGAACATCAAGACCTTCTCGGCCACCCTCTCCGACGCCCAGGCTGTCACCGCCGAGCTGCGCGAGCGCAAGGCGATCATCGCCGACGCCCAGAAGGCGCTGCAGTCGATCGACGCCGCCACCCTCGAGATCCAGCGCCTGGCCGCCTCCAGCCGCGGCCTGGTCGAGAACGACGGCCGCCGCACCATGGCCAACCTGGCCCAGGCGGCCGAGGAGGCCGGCGCGGCCGCCCGCGACGCCCGCTCGATGATCTCCAAGCTCGAAGGTCCGAGCGCCGACTTCGCCACCAACGGCCTGCCGGCCATGACCTCGGCCCTGATCCAGCTTCAGGAGACGGCCGAGTCCCTCGACCGGCTGGTCGACGACATCCAGAGCAGTCCCCAGAGCGTGATCGGCAAGGCGCCGTCGCAAGAGATCGAGGTTGAGCAATGAGGGCGCCCGTCAAAACCCTGGCCGCCGTGCTGGCCGCGATGAGCGCCAGCGCCTGCGTCTCCCTGCTGCCCAAGAGCGATCCGGCGGTCCTCTACCGTTTCGATGTCGATCCCGTGGGCGGCGAGGCCCAGGCCCCCGCCAACCAGGTCGGGCTGCTCAAGCCGCCGGCCCGCTTCCCGCAGGCCTCGGCCGGCGACCGCATCCTCACCGTCACCGGCGGCCAGGCGGCCTACATCGCCGCCGCCCGCTGGGTCGCCCCCGCCAGCGTGCTCTTTGACGAGGCGGTGGCCCGCGGCTTCGACGGCAATCCGGGCGCCGCGCGCCTCGTCACCCGCGGCGAGGTCGCCCGGGCCGACATGGCCCTGCGGCTCGACGTGCGCACCTTCGAGACGGTCTACGACAGCGGCCCCGAGGCCGCGCCCCAGGTCGTCATCCGCGTCCGCGCGGCCCTCACCCGCGCCAACGACCGCTCCCTGGTCGGCGAGCGGATGTTCGAACAGACCGTCCGGGCCGGCGACAACCGCGTCGGCGCCATCGTCGCCGCCTACGACCAGGCCGTCACCACCATCGTCCGGGACCTGGTGGCCTGGACCAATCAGGCGGCGGCCGGCTGAGCCCCGCCCGGCGCAATTCCCCTCTCACGTCATGGCCGGGCTCGTCCCGGCCACCCATCCCGATGAGCCCGCTCCCGCCGCAACGGGCTGGGCCGCCGGGACAAGCCCGGCGATAACGGATGTGGGGTGGATGAGTTGGGAGGGCGCTCCGCCCTCCCCGCCATAGATCTCACGGCAGATGCGAGCCTGCCTGATCTGATCAGTCAAGGACGGCGCCTCCGGCGCCGCCGCTCCGCGGCCGCCCTCCGGCCGGTCCTTGAGTGATCAGATCAGGCAGGCATCCTCGCCGCCATGAGATCCAAGCCGAGGTGTCCGCACGCGGCCTCCCCGACGAGCTCTTTCCTTTCCCATTCATGGGAAAGGGGGACCGCCCGCCGAGCGGAGCGAAGAGCGGGTGGTGGAAAGGGCAAGCCACAGGCGCGGCGCAGCGGATCGCTCCAATCTGCACTTCCCACTCTGCGGAGCAGGCGGCTCGCCCCCTCCCCCACTCGCTCTCCAGCCGGCATCCGCCGGCTTCGGCGAGCGGTCCCCCTCCCCCGCTTCGCAGGGGAGGAAGGCTTACCCCTCGATCCCGTGGATCCGCTTCGCGGCGGTGACGGTGTTCTTGAGCAGGCACGCCACCGTCATGAGCCCGACCCCGCCCGGCACCGGGGTTATCGCGCCGGCCACCTTGGCGGCGGACTTGTAGTCCACGTCGCCGACCACCTTGGTCTTGCCGGCGGCGGCCTTCACCGGGTCGCGGAACGGCACGCGGTTGATGCCGACGTCGATCACCGTCGCGCCCGCCTTGATCCAGTCGGCCTTCACCATCTGCGGCTGGCCGGCGGCGGCCACCAGGATGTCCGCCTCGCGGCAGACCGCCGGCAGGTCCTTGGTGCGCGAGTGGGCGATGGTCACCGTGCAGTCGGCCTGCAGCAGCAGCTGGGCGATCGGCCGGCCCACCAGCACCGAGCGGCCCACCACCACGGCCCGCAGGCCCGACAGGCTCCCCAGCGTCTCGCGCAGCATGATCATGCAGCCCAGCGGCGTGCAGGGCGTCAGGGCCGGCAGGCCGCTGGCCAGCAGCCCGGCGTTGATCGTCGTCAGCCCGTCCACGTCCTTGGCCGGGTCGATGGCCGCGATCACCGGCCCCTGGTCCAGGTGCTTGGGCAGCGGCAGCTGCACCAGGATGCCGTGGATCGCCGGATCGGCGTTGAGTTCGGCGACCAGCGCCAGCAGCGCCTCCTGGGTGGTCTGCTCCGGCAGCCGGTGGGTCACCGAATGCATCCCGGCCGCCAGCGACTTCTCACCCTTCGAGCGGACGTAGATCTGGCTGGCGGGATCCTCGCCCACCAGCACCACCGCCAGCCCGGGCGTCAGGCCATGCTCGGCCTTCAGCTGCGCCACCTCGGCGGCCACCTGCGCCTGCAGCTGCTCGGCGATCGGCCTGCCGTCGATGATCCGCGCCTCAGCCATCGCGATTCCGCCTTCGTTCAAGGGAAGGCGCCCCCTTAGCTCCCGATCGGCGCGCGTGCAACGGAACCGCGGGGTAAACCGTCAGCGCGCCACCCGCCGCAACCACGCCGCCACCGCCCAGGCGTGGGCGTCGTGGCGCAGGCGTTTGAGGGCGTCATGGGGATCGAGCCAGACGAGCGTGTGGTCGTCCTCGATCTTCAGCCCGGCCGCCTCGGAGAACGCCGCCACCGTCCAGAACCCGGCCCGGTTGTTGAACGCCTCGCCGTCGGTGTTCACGAAGTACTGGTCGGCCGCCGCGAACCGCGCCCCGGCCTCGATCGCCAGCCCGGTCTCCTCGCCGAACTCGCGGACCAGCGCCTGGGCCTCGTCCTCGCCGGGATCGAGCGCCCCGCCCGGCAGGTCGAGCCAGGGGGCGTGGCCGGGCTTCTCGACCCGCACGAGGGCGATCTTGCCGTCGTCGACGGCGATGCCGAATGCGGCCGGCCGGTCCCGGTGCGCGCGGCCCGCCTCCGGCTCCCCGAACTGGGGGACGGCCATCAGTCCGCCCCGCGCAGGGCGTCGTAGGGGTCCACCCGGCCCGCCTCGACGTCGGAGACCTTCACCGGCTTCCAGCCCACCTCGGCGTTCGCGCTCGCCCGCCAGGCTTCGACGATCAGGTCCCGAAGCTCGGAGGCCCCGACGCCGAGCCGGCGGGTTGCGAAGTCGATCCCCCGCGGATCGCCCGGCTTGATCCCGCCCGCCTTCTCCAGCTCGTAGAGCGGCTCCACCTGCGCCGCCGAGGCCAGCAGATAGTCCACGGTCCGCTGCTCGATGGGGCAGTTGCACGAGCGGAAGGGGCTCATCCGCCCCTTGATGCCGCCCAGCGTCACCCCGCTCACCACCAGCTCGCCCTCGAACGGCCCATGGATCCGCGCCGTCGTGTAGCCCTTGGGGTTCGGATAATCCCCCCAGCCGTTGTAGTGCACGCTGGCGTGCAGCGGCTGGGCGCCGTCGGTCACATAGTGCGACAGGTGGCCGATGCTCTGCAGGATCAGCGCCTCGCGCCGGCGCCGGTCGGCGGCCAGCCAGGCCCGCTTGGGCCCCCAGGCCCGCTTCTCCGCCGCCAGCAGCACCCGCCAGTAGCCGAAATCCTTGGTCAGGTGCTGCACGCCGTCGACGATGGCGAACTGCAGGTAGCCGGCCTTCCAGGAGTCCAGGCCGTGGGCCCGCAGCGCCGTCTCGTAGTCGGCCCGCGTGGCCGGCATGGGGGCGAAGGCCGGCCCGCCCAGCACCTTGCCCGCCTCGTCGATGTCCACGAAGTGGGCCGGGTCGCGGTTGTGGTCGTGGACCTTGCCCGAGCCCTTGGTGCGGTCCTGCTCGCGCGACAGCTCGCCCACGTCCTCGGCGGCGGCCGACCGGCGCAGGAAGCTCGGCAGCTCGCCTGGCAGCGCCTGCATGGCGGCGATGCCCGCCAGCCGGTGGCCGGTGTTCCCCCAGGCGAGCGCCGCCTGCGGCGCGGTCAACGTCAGAACGGCCGCCAGCGCGGCGATGGAAAGGCGGGCCAACCTCGGCTCCTAATCGGTGATGTGAAGGCCCGCCTCGACCCGGCCGATCCACGCCTGCACGCTGGGATACCGGGAGAGATCGAAGCCGCCCTCGTGGGCCCACCTCGTATAGGCGACCAGTGCGACGTCGGCGAGACTGAGCGGCCCGGCGAGGAACCCGCCCCTTTCCAGCGCCTCGTCCATCAGCTTCAGCGCCGCGTCGCCGCGGGTCACCAGCTTCGCGTCCAGCTCGGCGATCGGCCTTCCGAGGTATTTCACGAAGAACCGGGCGACGGCGATCGCCGGCTCGTGGCTGTACTGCTCCCAGAACATCCACTCCAGCATCTTGGCCCGCTGGTAGGCGTCGGCCGGGATCAGGTCCGAGCCTTCCGCCAGGTGCAGGATGATGGCGTTCGACTGGGCCAGCGGGCGCCCGTCGTCCAGGACCACCGTCGGGACCTGCCCGGCCGGGTTCAGCGCCAGGAAATCGGGGGTGCGGGTAGCGTTCTGTAAAACATCCACGTCAACCCACTCGTAGGGCCGGCCCAGATAGTCTGCGGTCCACTTCACCTTCAGGCAGTTGCCTGACACGAGATCGCCATAAATGAGCATGAGCCGTCCCTCCCGACTCGGCCCGTACTGGTCGAACATCGGTGGGTAAAGCCCAGGCTTTCTGAAAGGACCATCAGGTCGTGGGCCATAGTGTCGCGCAGACAAGCGACGCTAACCTTTGAGGGTTGTCCTCAAGGCCTGCGACCGTTACGAAATGTAACTACCAGTTCAACGACGAAGGAGACGCCGTCCATGCGACGCCGCCTCGCCGCCCTGGCAGCCGCCATCCCCCTCATCGCCATTGCTTCCAACGCGCACGCCGCGCCGAGCGATCCCATTGGCGACCTGATTGTTTCGGCCCTGACCGGCTCGGCGCCGGGCTCCCCGGGCTACAAGCTGAAGGCGACGCTCTATCATGCGGGCGCCAAGGGGGTCGGCGCGCTCGACAGCCTGGGCTGCAAGGTCGTGGCCATGCGCACGGCCGCCATCGACAAGAACCTGATCCCGCGCCGCACGGTCCTGTTCATCAAGGAGACCGTCGGCCTGCCGATGCCGGACGGCTCCAAGCACGACGGCTACTGGTACGCCTCCGACGTCGGCGGCGCGATCAAGGGCGAGCGGATCGACCTCTACACGGGCAACGGCAAGGGCTCGATGAAGCCGATGATGCCGCTGAACCTCTCCCGCCTGACGGTCACCAAGGTCGGCCAGTTCAAGGGCTGCCCGCCGAAGTAGGCCGGGCAAGAGAGCCTGACCGACCAGCCCCTCCCCCAGCGGAGGGGCTTTTCGTTTGTGGGGCGATATAAAACCCGCTCATCCCGGCGGAGGCCGGGACCCAGAATGGCGGGCTCAGATGCGGGCTCCACAAGCGCCGCGCCCTTCCAGCCAAATCTGAAAGATCTGGGTCCCGGCCTTCGCCGGGATGAGCGGAGTTTATGAGCGATCAGCTCTCGACGAACGCCTTCTCGAGGACGAAGTCGCCGGGGCTGGCGACGCTGCCTTCCTCGTAGCCGCGGTCGAGCAGGATCTGCTTCAGGTCCGCCAGCACCGAAGGGCCGCCGCAGAGCATCAGCCGGTCGACCTTCGGGTCCAGGGCCGGCACGCCGAGGTCCTCGAACAGCTTGCCCGAGGTGATCAGGTCGGTGATCCGGCCGTTGGTCTTGAACGGCTCGCGGGTCACCGTCGGGTAGTAGCGCAGCTTGCCGCCGATCAGCTCGCCGAGGATCTCGTCGTTCGGCAGCTCGGTCTCCAGCAGCTCGCGGTAGTTGAGGTCGGCGATCTCGCGCACCGTGTGGGTGACGATCACCTCGTCGAAGCGCTCGTAGACCTCCGGGTCCCGGGCCAGCGACAGCCAGGGGGCCAGGCCCGTGCCGGTGCCCAGCATGTAGAGCCGCTTGCCGGGGCGGAGGCCGTCCAGCACCAGGGTGCCGGTCGGCTTGCGGCCGATCAGCACCTGGTCGCCCACCTTGATCTTCTGCAGGCGCGAGGTCAGCGGGCCGTCCGGCACCTTGATCGAGTAGAACTCCAGCTCCTCGTGCCAGGCGGGCGAGGCGATGGAATAGGCGCGCACCAGCGGCTTGCCCTCCACCTCCAGGCCGACCATCACGAACTGGCCGGACGAGAACCGCAGGGACGGATCCCGGGTCGTGCGGAACGAGAACAGGCTCTCGGTCCAGTGCTGGACCCAGGTGACGGTCTCGACGAAGAAGGCCCCGGCCTTTTTGACGGCCGGCGCGGCCACGGTGACATCGGTCATGGGGAGGTAATCTGCTCTCTTGGTGGGCGACCTAGATGTCGCCGCCCAGGTTCACGACGGCGCCCGGCGCGCGGGCGACATGTATGCCGCATTCGGTCTTATCCAAGCCCTTCCAGCGGCCGGCGCGCACGTCTTCGCCCTCTTCCACCGGTTGGGTGCACGGCCAGCAGCCGATCGAGGGGAAGCCTTGCGCCACCAGCGGGTGGGCCGGCAGCTGGTGCTCGGCCGCATAGGCGTCGAGCTCGGCCTTGCCCCAGTTGGCCAGGGGATTGAACTTCACCTTGCCGTCCGCCTGCTCGACGACCGGCAGGGAAAGCCGGTCGCCGCCGTGGAACCGCTTGCGGCCGGTGATCCAGGCGTCGAAGTCGGCGATCGCCCGGTCCAGCGGCAGCACCTTGCGGATGTGGCAGCAGGCGTCGGTGTCGGTCTTCCAAAGATCGTTCTTCGGATCGGCCGTGGCCAGGTCCTGGTAGTGGGGCCGCAGGTCGCGCACGTCGGTCAGGCCGAGGTGCGCCGCCAGCGTCTTGCGATAGTCCAGCGTCTGGCCGAACAGCATGCCGGTTTCCAGGAACAGGACCGGGATGTCCTTCTTCACCTGCGCCGCCAGGTGCAGCAGCACCGCCGATTCCGCGCCGAACGAGGAGACCAGGGCCAGCTTGTCGCCGAACTGCTCCACCGCCGCCTCGATGACGGTCGTCGGATGGGCGTGGCGCAGCTCGGCGTCGAGCCGGGCGGCCAGGGACTTGGGGCGATCCAGGGTGTCGTAAGCCATCACTGTTTCTCCGCACGCAACTCGAAGGCCGGGACCCGGTCGTCGGCGGCGCGCTGATAGACGTGCCGGAAGCGTCCGGCCGCATGCGCCCAGGCTTCCGGGGTGGAGCCGTCGGCCGGCTCGAAGGCGTCGATGCCGCAGCGGAGCATGAACTGCGCCTGCTCGCGCAGCACATCGCCCACCGCCCTCACCTCGCCCTCGAAGTTGTAGCGTTCACGCAGCAGCCGGGCGTTGGAGTAGGGCCGCCCGTCGCGGAACTTGGGGAACACCAGCGCCACCACCGACAGCCGCGGCAGGTCGTAGGCCAGGCTCTCGACGGTCTCGTCCGACTGGACCCTGACGCCGACCGCCCGGCCTTCCGACAGCAGCCGGTCGCCGTCGGACTGGAACCTCGTCAGCGAGATGATGACGTCGCCCGGCGGCAGGTACTGATCGTCGTCCTCGACCACGGTGAAGGGATCCTCCACCAGGGCCAGCCCGGCCTGCGTCTGCTTAATGTACGTCGGCATAGACGGCCTCCTTGAACGGCGCGACGCCGGTGCGCCGGAAGGTGTCGAGGAACCGCTCGCCCTCCTTGCGTTCGCGCAGGTAGACCTCGACCATCTGCTCGACGGCCTCGGCGACCTTTTCGTACGGCAGGGCGGGCCCCAGGATGGTCCCCAGGGTCGCGTCCTCGGCGCCCGAGCCCCCCAGGGTGACCTGGTAGAACTCCTCGCCCTTCTTATCGACGCCCAGGATGCCGATGTGGCCCACGTGGTGGTGGCCGCAGGCGTTGATGCAGCCGCTGATCTTGATCTTCAGCTCGCCGATCGCCTCGGCCCGCTCCTCGTCGGCGAAGCGGGCGGCGATCTGCTGGGCGACCGGGATCGCCCGGGCGTTGGCCAGGGTGCAGTAGTCCAGCCCCGGGCAGGCGATGATGTCGCTGACCAGGTCCATGTTCGGCGTCGCCAGGCCCGCGGCCCTCAGTTGCGCCCAGACCTCGGGCACGTCGTCCAGCTTCACGTGCGGCAGGATCAGGTTCTGCTGGTAGTTCACCCGGATCTCGTCGAGCGAGTAGCGCTCGGCCAGGTCGGCCACCAGGTCCATCTGCTCGCTGGAGCAGTCGCCCGGCGTCAGGCCCGGCGTCTTCAGCGAGACGTCGACGATGGCGTAGCCCGGCGCCTTGTGCGGATGCAGATTGTGCCGCGTCCAGCGGGCGAAGGCCGGATCGGACGCCTTCAGCGCCTCGAAGGCCTCGCTGCGCGCCGGCAGGGTCTCGAAGCTCTGGGCGAAGCTGGCGCGGATGCGGGCCAGCTCGGTGTCCGGCAGGTCGACCTTGGCGTGGTCCGACTTCTCCCACTCGGCCTCGACCTGGCGGGCGAACTCCTCGGCGCCCAGCTGGGCGACCAGGATCTTGATCCGCGCCTTCCACGGGTTATCGCGCCGGCCGGCCCGGTTGTAGACCCGCAGGATCGCCTCCAGGTACGACAGCAGGTGCCGGGTCGGCAGGAATTCGCGGATCGTCGGGCCCAGGTAGGGCGTGCGGCCCAGGCCGCCGCCGACCATCACCTCGAAGCCGAGCTGCCCGTCGCGGCCGCGGCGCATGGCCAGGCCGATGTCGTAGACCCGCGTCGCCGTCCGGTCCTTGGCCGCGGCGGTCACCGCGATCTTGAACTTCCGCGGCAGGAACGAGAATTCCGGGTGCAGGGTCGACCACTGGCGGATCACCTCGGACCACACCCGCGGGTCGTCCAGCTCGTCGGCGGTCGCCCCGGCGTACGGGTCGGCGGTGATGTTGCGGATGACGTTGCCGGAGGTCTGCATCGAGTGCATCTCGACCTCGGCCAGATGCTCCAGGATGTCCGGCGCGTCCCGCAGCTTGATCCAGTGGAGCTGCAGGTTGGTCCGCGTCGTGAAGTGGCCGTAGCCGCGGTCGTAGGTGCGGGCGATGTAGGCCAGCTTGCGCAGCTTGGTGGAATTCAGCGTCCCATAAGGGATTGCGATCCGCAGCATGTAGGCGTGCAGCTGCAGATAGAGGCCGTTCATCAGCCGGATCGGCTTGAACTGGTCCTCGGTGATCTCGCCGGCCAGGCGCCGGCCGACCTGTTCGCGGAACTCCGCCGCCCGGTCGGCGACGAATTCCTTGTCGATGGTGTCGTAGCGGTACATCCCCGCCCTCACTTGCGCTTGATCAGGTTGATGCGGCCGGCCGAGCGGGCCGCGGTGTGGGCGTGCTGCAGGGCCTCGACCACCTTGCCGCCCTCGGCCTGCTTGCCGTGTTCGATGTGGTTGGTCGGGCCCAGGGCCCGCAGCCGCTCGCGGTAGGCGACGGGGATCCACACCCCTTCGGTCTCCACCAGGTCGATCAGGTAGGGATCGACCACGACGGTCGGCTGCGACTTGGCGTGGGCCTCGGCCGCCTCGGCGGCGGCGTCATCGTCGAACAGCTCGACGTCGGCGAACCGCTCGACCCACTGGCCGGCCTTCCAGAAGACGACCTCGCCGTCGATCAGCCGGTTGGCGGTCAACGCCTTCATTCGGAGACTCCCTGCACTTTCAACGGCTGCACGGCCGCGGGCGCCCCGCCCGCCTTGGCCAGCGCCATCGCCTCGCCCACCACCAGCAGCGCGGGACCGCTCAGGCCCTCGGCCGCGCCGGCCAGCTCGGCCAGCGTGGTGGCGATCCGCCGCTCGTCGCCGCGGCTGGCGTTCTCGACGATCAGCGCCGGGGTCGAGCCCGCGCGCCCGGCCGCCATCAGCCGCGCGGCGATTCCGGCGGCGGTGGACAGGCCCATGTAGATCACGACGGTCTGGTTGGCCTTGGCGAGCGCTTCCCAGTCCAGGTCCGGCTCCTCGCCCTTGGCCGCATGGCCGGTGACGAAGGTCACCGCCTGGGCCGATCCGCGGTGCGTCAGCGGCGCGCCGGCCGAGGCGCTCGCCGCCAGGGCCGCGGTCACGCCGGGCACGACGTGGCACTCGACGCCCGCCTCGCGGCAGGCCTCCAGCTCCTCGCCGCCGCGGCCGAAGATGAACGGGTCCCCGCCCTTCAGCCGCACCACCTCCAGCCCCTCGCGGGCGAAGGCGACCAGCATCCGGTTGATCTCGTCCTGGGCGTAGGAGTGGCGCGATTTGCGCTTGGCCACGCTGATCCGGCGGGCCTTCGCGGGCGCCATGTCCAGCACCTCGTCGGAGACCAGCCCGTCGTGGACCACCACGTCGGCCATCTGCAGCGCCTTCAGCGCCTTCAGCGTCAGAAGCTCTGGATCGCCGGGTCCGGCGCCGACCAGCCACACGCGCCCGGCCTTGCGGGCGCGCTGGCCCCGCCCCAGGACGACGAGGCGTCCGGCCCTCGGCGGCCTTGAAGAGCGATGCGTCGTCATGGGTTTAGCTTCTCTAACACCGGCATGTTAAAACTCAGTGCGGGGCGGACTCCTCGTCCGCCCCGCCGTGTCCGTAGGTGAAAAGGGCCGAGACACCTCCGGACGCTTGCAAACTGGGACGCGAGGGGCCACTTCGCAACCCAAGGACTTCTGCCGGGGCTGTCAGCAAAACTTATGGAACGATCCGTCGAGAGACGCCGTCTTCCGCCGCTCAACGCGCTCCGGGCGTTCGAGGCCGCCGCACGGCACCTGAACTTCAGCCGGGCCGCCGACGAGCTGTCCGTCACCCCGGGCGCGGTCTCCCAGCAGATCCAGAACCTGGAGGACTATGTGGGCGCCGCGCTCTTCAAGCGCACGCCGAAGGGCCTGCTGCTCACCGACGCGGCCCAGACCGCCCTGCCCGCCCTGCGCGAGGCCTTCGACCGGCTGGCCGAGGCCGCCTCCCTGCTCACCGCCGCCGTGGACGGACGCCGGCTGACGCTGACCGCCGCCCCCTCCTTCGCCGCCAAGTGGCTGGTGCCCAGGCTCGGCAAGTTCGAGGACGCCCACCCGCAGGTCGACGTCTGGCTTTCCGCCGGCATCGATCTCGTCGACCTCACCGCCGGCGAGGTGGACCTGGCCATCCGCTACGGCGCCGGCCGCTATCCGGGCATGGAGGTCCGCCGGCTGATGAGCGAGACCGTGATCCCGGTCGCCAGCCCAGAGCTCGTCGCCGCCAACCCGATCCTCCAGCCCTCGGACCTGGCCCGCCACGTGCTGCTGCACGACGGCTCGCCGGAACCCGACGACAGCTGCCCCGACTGGACGATGTGGCTCGCCGCCCGCGGCGTGAAGGGCGTCGACGGCACGCGAGGGCCCCGCTTCAACCAGTCCAGCCTGGTCATCGAGGCCGCCGCCAACGGCCGCGGCGTGGCGCTCGCCAAGCGCACCCTGGCCCAGGCCGACCTCGACGCCGGCCGCCTCGTCGCCCCGCTGCAGGACCAGACCGCCGTCGACTTCGCCTACTACCTCGTCCATCCCAAGGCCAAGGGCCGCCTGCCCCAGGTCAAGGCCTTCATCTCCTGGATCGAGGCCGAAGCCGCCGACCACGAGGAAAAACTCCGCAACCTCGACGCCGGGGCGGGGATCTAGCTCTCCGTCATCCCGGCCGAAGAGCCGGGACCCAGAGTCCACGCGCCGAATCTGGGTCCCGGATCGCCGCGCCCTTGCGCGCTACACTGGCGCGCCATGACCACCACCACCCTCTTCTGGCGCCGCCTCGACGTCGAGGGCCTCGAGCGGCTCGAGCTCACGCTCGCGCCCGACGCCGTCCTCGCCGCCTCCAGCCTCATCTGCCTCGAAGCCGGCGGCTTCCGCCTCGACCACCGCTGGCGGCTCACGCCCGACTGGCGCGCCCTCTCCGTCACCGTCGAGCGCTGGAGCGCCCACGGCCACGGCGCCCTCACGCTCGAGCGCGCCGGCGCCGGCTGGCGGGTGGACGGCGCCCACCGCTCCGACCTCGACGGGGCCGAGGAGCCGGACCTGTCGGTCACGCCATTCTGCAACACCTTGCCGATCCGCCGCACGCCAGGCGCAGCCGGCTCCAGCCTCACCCTCGATGTCGCCTACATCGACGCGCCCGCCCTCACCGTCGCCCGGTCGCGCCAGCGCTACGACCGACAGGGACCGGAGCGGCTGCGCTACGTCGACCTGGGCCTTTCCGCCGGCTTCGAGGCCGATCTGGACGTCGACGCCCAGGGGCTGGTCGTGACCTACCAGCACCTCTTCGCGCGGACCGCTCCGCCCACGTGACGTATCGCCGCTCTGCGGCCACGGCGCCGTGAACACGCCAGATTCACCGTTAAGACGTTATCCGGGCCGGAGAGCATCGAGGTGGCGACGTGAGAACGGTGGCGGTGATCGCCCTCAAGGGGGGCTCGGGCAAGACGACGGTGGCGACCCACCTGGCGCTGGCCGCCCATCTGCGCGGCGTCGACACCCTGCTGGCCGACAGCGATCCGCAGAAGTCGGCCCAGGACGTGCTCTCGGCCCGCGAGAGCCCCGGCCCAGAGGTCGCCGTCGTCTCCGGCGCCACCCTGCTCAACACGCAGTTCGCCGCCGAGGGCCTGGGCAAGCAGCTGCTGGTCATCGACACCCCGGCCGGCCAGGTGGAGGATGTCAGCGAGGCCATCGTCCTCGCCGACCTGGCCATCATGGTCGTCCGCCCCACCCTGCTGGACCTGGCCGGCCTGGTCCGCACCCTCTCCATCGTGCGCCGCCTCGGCAAGCCCAGCGCGGTCATCCTCAACCAGGCCCCCGTCGCCCGCGAGGGCGTCGAGAGCCCCCTGGTCAAGCGCATCCTCAAGGGCCTCGACTACATGCAGGCCCCGGTCGCCCCGGTGATCCTGCGCTCGCGCGCCAGCTACCAGACCGCCCTCGAACGCGGCCGCTCCGCCGAGGAGACCTCCGACCGCGCCGCGGCCAAGGAAGTCGCCGAGCTCTGGGACTACGTCTTCGCCCGCCTGGCCGAGAGCCGTCAGGCCAAGCGGGCCTGAACCGGGGCGGCCGCCGGGGTGACCCGCCCGGCAGGCGCGCCGACGATGGCCGCCAGCGCCTCGTCCAGGTGCGGATAGGCGAAGCGGAAGCCATGCGCCGCCGCGGCGGCGGGCAGCACCCGCTGACCGCTCAGCAACAGCTCCTCGGCGAAGTCGCCGAGCGCGAGCCGCAGCGGCGCGGCGGGCGCCGGCAGGATGGCCGGACGGTTCAGCGCGCGCCCCAGGGCCGCCGCGAAGGCGCCGTTGCGGACCGGCGCGGGCGCCGTGCCGTTGACGGGCCCGGCCATCGAGGGCGTCGCCATCGCATGGACGATCAGGCGCACCAGGTCGTCCCGGTGGATCCAGCTCATCCAGTGGCGGCCCGCCCCGAAGGGCCCGCCGAGGCCGAACTCGAACGGCGTCAGCATGCGCGACAGCATCCCGCCCTCGGCCGCCAGGACCAACCCGATGCGCAGGCGCACGACGCGCACGCCCAGCGCCTCGGCGGCCGTGGCGGCCCGCTCCCAGCGCAGGCACAGGGTGCGCGAGAAGCAGTCCCGCCCCGCCGAGGTCTCGTCCAGCGCCTCGTCCTCCTGCAGGCCGTACCAGCCGATCGCCGAGCCGCTGACCAGGACGTCCGGCCGCTCGCGCAGGCGGGCGATCAGCTTGATGACGTCCCGCGTCACCCGCAGGCGCGAGCGGAGGATCCGGCGCCGCTTGGCGCCCGTCCAGATCCCGTCGGAGATCGGCTCGCCCGCCAGGTTGACGATCGCATCGAGCCGGGTCTCGTCGGCGAGCTGCGCCAGCGAGGTGACGATCCGGATCGGGGCCGGCAGGCCGGCGGCGCTCGCCGCCGAGCGGGTCAGCACGGTCACCTCATGGCCCGCGGCCACCAGGGCCTCGACGAGCCGTCGCCCGATGAAGCCGGTGCCGCCGGTGACCAGCACCGCACGCCGCGCCCCCAGCGCCACGGCCAGCGGCGCGGCCTCGGCGGGCGCGATGCGCCGAACGCGGCGCGCCGCCGCCAGGTCGCGCACTCCGAACACGACCACGCCAGCGGCGGCGACGGCGCAGAGCCAGCTCCACGGTCCGTAGAAGGCCGCCGCCAGGCCCGTCGGCAGCCTCGCCCATTGCCCGAGGAGGGGCAGCACCAAGGCCAGCACCACCCCGTAGTTCAGCGTCAGAAGGGTGTGGGTGACCCGCTCGCTCGCCGGCAGCTTGCGGGTGCGGTCCTCCTCCACGAAGTCCCACAACGTGATCGCCAGCTCCCCCAGCATCAGGATCATCAGCGCGATGGCGAGCCCGCCCTGCGGCCGGCTCCAGCCGAGCGCTGCGAACATCACCGCATAGGCCAGGTTTCGCACCCCATGCAGGCGCAGCTCCCGCGACTGGGAAGGGCGCCAGGCCAGGCGCTCGGTCAGCTCGTGGTGGTAGAGGGTGTCGAAGCCGCCCAGGGCGACCTGCACGAACACCAGGGCCCAGATCAGATCGGTCATCTGCGGGTCTCCCCGTTGCGCCGGGCCGGCCGTTCGCGGAACAGCCCGGTCTGGTTGATGAGCTCGCCCAGCAGCGGGTGGCGCAGGGCCAGGACGAAGTCGAAGGCCCCGTCGCCGCGGTCGATGTGGCTGATGGTCAGGTCCCCGGGGCTGAGCCACGCCGGAAGCCGCAGCCGCAGGCGCCCCAGCGCCAGGAAGTAGTGGCGGCTGTGGAAGCGCATGGCCGCCTCGTCGGCGCTCACGTCCAGGGCGATGCCGAAGCCGCAGCCGAGGTATTCTTCCAGGCCGGTGGGCCCGGCGAACCGCTTGCTGCTGTGGATCACCTGCGGAAAGCCGCGGGCCTGGCCGTACATCCGGGTCCAGAACTGGCCGCCGCAGGCCGCGTCCTCGGTGACCGTCACCACCGCCGGGGCGCCGATCTGGTCGTGCAGCGGCAGCGGCCCGCCGATCAGGCGGCACGCCTGCGCCAGCAGCCGGCCCGCCCAGTTCCGGCGGCTCTCGGTGATCTCGCCCACGTAGGTGACCGCCAGCCCCGGCCCCAGCCGCTTGCTGAACCGCGCCCGGACCGCCTTCGGCAGCCTGTCCCAGGCCTCGCCCCCGAGCAGCGTGCGGAACCGCACATCGTGCAGGACGCCCTGCGCCGAACGTGCGGCCGGCGCCTCGACCGGAGGCTCCAACCGCTCCCTGATCCGCCTCATCGCCATCGCCCGTCCGCCCTTCATCTTCGTCAGTTATTTCTGTTGCGAGAGAAACATGCAGGCAAAACGTCACCCAGGTTTGGGCGGCTTGCCCCGGCCCATGCCGAGCAGGTTGACGACCTTGGAGCCGAGCTTGATCAGCGACATCAGCGTGCTCGGCGGCACCGTCAGCATCTGGGCGTACCAGTTGTCGATGGTCGTCACGAAGGCGTGCATCTCGTTCAGCCGGGTGCGCGCGACGCGGCTGATGGTGGGGTCGCCCTCGGCGTCGGCCAGCACCTGGCCGATGGCCTCGACCATCGGGTCGATCTCCCGCTCCTTACGGCCCTGGGCGATGCGGATCAGCATCTGCCACAGGTCGGCCTCGGCCTCGTAATGGTCGCGCCGGTCGCCCAGCACGGGCGTTCGCCGCACCAGCTTCCAGCCGATCAGTTCGCGGATGCTGTTGGAGACGTTCGACCGGGCGATCCCCAGCGTCTCGGCGATCTCCTCGGCCGTCAGCGGCCGTTCCGACAGGTAGAGCAGCGCATGGATCTGCGCGACCGACCGGTTCACGCCCCACTGCCCGCCCATGTCCCCCCAACGCAGCACGAACTGCTCGACCGCTCGGGGAAGGCGTCTCTCGTTGTCGGTAATTTCTGTCATGACAGAAACGTCTGCTCAATCCGCTTCAAAGTCAAGTTGTCTCGTCGATGCCGGGCCGGCGACATCGGCTTGACTGTCCGCGCACCTCGCCTACCGTCGTTCTGCGAACTGAACGCGGGCGGGAAACGCGGCGATGTACGGCCTGACGGGAATGCTGAACAGCGCCGCGCAGAGCCGGCCCCGCGCGCCGTCGACCACGTTCGGCGGCCGGTCCCGCACCTGGGGCGAGACCCGCGATCGGGTCGCCAGGCTGGCGCAGGCCCTGCACGGGCTCGGCGTCGGCCGGGGGGACCGGGTGGCGATCCTGGCCCTCAACTCCGACCGCTACTCCGAGTTCCTGCTCGCCGTCTGGTGGGCCGGGGCCGTGGTCGTGCCCATGAACATCCGCTGGACGCCCGCGGAGAACGCCTACTCGCTGAACGACAGCGGCACGCGGGTCCTCTTCGTCGACCAGGCCTTCGCCGGCCAGGTCGCGGCGATCCGCGAGGCCTGCCCCGACCTCCAGCGCCTCGTGTGGCTGGACGACGCCGCCCCGCCCGAGGACATGCAGGCCTACGAGGCGCTGATCGGCGGCCATGACCCGGCGCCGGACGTTGAGGCCGGGGGCGAGGATCTGGCGGGCCTCTACTACACCGGCGGCACCACCGGCTTTCCGAAGGGCGTGATGATCCCGCACCGGGCGCTCTGGTACAACAACCTGGTCTGCACCAAGGTCCTGGAGGTCGGGGCCGACGACGTGGTGCTGCATGCCGCCCCGATGTTCCACATGGCCGACAGCTGCCTGGGCGGGTCGGCCTTCATGGTCGGCGCGGCCCACGCCTATGTGCCGAGGTTCGAGCCCGAGGCGGTGATGGCGCAGATCGAGGCCCAGGGCGCCACCCACACCGTCATCGTGCCCACCATGGTGGCGATGCTGCTGCAGCACCCGGCCTTCGCCACCGAGCGGCTGAAGTCCCTGCAGGTGATCGGCTACGGCGGCTCGACCATCTCGCGCGGGGTGCTGGCCGAGGCGCTGGAGAAGCTGCCCCACGTCCGTTTCGTGCAGGTCTATGGCCAGACCGAGATGGCGCCGGTCGTCACCGCGCTGCCGCCCGACTGCCACGTGCTGGAGGGCCCCCTCACCGGCCGCCTCGCCTCCGCCGGCCGCCCCGCCCCCGGCTGCGAGGTGCGCATCGTCGGCCCCGACGGCGCCGATGTCGCGCCGGGCCAGGTGGGCGAGGTGATCGCCCGCGGCCCGGGCATGATGCACGGCTACTGGAACAGTCCGGACCAGACCGCCGCCGCCATCCGCGACGGCTGGGTCCACACCGGCGACGGCGCCTGGCAGGACGAGGATGGCTTCGTCTACATCGTCGACCGGCTGAAGGACATGATCGTCACCGGCGGCGAGAACGTCTTCACCGCCGAGGTCGAGAGCGCCCTCTCCACCCACCCGGCCGTCGCCCAGGTGGCGGTCATCGGCATTCCCGACGAGGCATGGGGCGAGGCGGTCCACGCCGTCGTCGTCCTGCGTCCCGGCCAGACGGCGCAGGCCCAGGAGCTCATCGCCCACTGCGCGCCGTTGATCGCCAACTACAAGCGCCCGCGGAGCATCACCTTCCGGGACGAGCCCCTGCCCCTCTCGGGCGCCGGCAAGGTCCTCAAGCGCGAACTGCGCGCCCCGTTCTGGGAGGGGCGCGAGCGGCGCGTCAACTAGCGCGCGGCCGCCACGCTCAGGGAAGCTCGCGGGTCATCTCGACCATCGTCCGCCGAAAGCCCGCCTCCGCGAAGAGCTTCTGGGCGCCGACGTTGCGCTCGGCGGTCGAGAGCACGATGCGGGGCGCGCCGCGGGCCTCAAGGGCCGCGATGCTGGCCTCCAGCAGCCGCCGGCCCACGCCGCGCCCGCGGTGCGCCGGATCGACCAGCAGGTCGTGCAGCGCGCCGGCCGGCCCGCGCAGGGTCATGTAGTCGGTCCCCTCGATGGCGGCGTAGCTGTAGCCCAGCACCTGCCCGCCCGCCTCGGCGACCAGCATGACGACCTCCGGGCGCCGCAGTTGCCCGGCCAGGAAGCGGCCGTAGCCCTCCGCCGTCGCCGTGTCGGGCGCCAGGAACCGCTCGGGATCGTAGTCGTGGTGGACGGCCACCAGCAGCGCGCCGAGCCTGCCCAGCGCCGGCGCATCGGCCGCCGTCGCCGGCCGCACGCGCACGCCGGCCGCCTCAGTCTCCGCCATGGGGCACCCGTCCTTCCGCTACGCCGTTCAGAACGCCAGGTTGCGGACGATCTTCCACTCCGTCCCGATCCGGCGCCAGACCGTCAGGTAAGGCCCGCCGCGCTCTGCCGCCACGCCGTCGGCGCCGCGGACCATCAGCCGCCCGCGCCCCCACTCGTACAGCAGGTCCGGCCCGCCGCAGGCCAGGCCCTCGGTCTCGATGGCCCCGGAGAGGACCGGCGGGGTGGCCGCCGCCGCCGCGGCGTAGAGATCGCGCACCGCCCCGCGCCCGGCGATCACCTTGCCGTCCGGCAGCAGGAACACCCCATCGTCCGCATAGGCCGCCGCGATCGCCTCGGCGTCGCGCGCCTGCAGGGCGCGGACGAAATCGCCATTGGCGTGCTCGATGGCCGCCCGCGCCTGCCCTTTCAGCGCCTCGCAATCGGCCTGGGCCAGGGCGGCGGCGAAAGCGATGGATGCGAACACGGCCTCGTCCTCCCCCCGGCGGCTGCGCCGGCCTCGGATCTATACCTTATCCTCCGCCAGCGTGTGGGCGACGATGGCGTTGGCGTGCCCGTGTCCCATGCCATGCTCGGTCTTGAGCATCGAAACGAGCTCCATGTGCTTCGCCGGGTAGCGCGTCCGCACCAGCGCCTGCCACTCCGAAATAGGGCGGCCGTACTTCTTCTCGATCGACGGGAAGTAGGAGGCCGGTCCCTTGATCCGCTCGTCAGCCATCGCCCTTTGCTCCTGTCTCACTTTATTCGGTTGCGCCCGGGACGCCCTTGTCAGCCGCCCGACGCGGCCTCGAAGACCGCCCGCTGCGCCTCGAAGGCCCGCTGGAACGCCGGCCGCGCTTCGCCGCGGGCCACGTACGCGGCGATGTTCGGGTGGTCCGCCAGCAGCGCCGATCCGTTCAGCCGGCGAAGCACCGTCGCCATCAGCAGGTCTCCCGCGCTGAAGTCCCCGTCGAGCCAGTCGGCCTCGCCGAGGTGGCGGGAAAGCGCGCCCAGCCGGGTGCGGATGCTGTCCTCCAGGGCCCGCATCCGCGCCTCGTACCAGGGCTCCTTCCGCTCCAGGATCTGCACCAGGTCGCGGTCGAACACCGGCGGCTCCACCGTGTTGAGGGCGGCGAACATCCACATCACCGCCCGCGACCGGGCGTTCGGCTCCGCCGGCAGCAGGCCCCCATGCCGCTCGGCGATGTGGAACACGATCGCGCCCGACTCGAACAGGGCCAGGTCGCCCTCCTCGTAGGTCGGGATCTGCCCGAACGGATTGCGCGCCAGGTGCGCCGCCTGCTTCATCTCGCCGAACGAGACGAGCCGGACGTCGTACGGCCGCCCCACCTCCTCCAGCGCCCATCGCACCCGCATGTCCCGCGCCAGGCCCCGCCCCCGGTCCGGCGAGCGTTCGAAGGCGGTGATGGTGGGGGTCATCGTCTCTCTCCAGGTCTTCACGTCCCGAGGACGAACGGCGGGCGGGTGGGACGACAGTGCGGTTCGAATTTATTCGGTTCTCGCAATGGGCCCCAGCACGCCTATCTCCAGTGGGCACCGGAGACCTGCGCCTCGTGACCCCGCCCGCCCGCGTCCGCGTCATCGACCTGGAGACCGCCGGGGCCGGCCCCTACGACGTCTGCGAGATCGGCTGGCAGGACCTCGAGCAGGGCCCGGACGGCGCCTGGCGGCTCAGCGACGAACGGGGCGCCCTCTTCGTCAATCCCGGCCGGCCCATCTCGCCCGAGACGATGGCCATCCACCATATCCGTGACGCCGACGTCGCCGCCGCGCCCTACTGGAAGCTCGTCGCGCCCGAGGTCCTGCGCCCGCCCGGCGGGGTCCTGGCCCTCGCCGCGCACCGGGCGGCGTTCGAGCAGCGGTATTGCCGGCCGACGCTGACCGGCGAGGTCGACTGGATCTGCACCTGGAAGTGCGCGCTCAGGCTGTGGCCGCAGCTGCCGAGCTTCTCCAACCAGATGCTGCGCTACCAGCGCATGCCCGAGGGCCTTGTCCACGAAACCGGCCTGCCCGCCCACCGCGCCCTGCCGGACGCCTACGTCACCGCCCATCACCTGCGCGACATGCTGAACGAGACGTCCCTCGAGCAGCTCGTCGCCTGGAGCCGCGAGCCCGGGCTCCTGCCGCGTGTGCCCAGCGGTCCGCATCGCGGCGCGTCCTGGCCGGAGCTGCCGACCGAAACGCTCCGAACCTTGGCGAGGGACCGCGACGCCGACGTCCGCTTCAGCGCCGAGTGCGAACTGTGCCGCCGGGACGAGCTGGGCCCGGGCCGAAGTGCGCCGCCCACCCAGCCCAAACTCCTGTGATTGATGCTAACATCGCCAGGACGCCTGGAACGGGAGCGGATCAGATGACCAAGCACCGCATCTACACCACCAGCTTCGCCAGCGTGTATCCGCACTACGTCGCCAAGGCGGAGAAGAAGGGGCGGACCAAGGCCGAGGTCGACGAGATCATCCGCTGGCTGACCGGCTTCAGCCAGGCGCAGCTCGAGGCGCATCTGGCGAGCAAGACGGATTTCGAGACCTTCTTCGCCCAGGCCCCCGAGCTGAACCCGGCCCGCGCCGAGATCAAGGGCGTGATCTGCGGCGTGCGCGTGGAAGAGATCGCCGATCCGCTGATGCGGGAGATCCGCTACCTCGACAAGCTCATCGACGAACTCGCCAAGGGCAAGACGATGGAGAAGATCCTCCGCCGCCAGCCGGCGCCCGCCGCCGAGGGGGCGCGATAGCAAATCCGCCCCGCCGCGCCCTCACCTATGCTACACCCCCTCTCATGACCGACCGCCCCGACGCCCCCGACGAGTCGCCCATGCAGCGGGCGCTGCGCCTGAAGAAGGCGGCGCAGGAGGCCCGGCCCAAGGCCCCGGGGGCCAAGGTCAAGCGCGAGCAGGCGGGCATGCCGACCGGCGCCTCCAAGCCCTGGCTGAAGCGCTAGTGGCGGGCCTGAAGGACAAGCGCGGCTTCATCGACAAGGAGCGGCTGGACCTCTCCGAGCGCAAGGCCGTCGAATACTGGATGAAGCGCTGGGGCGTGACGCGCGAGCAGATCACCGCCGCCCACCGCAAGGTCGGCCGCCTGACCAAGGACATCGCCGCCGAGCTCGGCAAGCGCCGCTGAGGCCTCGCGGCCCGCGCGACTGCAGGGAGAACGGCCCGCCGCGCCGAAGCCCGCCGGGCCGCCCCTCTCCTACTCCAGGTAGGCCGCCTTCAGCCTGGCGACCTCGGCCGGGCCGACGCCCAGCTCCTTCTCCAGATAGGCGGCCATGCCGCCGCGGCGGTCGATCTCGGCGAACACCGCTTCGAGGTATTCGCCCTCGACCCCCTGGAACACCTTGACCACCTCCGGCTGCAGGCTGGCGAACATCCTGAACTCCGGCGACGCGTCGGCCGCGCGGCTGAGGTCCATCCGGTAGTAGCGGTTCGACAGCTCGTAGTCGGCGATCACCGTCTCGCGCGGCACGCCGAGCGCGGTGAGCACCAGGGCGGTGGCGACGCCCGTCCGGTCCTTGCCCGCCGAGCAGTGGTAGAGCACCGGGCCCTCGGCCTTCAGCAGAGACTGGAACAGGTCCCGGAACTGTTCGCGGTGGCTCTCCAGCACCTGGGGGTAGAAGGCCTTGAAGGTCTCCCGGGCTTCGGCCTCGTCGATGCCGCCGGCGAAGGCTTGCGCGAAGCCGCTGAAATCCATCTTGTAGTCGGCGGCGTGGATCGCCGGCTTGGCCTCGCCGGGCCAGTTGGTGGGCGCGCTCTCGCGCTCCGAGTTGGAGCGCAGGTCGTGGACGTTGCGGATGCCCAACGCCTGGACCACCTCGGCGTGGGAGGGGCTGAGCCCGGCAAGCTCGGCCGAGCGGTAGATTAGGCCCCAGCGCACGCGCCTGCCGTCGGCGGTGCGATAGCCGCCCACGTCGCGGAAGTTCTGCACCGCCTCCAGCGGCACAAGCCGCTCGGCGACCCGCACGTCGGCGCCGTCCGGCCCGCGCAGCAGCACGAACAGGCGCCGCTGCTCGGGCGCCGCCAGCGCGTGGCGCCCGTCCTTGTCGTCGTCTGAGACCAGCGTCATCGCCGAGACCGGCGCGTCCGGGCGGTCGGCGACGAAGACGTCCACCGGCTCGCCGGCCGCGGCCGTCCAGGTCACTTGCAGCTGGCCGCCCGAGCGCTCGACGGCGGCGTCCGAGACGGCCGCGCCGGCCCCGGTGGCGAAGAAGCAGGCGGCGACGGCGCCGGCCAGCAGGTGTGTCGTTCGCATGATCTGTCGTCCCTGGTTCAGAAGGAGAGGCGCAGGCCGGCCATCCAGCGGCGGCCGATCTGCTCGACCTCGGTCGGATGGCGCTCGTCGCCTTCGAAGGCGACGAAGGTCTCGTCGGTGAGGTTGTTGGCGTCGAAGAACACCGAGACGCGGTCGTTCACCGCGTAGCGGAGCGACAGGTCCAGGCTCTCGTAGGCCTTGCGGTACTGGTCGCCGTAGCCGACCAGGCTCAGGGTATCGACCCAGTCGTCCCGCCACTGGTAGCTCAGCCGCGCCGAGAGGCCGTGCTTCTCGTAGTAGACCGAGGCGTTGACGATGGTGTTGGAGGTGCCGGGGAACGGCGCCTTGCGCCCGTCCGGCGTGGTGAACTCGCCGTCGAGGAAGGCCAGGTTGCCCTGCACCCCGAACCCGTCGAACGGCGCCGGCAGGAAGACGAACTGCTGCACATAGGCCAGCTCGAGCCCGTACAGCTTGCCGGAGTCGCCGTTCAGGGTGGAGTTGTAGCGGTAGCCGCTGCGGTCGATCCCAGCCGAGTCATAGCGGTCGTCGCCGACCACCGCGGTGGTGTTGAACAGCACATTGTCCACGTGGCGGTAGAAGGCCCCGATGGAGGCCAGGCCCGCGCCGGGCAGGTAGCGCTCCAGCGAGGCGTCGGCGCCCCAGGTCAGCTCCGGCTCCAGCATCGGGTTGCCGCCCGAGACCACGCCGTCGAGATCGCTCACCGAGGCGCCGGTCCGCACCGTGCCGAACGAGGGCCGCGAGATGGCCCGCTGCCCCGCCAGCCGCAGCACCAGGTCGTCGGTGAGGTCGAACTTGACGTTCACGCTCGGGAAGAACTCGACGTCGTCGTTCTCCACCGTCAGCGGCGTGACGGTCGTCCCCGCGGTCACGAAGCCGGCGATGGTCTGGTCCAGCCGCTCGACCCGCAGGCCGGCCACGACCTGCGCCGGGCCGACCTCGAACTTGGCCATGCCGTAGCCGGCCAGCACCTTCTCCTCGATCGAATAGACGTCGGACGGCGCGGTGTTCAGGGCCGGATCGTAGAGGCCGCGGGCCTGCAGGGCCGCCAGGCCCGCGCGCACGTCGGCGGTCATCCGCTCGTTGTCGACGTAGTTGACGTCGAAGCCCCGCGGGAAGCCGCTGTTCCACGGCTCGGAGGTCACATAGTCGCCGGGCCGGAAGCTCAGCCCCACCGCCGGGAACAGGGCGAAGATCGCCACCGGCGGTGCGACGCCGGAGAGCACCGCCCCGTCGATCCGCCGGTCGTCGTATTGGACGCCGAAGCCGAGCTCGACCTCCCGGTCGGCGATGACCGAGAACCGCGAGGCGTCGGCCTTCCAGGTCCAGCTTTCCGACGAGACGGCCGAGGTCAGCGGCAGGACGAGGTTCTGGTTGAAGCCCGACTGGTCCACGGCCGTCAGCGGCGCGCCGCGCACGAAGCTGCCGGCCGTAGCGCCCGGCGCGGTCCGGTAGAGGCTGATCCGCGGGAAGTTGGGGTCGGACAGGTCGTAGCTGAGCGAGGGGCGCAGGGCGACCGAGGAGGAGCTGTACTGCTGCAGCACCAGCGGCAGGTCGGTGGTGTTCTCCGTCTCGGTGCGGTTGATGCGCCAGCTCGCATCCCAGCCGCCCACCTCGTGGTCGCCGCCGATCGTGTGGATCAGGTTCCAGTTGCGGTATTCGCCGTAGTTGAAGCTGCCGCGCACCGGCACGCCCACCAGGTCGCCGGCGGTGGCGCCGCGCACGCCCGAGGCCGCAGAGCCGATCTGGAAGACGTACTGGTTGCGCTGCTCGTCGTCGTTGAACTCGGTGTAGAGGCTCTTGGCGAACAGGCTGTGGCCGTCGGCGGGCCGGAACTCCACCCCCAGCAGCGCGGCGTTGTTCTCCCGCGTCACCAGGTAGTTGCGCACGTCGAAGGCGGTCGGCAGGCCGGCCGCGTCGTAGTCGAACTCGCGGTTGTCGGTGGTCTGCTCGCGCAGATAGTGCGAGGCGGCCGCGACGATGCCGAACCGCTCGCCGGACCAGGACAGCCGCGCCGAGTACTGCTCCTGCTTTCCGCCGCCCAGGTCCATCTCGCCCAGGCCCGCCTCGACCGTCGCGTTGAAGCCGCGGCGCTCGAAGGGCGAGAAGGTCTTGAGGTTCACCCGGGCCACCACCGCTTCGGCGGAGAGGTCGGGGGTGAGCGACTTGTTGACCTCCAGCGCGCTGAGGATCACCGCCGGCACGGCGTCGAAACGGAAGGCGCGCTGGCCGCCGGCCTCGTCCACGCCGATCGCGGTGATGCCGTCGATGGAGACGCTGGTCCAGCGGTTGGGTGCGCCGCGCACCTGCAGGTACCGCTCCTGACCCTGGTCGCGCTGGACCGCCACGGCCGGGATCCGCGCCAGCGCCGCGGCCGAGTTCTGGTCGGGGAACTGGCCGATGGTGTCGGCCGCCACGATGTTCACCAGGTTGTCGGCCTCGCGCTGCTGCAGCAGGGCCGCGCTCTGGCTGCCGACGATGACGCCGGTGACGACGATCTCCTCGACATCGCCCTCCTGGGCCTGGGCCGCGCCGGCCGCCAGGGCCGCGCCCGCCGCCCCCATCAGCAGCGCCCGGCGGGCGGAGCGAACGTCAAACCGGATCATGTGAACCCCCTCGTTGTTGCGGGGGGCTCCTAGTGTTCGAACATGTGTACGGCGCAACAAATCCAAGACAGATTCATGAAACGCCCTTGGCCTGCCGAACTTGTCTGCTTGTCATCGGAGGTTCGTCGAACGATTGTACGGCCCGCCTCATCCGTAGGGGGATCCGCCTAGGGTGACAGGGATGAAGGATGACGCAGGCCCGGCCGAGGCCCAGGAACGCCTGCTGCAGGCCGCACTGGATCTGCTGCACGAGGACGGCCCCTCGGGCGTCAGCGCCCGCGCCGTCGGCGACCGGGCCGGAGTGAGCGCCTCGTCCGTCAACTACCACTTCGGCGGCCGCGATGGCCTGCTGGCGCGGGCTTTCGGCCACGCCGGCGCCGAGGCGCAGCGCTGGCGCGCCGCCGCCCTGGCCGCCGCGCCGCCCTCCGCGCCGGCGCAGACCCTGGCCGCCTGGACGGCGTCCCTGGTCCAGGACCTGTGCTCGCGCCGCGACCTGCTGCTGGTCTCGCGCGAGTTCCGCCAGCTCGCGGCCCGCACGCCCGGCCTCGCCGCCCTCGCCCGCGAGGACCAGGTCCAGGCCGACGCCTTCTGGCGCGAGATCGTCCAGCGCTGCGGCCTGCCGGCGGCGCTCGCAGGGCCGGTCGCCGATTTCGCCGCCGGCGCCACCCTCACCCACGGGCGCGGGGCGGACTGGCGGCTCGAGCTGCCGTGGCTGCTGCAGAGCTGCGAGCGGCTGGCGGCGCGCCTGCGGGGCGCACGCGCCGGGCTGCCCGGCTGGGACGGCTGGCGCGCCCTGGCCGAACGGCAGGCCGCCGCTGCGATCGGACCCTGGACCGCTCCGGCGTCCGAGGCGGCGATCCGGATGCTCGACGCCGGCATCGGCATCGTGGGGGCGCAGGGCGTCGAAGGCCTCACCCACCGGGCGGTGGCGCGCGCCGCCGGCGCCTCTCTGGCCAATGTGACCCACCATTTCCCGACCCGTTCGGCCCTGGTCCATGCGGCCTTCCGTCGGCTGCACAGCCGGCTTGTCGCCGCAGGATCCGACGCCGGCCGCGCCGGCCCCTCGGAGCTTTCCATCGCCGCCGTGGCCGACGGCCTGGCCGGGGTCGTCGTCGACGCCCACGGCGGCCTGCGCCCGGAGCCCATCGCCCTTGAGGAACTGATCATGTCGGCCGGCCGCGACCCGGCGATCCGCGACGTGGCCATGCAGCTGCGCGCCGGCCGGGGCGAAGGCTCGGTGGCGACGCTGCAGAGCCTGCGACCGAGGGGCGACCCGCCGGACCGCCTCGACGCCCACCTCCTCTCCACGGTCCTGATGGGCGCCATCCGCGGCGTCTACGGCGTCGATCCCCGCGAGCGCCGGGCCTGGCTGACCCGCCGGGCGATGGCCGACGTCGACGCGTTGTTCGGCTAGGGCTGAGGCGGGCCGCTCACCAGAGCTTCCACCACTGGTCGGCCTCGACCGAGGCGTCGTCGGGCCGGACCTCCAGGTCGCCCCAGGAGAAGACCATGAACATGGTGTGGCTGCGGATCTTGGCGGTGCCGGAGAAGCGTGCGCCCAGGGCGATGGGCCGGCCGGTCGCCGCCTCGTAGGCGAAGGCCGAGAACTCCGCCACGCCCGTGCGGTCGCGGCGCGAATAGGCCGACAGCTCGGGCACGGTCACGGTCGAGAAGTTGCTGGAGACCGGCACCGTCAGGCGCGGGATGCCGACCACCCGCTGGGTCTTGTCGATGGACAGCGCCCCCAGCCGCACCTCCACGACCACGTCGGCGTCGGCCCGGCTCGTGGCGATCGGGTTGCCCTGGGCGAGCAGGGCCTCGCGCACCGCGCTGGCGGCGTAGTCCGAGCCCTCGCCGCGGAAGGCCGAGGCGTCGAGGTAGACCCGCGCCTTGCTCGGCAGGGCCATGGAGAATTCGGCCGCCGCCCGCTCCACCGCCCGCGAGACCAGCAGCTGCTCGGTCGCCGTGCGGTTCGGGTGGGTCTCGGTGGCGGTCGCGCAGGCCGCCAGGCCGAGGCACAGCGGCCCCGCCGCGGCGAGGAGGTTTCTCGTCAGATGTCGCATGGGTCGTCCGGCCAGGAAGAACGGCCCGCGTGGTTACCCGAAGGTTACTCCTGGCGCGATGATGGAGAGATTAGGCCCGCGGCGTCCACGCTAGGCCGCCCGCCTGGCCTCCGCCTCGCCGGCGCCGGCCGCCTCGGCCATCTGCTGCACGCAGCCGTACCAGCCCATCCCCTTGTAGGTCTCGTAGCCGGGGGTGAGCGCATAACCCACCGTGCGGCCGTTCTCGGTGTAGCAGCCCATCGGCCCGGCCGAGACGTCCAGCGCCACCTTCTCGGTCAGCACCCCCTTGCCGTCGGAGGCGGCCAGCACCCGGTGGGAGGCGTCGAGGATCAGCACCCGCGAGCGGGCCCGCTCGCCCTCGGTCAGCCGCACGCCGTCGACCACCGCCTGGGCCTGGGGCCGCCAGTCGAAGTGGATGCCGAGCACGCCCAGGATGTCGCCCCGGGCCTCTCCGCCCGCCCGGATGGCGGTGGCGTAGGTGGCCACCGCCGCCCCGTTCAGCGCCGGCTCCTCCATGATGTCGCAGGCGGCGAAGTCCATGCCCGAGGCGGTGCGCATCGCCTGCCTGAACCAGGGCGCGTTCGCCGCCGAGGCGCGCGCCGCGCCCGGATAGCGCTCGGGCCGGCCGCTCGCCACCACCCGCCCCTCGGCGTCGCAGATCCACAGGTCCAGGTAGACGGTGTAGGCGTCCAGGATCACCCCCAGCCGCCGGGTGGCATAGCGCGCCCGCTCCGGCGACGGCTCGGCCAGGCACTCGACCACCGCCGGGTCGGTCGCCCACCAGCGCACGTCGCAGGTCCGTTCATAGAGGTTGCGGTCGATGATCTCGATGGCGTTGAGCGCCAGGTCGGTCAGCCGCTGCCCGCGCAGATGCTCCAGGATGCCGCCGCCGACGCTGGTCAGTTCGGCGAGGTCCGCGGCCACCTCGCTCTCCATGGAGGCGGCGACCGCGTCGATGTCGTCGGAGATCTTCTTGAATTCCTGGGCCACCACGGCGAAGCCCTTGCCGGCCTCGCCCGCCCGCGCGGCCACGATCATGGCGTTGACCGATAGCATCTTGGCCATGCGGTTGACCGCGGCGATCTCGCCGATCCGCAGGCCCGCGACGTCGCTCAGGCGCTTGGAGAGCTCCAGTATCCGCTCGGGACGCAGGTCGTTCTCGCGCTGCTCCACCGCCCTCTCCCCGAATCTGCTGGTTGTATTTTGATCCAGCGAAACACGGAAAAGTAACGATAAGATTTAACCTTAAGTGTTCATAATATAGGCAGACGCGATCATTTCTGCACACTTGCTCGGCAGGTGGCGCGGGGACCGGATTGCTGCGGTGTCGGCGGGCGGCGGCGCAGGGCCGCGCACCCGCCGTCGTCCGCCTACTTCTTCAGCATCGCCTGGATTTCGGCCTGGGTGGCGTTGATCACCGCCGCCCCGTCCTGCACCGCCAGGGCGGAGGTGTCGACGGCGAAGGTCTCGGCGCCCATCTTGATCGTCGCCGTGGCCTTGCCCGAGGCGTCGGGCTTCACCTCGGCGACCTCGCCGATGACCGCGCCGGTCTTGTCCTTCACCGACTGGCCGGCCGCGACTTCGGCCTCGGCCTGAGCGGACGCTCCACCGGATGCGGCGGCCGGCGCGGCGGCGTCGGACGGGGCCGCGGCAGGCGCAGTCTGGGCGAGGGCGGCGGCGGGCGCAGCCATGGCGAAGGCGGCCAGCAGGGGCAGGAACGAACGCATTGGATAGTCCTTTCGGGCTTCGCCCCCCGGCCGGGCGCCACCTGTAAGCCTTAATGCGACCCCCGCGGGGCGCCGGCTGGGCCGAAATCGGGCCTGGGGCCAGGAATGGGCGCGGGTGACAGGTAGGCCTCCGGCCAACCAGTCACCAAAGGGCGGCCGGTGACTGGTTGCCCACAGGGCTACCTGTCACCTTCCTAGAACCCCGCTCATTCCCGCGAAGGCGGGGGCCCACGTTGGGTCGGCGCCGCGCCTCGATTCGGAACAGCGGCTGGCGCACCTGGATCGGCCCCGCCGCATGCAGCGCCCGCAGCCGGTCGCGGGCCGCCGCGATCAAGAACCCGGGGTAAACGAACGGGACGTTCTTCAGGTACCAGGCCAGCGCGCCGACGTCGGCGAAGGTCATGACCTCGGCGCCCGCCTCGGCCTCGTCCACCGCCATGCCGGCGTCCTCCAGCTGCCGGACGGCGAATTCGAGGGTCCAGGCGACCGGGTCCTCGGGCGGCTCTTGCCCGAACAGCCGGTAGAGATCGTCCGACGCGCCGGAGGCCACCTGCTGCGACAGGAACCGGCCGCCCGGCGCCAGCACCCGGCGCACCTCGCGCGGGAGGTAGGCCTCGTGGCGGGCGGTGATCAGGTGGAAGCTCGCCGCCTCGAACGGCAGCGCGCCGCCCGCGCCGCCCTCCGCCTGCTCCACATTGGGCGCCGCCGGCTCGACGGCGAAGACCTGAACGCCCAGCGGCTCCAGCTGGCGGCGCGCCACCTCCACGTTCGGGGGCCACCCCTCCACCGCGACGGTGCGCGCGGGCCGGTGCGCCAGGCCGGCCAGCCACTCCCCGCCGCCGGTGCCGATATCGAGCAGGTCGGGGGACCGCGCGGCGGCGCGGGCCGCCTGCTCGCTGAAGTCCCACGGGCGTTCGGACGTGATGCGTCCGTCGTAGTCGAGGCTCCATCCGGTGAGCGGCCGCCGCTCCGCCTCCGCGATCAGCGCATCGAAGTGCTCGGCCGCCATGAACGCCCCCAATGATCGACCGCAGGGTGACAGGTAGGCCTTCGGCCAACCAGTCACCAACGCCCGCCGGTGACGGGTCGCCCGGAGGGCTACCTGTCACCTTTCGAGGCTACGCCGCTACTCCGTCCAGCGCTTGGGATACTCCAGCTGCATCGCCACCACGTCGGCCGTGCGCGGTCCGTAGCGGTCGGCGATGGCCTCCAGGGTGGCGTCCAGGGCCTCGGCCGGGCGGCGGCCCCACATCGCCGGCGGCAGGCGCTCGCCGGTCCAGCCGGCGCTGGCGCGGTCCGGCAGGATGCGAAGGCCGCTGCGGCTGACGACCGGCCCCGTCCCTTCGGCCAGGGTCACGGCGCGCGAGCGGAAGGTGCGCGACCAGGAGTCGGCCGCCAGCGCCAGGGCCACCTCGTCCACTCCAGGGGCGATCTCCATGCCCAGCGTCTCCTGGCGCCAGAACGCCGCCCGGTTGCCGATCACCGTCAGGGCGAAGGGGCGGTTGAAGCGGAAGGCGCCGCTGTCGTGCCGTGCATCCCACGCCGGCACGCCGAGCTCGCGGGCGACCTCCTCGGCCTTCGCCCGCCCGGCGATGGCCTCGATCAGCGTCAGGGTCATCGGCATGGAGGCGGTGATGCCGGTGGTCGTCGCCACGCCGCGGTCGACGACGTAGCGCCGGTCGGCGACGTAGCGGATCTCCGGCCGCGCCTTCAGCATCGGCCGCAGCGACCACCAGTGGGTCGTCGCCCGCCGCCCGTCCAGCAGCCCGGTCTCGGCCACCACCGTCGCGCCGACGCAGACCCCGACGATGGTCGCGCCCCTGGCCGCCTGGCTGCGGATGAAGTCCAGCACCTTGGGATCGTCGTCCGGCATCATCGCCGGGACGATCACATAGTCGGCGCCGTCCGGATGCCGGGCCTCGAACTCGGCGATGGTCGCGTCCGCCTCGACCCGCAGCGCGGGATAGAGGTTCACCGGCCCCGCTTCCGTCGACAGCGCCATCACGTCGGCCACGTCGGCCCGCCGCAGGATGCCGTACGGCATCAGGTAGTCGGTGACCTCGGTGTGGTCGTTGACTCCGACGATGGCGACCAGCGGCCGGGCCCGTTTCGGCGGCTTCAGGGCCGCCAGCGCCGCCGCCGTCTCCTCGGCGGGGATCGCCGCCGGCTGAGCGCTCGCCGGCGCCGGCGGCAGCGAGGCGCACCAGGCCAGGCCGCCGCCGGCCGACAGCGCCAGCACCCCAAGTCCCAGCCACACTCCGAGCCGCTTCCGCATCTCGCCGCTCCGCTTTGCAAGTTTCGGAAGAACGGGGTAACTCAGGGCCAGTCTGTCCGAAACGACGTATATCGGGCGTTTCCTGCCATGCCTCGCGCGGTCGCGGTCGTCATCTTCCCGGGCTTCCAGCTGATGGACGCCGCCGGCCCGGTGGCCGCCTTCGAGATCGCCGAGCGGTTCGCGCCGGGGAGCTACGAGCTGGCCCTGCTGGCGCCCGGCGGCGGCCAGGTGGCCAGCTCCTCGGGCCTGACCCTGCTCGCCCGGCCGCTCGCGGACGGCCCCTTCGACACCATCGTGGTCTCCGGCGGCGAGGCCGACCGGTCGCTGCCGGCGGCGGGAGAGATCGTCGGCTGGCTGCAGCGCACGCCCGCCCGGCGTGTCGCCAGCGTCTGCTCCGGCGCCTTCCTGCTCGCCGAGGCCGGGCTGCTGGACGGCCGGCGCGCCACCACCCACTGGGCCAGCGGCGACGACTTCTCCCGCCGCTATCCGAAGGTGAAGCTGGACGCCGAGCGGATCTTCATCCGCGACGGCGATGTCTGGACCTCGGCCGGCATCTCCGCCGGCGTCGACCTGGCGCTGGCGCTGATCGAGGACGACCTGGGCGCCGAGGCGGCCCGCCGAACCGCCCAGCAGCTGGTCGTCCACCACCGCCGCCCAGGCGGCCAGTCGCAGTTCTCGGCCCTGGTGGAGCTGGGCGGCCGCACCGGCCGCTTCGAGCCGCTGATCGCCTGGATGCGCGAGCGCCTGTCCGAGCCGCTGACCGTCGAGCGACTGGCCGACCGCGCCGCCATGAGCCCGCGCAACTTCGCCCGGGCCTTCGTCGCCGAGACCGGGACCACGCCGGCCAAGGCGGTCGAGCGCCTGCGCCTGGAGGTCGCCCGCGCCGCCGTCGAGGCCAGCCACGCCCCGCTGGAGCGGATCGCCGAGAGCGCCGGCTTCGGCGATCCCGGCCGGATGCGACGGGCCTTCCTGCGCGCCTTCGGCCAGCCGCCCCAGGCCCTGCGGCGCGCCGCCCGGGCCCATTCACCACGCCTGCCAGGAACGCCTTAACCGCGCATCCGCGAGCCTTGCCCCTGATGTGAGGTTCCGATGCGGCAAGGCCGGCTCGTCCCCTTCCCGACCCTCCGAGAGCGGCCGCGCAAGACCGCCGCCCTGCAGCGCCGCTTCGCCCGCGCCCTCAGGACCCGACGCCCCTCCCCGCGGCTCGTGAAGGCCTTGCAGCTCCTCTACGCGCTCGCCTGCATCCTCGTCGTCGTCATCTCCCTCGCCACCATCGCCGGCCTGCCGTGAGGCCTCCGGACGGCCTCCAAGTTAACCCCTGGCAGCCTCCTTCCCGCCACGTGGGCGGGGTCTTCAGGGGCCGCAGCCAGAGGAGATGCGCATGACCCAAGTCCACTACGGCGTGGTGAAGCAGGGCGCAGCCTGGACCATCGTCGGCAAGAACCTGCGCGTCGGCCGCTACACCAGCCGCCGCAGCGCCGTGCGCGCCGCCAAGCGCCTGGCCGGCAAGTCCGCCGGCCTGCCGGTGCAACTGCACGTCCAGGACTCATCCGGGGAGTTGCTGCCGCCCGTCCAGATCGTCCCGCAGTCCTAGGCCCGGGCGGCCGGCGGCCGGGGGCGCCGGCCCTTAGGCAGGGACGGGCTCGGCGCCGCCGGCATAGGCCCGCGACAGTTGCCGGTAGTATTTCGAGTTGAACGCCAGGGTCGTGGCGATCACCCCGACCACGCCGGCCAGCGTGAACACCAGGGCGATGCCCCGCTCCGGCCCGCGGCCGAACCAGTCGCCGATAGCCTCGGCGCCTGCGCCGTCGGTCATGAACGGGATGAAGACGAACTGGGCGATCGGCCCGATCAGGAAGGCGGTCAGCGGCGAGGCCGCCTGCTCCACCGCCTGGGCGAAGCCGAACACGCGGCCCTGGCGCTCCAGCGGCACGACCTTCTGCAGGGTCGTGTGCTCGGCCGCCTCCGCATAGGGCCCCAGCAGCATCCAGATGAAGCAGCCGGCGGTCAGCAGCACGATGGACGACTGGATCGTGAACACGCAGCAGACGCCCCAGGCGATCAGGTTGACGATCATCAGGGTGCGCAGCGGGTTCTTCCCCAGGCCTGTCCTGGCGATGATGATCCCGCTCAGGATGAAGGCGATGGAGATGAAGCCCCAGAGCAGCCCCCAGGTCTGCACCGCCACCAGCGACAGGCCGTAGGCGTCCATCAGCGCCATGAAGATGCCGCCCAGGAAGTTGTTGAAGGCGGCGAACAGGATCAGCGCGAAGAGGCCCGGCACCGCCGCCACCACGGCGATGGTCCCGGCGATGTCGATCCGCCGGGGCAGGTGCGGGCCATCGCCATGGCTCTCGGCCCGCGGCTCGTCCACCCGCACCGGCGCCAGGTGCGCGAAGGCCACCGCCGTGAAGGCCAGGGCGAAGGCCAGCGTCGCGGTCATCCCGCCCCAGGCCACCAGGAAGCCGCTGATCACCGAGGTGGTCAGGAAGCCGATCCCGGTCACCATCCCCACCAGCCCGTTGGCCCGGTCGCGCCGCTCCTCCGGCACCAGGATGGTCACCAGCGTCGGCAGGGCGATGCTGCGGATGTTGCCGGCGATCACCGCCAGCATGGCCACCCCGATGAACAGCCACAGGAAGACGCCCGAGACGTCCGCCATCGCCCCCTCCGGCGCCGCCATCAGGATCGCCAGCGACGCCGCGTAGAGCGCAAAGGAGACGAGGCTGGAGCCCAGCATCACCCGCTTCTTGCGGTGATGGTCCACCAGGGACCCGAACCAGATGGCGAAGCCGGCGGTCAGCACCAGGTAGACGCCGGCGATCATCCCGGTGGCGAACACCGACCGGGTCTCCAGATAGACCCAGAAGGTCAGCGCGAACCACACCGTGTAGTTGGTGATGTTGGCGACGAGGTTGTTGGCCAGCAGATGGTGGAACGGACTCATTCTCTGCGCGCCTCAACGCGCAGCCTCGGGCCGCGCCGCCGACGGGGGGTCTCACCGCCGCCGTAGACCTAGGGCCCGGGCCGTTTTCCGCAAGGGCCGGCCGGCGACTTACCCCCAGCTCCTGGTCCCGCTCCTCCGCCGCTCCGTCATGGCCGGCGTCATGCCGGCCATCCATCCAGATGAGCCCGCCCCTATCCCTGCTCGATCATCCCGCGGATGCGCGCGGCCAGGGTCTGGACGGGGAAGGGCTTGGTGATCAGCGCCATCCCCTCCTCGAGGAAGCCGCGGCTGACGGCGGCGTTCTCGGCGTAGCCGGTCATGAACAGCACCTTGAGGTCCGGGCGCGCCAGCCGGGCTGCGTCCGCCAGCTGGCGCCCGTTCAGCCCGGGCAGCCCCACGTCGGTGACCAGCAGGTCGAGCCTGGGCAGGGCCTCCACCAGCTTCAGCCCCTCGGGCCCGTCGGCGGCCTGGACGGCGTTGTATCCGAGCTCCCTCAGCACCTCGACGACGAGATCGCGGACCGACTGCTCGTCCTCCACCACCAGCACCACCTCGCCGTCGTGGGTGCGCAGGTCCTCCACCACGTCCAGGTCGTGGGTCTCCTCCTCGCCGGCGACGCCGCGGTAGCGCGGCAGGTAGAGCTTGATCGTCGTTCCCTGACCCGGCTCGCTGTAGATCTTGGCGTAGCCGTCGGACTGGCGGGCGAAGCCGTAGACCATCGACAGCCCCAGCCCCGTGCCCTGGCCGATCGGCTTGGTGGTGAAGAAGGGATCGAAGGCCCGGCTGACCACGTCGGCGGTCATGCCGGTCCCGGTGTCGGTCACGCAGATGCAGACGTACTGCCCGGGCCGCACCTCGCGCTGGCGCGCCGCATAGGCGCTGTCCAGGTGGGCGTTGCAGGTCTCGATGGTCAGCCGGCCGCCGTCGGGCATGGCGTCGCGCGCGTTGATGGCCAGGTTGAGGATCGCCCCCTCCAGCTGGTTGGCGTCGCAGCGCGTCATCCACAGGCCCGCGGCGGTGACGATCTCCAGCGAGATCGCCTCGCCGATGGTCCGCCGCAGCAGGTCCTCCATGGAGGTGACCAGCCGGTTGGCGTTGACCGGCTTGGGATCGATCGGCTGGCGGCGCGAGAAGGCCAGCAGCCGGTGGGTCAGCGCCGCCGCCCGGTTCGCCGCCGTCGTCGCCGCGGTGGCGAACCGCTCTACGTCGGCGGTCCGGCCCTGCCGGATCCGCGACTGCATCAGCTCCAGCGAGCCCAGGATGCCGGTGAGCAGGTTGTTGAAGTCGTGGGCGATGCCGCCGGTCAGCTGGCCCACCGCCTCCATCTTCTGCGATTGGCGCAGCTGCTCCTCGCGCTCCCGCTCCAAGGTGACGTCGCGGCCCACGGCGTAGAAGACCTCGCCCTCCGGCACCGCCGTCCAGGAGACGGTGACCGTGGTGCCGTCGGCGCGCACCAGCCGGTCCTCGAACGAGATCGTGGGCTCGCCCCGCAGGAGGGCGGCGACCATCTCGGCCGCGCTCCCATGGTCGTCGGGGTGGATCAGCTCGATGAACGGGCGCGAGAGCAGCTCCTGCCGGCTGTAGCCGAGCAGCCGCTCCCAGGCCGGGTTGACCACCTTCAGCTTCCCGTCGAAGCCGGCGATGGCGAAGAGGTCGCTGGACAGCTGGAAGATGCGGTCCCGCTCGCGCGTCCGCTCCTCCACCTTCAGCTCCAGCGTCTCGTTGAGCTCGCGCAGCGCCTCCTCGGTGGACCGCCGCCGCGCGATCTCCGACTGCGCCGCCTGGTAGAGCCGGGCGTTGTCGATGGCCACGGCCGCCTGGCCGGCCAGGCCCTGCACCAGGGTCTCCACCGTCTCGCTGAACACGCCCCGCTCGGCGTGGCCGAAGAACAGACCGCCGATCACCTCGCCGGAGCGCGAGACGACGGGCACGGCCAGATAGCTGCGCACCGGCAGGTGGCCTTCCGGCATGCCCAGGTACGGCGCGTTGCGGCCATAGCGCGGGTCTTCGGTGATGTCGTCGGAGCGGATCACCCCTTCGCCGTTGAAGGTCGGGGCGAAGACCTCGGTCGCCCGCGGGTGCGGGAACCTGGAGAAGGCCTCCTTGGGCGCGCCGGACAGGCTGTAGAGCAGGAAACTGCCCCCCGCCTCGTCATGCACGTTGTAGAAGAACGCGCCGAACTGGGCGCCGGTGATGTCCACGCCCGCGTCGGTGACCATCTGCACGACGCGGTCCAGGTCGAGTTCGGCGGCCAGCGCCGCACCGGTGCTGTTCAGCACCTCCAGCACATGGGCCTGCTGGGCCGCCCGCTGCTGCTCGCGCACGGCGGTCTCGCGCGCCTGCACGTTGGCGGTGGTCTCCATGCACACGCAGAGCACGCCGGGCACGGCGCCGCGCTCGTCGATGATCGGGCTGTAGGAGAAGGTGAACCAGGCCGGCTCCGGCTTTCCGGACCGGGTCAGCGTGACCTCGAGGTCCTCGAAGAAGCTCTCCTGGCCCGAAAGGGCCGCCTCGACCACCGGGGCGATCACCGCCTCGACCTCCGGCCAGACCGAAAAGAACGGCCGCGCGAAGGCCAGCGGGTGGCGCTGCCCCAGGATCGGCGCGTAGGCGTCGTTGTAGAGGAAGGTGCGCTCCGGCCCCCAGATGACGAACATCGGAAAGCCCGACCGCTGCATCAGGCCGACGGCATGCCGCAGCGCCTCGGGCCAGGCCTGCGGCGGCCCGCAGCTCGTGCCGCTCCAGTCCGCCCCGGCCAGCCGTTCGGCCAGCGGCGTGGCGATCCGCGTGCGTCCGCTCTCGGACGGATGCTCCGCCGTCTCCGTCATCCCGCCCCCTGCTCCGGCGGCCCGCAGGCCGTCTCCGGCGACTTCAGACCACAGGCGTGGCAAACGTTTGCGGGCAGGTTTGGTTCGCGCGCCGCGGGCGCGGATGCGCCCATCGGGAGGGGTGTCGTGACGGCGAGGAGCCACCAGGAAGAACTTCCGGGACACCGCCGGACGGTCCGTCCCTGCCCGCTGCCGCCAGGCGCCCTCCTCGGCCGTTACGCCGAGCCGGACGGGGGCGCCTACACCGACGCCTTCGTCGCCGAGGCGCCGGGCGCCGTCTCCCTCCCGACGTTCATCCAGGCGTTCTACACGAGCCGCGCGCTGGGGCCGGAGCTGCTCGCCCTGCGCCTGCTGTTCGGCAAGGCCGGCTCGAAGGCCTGCGCCGAGCGCCTGGCCGGCGGCGAGGCCGACACCTTCTCCGCGTGGCGGGTGGAAGAGCGCACCGCAAGCCAGATCCTGATGCGCGAGGTCATCGGCGGCGCGACGCGATCCTGGCTGATGGTCGAGCCGGCCGGCCCCACGACCCGGCTCTACTTCGGCTCGGCCGTCCTGCCGGTCCCGACGCGGCAGGGCCCGCCTCGGCTGAGCCCCCTGGTCCGCCCGCTCACGCCCTTTCACAGGCTCTACTCGCAGCGCCTGCTCGGCTCGGCCCTGACGCGCCTGAACGCCGCCGCCTTCCGCGTGTGCGCCTCGCAGGTTTAGCATGTGGCGGCGAGCAGCTGCCGCATTCTGCGAGGGCCTGATCATGACTTCGCCTCTGAACGTCGAGGTTCGCGCGGTCGAGCCGACGGACGCGCCCGACGTCCACGAGATCATGAGCCAGCCCAGGGCCATCTGGGGCACCATGGCGAGCCCCTTCGTCTCGCTCGCGAAACGTCAGAAGAACCTCGCCGATCCCCCTGACAACGCCCTTCGCCTGGCCGCCACCGTCGATGAGAAGGTCGTCGGCGTCCTCGGCCTGGACCGCAACGGGCTGCCCAGGTTGAACCACACGGCGACCATCTCCATCGCCGCACGACGATTACGCCGGCCGCGGCGTGGGCACGGCGCTCATGGCCGCCATGGTCGATGTCGCCGACAGGTGGTGGAACCTGATCCGTCTCGAGCTCGAGGTGTACGTCGACAATCTGCGGGCGATCGCCCTCTACGAGCGATTCGGCTTCGAACGCGAAGGCCTCCTGCGCGCCAGGGCCTGGCGCGACGGCCAGTACGTCGATTGCCTGGCGATGGCGCGGCTCAGGCTATGAGTGCAGCGCTTGCGGGGCTTCTGGTGTGATCTCTCCATACGTGAGGCCATGCGCTACATACCCCTCGACCTGCCAGTCGGCATCCGCTCCAGTCAGAGCGGCTTGACCGCGTTGAACCTCACGTCGCGGTCGTTTACGGCCGACTTCTTCGTTCCCGACGACCAGCGCCTGCTTTTGAGGGTCGAGTTCCCTCGGTTCGAAACCTTCAGGGTGCTCGATGAGATGCCGCTGAGCACAGAGGGCGAGGAGATCGACTGGGAGGGGCACGTCCCTGACCACCTGGCCTATGAACTGGTCGGCGGGTACTTCTGGCGCATGCAGTCGGAAGCGTTCAGGATGACGCACCCCGACATCCGCCACTACGAGTTCGTCACAGGTGACCTTTGCCTGGACGTTCTCACGGATTTCCCACCGCTCTTTAGTGTCATTTCACGACACCAGACGAGCACTTGCCCCTAGAGTGCTGAGGTCGCCGCGCCCCGCTGCAGGCGAGGGGCGCCCCTCACCAATACCGCAGATCCAGGGACACCTCCCCGAGCTCGCCCGGCAGCTCCGGGATATACGGCGACCACTCCAGGATCCGCGGCTCGGGGCGGTGCTCCAGGTCGCTCAGCCTCTCGGCCAGGGCGGCGTGCGGCTCGAGGTGGGCCGTCAGGCTGGTGCGGCCAAGCTCGGCGGTGCGGCCGATCAGGCCGCGGATGAGCTCGGCGAGGTCGGCTTCACAGCCGGCGGCGCAGCCGAAGTCCAAGAGAGCCGTGCAGCTCACCGTCCGCTGCTCGCCGGTGACGGTGTTGCGCCACAGCTCGCGCAGGTCCCGCCCGCGGTCCCAGAGCCCGGCGCAGGCCACGATCCGCCCCTCGCGCTCGAGCACGAAATAGTCGCCCCAGCCGTAGGCCCGCGGCGCCCAGTCCGGCCGAGGTCCCCAGGTCCAGCCGTCGAGGCGCAGGGCGAGGCTCTCCTCCCCCAGCGGGCGGAACAGGTCGAACCCTGCGTGCGTGCGGTTGATCAGCTCGGCGCAGGCGCCGGCGTCCTCCGGGCGGGCGGCCCGCGCGCCCTGCGGCCAGGCCAGCGGCGCGGGCGCATAGTGGGTGACGGAGACCACCTTCTGCGGGCGCGTCGCGCCGGCGCGGAAGCCCACCGTCTTCAGGAACCCCTCCACGTTGTCGTTGCCCACCCGCATGAACATCACCTGGCCGACGGTCGGCCGGCCCAGCGAACGGCTGGGGAAGCGGCGGACGATGTCCCCCAGCCCCTCGCGCCTTCGCGCCGCCGAGACGCGCATGGCCATGGCGTAGTGGATGGAGATCTTCGCCCCGCCCACCGTCAGGTTGGCCGAGGACCAGGCCGTGCAGGCCACCACCTCGCCGCGGTCCTCGATGATGGTGACCCTGGGGTCCTCGTGCAGCTGGAACTGGGCCAGCGCGTTGGGCGCCCGCTCGACGATGATCTCCCAGTCGCCGATCTTCTCCGGCGCCGTGGCCCACAGCCGGCTGAACGCCTCCTCGTCGCGGGGGGTGATCTCGCGGGCCCGCAGGGTCGAGTTGGCCAGCTTCTCGAACACCGCCACCTGCCGCTCGACATCGGCGAACAGCAGCTCCTTGGGCGCCGGCGAGGCCAGCCACATGTCCATCAGCCAGGTCGGCGTGTGCACCGCCGCCGCCCGCGCCAGCAGCCCTTCGGGCCAGCCGCCCTCCCGCGCCCGCGCCTCCAGCTCCGCTACCGACATCGCCGGCCTCCCTGAGCGCCCGGTTTAGCCCAGGCTGCCGACGCAACTCTAAGGCGGCGTCCGGCGAACGTCATCCTCCGCGGAGCTGGGCGTTGATAAATTAGCGTTGACTAATATATTAGCGCACGCTAATCCTACTGCATGACCGACGCCGCCGCTCTCACCACCGTCATGCGCACCCTCGCCGACCCCACCCGCCGGGCGGTGTTCGAGCGGGTCGCCAACGCCGGCGAGATCACCGTCGTCGAGCTGACCCGGGGCAGCGGGGTGACGCAGGGCGCCATCTCGCAGCACCTGAAGACCCTGAAGCTGGCCGGCCTGGTGGCCGAGCGTCCGGAGGGGCGGCGCGTCTACTACCGCGCCCAGCCCGAGGGCCTTGCGCCGCTGGTCGACTGGATGAGCCACTACGGCGAATTCTGGCGCGAGCGGTTCGCCGACCTCCGCGACCTTTTGAAGGACATCGACCCATGAGCGACGCCGCCCTCAAACCCCAGACCCGCGACATCGTCGTCGAGGAGGTCTTCCCCCATTCGGCCGAGACCATCTGGCGGGTGCTGACCACCGGCGAGCTGGTCGCCCGCTGGCTGAAGATGCCGATGGCGGGCTTCGCCCCGACCCCCGGAACCCGCTTCACCTTCCAGACCACGCCGGCCGGCGCCTGGGACGGGGTGATCCACTGCCAGGTGCTGGACGTCGAGCCGAACGTGCGCCTCTCCTACGCCTGGCGCGGGGGCGACGAGGGCAACACCGGCTACGGCTCCAAGCTGGACACCGTGGTCACTTGGACCCTAACCCCCACGGACGGCGGCACGCGGCTGACGCTGGTCCATTCCGGCTTCGTCACCCCGAAGAACGACTCCGCCTACAAGGCGATGAGCGGCGGCTGGCGCGGCGTCGTGCAGACCATCGGCGACCTGGCCGCCACCCAGCACTGAGACGGCGGCGGCCCACATCGGCCGCCGCGCCCTCCACACCTCTTTCAAGGAACGATGCGATGAGCGACGCCTATGCGGGCGGCTGCGCCTGCGGCGCTGTGCGCTACGAAATCTCGGACGCGCCGGTCTTCTCCAACCACTGCCAGTGCCTCGACTGCCAGTCGATCAGCGGCGCGGGCCACGGCTCCTACCTGACCTTCCCCAGCCGGGCGAAGGTCAGGCTCGAGGGCCAGGCGCGGGAATGGGAGATGATTGCCGACAGCGGAGAGGCCAAGACCCGCGGCTTCTGCGGCGCCTGCGGCGCGCCGGTCTACCAGACCTACCCCGCCCGCCCCGACCTCTTCACGATCCACGCCGCCAGCCTGGACGACCCCGCCCGCTTCGCTCCCCAGGCGGTGACCTACGCCGCCCGCGCCCACGCCTGGGACCGCCTCGACCCCGCCCTGCCGATGTTCGCAGAGATGCCGCCGGGCTAGAGCGCGCCTCACGGTTCCTCCTACCTCCCCCGCATTGACGCCGGGTCCCGACGGGATCACCCTGCCCGCATGCGCGATCGGATGACCCACCCGCCCAATTGATCCTGGCCGGCCAGGCTCCTCAGGCGGATCGCCCTCTGGGCGATCCCCGCGGTCCCGCGCGCCTCCTACGCCATGGCGGCGGCCATGCTGCTCGCCCCGTTTGCCGACGAGTGGCTGGGCTTCCTGCCGTTCGGCGCGCTGGAGCAGATCCGCGCCGACGCGGCCCTGACCTACGCCGAGGCCGGCGCGGTGCTGGCCATGATGTACGCCGGCGGCCTGGCCGGAAATCTGTTCTCCATCGCCGCCGACTACGTCAGCCGGCGGGCCCTGGCGGCCCTGGGCGCCCTCGGCGTCGCGCTGGCGATGACCGCCTTCGCCGTCGCGGACTCCTTCTGGATGCTGGCGGCGGCGGCCTTCGCCTGGGGCGCGGCCTGCGACGCATTCGAGGCCGGCTGCGAGGTGGCCCTGGTGGACCTCGCCGGCGACGCCCTGCCCCGGGTCCTCGCCCGCGCCAACGCCTGGGCCGCCGTCGGCGACCTCCTGGGGCCTGCGAGCCTGATCGCCGCGGCGGCCCTGGGCCTCGGCTGGCGCGGCCTGCTGCTGGCCAGCGCCGCCGTCATGCTGGCCTACGCCGCCTGGCTGGCGAGGCTCCGCCTGCCGCCGCCCAGCCCTCCGGAGCACATCGCCAACCCGTTCGCCGGCGTGATCGCCGTGCTGCGCGACCCGCGCGTCCTGCTGCTCGCCCTGCTGGACGGCCTCTTCGGCCTGCTGGACGAGCCGCTGCTGGGCTTCGCCATCGCCTACCTGGAGCGGGTGCGCGGGCTCAGCCCCGAAGCCGCCGTGGCGCTGGCCATGTCGGCGGTCGTCGGCGGCCTCGCCGGCTACCTCTGGGCCGGACGCGCCGCCCGCGCTGAACCGACGCCCCGCACGCTCACCACCGCCGCCGGCGGCCTCTGCCTGGCCCTGCCCGCGATGGTCTACGCCCCGTGGGTCCCGCTGCAAGCGGCGGGGGGCCTCGCGTTCGGGTTCACGGGCGCGGTCTTCTACGCCGCCCTGCAGGCGAAGATCCTCATGCTCCGCCCCGGCCAGGCCGGCTCGGTCAGCGCCGTCATCTCGCTGACCGGCGCCGCCGGCCTCCTCTACCCGGCCCTCGTCGGCGCCGCTTCCGACCGCTTCGGCCTGGCGGCGGGCCTGGCCCTCTACGCCGCCATCCCGCTGGCGCTGCTGGCCCTCGCCGCGGCGTCGGCGCCAACCAGCTTCATCAGAAGGGACCATGGACTATGAACGTTCGCATCCTGACGAGCCGCGACGCCTCGGTACTCGACCGCGTCGCCGACGACGTGTTCGACGGCCCGGTCGTCCCTTCCCTGGCGGCCGAGTTCCTGGCCGACCCCAGGCACTACATCTGCGTCGCCATTGAGGACGGGCTGGTGGTCGGCTTCGCCTCGGCGGTCCGCTACGTCCATCCCGACAAGCCCTCGGCGCTGTGGATCAACGAGGTCGGCGTCTCGCCCCGTTTCCAGCGCCGCGGCGTGGGCAAGGCCGTCATGTCGCACCTGCTGGCCCACGCCGGGGCGGAGGGCTGCCGCGAAGCCTGGGTGCTGACGGACCGCGACAACGGCGCAGCCCGCGCTCTCTATAGATCCGTCGGCGGATCGGAATCCGACGCGGGCGTGATGGTGACGTTCGCGCTGGAGGCCTAGCCTCTCACCCCCTCGGCGTCTTCAGCGACTGCAGCGCCCGTTCGTGCGCATAGGCCGCCACGTCCGCCAGGGCCCGGTCGAGGGCGTCCTGCACGGCGGAGAGCCCCTCCGGCCCGCCGCGCTCGGCCGCCTCGCAGGCGTCGCCGAGCTCGAAGGCGCCGACGCCCCGGGCCGCGCCCTTGATGGTGTGGACCGCGTCGCGCCAGCCCTCGTTGTCCGCCGTCAGCAGCGCCGACCACAGCTGCGCCTGCTCGCGGAAGATGGCCAGGACCTCGTCGATCACCGCCCCGTCGCCGGCGGTGTAGTCCTCCAGATACCGGAAATTCACCGCCCCCGTGAGGTCGCGCCGCGCCACCTTTCGCCTCCGCTTGCCAACCGGACTTTTTCGCGTATGTTCCGCGCCCTCGCCGGGGCCCACGGCCCCGCCGCGACGGGTGTATAGCTCAGTTGGTAGAGCAGCTGACTCTTAATCAGCGGGTCCAAGGTTCGAATCCTTGTACACCCACCACAATTCCTCGCCGCGCCGCGACCTGACACGCGCCGTCGGCGCTCGCCCGCCGCGGGAGCGGGCTTCCCAGCCGCCGCCGCCACGCCTAAGCCCGGAGCCGGGCTGGGAGATTCAGATGGTTCGGGCAGCTATGGTCGCGGCAGCGCTCCTGTTCGGGGCGACGGGCGCCGCCGCCCAGACGAACATCCACTGCAACGCCAACGGCTACTGCTACGGCACGGTGGACGGCCAGCCTTACCACAGCCGGACCGACCGGCACGGCAACACCTCCGGGCGGGTCGGCGACCAGACGATCACCAGCCGCACAGACGCTCACGGCAACACCTCCGGCCGGGTCGGAGGGACCACGTTCCACGGCCGCACCAATCCGCACGGCCATACCAGCGGGCGTATCGGCGCCGACAGCGTCACGGCCCGCACCAGCCCGAACGGCCATACCTCGGGCGTAGCCGGCGGCCGGACCTTCCACTGCCACACCAACCTGTCCGGCCACACCTTCTGCAACTGACGGCGGGGGGCCAGGCCGGGCCGGCCCTACCCCGTGTTCCGCAGGCCTGCCGAGATGCCGTTGATGGTGACGTGGATCCCCTCCCTCACCGCCTCCTGGTCGTCGCCCGCGCGCCGGCGGCGGATCAGCTCGATCTGCAGGTGGTTGAGCGGGTCGACGTAGGGCACGCGGGTGCGGATGGCCGCGGCCAGGTCCGGGCTGCGCTCCAGCAGGGCCGACTGGCCGGTGATCGTCAGCAGAGCCTCCAGCGTCCGGTCCCACTCGGCGCGGATCTGGCCGAACACCGAGGCGGACAGAGCCTTGTCCTCGACCAGGTCGGCGTAGCGGGCGGCGATGCCCAGGTCGCCCTTGGCCAGCACCATCTCCATGTTCGCCAGCGTCGTGGCGAAGAACGGCCAGCTCTGCTGCAGTTCCTCGAGCTGGCCGAGGCTGACGCCTGAGCGGGCGATCGCCGAGCCGAAGCCGTACCAGCCGGGAAGCATCGTCCGCGACTGCGACCAGGAGAAGACCCACGGGATCGCCCTGAGCCCCTGGATGGTGCGCGTGGCCTGGCGCGAGGTCGGCCGGCTGCCGATGTTGAGGTCGGCGATCTCGCTGACCGGCGTCGCCTGGAAGAAGTAGTCGGCGAAACCGGGCGTGTCGTAGACCAGCTGGCGGTAGGCCTGCATGGCCGCCTGGCCGAGCTTGTCCATCGCCGCGGCGACGGTCGGCGAGGCGCCTTCGGAGGCGCGGCGCAGGGAGCTCAGCACGACGCCGGTGGCCAGCGTCTCCAGGCTCTGCCGCGCCAGCTCGGGGTCGGCGTACTTGTTGGCGACCACCTCCCCCTGCTCGGTGACCCGGATGCGGCCGCCGACCGTGCCCGCCGGCTGGGCCAGCAGGGCCTCGAAGCTCGAGCCGCCGCCGCGGCCGACGGCCCCGCCGCGGCCGTGGAACAGCTGCAGGCGTAGGCCGGCCTCGGCCGCCACCCCGACCAGGGCCCGCGAGGTCTTGTGGAGCTCCCAGGTCGAGGTGAGGTAGCTGCCGTCCTTGTTGGAGTCCGAATAGCCGATCATCACCTCCTGCAGACCCACGGGCGCCAGCATCTCGCGGATCAGCGGCTGGGCGAGGTAGCCGGCCATGGTCTGCGGCGCCGCCCGCAGGTCGGGGATGGTCTCGAACAGCGGCTCGGCGAACACCTCGGCGCGCGGCGGCGGCCCGGGGCGGAACAGGCCCACCTCCTTCAACAGCACATAGACCTCCAGCAGGTCGGAGACAGAGGTGGTGTTGGAGACGATGTAGGCGCGGATGGCTTCGGGCCCATACCGCCGCCGCAGCTCGGCGGCGGTGTGCAGGATCTCCAGCTCCTTCCGCGTCTCCTCGCTGAAGTCCGTGAACGGCGAGGCCAGCAGGCGCGGGTGGCCAAGCTCGGCCAGCAGCACCTCGCACCGGGCCTCCTCGTCCAGCTCCTCGTAGCGATCGGCCGCGCCCGCCTTGCGCAACAGCTCGGCCGTGACCCGCTCGTGCACGGCCGAGTTCTGGCGCATGTCGAGGGAGGCCAGGTGGAAGCCGAACACGTCCACGGAGCGGATGAGGTCCGGCAGCGTCCCCTCGGCGAAGGCCTCGCCGTGGATCGCCACCAGGCTGTCGAGCACCGTCTGGAGCTCGGCCCGGAACTCGGCCGGCGCGCCGTAGGCCGGCGCCTCGTGCTGCGGCCGGCGCGGCGGCGGCTCGCCGGTCAGCAGCAGATAGGTGGCCGCCAGCCGCGCGTAGATGCCGGTGAGGGCCCGCCGGTACGGCTCGTCCGCCCGGTGCGGGGACGCATCGTGCGCCGCCTCGGCCAGGGCGCGCAGCTCGGGGGTCACCTCGGCGAGCCGCGTGGAGATCGACAGCTCGGCCCCGAGCTGGTTCACGCTCTCCAGGTAGGACCGGAGCGCCACGCGGGACTGGCGGCGGAGCGCCTGGCGCATCACCTCGGCCGTGACGAAGGGGTTGCCGTCGCGGTCGCCGCCGACCCACGAGCCGAGCTTGAGGAAGCTCCCGAGGGCCGCCTCGCGCCCGAGCGTCCGCTGCCAGTCGGCGTACAGTTTCGGCGTCGCCGGCAGCAGGCTCCGCTCCATGAACGAGACGGTGGTCTCGATCTCGTCGGCGACCCCGATGCGGGCCGGCCGCAGCAGCCGGGTGCGCCAGAAGATCGACATCTGGCGGACGAGCTCGCGCTCGAGCGCCTCGTGGTCCGCGCGCCCGCGGGCGGCCTCGAGCCGGTCCAGCACCTGGGCGATCGCGCTCTGGCGGTCGATGACGCTCTTGCGCCGGACCTCGCTGGGGTGGGCCGTCAGGACCGGCGAGATGAGCGCGCTCGACAGCAGCGCGGCCACCTCGGTGCGCCCGATCCCCGCCTCCGAAAGCGCCTCCAGGGCCCCGGCCAGCGTGTCCGGGCGCGCCTCGCCGAGGCGGCTGCGGCGCCGCTGCAGCTGGTCCTCGGCGATGTTGGTCATCTGCAGGAAGCAGGCGAACGAATGGGCGAAGCGGACCGTGTCGCTCAGCGTCAGCGCGCCCAGCCGGCGCGCCAGGGCCTCGGCTGCGGCGGACGTGCCCTCGCGATGGAAGCCCACCGAGGCCTGGCGGATGTCCTCGATCTGCTCGAAGACCGCGTCCCCGTCCTGCGTGCGGATCACGTCCCCCAGCACCCGGCCGAGGAAGCGCACGGTCTTGCGGAGTTCGTCGGAGAACTGGACGGTCATAACCCTGGGTCTGCCTCCTGGCTGCCGGACTGGCGCGACCAGCTATACGCCGGATCGCCGCGCTGCGGGGCGTCGGGCGGCCGCTACCCGTCGTCAACGGGTTGGGGCGCTGCGGAGGTCCGTCGCCTCGGGCCTAGGCCTCGTTCCAGGAGAGGGTCGCGTCGCGGTCGACGTCCACCCGCTGTGGCAGCGTCGGGGGCACGGTGGCCGGCCAGCGGGCCGTGACGAACCTCGACTTGGCGATCCAGGCCAGCGAGACGCTGTCGGACTGGTTGCCGCCGAGGATGCGATAGGCGCTGTCGTCCTCGCCGGCGTAGAAGCCGACGTGGCCCTTCCAGCTGCGCCGGGCCTCCCGCCAGAACACCATCACCGCCCCAGGGGTGGGCGAGGTGCTGATGCCGAACCGCTCCCAGGCCCGCGCCGAGAGCAGGTCCGAGGGGGTGGGTTCACGGTCGAGGGTGGCGCTGATGCAGTGGCCCACGAAGAGGCCGCACCAGGGCGTCTCGTCGTCGCCGTAGGCGTTCTTGAGCCCCAGGTCCGAGGCCCAGTCGAGGATCACCGGATTGCTCCCCGCCCCCGGCTTCTCCTTGGTGCCGATGAGGCGCCGCGCCTCCTGGAACCAGACCAGGCCGGGGTCGTCGAAGCTGGGCAGCGACGTCGGCACCGGCCCCGCCGAGGGCGGCGCGCTGCTGAACAGGGCCGCCAGCGTGAGCGGCCCCACGACCCCGTCCGGCTCCAGCCCATGGCGCTCCTGAAAGCGGCGGACGGCCGCCTGGGTCTTGCGCCCCCAGATCCCGTCGATCGGCCCCGGCGTGTAGCCGCGGGCGGCAAGCTGCAGCTGGATGTCCCGGATCTTCATGCCCGCCTCCTAACGCTGTTATGCGAACAGCGGAGGCGCGCGGGAGTCAATCCCTCGTTGCGCCGGAGACGTGCACATCCATCGCGGGAGCGGCGGGCCGCCGGGCGGAAAACCCGGTTCGGGTAACGCGGTTTGCCATCCCCCTTGCACGCGCGACCTTTGCGTGCTTCCGTACCGTTACAACCTCTAGTCACAGCATGCGATCTGCCGCCCGGGAGCCACCCTGGTGCGGCGTCGGGGGCGCGCGACCGATGCACTTCGAGGACAGGACGCTCGTGCGCATGGCCGATCCGGCCAGCCGCGAGGCCCTGTTCTCCCCCGTGGTGGCGGAGCGGCTGCTGTCCGCGGCCTTCGGGCCCAACCCGCTGCTGACCCAGCCCTTCTCGGCCTCGGTGACCCACGTGGCGCTCGGCGTCTCGGCCGGCGCGGGGCCGAGCCTGCGCGGCCACTGGCGCTTTCCCGACGGCCGGCCCGGAGGCGACGCCGAGGCGGTCGTGCTGGGGCTCGCCGCCGCCTCCGGCGTGCTGCCGGCCATCGTCGACGGCCTGGTCGCGGCGACCATGAGCCCGGTGACCGGGCGGATCGCCGAGGTCTCGGGCCGGACCGCGGAGCTGCCGCGCCTCGAGGCGCTGGACGCCGGCGCGACCGCCGCCGAGCGCGCCGACCCGGCGCGCCTGGAGAGCCGCCGCCGCCTTCAGCTGGCCAAGGCCGTCGCCGGGGCGGGCCTGGACGACGCGGACGCCCGCCTCGTCGCCGATCAGTGGCTGTCGGCGGCCGGCGCCGGCAGCGTCGCCGAGCTGCTCGAGGCGGCGGCCGGGCCCGCAGGCGTCGAGCGCCTGTCGCTGAAATACGAGTTCACCGAGCCGCAGGCGCCGGCGCAGCAGGCCGCCCGCTTCGTCGCCGGCGTGGTGATCTCCGATCTCGCCGGCCCGGAGCCGTCGCTGCTGGAGATCCTGCGGATCTCGCGCGACCTGCAGCGGGCGATCATGGCCACCGGACGGAGCACCGGCCCCCTCGGCGGGCTGCAGCCGCTGCGGCCGGCGCCGGTGATCTGGTTCGTCCCCGCCCAGAGCTTCGAGGACGCCGACTGGCCGGGGCCGGCCGGCGGCTCCAACGCCCAGCGGGCGAGCGCCAGGCAGGCGCGCGCGGCGGCGTGGCTGGCGGACCAGGGCGTCGCCCTGGCGGGAGTGGAATGATGTCCCTGGGGTTGCGGGGCGAGGAAACGGCCAGCGCGGAGAAATGAGCCATGGCGATCGCGTATCCCTTTGTTGAAGTGCAGCTTGACGACAAGGGCCTGATGCCGGTCGCCACCCGCGCGCCGGGCGTGGTGGCCATCGTCGGGGCCAGCAACGGCGGCGCCGTCGCCGCCAACGTGCCGACCCCGGTCGACGACATCCGGGCCGTGACCGAGGCCTTCGGCGCCGGCCCGCTGGCCCGCTCGCTCGGCGTCGCGCTCAAGCAGCAGCCGTCGCCGTCGAAGGTCTATGGCCTGAAGGTCGCCGACGACACCCGCGCCGGCTGGAGCGCCGCCTTCGACGTGCTCTCCGGCGTGGCCGACGTCACCATCGTCGCGGCGGCCGAGCGGCCGATCCGGGACTTCGCCGGGAACGCCCTGAACATCCCGGCCATGGTGCGCACCCACTGCGACGAGAACAGCGCCGGCGGCCAGCCGCGGATGGGCGTCGTGGCGATCGACCCGGCCCTCCCCCGCGAGAACTACGCGGCCGCGGTCACGGGCCTGCTCGACCCCTACAAGCACGAGTTCGGCCGCATGGTCGTCGTGGCCGCGCGGGGCGCCCGCTACGCCGAGGGCGGCGACGCCGACGTGGCGGCCGCCTGCGCCGCGGCCATCGGGGCGCGCGCCCCCGAAACCTCCATGGTGCTGAAGAGCGTCGCCGGGTTCCGGATCGCGCCCGACCAGAAGTTCTCCCCCGGCGAGATCAAGGCGCTGGCCGGCGCCGAGGTGATCCCGATCATCGACCCCATGCTGATCCCCGGCGAGTCCCTGCACTTCGCCGAGGGCACGACGCTGGGGAGCAAGGCGGCCTTCAAGTACATCGACATCGTCCGGCTGCTCGACGACGTCGACTTCGCCCTGAAGGCCAACCTGGTGGGGATGGTGGGCGATGCGCGCATCACCCGCGCCGGCCTCAACGCCGTCCGGCGCACGCTGGAAGGGGTGCTGGACGGCTACGTCATCCGGCAGGCGATCACCAGCTACCGGATCCTGATCGACATCCTGCCGATCCTCGACAAGCCGGAGGCCAGCTGGACGGCCGCCGAGCAGAAGCTGGTGCGCGATGCGCGCGCCGAGCGGGTGGTCAACGCCACGGTGATCATCGTCATCGGGCCCGCGATCCACCGCATCGTCATCAACCTGCAGCCCACCTTCGCGGCCGCCTAGGGAGGAAGTCCATGGACCTGGTCAACTGGCAGTCGCGACTGGCGGTCAAGTACAAGCCCAAGGGCGGCGGCAAGGAGGAGCTGATCTCCCCGATCGACAGCTTCCAGCCGTCCTTCTCGCTGGGCGCCGAGGCGCTGCACAGCGTCGAGCGCACCCACATCGGCGTGGTCTACTCGCCCCAGCAGATCACCTTCTCGCTGACCGTGAAGGCCATCGGACCGGTGGCGGCGCAGCTCACCAAGCTGGCCCTGACCGGCGCCCCGTTCGACGTGGTGATGATCGAGGCCGACGACAGCAGCGGCCCGCAGTGGTCGTTCAAGGAGGTGCTGCTCGGCGACTGCATCATCACCAGCGCCACGCCGACCGCGGCGACCATCTCCGGCGCGCCGGCGGCGACCTTCTCCGGCTTCTCGCTGTCGGGCTCGGTCGCGGCCGGCTCCGACCGGACCGTCATCCCGGAAGTGGCCAAGGTGTGAGGCCGCCGGGTGGTTGAGGGGCCGCGTCATGGATGAGGGGGCGCCGAACGGGCCCAAGCGGGTGGTGGAGACCGGCCTCGCCGTCGTCCACGAGAACGAGATCGTCTATCCCGCCGCGGGCTCGGAGGCGCAGGCCGAGCTCGCCCTCGACGACCGCCAGTCGGCCATCGTCGTCTACTTCCCCGTCGAGGTGGAGGTGCGCCTGGTCGGCTCCGACGAGGGCGCGATGCGCAAGCTCGCCGAGGACGTCCTGCACGACATGGCCCAGGCGCTGGCGGCCAGGGTGTAGCCATGCCGGTCAGCGTCGTCGTGCCGATCCGCGTGCGCCTGGACCTGGAGGCCCACGAGGCCGATCCGCACGCCCTGGCCTGCGCGGTCGAAGCGGCGGCGGCGCGCGGGCTGGAGAACGCCCGGCGCGCGGTGTTCGAGCCCCGCGGCGGGTTCGCCCGGCCCGCCTTGCAGCGGCCCGAGGTCACCCTCTACGGGGCCGGGGCCGGCCGGCTCGACGCGGCCGCCCGGGACGACATCCGGGCCGGCATCGAGGCGGCGATCGCCCGCGCCGCCGCCGGCGTCGGACTGGACCGCGACCCGCAGGCGCTGGCCGAGGCGGCCGAGGCGCTCAAGCCCGGCGAGAGCGCGCCCTTCAGGCCGCTGCGGGAGTCGGTCGACGGCCAGGCCTACGCCGTCGACAGCTACGGCGGGCCCAAGGGCGAGGCCGGCGTCGCCGCGGTCGCCAAGACCGGCGGCAAGCCCGCGGCCGACCCGCCCCCGCCGCCCAGGCTTCGGCTGCGCTATTGCGAGCCCTACGCCGTCGATCTGCTGGCGGCGGGCGACCGGTACCTGGAGCGCACCGTCCGCGAACTGCTGCCCAACGACTTCCAGAGTCCCGGCTACCTGGCGGTGCTCTACCGCAACATGCGCAACGGCGCCGACTGGCTGTCCATCCTGCATGTGCAGATGACCGCCGAGGGCCTCGTGGCCCTGGACGCGGTCGTCTACCACCAGCACCTCGCCGGCTACGGCCTGGCGTTCGGCGTCGGGCACACCGACGTGAAGGCCGTCCCGGCCGTGCACGCCGGACGCGTCTTCGCGCTCGAGCCGCTCGTCGAGGGCGCCATCCCCGACAGCGCCCGCCTTGCCGCCGAGGTGAGCAGGTTCCTGGAGGCCGAGAAGGTCTTCGACGCCGAGATCGACCGCCGCCTCAACACGCCGCCCGCGACCGATCACGAGCGCAAGGTGGTCAAGCTGCTGAAGGCGATCGGCGGCAAGAAGGGCTGGTACGGCGCCTACGCCTCCGAGCTGGTCGGCAAGTTCCAGAAGTCGGCCCACCCGCCGTTCCGGCTGTTCCGCTGGGCCGGCACGACGACGCTGCACATCTTCGACCAGCGGCTGCACGTTCCGATCCAGCGCTTGCAGGTCATCCCTCTCACCGAGGAGGTGGACCCGAGCCTGAAATCCACCGGCGCCGGCGCGCCCGGGGGCGGACGCGGCCATGGCCAGAAGCCCGGAGGCAAGCCGGTCGACGAGTGTCCGGCCCGGTGCTTCGGCTACGACGAGACCGACCGCTACGCCGAGGACGGCGCCGATCCGGAGGAGCTGATCACCGGGCCCTTCGAGTGCGAGCCGCCGCTCACCGAGTTCGGCCCCCTGGGCGGGCGCATGAAGGAGCTGATCGGCGATATCGCGGTCAAGCTGAGGATGACCGGCCGGGAGTGGCCCTATGCGGGCGCCTTTGCGATCAGCGCCGCCCGGGTCATGCGCGGCCGCGCCGTGCTGGCGCAGCGCCGGGCGATCGGAGAGTTGGAGAAGGCAGAACCCCGCCCCTACGGGCGCGGCAACCTGGGCGACGCCGAGGTCGGCGCCTCGCGCAGCCCGGCCGTCGAGATGCTCCGCGAACTGGGCAGCGTCGCCCCGCTGCTGCAGGAGCTCGACGAGTGCATCTGGGCCGCGCTGGGCTCCGGGTCCCTCTACCTGTCGGACTGCGGCCGCGAGCAGTTCGGCTCGTCGTGGCTGCTGCACTACCGCAAGGAGTTCATGCCGACCGTGCGGTGGGCGGTCTACTGGATCTTCGCCGAGGCGTGCCGCGTCTGCATGCTCCAGGTGCTGCTGGCCTCGGGCCAGGGCATCGCCTGGATGAAGGACAACTTCGACCAGTACTACCGGACCATCGAGCCGCTGGTGCTCGGGCCGGTCAAGCGCATCGCGGTGCTGCGCCGCATGCGCGAGCAGATCCTGCAGGCGGAGGCGCGCGGGTTCGGCCTCAACCTGGTGATCGGCAATTTCCTGGCCGACGCCGGCCTGCCGGCCCCCGTTGAGGGCGTCCAGCGGCGGAGCCCGTGGGAAGCGTTCAAGGCCGGCGCCGAGGCCTCCGCCCGCGTGGGCTTCCAGGGCTGGCGCGACATCCGCGAAGGCTGGACGGACGGCAGCCTGGTCACCCTCGCCACCCGCGCCCGCGCGGAGCTCGTCGCCCGGGCCGGCGTCGAAGGCGTGGTCGAGCGCCAGCCCGACGGAACCTACGGCGTGCGCGAAATCACCGCGACGGGCAGCCGGCTGTGGACCCAGGCCGAGCTCGAGCAGGCGATCAACTACGCCTCGGGGGTCGCCTCCAGCATCGACCCGCTGGTCAAGCACATGACCAACCTGGAAGGCTCGATCGCCGCCTTCCGGACCCCGGAGACCGCCAAGACCTACGTCCAGAAGCTCGTCCACCGGATGGAGTGGGCCAACACCCAGTCGATCTGGAAGGTCGAGGCGGATCGGATGTTCTCGTTCCGCACGGGCAAGCTCGTGGAGGACTGGAACGAGTCCACCGTTCCGGGGGTCGGCTACAAGTTCGGGACCATCCACGCCATGGCCCACCAGGCCATCGGCGACTCCTTCGGGAACAGCTGGTTCTACGAGGAGGGCCTCAGCTTCCTGTTCGAGTCCGAACAGGCGCGCCAGGACGTGCTGCCCTTCCTGGAGCTGATCGTCACCATCGGCGCCTTCGTTCTGTTCGCCCCGCTGGGCTTCGCCCTCTCCGCCGGGTTCGCCGCGGACCGCTACTTCACCGCCGCCAGCCATCTGGCGCTGGTCGAGGGGCTGATCGACTCCGACATCATCATGAGCCGCTCCGAAGCCGAGCTCGAGATGTTCATGTCGCATTTCGAGATCGCGCTGCTGGTCATCCCCGAGGCCGGGACGATCGCCAAGACCGCGTTCCGCAGCGGCAGCGTGATGCTGCGCAAGGGCGTGAAGGAGGGATCGAAACAGCTCGCCAAGCAGGCCGTCGAGCACATGATGAAGGAGCTCGCCGACCTCATGAAGCGCGAGCTGATCAAGACCTTCGTCTTCCAGCTCGCGGCGATGAAGGGCCTGGAGCCGATCCTCCAGGCGGCCCTGGCGCCGGCCTTCAAGGTCCTCTCGGACGAGCTCAGCCTCGGGGAAGGCGGGGCCATGGGCGCCGAGATCGCCGCCCTGGCCCAGTTCGAGGCCGAGTACGGCGAAGTGGACGTCGAGCTCGAGCCCCGCCAGCGCCTGGGGGATGCGGAGTGAAGAAGTTCACCCTCAAAGGCGTCAGCGGCGTCGCCGAGGTCACCCTCGAGGTCGAGGGCACGCGCGCCGTGCAGGACCTGCGCAAGGCGCTCGAGAAGAAGGGCGTCCACGGCGCCGAGGCCGAGCGGGTGATCGACGACCTGCTGGTGTCCGGCCTCACCCGCATGGCCCGGCATTTCGAGCGCATCAAGGCCAAGCACATCGACACCGTGGTCAACCTGCGCGCCGAGCTCGACGGCCTCTACCACGACATCTTCATCGGCGAGCACGCCGGCACCCAGGCGGGCCTGAAGCAGGCGATCGACTCCCGGATCGGGAAGATCCAGGCCAAGTACGCCGAGCTGGACAAGGCGCTGGCCGAGGCCACCCTCCCGCTCGAGCACATGAAGCTGGCGGCGGAGGCGGACGATGCGGCGCTGGCGGTGGTCAAGAAGGTCGAGCCGGAAGCCCTGCCCCACGCCGACCGGCCGCTCGCCAAGGACCTGGCGTGCGAGGGCCGCGGCCGCTCCCGCCTGAGGCGCAAGGGGTTCGAGCCCTTCAAGGGCGGCTACAAGGTCAGGTTCGCCGACGGCGCCGAGACGGTGCTGAGCATCAAGAACAACCGCTACACCGCCGAGATCTACCCGCCGCCGGGCATCAAGGGCGGCAAGCCGACGGTGATCAGCGAGTTCCAGCTGTCGCGGGACCGCTACTCCACCGACCTGAAGACCACGTCGATCCTGCAGCGCAACCACGTGTTCCAGAACAGCCTGATGGAGAAGCTGTTCGGCCGCTTCGGGTACGACGGCGACACCGTGCCGACCGTCTGGCTGCGCGACAGCAAGACCGGCTCGCCCCACGGCCAGGTCACCGCTCAGCAGCGGGGCTTCAAGACCAGGAGCGGGACGCACATCGACGGCGCCGAGGCCGCCGCCCGGAAGATGGCCCGCGGAGACAAGGCCGCCGCCGCGCCCAGCCAGCTGAACCTGGCCGAGATCCAGCGGCAGGGGATCGCCCAGATGCGCTCCATCCACTGCCCGGACGAGGTCATCGCCCAGTACATGCGCGAGTTCAATCGCCACTTCGAGGCCACCGTCCTGAAGGAGCTCAACAGCCGCGTCGCCAGCGGGAAGATGACCCAGGCCCAGGTGGACTCGCTGCTCGGCGGGTGGAAGCCCGGCGTCGGGATCCCGATCCCATGACCGCGTCCCAGGATCTCGACGCCGTCCTGGACCGGGCCGAGGCGGCCGCCGCCTTCGGGCCCGGCTCGCCGCCCGATCCGCAGGACCTGGCGGCGGCCCGGGAAGCGCGCCCCATGCCCCCGCCCCTCGCCCGCCTCTACGCCCGCGCCAACGGGCTGATCTTCGAGCGGGTCGAGGTGTTCGACCTGGCCGACTACGAGGACGTCAACGGCGAAGACGAGCTGTTCGCCCTGCTGCCCGGCGTCGTGTTCTTCGGCTCCGACGGGGCCGACGGCTGGTTCCTGCTGGATCCCGACCAGATCCTTGGGGGCGGGCCTGACAGCGTCTACTGGTCCGAGCGCGGCGCCCTGACCCCCGACGAGTGCCGCCTCGCCGCGCCGGACCTGGCGGGCTTCCTCTCCCAGGCCCTGGCCGGCGCCGCGCTCAACGACGGGCTGGAGGTCGGCCAGCTGTCGCTCGAGCGGCTGTTCGAGGCGCTGGCCGCCCATCCGGACCAGGCGGTGGTCCATCCCGGCTACGGCGATCCGGAGGCCCTGCTGGCCGCCCGTGAGCGCGACCTGCCGATCCCGTTCGGGCTGATCGACTTCTACGCCCGCTGCGACGGCCTCTACCTCAAGCCGCTGGAGCTGGAGGTCTACGGCCTGGCCGATCTGCGGCCGGTGGAGGAGTCGCAGACCGACGCCGGACCCGGCGCGCTCTGGTTCGCCGCCGACCGCGCCGGCCGTCGCTACGCGGTCACCTGCGGCGGCTGGCGCGGGCTGCCCGAGAACCGCCTCATCATGACCGCCCGGCCCGAGGAAGTCGGAGACGCCGCCACGCTCGGCCGCTTCACCGACGTCCTGCGCGTCTGGCTGGAGACCGCCGGAGAGTCCCGATGAGCCGGGTCAGCTTCGTCAACGAGCTCGGGCGTCCCTCCGCCATCCTCACCGACGGCGTGCTGACCGCCACCCTGCACGCGGTGACCGTGGTGACCTTGAGCCAGACCTATCACCTGCCCCCCTTCGGCTCGGGGCTCGGGCGGGCGATGATCGACACCCACGACGACACCCTCTCCCTCAGCGGCCTGCTCGTCGGCCCCAAGCGCATGGCCCAGCGCCTGCTGCTGGAGACCCTCGCCGAGAGCGGCATGCGCGGCAGCCCGGCGAGCCTGATGAGCGGCGGGGTGCTGGACGGCCTGATCCTCGTCACGCCGCTCGGCATCCGCATGAACATGTTCGTGCAGTCCCTGACCGTGACCGCCTCCAGCGCCAAGATCGCCGCCTTCGACGTGGCCATCTCGCTGATCCAGGCGCCCAAGCTCGGCCTGCTGGGCAAGCTGATGGACGTGGCCACCTCCGTGGCCGCCCTGGACGACGGAACCTGAGGCGGCCATGGCCCTGACCGACCACCTCGTCCTCCCCCTGCCCGAACGGCCCGGCGCCCGGCCCGCGCCGGTCGGCATGAACCTGCTGGTCCACGAGTTCCTCAACGGCCTGCCCGGCCGCTTGCCGCTCGGCGGCGATCTCGCGCTCGTGCTCAGCGCCCCCACCGGCGCCATGAAGGTCTGGCTGGACCTGCCGCCGTCGACCATCGTCTACGACGCCGGACGCGAGGCCGTCTCGACCCCGCCGGACGCGCCCGCGGCCCGTCCCGAACCCGTCCCCTTCCGGCTCTATCTCATCAGCGGCCCGGCCCTGGTCGGCGCCGCGCCGCTGCGGCTCGGCCGGCGCACCCTGCTGCCGGAAGCCGGGACGCCGTTGCTCGAGCTGGTTCTGCTGGATGCGGTGATCACCGCCGGGGCCGTCCGCGGGCTGCCGCTGTCGGGAAGCCGCCTGCGCCTGGCCTGGCGCCGCCCCGGGACAGCCGCCGGCGATCCGCCGCGCAGCGCGCCGCCGCCGCCCGCCCGGCCCCGCCCGGCCGTCGCCCGCCGGCTGTCGCTCGAGGACGCCCGCTTCCGCGCGCTGGGAGAACCGCCCCCGTGACCACGCCCTTCCACAACGCCGCAGCCTGGAAGCTGACCCTGTCGCCCGCCCCGCCGGCGGGCGCGGGGACCGGCGGCGCGCTGGCCGCGGCGGGGGCTGCGGTGATGAACGCCGCCGCGAGCGCCGGCGCGATCCCGGGCGCGACGCCCAGCGAGGTGAAGCTCAACCACACCCTGTTCCGCGCCGACATCACCGTCTCCAAGGGGCTGGGCCTCGACGGCGGCCGGGTGAAGCTGGTGATCGAGCGGATCCCCTTCCGGATGATGCAGGACATCCTGGCGGCCTACGACAAGGCCCAGGAGGCCCAGACCCCGTCCAAGGCCAAGGGCGCGCTGATCGGCGTGCTCAAGCTCTACTGGCGGGTCGGCCTGCCCTATCCCGGCCTCGACGAAGCGGCGGACCTGATCCAGTCGGCCGCGGGCGACGGCGACGACGACAAGGACGTGGCCGCCCGGTTCGTGGTCACCGGCCTGTCCGTGGAGTCCGAGAAGGCCAGCTACAAGCTGGTCATCGAGGGCGTCGACAAGGCCTGGTACGCCCTCTCCACCGAGCGGGTGGAGAAGTCCGCGCCGCTGGCCGCGCCGGACGACGTCAAGGCGCTCTGCGGCAAGATCGGCGTCGACGCCGGCCCGCCGGCGGCCGGCGGCGGGCTCCCGTTCGGCCTGCCCTCGATCTCGCCGCCGTCCATCGGGGGTCTCGGCGCCGCCGCGGCGGGCGGCGGGGGCGGCGGCAAACCGCCGGGCGGGGCGGCGATCGTCACCGCCCGCGAGCGGGTGATCGACCGGCTGCGCGCCTTCGAGCCCGCGCTCGTCGACGCGGCCAAGGCCGAGGGCCTCGGCGGCTACCTGATCGACAACGGCCGGCTGCTGTTCGGCAAGGACGTGGTCGAGGCCTTCAAGGCCGCGCCCAACGACCTCAGCGGCGGCCTCGAGGTGCTCTCCATCCGGGCGAGCGAGCGCGACCTGGGCGACACGTCCGGGGCCGAGCAGGCGTTCAGCCTGCAGATCCGCGGCGACGCGACGGTCAAGCCCGGCCAGGCGATCAAGTTCCTCTACAAGTCCCCGAAGGCCAAGTCGCCCAGCACCGGCCTGGGTTTCGCCGACGCCGCCATCGGCATGGCCACGGACCCGCTCGGCCTCAAGGCCGACGGCGATCCGGTCTGCCTCTACGTGCGCGCCGTCCGCCACCGCCAGGGCTCCAAGGTCGGCTTCGTCACCGAAATCGACGGGGTGGTGTGCGGCAAGGACAGCCCCGAGATCCCGAAGAAGGCCGACCGCTCCGGCCCGCAGGGCGGCGGCAAGTCGGCGGAAGGCGCGGCCGGCGCGATCCACTCGGCCATCGAGAGCCGCCGGCCCCGCACGGTCGACGTCGGCGAACTGAGGGTGTTCCGCTCGCAAGCCAAGGGGGGCGCCGCTGGGCAGACCGGCGACCTGCTGGTCGGGCTCGACGCCGACAAGGGCCGCGTGCAGTCGTTCCGGACGGTCGACATCCAGCGCAAGGATCCCCAGCGCGCCTCCGCGGCGCCCTACGTCACCCCCTTCGCCTGGGGGCCCTTCGGCCTGGTCCTGCCGCGCTATCCCGGCATGCGGCTGGCGCTGCTGCGCCCCGAGGGCAAACCGGAGGAGGCGCTCGACGTCGGCGCCCTCTGGTGGTCCGGCAAGGAGGACAACGCCGGGGCCGGTCCGGCCGAGGCGCAGGACGGGGACTACTGGCTCATCCTGCCTGTCGATCCGAACGTGACGAGCGGCGGCGACGAGGACACCGGCCCGATCGCGCCCGAGGCCCTGGCCGCCGCCCACGACCTGATCGACGCCAAGGGCCGCCGCACCGTCCAGGTGCGCGAGCTGACCCTGCGGGTCGGCGAGTGGACGCTGAAGGCGCCCGGCGAGCGCCCGGGGGGCTCGGCGGCCCCCGGCGGCCTGCGGATCGAGGGGAAGGACGGCGCCGCCTTCCTCGAGATCGACGAGGACGGGGCCATCCGGATCCTGACGCCCAAGTCCCTGACCCTGCAGGCCGACGAGGGCATCCAGCTGAAGAGCGCCGGCGTCACCGTCGACATCAAGAACGGCGCGGTGGACGTGACCTGATGGCCGAGCTCCTGACCGCCCGCGAACTGATCGAGCGCCGCACCCTGGGCTGGGGCCTCAGGGTCGAGCCCCTGGGCGGGGCGGACTACACCCGCGTCGACATCGCCCTGGCGGCCGGCGAGACGCCGCTGGTGGCCGGCCGCGCGGCGCTGATCCAGGACCTGCGCCTGGCCTTCTGCACCGGCCGCGGGACCGACCCGCTGAACCTGGCCTTCGGCTTCGACGGGGCCCGGCTGATCGCCGAGGAGGAAGACCGCGCGCTGCTGCGCGAGCGGCTCCGGGCCGCCGCGGCCATCGTCGTCGACGCCGATCCGCGGGTCAGCCGGGTGGTCGACGTGCAGGTGGGCGCCGATCCGGCCCTGGCCGCCCGGCCGGACGCGACGGCCGGCGACCTCGTGCGCGAGCGCTGGATCACTGTGACCTTCGACACCCTGACCGGCGAACGGGTCAGCGTCGACTTGGGGAGCCTGGACGAGAATGGCTGACGAGACCGACCTGGTGTTCGGGGCCTCCGAGCTGAAGGCCCTGGAGGAGCTGGTCCGCCGCTCCGGCGACGGCGGCAAGTACGGCCTGACCGAAGCCGGGTTCGCGCCCAAGCCCTACACCCAGCTGCTGCGCGAGTCGCTGGCGGCGGCGCGGGCGGTGCTGGGGCCGGACATCGACCTGGCCCCCGGCTCGGCGGTCCGCAAGATCCTCGAGCTGGGCGCGATCGAGACGACGCGCACCTACGCCACCATGGCGGCGGTGGTCGACGACCTCTACATCCCCACGGCCAGCGGCCCGGCGCTGTCGCGCCTGGGCGAAGAGCTGGGCGTGCCGCGTCCCTTCATGCGCGCCTCCGGCGAGCTGCAGCTCACGCTCGAGGACCACGCCGACGCCGTCCGCATTCCCCGGGGCGCGCGGCTGACCTCCCTGGGCGGCGACCGGCACGTCTTCACGCTCAACGAGGTCGAGCTCTCCACCGCCGCCAAGACCGCCACCGTCCGCGCCCAGGCCTTCTATCCCGGGCTCGACGGCAACCTCGACCCGGGCGATGCGGCCCAGAAGATCACGCTCTGGAACGACAGCTATACGCCGTCCGACGACCTCGACAGGCTGGCCGATCTGCGGGCCCGGGCCCTGGCCGCGAACGTCAGGCTGGAGGAGGTCGTCTCCATCCAGCACGAGACCCGGTTCACCGGCGGCGAGGCGCGCTGGCCCGACGAGTCCTACCGCGAGCTGCTGCTGCGCATGCCGCGCTCGGTCTGGACGCCCGAGGCCATCCAGGCCGCCGTCTCGATGGTCCCCGGCGTGCGCCGCGTGGCGGTGCAGGACCAGTACGGCGGGCTCGACCTCAACCGCGCCATCTTCGGCGACTTCAACTTCCTCGAGCGCCTGTTCGCCGCCGAGCGCGACCTCATTTCCCCCTACGCCTTCAGCATCCTGGTGGCGCAGGAGGACGGCGCCATCTGGGGCGGGCCCGGCGGCCTGCTGGAGGCGGTGCTGGAGGCCGTCGAGGACCTGCGGCCCATCGGCCTCTTCCCCCGCGTCGAGCGCGCGGCGACCGTGCATGTCTTCGTCAGGGCGACGGTCCATGTGCGCGGCCTTCCCCTGCCCTCCGGCAACCGCACGGCGATGAACCAGTCGCCCCCGGCCAGGGCCTTCAAGGCCCGCCTGCTGGAGCGGATCGACAGCTACGTCGGGGCCCTGGGCTTCGACAGCCCGGTGCGCGCCTCCAAGGTCGAGTATCAGATCATGTCCGACCCGAACGTGGTCGACGTGCTCGACCTGGAGCTCCTGCACGGCTCCGGCGCCTCGCTGCTGCAGGAGGGGCCGCAGGGGCTCGGCGTCGGCCGGAACCTCGACCCCATCCCCCGCTCGGTCCCCGTGCTCGTCGACACCGACGAGTACATCACCCTCGTCCCGGCGCCCTGACCATGGTCGACCTGGCGCCGGACATCGACCGCTACCGCGCCGACAGCCGCCGCGCGCTCAATGACGCGCTGGCCGGCCCCCTGGCGGCCGGCTTCGAGCTGGCCAGCCTGCCGCTCACCGACCAGGGCAGGCTGGCCATCCCGCTGGAAAAGCGCGACGTGACCGCCCTCGCCCGCCTGCAGGTCGACCTGGACGACGAGGAGGTCGTCCTCACCGTCAAGCGCGGCGCGGCGAGCGAGCGGCTGGTGTTCGAGGCCTACACCCCGGCCGGCGCGGCGCTGCTGCTGCGCCGGCGCGATCCGCAGCAGGCGGCGGCGGTGGAGTTCACCTTGAGCGCCACCCGCGGCGGCGCGGCGGTCCCCGCGGCGGGCCTTCCGGGGCTGATCGCCGTCGATGCGCTGAGCGGCAACCTCGCGCACCTGCTTATGGTGCTGTCCCTCGAGCAGCAGCGGATCCGGCGGCACCTGCGCGCGCTGGCGGCGGCGCGGACCATCGACGGCGCCAAGGGCGGCCTGCTCGACCGCCTGGGCGCCGAGCTCGGCGTTCCGCGCTTCGACAGCCGGATGGTCTTCGACGCCGGCGTGCTGAGCGAGATCGCCCCCGAGCGGGAGCCCGACGCCCGCTACCGGCCGCGCCTGCGCCTGTTCCGCGGGGCGCTCTTCCCCACCCGCGAAGAGGTCGTCCGCCGCCTGCGGGAGGTGAACCCCGGGTTCGACCTGGAGGAGCGCGACAACCCCTTCGAGGTGGCGGTGCGCATCGCCTCGGTCGCACCGACCGCGCAGGCCGCCCAGGACCAACTGGCCGCCGCCTTCGAGCGCCTGCGCCGCAGCCAGCTCATCGATCCGGCCGCGCCCGACGCCGATCGCGCCGTTCCCAAGGCCCAGAAGGCCGAGGAGAAGGCGCTGCGCCGGCGGCTCCGCGACGGGTTCTCGGCGATGCCCGCCGTCGCGGCGATGGCCCCGCCGCTGGCCCGGGCGCTGGACCGGCTGCTGGGCTTCGCAGGGGCCGTCGGCTTCGCCGGCGACATCGCCCTGGTGAAGGCGCAGGACGATGCGGGCGGCGCGCTGCACGAGCTCGGCCTGGGCGCCCAGATCCGCACCGGCCAGACCTTCCTGCGCCAGCTCGCCGACCGCATCCAGGCCACCGATCCCGCCGCCACCGGCGACTTCGCCGCCGCCGTCGCGGCGCTGAAGCCGGTGGCGGGCCAGCCAGGCGAGCCGCAGGCCATCGACCTGCTGCGGCCGCTCGGTTTCGCCACCGCCCGCCGGCTCGACGGGGTGAACTACTATCTCTCGCACCTGCCGATCGGGAACCTGGACATCGCCGGCCCCGGCGCGGTCGAGCGGCCGCCGGGAGCCCGAACGGAAGCGGTGTTCGAGGCCGCCGATCTTGCGCCGCGGTCGGCCGAGGGCCTCGCCGAGGCCCTGAAGGCGGCCAGGGAGCAGGCGGGGCTCACCGCCACCGCCGTCGCCGGCGCGCAGATCCTGGCGATGCTCGCCGACCTGCCTGCGCACGAGGCCGCCTACCGCGACCGCATCCTGCCGCCGCGCTACAGCCTGGCCGACCAGACGGCGCTGCAGGCGCTGTGGCAGGGCGTGCCGCCGGAGGCCCTCGCGGGCCTGACGGTGAAAGGCGCTACGGCGGCCGGGCTTCGGAACGGCGAGGAGGACGACTGGGACAAGGTCTCCGCCCTCACCTTCTCGCTGGCCGACCAGGGCGTGCCGGCCCTGGCGGTGCTGGTCCGGCAGAACGGCGACGTCGTGCTGGCGGCCTCCAGCATTCCGCTTCCGGGGCTCGGGCCCAACCTGACCCAGCGCAAGGCGCTGCGGCTCAACTGGGCGGCCGCCGACCTCGACACCGGCCGGCCGACCCGAGCGGCCTCGGATCCGGCCCACGGCGGCGGGACGCGCTTCCCGGTCCGCTTCGAGGAGCCCGGCGTCTACGCGATCGTGCTGACAGGCTACCGCCGCATGGGCCTCACCGACCCGCTCGAGGTGCGCCCATGGCTCCCGCCGGGCGAGACCCTCGACTACCCCGCCTACGAGCGGATGATGAACATCCTGGCCCACGCCTGCCCGGCCGGCGTCGAGATCAACACCTGGCCCATCCGCCAGCGTCACGTGAAGCTCGATCCCGACGCGCCGCCCGCCGCCCTGAACCTGGCCGCCGCCCGGAGCTTCCGCCGCTTCCGCCAGCCGCGCTTCGCCGTCCCGCAGTCACCCGTCCCGGGAGAGTCCGATGCCTGACTTCAGCAAGATCTCCGTCGCCGAATACCTCGGCAAGAACACCGAGGGCCTGCTGACCAAGCTGGGGGAGGCCAACCTCGACGAGGCCGCCACCAAGTTCGTCGTCGGCCAGTGGATCCTCGACAAGGCGGGCAAGAGCCTCCGCAGCTTCGCCCTCTCCGCCGGATCGCAGGTCAGCGCCCACGACCCCGCGGCCAGGTCCGAGTTCACGCCCAGCTTCGAGCACCGCGAGTGGCGCGACGGCGAGGATCTGGTCGAGGCCGAAGGGATCAACGGCTTCAACGTCCGCTTCAACGCCCTGCGCCAGGACCTGGAGACCGTCGAGAAGGACCTCGACAAGGCCTTCCAGGTGATCGCCCAGCTCCGTCAGGCGATCTCGGGCGCGTTCGGCGAGTTCAGCGCCGAGCTCAACGCCATCAACCGCCAGGTCCACGACTGCTGCAACAAGCCCTCCACGGGCGGCGGCGGCATCGGTTGGGGGCCGCTGGACATCCCACCGTTTCAGCTGCCGCCCCAGGTGTTCGAGCCCCGCCCCTTCCCGCGGCCGTGGGATCCGTTCGGCCCCCTGGGCCCGATCGGCGTCGATCCGCGCGTGGTCACGCCGACCGACCCGCGCATCAAGTTCGCCAAGCCCACGGTGTGGCGCGACGCCGCGAACCCGGACAAGGGCATGATCGAAGGCCTGCCGGCCGAGCGCATCGACGTGACGAACTTCAACGGCAAGCCGATGGAGGTCTGGAACACCTCCATGGGCCTGATCCTGACGGAGTCGGCCGCCGGCGTGGCCGACAAGGTCAAGCCGAGCTATGTCCCTCAGGCGCTCGAGGAGAGCCGCGAGTTCAGCCGCTTCCTGTTCGACAACGAGGAGGCGGTGAAGACCGCCTTCCCGCAGGGCTTCACCACCCGCCAGTTCCTCGACAAGTTCGGCGCGACCACCCTGGCGGGCGCGACGCCGGTCTCCGACGTGGTCAAGGGCCTGCCCGACGACATGACCTTCGAGTCGGTCTCCAAGCTCCACGATGCGGTCGCCGAAGCCAAGGCCAACGCCCTGGTCACCTCCGGGCTCGGCCAGGCGGCGGTGGTGGGGGCCGTGGGCCTCAACCCTCAGGCCGAGATCGCCGAGGTGCCGATCGGCTCGATCAAGTTCGCCGACGAACAGACCACCGAGGCGTTGCGCGCCGCCGGCGTGCGCACGCTCGGCGACCTGGCGAACAAGGATGTCGCGGAGATCCGCACGACGCTGGAGAACGCCGGCATCGCCACCAGCATGGGCCAGGCGGCCAGCCTGCGCGGCATGGGCCTGACCGTCACCCGGCTCGGCGGCTTCGGCAGATGAGCAAGCCGGTGGCCACGGCCGCCGACGTGAAGGCCGTCCCCTCGACCAGCAAGACGGACGTGGCGGGCAACACCGGCGCCGTCACCGCCGGGCCTGCGCCGCTGGCCGTCGTCACCGACCCGCGCCTGAAGATCGGCGGCCAGCCGGTCGCAACCAGGGCCTCGCAGATCTTCACCTTCTCCGGCCAGAACGCGTCTTCCGCGCCGGTGACCTATCCGAGCGCGGTCACGCTCGCCGCCGGCCCGACCAAGCTTCGGGTCGGCGGCAAGTTCGTCCTGGTCGACGGCGACGTGGCCGACGACGCCGCCGCGGCGCTGATCATCCCGGCCAACCGGATCGAGGTCTCGAGCGCCCGGAAGCTGAAGACCAGCTAGCGTCCCGGCGCAGATCGGCGTTGCGCCACCCTGCTGCCAGACAGCTGTCAGGAGGCCCCCTCTAGGGTGCTTTCCTGACCTGGAGGACCCCACCCATGCCCCTGATCGCCTCGTGCCACTGCGGCGCCACCAAGATCGAGCTGCCGCGACAGCCGGCGAGCGCCAAGGCGTGCAACTGCAGCTTCTGCGCCCGGACCGGCGCGGTGTGGGCCTACTTCCGCCCCGGCGAATTCAAGCTGCTCTCCGACGCCGAGGCGCGGACCTACTCGGCCAGCGACGGCCTCAACCGCCACCACTTCTGCGGCCGCTGCGGCATGCACACCTGGGGCGACTCGCCGGATTGGGCCTCGGTCTACAACGCCGACGGAACGCCCAAGCCGGGGTTCGACGCCGGCGCCTTGCCCGCCGAGCGGATCCACGGGGTGAACCTGAAGCTGATTGACGACCTCGACTGGTCCGGCGTCGCTGTCGAACAGGTGGACGGCCGCAACAGCTGGTGAGCGCTCACCGCCGGGTGGCGCGCCAGGCGATGATCCCGCCGACGGCGTTGCATGCCGCGGCGGCCAGGATCGCGGCCTGGTAGCCGCCGGTGACGTCGAACGCCCAGCCCGACAGGGTCGGCCCGACCAGGGTCCCGAAGGCGACGCTCGTGTAGAGCACGCCGATCAGGCTGCTGACATGGCGGCCGCCGAACTCGCTCATCAGCAGCGCCGGCAGGATCGCCACCCAGCCGCCGTAGAAGACGCCGTAGGCGACGGCGAAGGCGGCCAGCGGCCACACGCCCGACAGCGCCGGCCAGAGCGCCATCGTCGCGGCGACGCCGAAGATGATCAGCAGCAGCGAAGGCCGCTGTCCCAGCCGGTCGGAGAGTCCGCCCAGCAGGAACCGCCCCGCCGTGCTTCCGACCCCGACCGCGCCGAGCAGCAGCACCGCCTGGCCCGCCGGCACGCCGCGGTCCAGGGCGTAGGGGACCAGGTGGGCGAAGGGCAGGAAGACCCCGAACGCGCAGATGAGGCTGGAGAGGTAGAGCCCGGCGAAGGTTCGCGAGCGGATGGCGCTTCGAAACGGCGCGCCCGTCGGAGCCGCTCGCTCGGCGGCCACGGCGGCCTCGCCGTCCGGCGCCAGGCCATGCCGCGCCGGGTCCGCCGACAGCAGGAGCGCCAGGCCGCCGCCCGCGACGAGCGCCAGGACGCCCAGCGAGACGTAGGCCGCGCGCCAGCCCCAGGCCTCGATCAGCCAGGCCGCCAGCGGCGGCATGGCCAGGGTGCCGAGCCCTATGCCGCTCACCGCCAGGCCCGAGGCCAGCCCGCGCCGCCGAACGAACCACTTCTGCACCGCCGCCACCGCCGGCACGTAGGCGAAGCCGACGCCGAGCCCCACGCCCAGGCCGTAGGCCAGGTAGACCTCGGTCAGGCTGCGCGCCGCGCCGGCCAGCGCCAGGCCTGCGCCCACCAGCGCCATGCCGCCGACGGCCAGCGCCCGCGGCCCGAAGCGGTCGGCCAGCGGCCCGCTCACCACCCCGAGCGCGAAGTAGAGGAAACCCGCGATCGAGAAGACCAGGGACACGCCCGCCCGCGAGGCGGCGAACTCCCGCTGCAGCGGCTCGAAGAAGGTCGAGAAGGTGTAGGCGCTGCCGAAGCCGAAGAAGGTGACCGCGAACGCGCCGGCCACCACCGCCCAGCCGTAGAAGATCCGCGGCCGTGCCCCTGTCGTGGTCGCGGTCATGCGGCGAGGTTCCCGGCGGCCCAGGCGAGGTCCGGCCGGCGCCGGTGCCAGTCGCTCGCCCCCTGGAACGCCGCCCCGGCCGCCAGCAGGCGCGCCTCCTGCAGGCGGCCCGCGACGAGCTGCAGCCCGATCGGCAGGCCCGCGGCGCCGGCGCCGGCCGGCAGGCTCAGGGTCGGATGCCCGGTCATGTCGAAGGGACAGGTGTAGGTCTGCAGGCGGGCGATCAGCGCCGGCAGCTCGCCGAGGGTGCGGATGCGCTCCAGCGTCAGCGGCGCGAAGGGGTGGGCCGGGGTGAGCAGCAGGTCGACGTCGGCGAAGAGGGCGTCGAACCGGCCGCGCAGCGCCATCCGGCGCAGCAGGATCTTCTGGTAGTCCACGCCGCTCAGCGTCCGCCCCGCCTCGATTACCGAGGCCAGCACCGGGCCGTACGCCTCGGCCCGGGCGGGATAGGTCGCCTCGTGCGCCACCGCCGCCTCCACGGCGCAGTTGGCCGGCCAGTCCGCGACCGCCTCGGCGACGTCGGGCGCCGCCACCTCGACGACCTCCGCGCCCAGCGTGCGAAACACCGCCTCCGCTTGCGCCAGCGCCGCGGCGACCTCCAGGTCCACGTCTACGGTGTTCCACCGGCGGTCGACGCCGATCCGCAGCCCGCCGGCGCCCTCGCCGAGGGCGGCCAGGTAGTCGCCCGCCGGCTCGGCCAGCGAACTCGGGTCCAGGTCGTCGCGGCCGGCGATGGCCTGCAGCACGGCCGCCACGCTCCCGACGTCCCGCGCCATCGGGCCCACGTGATCCAGGCTGGCCGCCAGCTCGAATGCGCCGTGGCGGCTGACCCGGCCCCAGGTCGGCTTCAGGCCGGTCAGGTTGTTGGCCGCGCAGGGCCAGCGGATCGAGCCGCCGGTGTCCGAGGCGAGCGCCCCGCAGCAGAGCCCCGCCGCCAGCGCCACGCCCGGCCCGCTCGAGGATATCCCCGGCCAGGCCTGCGGGTCCCAGGGGTTCCGCGGCGGGCGGATCGAGGGGTGGTGGTCCGAATAGGCCCCCTCGGTCATCTGCAGCTTGCCGAGCAGCACCGCGCCCGCCGCCTTCAATCGCTGCACCACGGTGGCGTCCACAGCCGGACGGAAGTCGCCGTGGACGCGGGTCCCGGCCGCCGTGACCACCCCAGCCGTCCAGAACAGGTCCTTCACCGCCAGCGGGACGCCCTGCAGCGGCCCCCGGTCGCGCCCGGCCGCCAGCTCCGCGTCCGCCGCCCGCGCCTGCCGCAGGGCCGCCTCGGCCGTGACCCGCGCATAGCCGCCGAGCGCCGCGTCGAGCCGCCCGATCCGCGCAAGGTGCGCCTCGGTCAGGGCGAGGGAGGTGATCTCGCCCCGGCGCAGACGCGCGCCCGCCTCATCGATGCTCAGGTACGCCAGCTCGTCGTCGGATCCGGTCACGTTCGCCTCCGCTTTCGCCGCAAGCATCCCGGGCCCTCGCCTCCGGGTCTGGCGGAAATCGGACCCCGACAGCCGCTCCCCCAGGGGCGGGAGCCGCGCCCCGCCGTGGTCCCTGCGCCGCCGCGCGCGCTGGACAGGCCCGGCCCGATCGGCCAAAGCCCCTGTCAAAGGTAAGTCGGGCGAACGGTATGCGGGTCATCATAGTCGGGGCGGGGATCGGCGGACTGACGCTCGCGCTCAGCCTGCATGCGGCGGGGATCGAGGCGGAGGTCTACGAGGCCGCGCCGGAGCTGCGGCCGCTGGGCGTCGGCGTCAACGTCCTGCCCCACGCCATGCGCGAGCTGACCGAGCTGGGCCTGGCCCCCGCCATGGCCGCCCGCGGCATCCCCACCGGCGCCCTGATGTACGCCAACCGCTTCGGCCAGGAGATCTGGCGCGAGCCCCGGGGCCTCGGCGCCGGCTACAACTGGCCCCAGTACTCGATCCACCGCGGCGCCCTGCAGATGCTGCTGCTGGAGGCGGTGATCGAGCGGCTCGGCGGGGCCCGCGTCCACCTGGACCACGAGGCCGTCGGCGCCGATCCGGAGACGGGGACCGTCCGCTTCCGCTCGCGCGAGAGCGGCGCCGCCCTGCCCTCCGCGGCCGGCGATGTGGTGGTCGCCGCCGACGGCATCCACTCGACCCTGCGCGCCCAGTTCTATCCGGACGAAGGCCCGCCGATCTGGAACCGGCGCGTGCTCTGGCGGGGCGTCACCCTGTCGAAGCCCTACCTCAACGGCCGCACCATGGTGATGGCCGGACACCAGGACCAGAAGTTCGTCTGCTATCCCATCGACCCCGCCGTCGAGACGCAGGGCCAGGCGCTGATCAACTGGATCGCCGAGCTGCGCTTCCCGGACGAGACCGAGTGGCGGCGCGAGGACTGGAACCGTCCTGGCCGGCTTCAAGACTTCCTGCCCAGGTTCGAGGACTGGCGCTTCGCCTGGCTGGACGTGCCCGAGCTGATCCGCGGCGCCGAAGCGGTCTACGAGTACCCGATGGTCGACCGCCACCCGGTGGACCGCTGGACCTTCGGGCGCCTCACGCTGATGGGCGATGCGGCCCACCCGATGTACCCGATCGGCTCCAACGGCGCCTCGCAGGCCATCCTCGACGCGCGCACCCTGGCCTACGAGCTGGCGACCCGCGGCGAGGCGGCCGCCGCCCTGTCGGCCTACGAGGAGGCCCGCCGCCCGGCCACCAGCAAGCTGGTCCTGGCCAACCGCGGCAACGGTCCCGAGCAGGTGATGCAGCTGGCCCACGAGCGCGCCCCCGACGGCTTCGCCCATGTCCACGACGTGCTCTCGCCGGCCGAGCTGGAGGAGGTGGCGGCGAACTACAAGCGCCTCGCCGGCTTCGACAAGGAGGCGCTGAACGCCCGCCCGTCCCTGACCCCGCCGGTGAAGGCCACCGCATGAGCATCGCAGCCGACGCCCCCTTCCTGGTCATCGAGGCCGACGTCTCCGCCCCCTTCGAGCCCGGCCACATCGGCGCCGGCGCCCGCCGCTGCATCCCCATCGTCGGCGGCCGGGTGAGCGGCCAGGTCGCAGGCGAGATCATCCCCGGCGGCGCGGACTGGCAGACCATCCACGACGACGGCAACCTCCAGATCGAGGCCCACTACGCCTTCCGCACGGCCGACGGCGACATCGTCGAAGTCATCTCCAGCGGCGTCCGCTCAGGTCCCCCCGACGTCCTCGCCCGCCTCGGCGCCGGCGAGGCGGTGGACCCGTCCCTCTACTACTTCCGCACCTCGATCCGCTTCCGGACCGGCGCGCCGCGCCTCGCCCACCTCAACTGGAAGCTCGGGATCGCCAAGGGGGCGAGGCGGCCCGGCGGCGTGCGGCTGGAAGTGTTCGAGGTCCTCTGACCTCTCCGTCATCCCGGCCGCAGCGTAGCGGAGAGCCGGGACCCAGATCCCACGCGCCGCGGCTGGGTCCCGGATCGGTCCTGCGGTCCGGCATGACGGGAGCTAATTCAGCCTCTCCTTCAGCGCCCACGCCGAAAGCCCGAACATCGTCATCGCCGCGAAGTAGACGCCGCTGATGGCCAGCAGGCCGGCCCGCATCCCGGCCGCCGAGGCCTCGGCGCAGGCCGCAGCGGCGGCCCCTGCCCCGCGCCCGCCGGGGCAGGCGGCTGCGAAGTCGCCCAGTCCGCCGGCGAACTCCCGCGCCGCCGTCAGGTCGCTGAGCGTTCCCACGATCAACGGCCCGATCGCCGTGCCGAGCAGGGTCACCGCGATCATCGTCACCGCCGCCGTCGTCGGTCGCATGTGGTCGGGCGACATGTTCTGCGCGGCCGCCAGGACGGTCGCGTTCTTCAGGTCGGTGGCGACGTTGGCCAGGATCAGGAAGGCCAGGGCCACCGGCCAGATCTCCCGCGTGAAGGTCACCAGGAACAGGCAGCCCGCCAGCCCCGCCCCCACCGAAGGCAGGATCAAGTAGCTGCGCCCCCGCTCGCCGGCGAACCGGTCCGACAGGAAGCCGCCGAGGAAGGTGCCGGCCAGGCCCGCCAGGCCCAGCCCCAGCGCCACGATCACCCCGGCCTCGCGCAGGCTCATCCCGTACTGGCGGATGAAGTAGGAGGCGGTGAAGACGTTGGTGCCGCTGATCGCCATGCCCATGAAGGCGTTGGCGAAAAAGAAGAAGACGAAGGCCCGGTTGGCCGCCAGCAGCCGGATGTCGGCCAGGAAGTTGGAGGGCCTGGCCGCCTCGCCCGCCGCCGCGCGGCCGGCCTTGCGGGGGTCCCTCAGCGTCGCCTTCAGCGCCACGGCCAGCGCCACCCCCGGCAGCCCGACGATCACGAACGCCCAGCGCCAGCCCCACTCGTGGGCGATGAAGCCGCCGGCCAGCGGGGCCACGAAGCCGGCGATGGGGATGCTGGCGCTGATCGCCGCCATCGCCATCCCCCGCTGCCGGGCCGGGAAGTAGTCGGCCACCAGCGAGTAGCTGGTCGGGCTGCAGGCCCCCTCCCCCAGCCCGACGAACAGCCGCGAAACGAACAGGTGGACGTAGCTCATCGCCGCCCCGCAGGCCGCCGTCGCTCCCGACCAGATCGCCAGCGCCAGCGACAGGATGGTGGTCCGATCCCCCCGCTGCGCCCAGCGGGCGATCGGCACGCTGGCCAGCGTGTAGAGGATGGCGAACGCCGGTCCGCTGATCATCCCCAGCTGGGTGTCGGTCAGCGCCAGGTCCGCCTTGATCGGCTCCTGCAGGATGTTGAGGATCGCCCGGTCCAGGTAGTTGAAGCCGTTCACCAGCACGAGCGCGGCCAGCACGAACACCTGGTAGCGCGTCCAGCGGGCTCGCCCTCCAGCTTCAGCCGTCGCGGTCATCCGCTCCTCCCCCGTAGCGCAGCGTGCGGGGGAGGTGGATCGACGCGAAGCGGCGAGACGGAGGGGGCGCAAGGGGCGAAGCGCCCCCTCCACCGCCTTCGGCGGTCCCCCTCCCCCGCAGTCTGCGCCACGGGGGAGGATCTGGCCGCTACCCTCACCACGTCTTGGCCAGGGTCACCGCCACGAACCGGCCCACGGCGCTCGCCTGGCCGGGGTCCCAGCCGCCTTCCAGGTCGACGAAGGGCGGGTCGGCGTCGAACAGGTTCTGGGCGTCGAGACTTATGGAGAGCCCGTCCAGCCAACGCCGTCCCGTGTCCTCGAACTCGTAGCCCAGGTGGACGTCCACGGTGTCGAAGTCGTCGATCTTCTGGGTCGGGCTGGTCAGGGGGTTCTTGTAGTCGTCGGCGTGGTTCCAGGTGACCTGGGCGGTCATCGGCCCCCGGTTCCAGCCGGCGAACACCCGGCTCCTCAGCCGCAGCGGGAAGTTGATGGCGCCCACCTGCTCCAGCTCCGGCGCGACGGGCGTGATCTTGACCTTGAAGGTGTGGGTGTAGCTGCCGTTCACGCCGACGTTGAACTCGCCCAGCTCCGTGTCCCACCGGTAGCTGGCGTCGAAGTCCACCCCGCGCACCTTGGTCCCGCCCAGGTTCTGGGTCTGGGCGTTCTGCAGCCAGGCCACCACCGGCGGGCGGATGCCGTTGATCCGCAGTCCCTGGGCCAGCCAGGCCTGGATCTGCGCCTCCGTCGGGTTGCGGGTCACCAGGAACTGGTAGTTGGGATCGAGCAGGGTCTGCGAGCCCCGCGGCGGGTTGGAGACCTGGTTGTCGTAGTCGATGGAGAACCAGGTGGCCGACAGGCGCAGGCCCGGGACGGCCGGCGGCTGGTAGTCGAAGGTGAAGGCCCAGTTGGTCGCCTCCTCCGGCGTCAGGTTCGGGTTGCCGGCGTTCACCGCCAGGCCCGTGCTGGTGCCCGTGGGCGAGAGCGGATCGGGCACGGTGGAGACGATCAGCGCCGCCCCGCCCCGCAGCAGCTGCAGGTCCTGCAGCAGCGGCGCGCGGAACGAGGTCCCGTAAGTCCCCTTCAGCAGCAGCCCTTCGATCGGCGACCAGGTGACCCCGACCTTCGGGTTCGAGGTCGAGCCCACGTCGGAATAGTCGTCCCAGCGGTAGGCCAGCGACAGGTCGAGCCGGCGCAGGCCCGGCGCGGCGTTGGCGTCGCCGAAGATCGGCACGAACAGCTCGGCGAAGGCGGCCTTCTGGTAACGTGAGGTGTAGAGGAACAGGCGGCTCGGGTTGGCCGCATCCCCCTGCCGCGAGCCCGCGCCCAGCCCGTAGTTGACGTACTCCGCGCCCACCGCCAGCCGCATCAGTCCGCCCGGCAGCTCCCAGACCGGCCCGTTGGCCTGCACCTCGGCGCCGGCCAGGGTGTTGCGGGCGTAGGGGTTGAAGACGCCGGAGTTGATCGCCGCCAGCACCTCGGGCCGGTTCGGGCCGCCGAACGGATTGAAGGCCGTCGCCGGGTCGGTGCTGTTCAGCGCCGCGGTCAGCGCCGCCGGCAGGATGCGCTGGGTGTCCTGGGCCTCGTCCGTGCGGCCGTAGAAGCCGGTCAGATCGCCGCTCCACTCGCCCGGCAGCTCGAAGCGGAAACCGCCCGCCAGGTGCGTCGTGCGGAAATAGCCGTGCTGGCGCAGCACCCCGAGCTCGGGCCCGAAGAAGTGCTCCACGTTGACGCTCGTCGGATTGGTCCCGGGCGGCGCCACGAAGAAGGGGTTGGTCCTCGGCACGCTGAGCGTCGCCACCACCGAACTGGAGCCCTGCTGGATGGCGTTCGCGACGTAGTCGCGCTTTGTGTAGAGCCCCTCCAGGAAGACGCTGACGCTCTCCGTCAGGTTCTGCTCGGCGTAGAGCACCACGCTGTTGCGCTCCTGCTCGGGCAGGATGTCGCCCAGCCGGAAGGTCTCGCAACGGTTCCGCGTGCCGGCGACCAGCTGGCCCGCCGTCGCCGGGGTGACGCCGCCGGCCGGGATCGCATAGGGCGTCGACCCCACCAGGATGTTGCCCGGGCTGCACTGGGTGCCGCGGAAATCGCGCCCGCCGAACGGGCGCAGGTCCGAACGCACATAGTCCCGCTCGGCCCCGTTCAGGTTGGTGTTCTGCGAGTGCTCCAGGGCGATCATCGCGTGCCCCGAGCCCCAGTCGTGGCCGAACAGCTGGCCGAACTGTCGGGTCTCGTAGCCGTCCGCCCAGCCCAGGCGCACCTGCGTCCGGGCGCCCGTGAAGTTCTTGCGGACGATGAAGTTGACCACGCCCGCCACGGCGTCCGAGCCGTAGACCGCCGAGGCCCCGTCGGCCACCACCTCGATCCGGTCGAGGGCGATGGCGGGGATGGAGGTCGGGTCGATGTAGGTGCCGTTCACGCCGCTGGCCGGCAGCCTGCGCCCGTCCAGCAGCACCAGGGTGGCCTGCGGCCCCAGGCCCCGCAGGTTCAGCGCGCTGCCGCGGGTGGTGTTGGTGCCGCTGGTGCCGCTGACCACGGCGGAGGACGGGTCGTAGCCGAAGCCCTGGATCTGCGGGACCTGCTTGAGGAGGTCGTGGACCGTGGCCGAGGGCTGGCGGGCGATCTCCTCGGCGCCCAGCGACACGACGTTGGAGCCCACCGTCTCGACGCCGCGGATGCGGCTGCCGGTCACCACCACTTCCTCGACGGCGCTGTCCTGCGCCCAGGCAGGCGCAGCCTGGGCCAGCGCCGCCACCGCGGCCCCGGCCAGCAGATGAATGGCCTTCATGTTTCCTCCCCCGGGGGCTCTTGGCGGCCCCCGTTGTTGTGTTGTTCAGCCCGTTACGCGGTACTCGTTCTCCTCGCCTTGGCCGGCGCGACGCGGGTTTCGATGAACTCGCCCACCAGGCTCCACATCTTCGATTGGTCCCAGGTGTTGGCGTCGACCGCGTCGACCGGGAAATTCAGGACCGGCACGCCGGCCTCCTCGAGGGCGACGTTGATCATCCGCCCGCCCCACCAGCCCTCGATGGCCAGGCCCCCGTCCACCCGGTGGCGGCGCGCCTCCTCGATGGCCCAGGCGCTGCCGAGGCCCGGGATGTGCATCTGCTCGCTCATGGTGCAGTAGCGCGAGGCCAGCGCCCGGACGGGATCGCGGCCGCCGTAGCGCAGGTAGCCGTCCGAGGCGATGGACAGGTAGTTCGAGCGCACGAACACCGCCCCGTAGCGCTCCTCGAACTCGGTGAAGAAGTCGAGGTTCTGCCAGAGCCCCTGGCCCACATACATCAGCCGGAACTGCTCGTTGGGGCAGACCCACTGCTCGGTCTCGGCGCGCTGCTTGACCTCGTCGCGGAAGGCCCTGGCCTGCTCCAGCGCCCACTCGGTGCCCCGGTGCCACTGGATGCCCATCACCTGGCTCATCACCTCGCCCAGGCGCGCCGGCAGCTTGGGCGCGGCGATGATGATCTCGCGCACCTCGTCGAAGTACTCCTCCTGGCGGTTCACCCGGGCGACGATCTCGGCCAGCCGGTCGCGGTCGAGCTTCTTGCCGGCGACCTTCTCGGAGACCGCGATCAGCTCCTCGAACTGGGCCGCCATCAGGTCGATGCGGAAGGTCTCGTCCAGGTCCTCCCACTGCCAGCGGCTCATCTTCCACCACTCCGGATGGAGGGTGTTGAGGCTCGGCATCTCCAGCGGCACGTAGGGGCAGCCGGCGTAGTCGGCGATCAGCCGCCCGGATCGGTCCCCGGCCCCCGTGCAGACCAGCGACGGCTTGGGAAGGCCGCCCCACGGCTTGTCCGGATTGTCCTCGTCCAGCAGCACGCCCAGCGTCAGCGCGCCGTAGCGGGAGAGGCCCTCGTGGTAGCCCTGCCTGCCCAGAAAGTCCGAGTAGTGGCCGGACTGCCGCCGCGCCGCCACCAGTCCCGAATACCAGACGTCGGTGATGAACGGGATGTCGAGCGCTTCCCAGATCTCGTGCGGGACCAGCGCCGAGGCGATCGCGTAGGGCCGGCCTTCCTCGAATACCTGCTGGCGCAGCCCCGCGAACCAGTCGCGCTGGTAGGCGCGCAAGCTGCGGCTCACCTGCAGCTGGGTCAGCGCCTCGTGGCGGGCGCGCGAGGCTTCGCGGTCGTCGGCGCTCATCGGACCAGCTCCGGCAGGGCGGGTTTGAGGCTCGGGGCCCTCAGGAACTCGGCGGCTTTGGCCGAGATGGCGGCGCGGCCGGCCGGATCGGCGGCGTCCTCGCGCACCAGCAGCGCGGGCTTGGGCAGGCCCGCGACGAAGTGGGCCAGCCGCGGCAGGTCCCAGCCGAACTGCCGGTCCGAGGGCGGGACGTAGAACACCACCGCCTCCACGTCCGGCCGCGCCGCCTGCGCCCGGAACCAGGCCTCGCGGTCCTCGTAGGGGTTCACCGCCGGCGTCGCCACGTCCAGCCAGACCTTCTCGGCGATCGCCTCGATCAGGTCCCCGCCCGTGCCGACATCCTCCCCAGCCGCGCGCGAGCCGAAGGCGTCGTCCTCGGCCACCACCAGCATTCCGGCGCCCTCCAGCGCCTCGTGCAGGCCCGTGTGGGTGAAGGGCTCGGCGGTTGAGACCACGACCCGCGTCCCGCTCCGCGCCGGCGCGCCGTCGAGCTGGCCGAGCCAGGCCTCCAGCGCCGCCGCATACTCCTTCGGCGAGACGAACCAGCCCGCGCCCAGGGCCTGCAGCGCCTCGGTTCCGCTCACCCGCCCCTGCCAGCGCAGCGCCTGCAGTCTCCGCTGCAGCGCGCGCACGGCGTTCCCCTCGGCGATGGCCGCGCCCAGCGACGCCTCGTCGATGGCCCTCGGCGCCTCCCGCGCCAGCCGCTCGGCCAGCGCCCGCGTGCGCCCGAGGTTGTAGGCCCTGACCGCCTCACGCCGGCTCTGGATCAGGTCGTAGATCGCCAGCGGCGGCAGCTTGGGCGCCCGGCCGAGGCGGTAGATCTCCTTCAGGTAATAGTAGAGCTGCGCGTACGGCCGGGAGATCACCAGGAGGTCCAGGAACTCGAACTCGCCCTCGACGGCGGCTTCGAACAGCGCCTGGATCTCCGGGGCGACCACCGGGTCGATGTAGTGCTCTGCGGTCGGGATCGGCCGCTCCAGCTCGGCGGTCACCAGCACCGGCGTCCGCCCCGAGGCCAGCACCAGCTCGCGCGGGATCGCGGCGCCGACCAGCCCGACCACCTTGTCGCCCCTGGCGGCCGCCGCGCGGGCCGGCCCCAGCCGCTCGGCGTAGGCCCTGGCGAGCCGTTCGAACCCCATCAGACCGCCCCCTCCGCCTTCAGCCGCGCGGTGTCCGCCGCGCCGTAGCCGAGCCCCTTCAGCACCGCCTCGGTGTCCGCCCCCAAGGCGGGCACCGGACCGGAGAGGCCCGGCCCGTCCGCATCCGTGACGAAGCCGGCGTTGATCAGGGTGATGTCCCGCCCGCCCGGCGCCTGGCTGGGCGCCAGCATCCCGCGCTCGGCCAGCGTCGGGATCTTCAGGGCGTCGCGGCTGGTGCGCACCTGGGCCGCCGGACAGCCGGCGGCCATCAGGTCCTTCTCGAGCTGCGCCGCCGAGAAGTCCTTCAGCTTGTCGGCGAGCGCCGCCTTCAGCTCGGCGGTGTGGGCGTTGCGGCTCTTCACGTCGGCGAAGCGCGGGTCGGAGAGCAGCTCCGGCGCGCCGATCACCTTGCACAGCGCCTCCCAGTGGTTCTGGAAGTTGCCCGAGAGCCAGATCCAGCCGTCGCGGGTCCGGTAGGGCGCCACCGTCGGCCGGTCGTGGGCGATCGGCTGGATCGGCGAGACGTCGTCGCCGGTGATCAGCTGGCGCACCATGCCGACGCCCATCAGCACGAAGCTGGCGTCCAGCATGGCCACGTCCAGCAGCTGGCCCTCGCCCGTCCGCTCGCGCCGCAGCAGGGCCGAGAGGATCGCCGCGAAGGCCACGTAGCCGGAGAAGCAGTCGACGCTGAACCCGCGCGCCTGGGTGGGGACGTCGTCGCCCCCGTCCCACATCATCCCGCTCATCGCCTTGATGGTGTGGTCGTAGGCCGGCCAGCGGCTCATCTCGCCGCTTTGGCCGAAGCCGGAGATCGAGCAGTAGACGAGCTTGCGGTTGACGCCCTTCAGGTCCTCAAAGCCCAGGCCCATCTCCCGCGCCGCGCCGGGCCGCAGGTTCTCCACCACCACGTCGGCGGTCTCGGCCAGCTTGCGCACCACCTCGCGGCCGGCCTCGCTCTTCAGGTTCACCGTCACCGACTTCTTGCCGCCGTTGACGGAGATGAAGGACGGGCTCGCGTCCCAGCCGGGGATGCGGGCGAAGTCGCGGAAGTCGTCGCCGACGCCCGGCTTCTCCACCTTGATCACCTCCGCCCCCAGCAGTTGGAGCTGGTAGGTGCAGAACGGCCCGGCCAGGGCGTGGGTCAGGTCCAGGACCTTGATCCCGTCGAGTGCTCTCATCGTCTCTCCCCTGAAGGCGAAGTTTCATCGGACGACGTTCTTGCGTCCAAGACATAACGCGGCACTCTGCCATGCCCGATCGGCATGGGAGCGCGAACATGAACCAGCCCCGTCATCCCGGACGGCCCGCGGGGCCGATCCGGGACCCAGATGCAGCGCTCGCCCTCTCTGGGGCCCGGCTCTCCAGCCCGCTGGCGCGGGCCTCCGGCGATGACGGTGAGAAATGAACCTCGCGCATCTCTCCAACTTCGTGCGCATCGCCGAGGCCCAGAGCCTGTCCAAGGCCGCCTCGATCATCCGGATCGCCCAGCCGGCCCTCTCGCGCCAGGTGAAGACCCTGGAGGCCGAGCTCGGCGCTCCGCTGCTGGTCCGCCACGCCTGGGGCGTCACCCTCACCCCGGCCGGCCAGTCGCTGCTGGAGAGCGCCCGCCGCATCCTGCGCGACGTCCAGCAGGCCCAGGAGGCCATCGAGGCGCTGGAGAACGAGCCGGTGGGCGCCGTCACCCTCGGCGCGCCCAGCTCCCTGGCCACGGCCCTCTACCCGCGCCTGCTGCCCCGCATCCGCCAGAAGCACCCGAAGGTGCGCCTCCGGCTGATCGACGCCCTCAGCGGCGGGCTTCACCAGCGCACCCTGGCCGGCGAGATCGACCTGGCCATCCTGCACAACGACCGCTCCCTCGGCCCCCTCGCCGCCGCGCCCCTTCTCGAAGAGCCGCTCGGCCTCATCGGCTCGGCCGCCGCCATCGACGCCCTGCCGCCCCTCGACGCGCAGCTGCTGGCCTCGCTGCCGCTGATCGCCCCCACCGGCTCGAACCGCTCGCGCAAGACCCTCGAGGCGATCGTCGGCGATCCGGCCGGCCAGCTGGTGGCCGAGGTCGACTGCCTGCCCGCCATGCTGCAGATGGTCGCCGCCGGCATGGGCTTCTGCATCCTCCCCTACTCCTCCATCGAGGCCGACGCGGCCCGCGGCGTCCTGGCCTTCCGCAGCCTGCCCGCGCCGACGCCGGCCCGCGACATGGTCCTCGTCCACGCCCTCGACCGCCCGCCGACGCTCGCCGCTCACGCCGTGGAAGCCGAACTGCGCCGCCTCGTCGCCGAGCTCGCCCCCCGCATGCGCTGGGCCGTGGCCTGAAAGACCTCCCCCCGCATCGCGGGGAGAGGGCTCATTTCCTATGTGACCTCAAAGTCGCAGACCGGCGATTTTTGACGGCTGGTTCGAATCTCCCGCTGTCTCCCGAACAGTATGTATCGCATACCATTCTCCAAAGCCCAGCTTCGACCGGGCTCATGCGGGGAGGAAGGTATGAGAGAGCGTTCGAAGCTTGCGCTGCGGCTGCTGGCCGGCGCGGCGGCCCTCAGCGGCGCGACGTACGGCGGCGCGGCATTCGCCCAGGCCGGAGAGCCGGCGGTCATCGAGGAGGTGGTGGTCACCGCCCGCCGGCGCGAGGAGAGCCTGCAGGACACCCCCGTGGCGGTCACCGCCCTCAGCGCCCAGGCCCTGGAGGCCCGCGGCGTCGAGAACATCGCCGAGGTCGCCAAGTTCGCCCCGAATATCCGCTTCGACAACGCCGCCCAGCTCTCCGGCGGCAACTACAACGCCACCGTCTTCATCCGCGGCGTCGGCCAGAACGACTTCGCCCTGTTCAGCGACCCGGGCGTCGGCGTCTACGTCGACGGCGTCTACTTCGCCCGCTCCATCGGGGCCATGCTCGACGCCTTCGACGTGGAGCGGATCGAGGTGCTGCGCGGGCCGCAGGGCACCCTGTTCGGCAAGAACACCATCGGCGGCGCCGTCCTGGTCACCTCCGCCCAGCCGACGAACGAACTGAGCGGCCGCGGCGAGGTCACCATCGGCCGCTTCGACCGACAGGACTTCAAGGCCTACATCAACGTGCCGCTGGGCGATCAGCTCGCCGCCCGCCTGTCGGTCGCCAGCCTCAACCGCGACGGCTACGCCAAGCGGCTGCTGACTGGCGACGACCTGGGCGACCGCAACACCGACGCCGCCCGCCTGCAGGTCCGCTGGACCCCGTCCGAGGCGCTGGAGGTCAACCTCGCCGGCGACTACACCCGGGCCCGCGAGCACTCGGCGCCCAACACCCTGCTGGTGGCCGGCAACCGCCCCGGCTTCAACGGCGCGCCGTTCCTCCTCAACTACAACCGCTTCGTCGCCCCGACCCTGCCGATCCGCGCGCCGGACGGACAGATCGGCATCAACCCGTCCTGGATTACCGGCGACCCGTACGCCACCTATGGCACGGGGCCGAACGTCAATGACCTGGACACCTGGGGCGTCTCCGGCACGGTCGACTGGAGCCTGGGCGCGGTCGACTTCAAGTCGATCACCGCCTACCGCCACCTGAAGGCCGCCTTCGCCCGCGACGGCGACAACACCCCTTACGTTTTCCGGCACACCTTCAACTACGACAAGCAGAGCCAGTTCTCGCAGGAGTTCCAGCTCTCGGGCCTGTCCTTCGACGAACGGCTGACCTGGGTCGCCGGCCTCTACTACTTCACCGAGGACGGCCGCGACGAAGGCTACGCCCACCTGGCGCTCGGCCTGCAGCCGCCGCTCGCCACTGCCCCGCCCTTCTCGCCGTCGGTCAACATCCTGACCGAGGTGGAGAACACCACCCTCGCCGCCTTCGCCCAGGGCAGCTTCGCGGTGACCGACCAGCTGAGCCTGACGCTCGGGGCCCGCTGGAACCGGGACGAGAAGACCTACTACCTCGACCACCGCCGCATCTGGGACGGGTTCGTGGTCGCCAACACCTCCCGCTCGGGCGAGTGGGACTCCTTCACGCCCAAGGTCGGGGCCGAGTTCAAGGCGACCGAGGACGTGATGCTCTACGTGTCGGCCGGCAAGGGCTTCAAGAGCGGCGGCTTCAACGCCCGCCCGCTCGCCGACGAGACCGAGGTCACCGCGTATGAGCCGGAGACCATCTGGACCTACGAGGCCGGCGCCAAGACCAGCTGGTTCGACCGCCGGCTGATCGTCAACGCCGCCGCCTTCTGGTCGACTTACGAGGACATCCAGCTGACGGTGAACCAGACGCCGCGCAACTTCGTCGCCAACGCCGCCGAGGCCGAGCTGAAGGGGTTCGAGGTGGAGCTGTTCGCCAGGCCCGTCCCCGGCCTGGACATCAACATGGCCGTCGGCCACCTCGACCACGAGTACACCGCCATCGGCCAGGGCCTGGGCCCCACCCAGATCCTGCCGATCACCCTGTCCCACAAACTGGTCAAGGCGCCCGAGTGGACCGCCAACGCCGGGATCCAGTACCGCCTCGACCTCGGGGATACGGGCGCCTTCACCTTCCGCGCCGATGCGGCCTATTTCTCCCGCATCTACAACGACATCGCCAACGATCCCGAGCTCTCGCAGAAGCCCTACACCCTGCTCAGCGCCCGGGTCGCCTGGGACTCCCCGGACGAGCTCTGGCGCGTCTCCATCTTCGGCGAGAACCTCGGCGACGAGCAGGTCAAGGTCTCCGGCAACGCCTCCTCGGCCGCCTTCGGGCTCAAGGAAGCCGCCTACGGCCCGCCGCGGACCTGGGGCGCCACGCTCGCGCGGAAGTTCTAGGGGAGCGCCTTCCCCCACCTCGTCATGGCCGGCTTCAAGCCGGCCACCCATCCCGCTGGGTCCGCACCACCGCAACGGGCTGGAGTGCAGGTTGCGGAAGGGCGCCTCGCCGCCCCTTCCCGCCTCATTCCTTTCCCATTCATGGGAAAGGGGGACCGCTCGCCGAGCGGAGCGAAGAGCGAGGGGTGGAAAGGGCAAGCCGCAGGCGCGGCGCACTGGATCGCTCCAATCCGCAGTTCCGCCGCGCAGGCGGCTCGCCCCCTCCACCACCCGCTCTTCGGCGGGTGGTCCCCCTCCCCCGCTTCGCAGGGGAGGAAGGGAGGGTCAGGCGAGCGCCGCCTTCAGCGCCTCCACGGCGACGTCGGGGCGCTCCATCGGCAGGAAATGGGTCGTGCCCGGGACGATGGTGATCTCCACATGCCCAGGCGCCGCCTCCAGCCGGCACGTCGAGCCGGTCTCCGCCTTGAGGATCCGCACCGGCGCCGTAACGCGACCCAGCGCCGCTCGCACGTCGTGCGCCTGGGCGAGGTAGTTGGACACCTCCCACGCCGGGGCGCAGGCCAGCTCCACGGCGTCGTCCGCCTCCCGCAGCCCATCGCCCAGGTAGTCCGCGAGCATCGCCTCGCTCCAGGCCCTGAAAGGCCCGCGGCCGACGAACCCTGCCAACGCCGCCTCCCGGCTCTCGAACCTGGCCCGCCGGCGCAGCGTCCCCTGCACCAGCGGCGACTCCGCCGGCTCCCCGGTCGCATCCCGCGCCATGATCACCGGCTCCAGCAGCAGCAGCGAGCGCACCCGCGCCCCCGCCTCGGCGGCGGCCAGCACGCTCACCGTCGCGCCCATCGAGTGGCCCGCCAGCACCACGTCCCGCAGATCCAGCGACTCAACCAGCGCGACCAGGTCGTCCTTCATGTCGTCCCAGGTCCGCCGCCCCTCCGCGACCGTCGGCAGCTGCGTCCGCCCATGCCCCCGCGCATCCACCGCCAGGCAGCGCACCCCGAGCCCCGCCAGCACCCCGGCGTACGTCCGCGCGTTGAACCCGTTGGCGTGGCTGAACACCAGCCGCACCGGCTCCTCCGCCGGCCCGAACTCCAGCCCCGCGACCGCCCCGCCGCGGCCGGGCAGCTCGAAGCGCACCCGCCGCGCGCCCGCCATATCGCCCACCATCCGCCGCTCCTTGTTGCCTGTCGGATTAGTATGTCTTACAAACAATCTGGGCAAGCGAACGCGCCCTGGAGCCTCCGATGACCGCGCAAGTCCCGCAAGACGCCGGCGCCGACCTGGGCTGGCTCGCGCGCGACCCGATCAGCCGCCAGGCCGCCCTGCGGCCGACCACCACCGCCCTGCGCGACCTGACCACCGGCCGGGCGCTCGCCTACGCCGATCTCGAGACCGAGGTCCGCCGCGGCGAGGCGCTGCTGCGCAGCCTCGTCAGCCCCGGCGCCCGTGTCGCGGTCCTCGCCCGCAACAGCGTCCACCACGTCTCCCTGTTCTACGCCTGCCCCCGCGCGGGCGCGGTGTTCGTGCCGCTCAACTGGCGCCTCTCCGGCCCGGAGCTGGCCGTCCTCGTCGAGGACTCGGCGCCCGAGGTGATCGTCTACGCCGCCGAGTTCGAGCCCCAGCTGATGCAGGCGCTGGAAGGCCGCGCCCAGCCGCGCCTGTTCCGCATCGGCGAGACCGACGCCTTCGCGGACGCCCTGGCGGCGGCCCGGCCGGCGGCCCCCTCGCCGATCGATCCGCTGGCCCCGGCCATGCTGCTCTACACCTCCGGCACCACCGGCCGGCCCAAGGGGGTGATCGTCACGCCGAAGACGGCCTTCTACTCGGCGATGAACTACACCTTCGTCGGCGAGCTGACGGCCGGGCACGCCCAGCTCTGCGACGTGCCCCTGTTCCACGTCGTCGGCCTGCTGGCGGTCATGCACGGCTCGCTGCTGGCCGGCGCGACCGTCAACCTCACCGCCGCCTTCCAGCCGGACCTGACCGCGCGGCGCCTGGCCGACCCGGACCTCGCGATCACCCACTACTTCTGCGTGCCCCAGATGGTGCAGTCGCTGCTGGACGCCCCCGCCTTCGACCCCGCCGCCTGCCGGGGCCTGAAGTTCTTCACCGGCGGCGCGCCGATGCCGGACCACCTGACCCTCGCCCTGGCCGAAGCCGGCATCCGCCCCTCCAACGGCTACGGGATGAGCGAGAACGGCACCATCCTGGGCATGCCGCTGGACCCCGCCCTCGCCCGGACCAAGCTGGGCTCGGTGGGCGTGCCCTCGCCCGCCGTTGAGATCCGCATCGTGGGGCCCGACGGCCGCGACGCGCCCGACGGCGAGGTGGGCGAGATCTGGCTCTCCGGCCCCTCGGTCACCCCCGGCTACTGGAACCAGCCCGAGGCCACGGCCAAGACCTTCTCCGGCCGCTGGTTCCGCACCGGCGATGCGGCCCGCCGCGACGCCGACGGCTTCTACTTCATCGTCGACCGCTGGAAGGACATGTACATCTCCGGCGGCGAGAACGTGTACCCGGCCGAGGTCGAGGCCGTGCTGATCGCCCACGAGGCGGTCGCCGAGGCCGCCGTCGTCGGCTGTCCGGACGAGCGCTGGGGCGAATGCGGCTGCGCCTTCGTGGTCCTCGCCCCCGGCGCCGCCCTGACCGAGGCCGACCTGCTCGCCTGGTGCGACGCGCGGCTCGCCCGCTACAAGCGGCCCGCCCGCATCCGCTTTGTCGAGGCGCTGCCGCGCACCGCCTCGGGCAAGATCCAGAAAGACATCCTGCGGCGCACCCTCGCCGCCCCCCAGACGGAGTATTCCTCTTGAGTTTCGACCGGGTCGAGATCCCCTACGGCGCCTACTGGTCCACCCCCTTCGCCAAGTGGCAGGGCGCCCTGCAGCACCTGCACGCCATGAAGTTCGCCGCCTGGGTCGCCAAGGGCGAGCTGGCCCGCCGGAACATCGACCCCGAAAGCTTCGACACCGGCGTCTTCGGGATGACCAACACCCAGTACCAGTCGTTCTACGGCGCCCCCTGGCCGCTCTACGAGATCGGCGCCACGCGCACGCCAGGCCACATGATCACCCAGGTCTGCGCCACCGGCGCCCGCGTGGTGTTCGCCGGGGCCTCGGAGATCCAGCTGGGGATGGCCGAGCAGGCGCTGATCATCGCCGCCGACCGCTGCTCCAACGGCCCGCACATCTACTACCCCGCGCCCAAGGGCCCCGGCGGCTACGGCCAGTCCGAGGACCAGGTCACCTACAACATGATGAACGACGCCATCGCCGGCCACTCGATGCTCGAGACCGCCGAGAACGTGGCCCGCAAGTACCAGATCACCACCGAGGAGCAGCACGAGGTCGTCCTGCGCCGCTACGAGCAGTACCAGGACGCGCTGGCCGACGACCACGCCTTCCAGAAGCGCTACATGACGCTGCCGTTCAGCGTGCCCAAGCACAACTTCAAGGGCGAGGACGCGGTGCTGGCCGGCGACGAGGGCGTCTTCGCCACCTCGAAGGAGGCGCTGGCCCGCCTGAAGCCGGTCCAACCGGACGGCACCGTCACCTTCGGCGGCCAGACCCACCCGGCCGACGGCAACGTGGGCCTGATCCTCACCACGCCCGAGCGGGCCCGCGAACTCTCCACGGACCCCGCCATCCGCGTCACCCTGCGCGGCTTCGGCCAGGCCCGCGCCGAGCTGAAGTTCATGCCCGAGGCGCCCATCGCCGCCACCCAGAAGGCCCTCGACCACGCCGGCGTGAGCCTCGCCGACGTCGTCGCCATCAAGTCCCACAACCCCTTCGCCGTAAACGACATCGCCTTCGCCCGGGCCACCGGCGCCGACGTGATGGCGATGAACAACTACGGCAGCTCGCTGATCTGGGGCCACCCCCAGGGCCCGACGGGCCTCAGGGCCATCGTCGAGCTCATCGAGGAGCTGGCCATCCGCGGCGGCGGGATCGGCCTTTTCCAGGGCTGCGCGGCGGGCGACTCCTCGATGGCCGCGGTCGTCGAGGTCTCCCAGCGCTGACGCCCGCCGCGCGCCGGCGGATTTAGGTCCCTGCCGCCCGCAGCTGCGGCCCGGCGCTCCGGGCGCGCAGGACCTTGATCAGCGCCGCCAGCTCCTCGTCGGCGAGGCCGGCCCTCTCCGCCTCGGCCAGCCAGCCGCCGATCAGGCGCGGGAGCTCGGCGTCCAGGCCGAGGTCCTCCGAGACGTCGGCGATCCGCCGCACCGCCGGCAGGGAGATCCGCATCGGGCTCTCGCTCACCGCGAAGTCGCCGGAGGCGATCACCGCCCCCTCGTGGGCGAAGAAGCCGCCGAAGCTCGGGGAGATGGTCTGGACGATCCGGCCAAAGGCGTCCACCGGCAGGCCCATGGTCTCGGCGATCCTGGCCCCCTGCAGGAAGCCGGCGAAGGCGCCGTAGACGTAGGAGAGCGTCGCCAGGTCCATGTAGGCCGCCCCGTCCGCCGCCTCGCCCAGCCAGATCAGCGCCCCGCCCAGGATGCGAAGCTCCGCTTCAGCCGCCTCGAACGTGGCCTTCGGCCCGGCCACCAGGATCGGCGTGTCGGGCGCGCCCATCTGCGCGGGCGCCGCCTGGATCGCCGCATCGAGGTAGCGCGCGCCGCGGTCCTCCAGGAACCTCGCCGCCGCCCGCGCCTCCTCCGGACCGGTGGTGCCGAGGTCGACCACCGTGCGACCCTTGAGCGCCGCAGCCGGCCCCTCCGCGGAAAGCACGCCGCGGACCGCGGCCTGGTCCGCCAGGCAGATCAACACCAGCGGGCTGGCGGCGATCGCCGCGGCGGGGTCGCCGGCGCGCGCCGCGCCCTCGGCTTCCAGCGGCGCGGCCCGCTCCGCCGACCGGTTCCAGACCGTCACCGACCTGCCGGCCCGCAACAGCAGCCGGGCGATCGCCGCCCCCATCTGACCCAGCCCGATCACCGTCACATCCGTCATTGCTCAGCTCCTTCATCAAGGTGCTTGGCAGATCGGGAGCAGCTGTCGTAACCACAAGAACAGACTGAAATGTCAGGTACTTACCACCTGGTAAGCACCCAGGAGGCGGTGATGGCGAAACCGGCGACCAGCTACGCCTGCGGGATCGGCCCGGCCTTCGAGGTCATCGGCGGCAAGTGGAAGGCCGTGATCCTCTGGGAACTGCGGGACGGGCGGCGGCGCTTCGCCCAGCTGCGGCGGGCGATCGAAGGCGTCAGCGAGAAGATGCTGATCCAGCAGCTGCGGGAGCTCGAGCGGGACGGCCTCGTCCTGCGCGAGGTCTTTCCCCAGGTGCCGCCGCGGGTGGAGTACGAACTCACCGACTGGGGACGCCGGCTCAACGAAGCCCTCGGCCCCATGGCCGACTGGGGCGAGCTCTACGCCAAGGCGCACGGCCGCTACCCCGGCTGACGGCCCCGCTCAGCCGGCCGCCGCCGCCCGTCCGGGCTCAGGCAGGCCGAGGATCCGCTTGGCGATGATGTTGTTCTGGATCTCGTAGGAGCCGGCGAAGATGGTGTTCGCCTTGCCGGACAGCCATTCGCGCACGCACGCCAGCTCCTCGGGCGTGAAGCCCTCGCCGTCCCAGCCGAGGCCCTGGGCCCCCATCGCCTCGACCAGCAGTTCGGCCCGCTCCTGCACCAGCAGGGAGGAGACGTTCTTCAGGATCGACGTCGCCGCCGTGGGGCCGCCGCCGGACGCCTCGGCGATGGTCCGCTGCATGGTGAGGTTGAAGGCCTGGCGCTCCATGGCGTGCCGCACGAGCCGCATGCGCAGGTCGGCGTCGGCCAGCCGGCCGGCCGCGTCGCGCCCGACGTACTCGGCCACCACCTCCTCGATCGGGCGCTGCTCGGTGGCCCGGCGGGGCGCGTCCTCGTTGCGCTGGCGCTCGTACTGCAGCAGCCGCTTGCCCACGGTCCAGCCGCCGTTCAGCTCGCCGACGAGGTTCTCCTTGGGCACCTTCACGTCGGTGAAGAAGGTCTCGCAGAAGGGCGAGCGGCCGGCGATCAGCAGGATCGGCCGCACCTCCACCCCCGGCGAGCGCATGTCGATCAGCAGGAAGGAGATGCCGTCGTGCTTGCGGGTCGGATCGGTCCGCACCAGGCAGAAGCACCAGTCGGCGTACTGGGCGCCGGAGGTCCAGATCTTCTGGCCGTTGACCAGGAAGTGGTCGCCCTTGTCCTCGGCCCGGGTCTGCAGGGACGCCAGGTCCGACCCGGCGTTCGGCTCGGAGTAGCCCTGGCACCAGCGGGTCTCCCCGCGGGTGATCGGCGGGATGTGCCGCTGCTTCTGCGCCTCGGTCCCGTATTCCAGCAGGGTCGGGCCCAGCATGCGCACGCCCATGCTCCAGCCGATCGGGTTCCAGGCCCCGACCTTGCGCATCTCCTCGCGCAGGACCCGGGCCTCCTGGGGCGTGAGCCCGCCGCCGCCGTAGGCCGCCGGCCAGGTGGGCGTGCCCCAGCCCTTGGCGCACAGGCGAGCGCGCCACAGGCCGAACTCCGCCTCGTCCGGCTCGGCCTGTCCCGACTGCGGCGCACGGCCCGCCAGCGCGCTGGGGAAGTTGTCCTGCAGCCAGGCCTGCGCCTCGAGCCGGAAGGCCTCGAGCGCGTCGCGAGTCGATACGGGCGCCTGCATCTGTCCATCCTGTTCCGCAACGGCAGCCTACCCTATAGTAATTGGTGCGAATGTCATCAAGTCAGCGGCGCGACGGGCATCCTGGGCCTGCGTTGAGCCTTGCGGCGACACCGCTATGCTGGCCGGGAAAGGAGGGCCGCATGCGCGCCTCGCCGCCGACGGAACTCACCCGCGCCGAGCTCTTCGAGCGGGTCTGGCGCGAGCCCTTGTCCAAGGTCGCGGGCGAGTTCGGCGTCAGCGCGAGCGGCCTGGCGAAGATCTGCGACCGGACCGCCATCCCCTACCCGACGCGCGGCCACTGGGCCAAGGCGAGGGCCGGACGCGCCCCGCTCCCCCCGGCCCTGCCGCCGGCGCCGGAAGGGGTGGGCGAGACGGTCCCGATCGTCCCGGGGCGATCGGTCACCCGCCGGCCGCGCGCCCGCCTCGCCTTCGAGGACCGCCGCGCCCACCTGCTGGACGTGGCCGCCCAGATCATCTTGCGCGAGGGCCTGCACGCGCTCAGCATCAAGCGTCTGGCCCGGGAGGCCGGGGTGACGGCGCCGCGCGCCTACCATTTCTTCCCCACGGTGGACGACCTGCTGGTGGAGCTGGCCCGCCGCGAGCTGCAGGCCGTCCGCGCGGCCCAGGTCGCCGAGGTCGAGACCGCCACCCGCCCCGCCGACCGGCTGCGGCTGTCGACCGTCACCTACCTGCGCCAGGTGGCCGAACGCGGCGTGCTGCTGCAGACCCTGCAGGGCGCCCCCGCCGTCCGGCGCGGCCTGCGCCGCGAGCAGCGGGCCCTGCGCGCGGCCAACACCGCCATCGTCGCCGACCGCTTCAGCCGCAGCCACCGGGTGCCCGACGACGTCGCCCGCGCGGCGACCACGGTGCTGACCAGCCTGGTGCTGCGGGCCGGGCGGCTTCTGGCGCGCGGGCGGCTCGACCTGCCGGACGCGGAGGCCCTCGCCGCCGACATCGTCGAGACCGGCAACCGGCGGCTAGCGGCGCGCTTCCGCCCCGCGGCGCCGGGCGGCGTCGATGACGCCTAGGACCAGTTCGCGGCAGACCTCGGCGCCGCGCTCCTCGTCCAGTTCGCCCTGGTAGACCAGCCGGCCGCACTCCTCCGGCAGGGTGATGCCGAGGCTGACGCAGGCGACGCACTCGCGCAGCGGAAGCTGGAACTCGCGCCGCAGGCCCCGCGCGAATCGCCGGGCGATACGGCCCTGCACCGCCGCCGCCCGCGCCGAAAGCCGCCCGGCCATGAACCGGTCGCGCAGGATGATGTGGATCACCGGCCCCGTCTGGACGACGCGCCGGAAGTAGAGGTCGGCCGCCACCGTGGCCGCGTCCGCCAGGTCCGTCCGCCCCGCCGCCGACTCGAGCCCCGCCGCCAGCAGCTCGTCGAATCCGCGCTCGACCAGCGCGTTGTAGAGATCGTGCGGCTCCGGGAAGTAGCGGTAGACCAGCGCCTTGCTGACCTTGGCCGCGTCCGCCAGGTCCTGCACGCCGATCGGCAGGAAGCCCTGCTCCAGGACGAGGTCGCCGGCCACTTCCAGCAGGGTCTCCCGCCGGGCTTCCGGCGCCAGCCGGCGCCCCCGCCGCAGCCGCTTGCGGACGGCGGTCACGCGCGCGCCAGCCTCGGGGCGAAGGTGGTGCTCATCAGCCTCGGCTCGTCGATCATGGTTCGAACCGAAACCTTTAGACCGCCCCCGGACTTGAGGCGAGCTTGCGCAGGTTCTCCTCGTGGGCGCTCTTGTCGAGCCGGAAGGCGAACAGCGTCGCGATGGCCGCCAGGTAGAGGGTGATGACGATCGGCAGGTAGACCGCGGCCATGTTGCGGATCACCTCCGGGTCCACCTGGCCGGGCTTGGCGTCCTGCGGGAAGCCGACGAAGGTCAGCAGCAGGCCGGAGGTGAAGACGCCGAGACCGGACACGGTCTTCTTCAGCAGGCTGTCGGCCGAGAACAGCAGTCCCTCCGATCGCCGCCCGGTGCGCACCTCGCTGTCCTCGACGACGTCGGCCAGCATCGAGGAGAGCAGGATGCCGGTGGTGAGCGCCGCCGTGCCCTGGAACACGCTCTCGCCGATCATGATGTAGAGCAGCGCGTCCGAGCCGTTCGGCGGCATCAGCCCGGCCAGCCGCAGGGCGATCGGCGCCGAGGCCAGCGTCAGCGAGATGGTCCAGACGATCAGCGCGCCGCGCTTCTTGCCCAGCGTCCGCGAGACGATCGGCGCAAGGGTGACCCCCAGCGCCGAGGCCACGATCCCCCCGCCGGTGATCAGCGCCAGCTGGTCGGGCGTGAACTCCCAGAAATAGGCCTCGAAATAGAGCTCGAGCGCCCCTTTCAGGCCGGTGGCGATGGCCAGCAGCGTCCCCGACGCCAGCAGGATGGCGAACGAACGGTTGCTCAGCGTGTGCGCCACTTCCCGCGCCATTTCGCCGAGCTTGGCGGTGCGCTTCGCCGGCCGGTGCAGGTGCGGGATGAAGCGGTGGGTCCCGGCGGTCGACACCAGGATGGTGAACAGCACCAGCAGAGCGGCGAACAGGCCGTATTGGGCGTAGCCGTCGCGGTTCAGGATGCCCACCGGGTACTCGGCCGTCGGCTGCAGGAAGAACTTGTAGGTGATCAGCGTCATCAGGTGCCCGCCGGCGATCCGGAAGAAGGCGCGGAAGGCCACCAGCGTCGTGCGCTGGTCGTAGTCCCGGGTGAGCTCGGCCAGCAGGGCCGTGTGCGGCAGCTCGAAGAAGGTGTCGAGGAAGCGCACCGTCAGGGTGACGGCCAGCATGTAGGCGAACACCGCCTCCTTCGACCACATCCCCGGCGGGCTCCAGAGCAGGAACAGGGTCAGCGCCAGCGGGATGGCCGAGAGGTACATGAATGGATGGCGCCGCCCCCAGGGCGTGCGGAGGTTGTCCGAGACCTGGCCGACCAGCGGGTCGACGATCGCGTCGAACACCAGGGCGATCATGATCGCCGCCCCCACCCAGGCGGCCGGCAGGCCCACGACCTGGTTGTAGAACAGCATCAGGAAGGCGCTCAGGCCCCGCGCCTTCACCCCGCTGGCGGTGGCGCCGACCCCGTAGAGCAGCTTGTCCGAGGTCCTCAGCCGCAGGCCGCCCGCCACGCCCGCGCGGCCGCCCTCCCCTGTCGCTTCCGCCATCCTCTTCCCTCCCGTCGCGGCGCAATGGCCGGATCTCACAACTAGAGCGCTTGTCAGCAACTCCTGCGTTCTACGACGCTTCGGCTTTGCGTTTCGGCATAAACAGCGTACTAGTCGTTTTATCAATTACAACGCCTGCGTCGTCCTGAGGCGCGGCGAACCGGCGGTCCGCTCAAGACCGCCGGGTTGGGAGAAGCTGCGCCGAGAGGCGCTCGGGAGGGTGAAACTGATGCGAAGCTCACACCTGGCCGCCGGCGCCTCCGCGCTGGCGCTGACCGCAATGCTGGCCGCGGCCCCGGCCCACGCTCAGGCCGAGGTCGAGGAGGTGGTCGTCACCGGTACGTTGATCGGCGGCGCGCCCACCGGGGCGATTCCGGTGCAGGTCTTCTCCAGCGCCGAGCTGCAGAAGCGGGGCGACCCGACGCCGCTGGAGTTCGTCAAGAACCTGCCGGCGGTGTCCAACACGGTCGGCGAGGCCAACCGGATCAACGGCCAGAACTCGGGCGCGGTGACGGTGAACCTGCGGGGCCTCGGCGCCTCGCGCACCCTGGTGCTGTTGAACGGCCACCGGCTGCCCATCGTCCAGTCCGCCGGCAGCGGCGTCGACGTGGCGATGATCCCCACCGCCGCCATCGGGCGGGTGGAGGTGCTCACCGACGGCGCGGCGGCGACCTACGGCTCCGACGCCATCGCCGGGGTGGTGAACTACATCACCAAGTCCAACTTCGAGGGCCTGGAGATCGACGCCACCTACAACGCCATCCGCAAGTCGGCGGGCGACTGGAGCGCCAACATCGCCTGGGGCAAGGTCGGCGAGTGGGGCAACGTGCTGCTCACCGCCGGCTACAAGCACCGCTCGGTGCTGCAGCAGGACGAGCGCGACTGGGGCCTCTATCCCCTCACCGTCAACCCGCAGTCGGGCTGGTCGGCGAACGGCAGCCCCGGGGCCTACCTGACCGGCCCGACCCGCACCGTCGCCGGCTTCAACCAGGGCTTCGTCGACCCCGGCTGCCTGGCGCTCGGCGGGGTGCTGACCGGCACGGGCAACTCGGCCCGCTGCCAGTTCTACCAGGGCCCGTTCAACAACCTGGTCGACGAGATCGACGGCTACCAGGTCTACGGCGAGGTGAACTTCTTCGTGGCGGACGAACACCGCCTGCACCTGGAGGCCCTCGCCGCTGGCCACGTGGTGCCCAGGGAAGTCCAGAACCCGAGCTACGCGCCCAGCAACTACCCGCTGGCCGTCACCGCCGGCGGCAACAACCCCTTCCCGGCCCCGGCCGGGACGGAAGGCGCGCGCGGCTACTACATCCCGCCCGACCACCCCGGCCTGCAGGCGCTGCTGGCGCTGAACCCGAACGCCTTCTCCGCGGCCCAGCTCGCCAACATCCGGGCCAACGGCGTGCTCACCTCCAACGCCGGCTGGCGCCCGTACGGCTACAGCGGCAACCCGCTGACGGGCGAGGGATTCCACTCCCGGCGCGAGATGCACCTGAAGCGCGTCTCCGGCGGCCTCTCGGGGCCCCTGGCGTTCGGGATCGACTACGAGGTCAACGCCACCTGGGCCGAGCAGACCAACGAGCGGATCACCTCCGAGATCACCGTCCCCAACCTGCAGTACGCCCTCCTGGGCCTGGGCGGCTTCGGCTGCACGCCGGGCGGGACGAACCCGGCCACCAGCACCCCGGGCCAGGGTCCCTGCCTGTGGTTCAACCCCTTCTCCACGGGCATGCCGGGCAACGCCCACACCCATGTGGCCAATCCGCAGTACCAGCAGGCGCTGGCCCTCGACCCGCGGGTCGCCAACAGCGAGGAGGTCATCCGCTACCTGGAGGCCAACCCCTACGCCTTCTATGAATGGTCGCGGATCTTCGAGGCCAACGTCGTCCTGAACGGCGAGCTGCCCTGGCGGCTGTGGTCGGACGAGCCGATCTCCTGGGCCGCCGGCGCGCAGTACCGCTGGCAGCAGGACAAGAAGGACCTGCCCGACGCCACCAACATCCTGAAGAACCCCTGCCCGATGCTTGGGGTGACCAGCTGCACGACCCCGACCGGCGTGCTCACCTTCTTCGGCGCCCAGAAGCCCTGGGACCTCGAAGGCGAGGTCTGGGCCTTCTTCGGCGAGCTGAAGATCCCCGTCACCGACCGGCTGGAGGCGCAGGTCGCAGTCCGCCACGAGGACCTGGGCGACATCGGCTCGACCACCAACCCCAAGCTGGCCATCCGCTGGGACGCGACCGACTTCCTGACCCTGCGCGGCTCGATCGGCACCACCTTCAAGTCGCCGGACCTGACCAACCTGGGCGACGACTTCCTGACCAGCGGCGGGGTGGTCTCGCAACTGGGCGCCTTCCGGCCCATCGACATCTACAACAACCCGAACCTCGAGCCGGAGACGGCGACGACCTACAACGTGGGCGCGATCGTCGACGTCGGCTCGTTCCGCGCGACGGTCGACTACTACGCCATCGACTTCGAGGGGGCGATCGAGCGGGACACGGCCGCCTCGATGATCAACGCCTTCTTCGGGCCCTCGCTCAACAGCCCGAACCACTGCACGTCCAATCCCCAGGACCCGTGGTGGAACCTGCAGCAGCGGTTCACCTTCACCGGCGGCGTGGGCGATCCGGCGACCTGCGGCCTGGCCAACCTGCTGAGGACCAAGAACCTCTACACCAACGCCCGCGACTACAAGATCCGCGGGGTGGACGCGACCTGGAGCCTCGGCCTGCCGGAGATCCTGGGCGGCCAGGTGCAGGTGGGCGGCGACCTCAACTACATCATCAAGTACGAGGCCTCGGCCTTCTTCTCCGAAGGCATCGAGCTGCAACCGGCGGAGGACATCGCCGGAACCATGAACGCGGGGCCGGCCATCCCGCGCTGGAAGGCGAACGCCTACATCCAGTACGCCCGCGGGCCGCACAACCTGCGGCTCTCGGTGCGCTACCTGGACGGGATGATCGACAACCGCGCGAACGTCTTCCCGCCGACCGCGACCAACCGGTTCGGCGAGAAGATCGACGCCTACGTGCCCGTCGACCTGATCTATCGCGTCGAGCTGCCCTGGGAGACGACCGCCACCTTCGGCGTCCTCAACCTGTTCGACCGCGATCCGCCGGCCGCGCGGCTGGACTTCGCCTACAACACCTACACGGCCGACCCCCTCGGCCGCGTCTACCGGCTGACCCTGCGCAAGCGGTTCTGAGCCGGCCGGGGGCGGGGGCGCAACGCCTCCGCCCTCGCCTTTGTGCGCGCACTTTCCGTTGAGTCACCGTGCGCCCGGTGTAATAGTCTCATCGTCAATAAAATAAGGGAGGAGCCGAGATGCCCTACGCTGCAGGTCGCGTGTTCCATGACGCCGACAGCCACGTGATGGAGCCGGCCGACTGGCTCGTGCCGTTCGCCGACGAGCCCTGGAAGGACCGGCTGCTGCGCAAGGATCCGCCCTCCACCCGCCCGCCCGTCGAGGCGCCCAAGGAGAAGGTCATCGAAGGCCTGATCGCCGGGCCCAAGGGCCGCCTGGCCTACGGCGCCTACGACCCGGCCGAGCGCGTCCACGCCCTCAACGAGCTGGGCTTCGCCAGTCAGCTGGTGTTCCCGACCTCGGCGCTGCGGCCGTTCCGCACCAGCAAGGACGAGGAGGTGCTCTACGCCGGCGCCCGGGCCGCCAACCGCGCCATGGCCGCCTTCTGCGGCGATCCGCGCCTGCTGGGCGTCGCCTACGTGCCGCTCGACAATCCCGCCCGCGCGCTGGAGGAGGCCCAGGAGGCCATCCGCCTGGGCTGCAAGGCGATCTGGGTGCCTTCGACCCCGGCCGGCGACAAGTCGCCCGGCCACCCGGACCTCGATCCCTTCTGGGCCCTGCTGGCGGCCAAGAAGATCCCCTTCGTCCTGCACATCGGGGCGGGCTCGCGCACCCTGCCGCAGGAGTACGTCAACAACGGCAAGCCCAAGTCGCCCGACCTGCACGGCGGCGGCGAGAACCTGCGCTTCAAGGACTACGTCGTCCTGCCCCACTCGGCCGAGATGTTCCTGGGCGCCCTGGTCTACGACGGCCTGTTCGACCGCCAGCCGGAGCTGCGCGGCGGGGTCATAGAATACGGCGCCTACTGGGTGCCCGGCTTCCTGCGCCAGATGGACATGGGCGCCCGCTCCTTCGGCCGCACCGATCCCTACCTGCAGAAGCTGTCGGCCAAGCCGTCGGAGATCATCCGCCGGCAGGTGAAGTTCACCCCCTTCCCCGGCGAGGACGCGGGCTATCTGATCCGCGACAGCGGCGCGGACCTCTACATGTTCTCCAGCGACTACCCGCACCCGGAGGGCACGAACGATCCGATCGCCCGCTTCGAGCGCACCTTCGAGGGCCTCACCGAGGACGACAAGGACCGCTTCTATCGCGCCAATTTCGAGGAGATGATGGGCGCCGCCCTGACCGTCCGCGCCCTGGAGGACGCCCGATGACCGACACCCTCGCCCCGCAACGCCTGACCGGCCCGTTCCGCGCCCCGCACAACGGCTTCCAGCAGGCCCCCGGCTCGATCCACAACGACGAGGTCGCCTCCAAGCTCGGCTTCAAGGGCGGCACCGTCCCGGGCTCGGTGCACATGGACCAGTTCGTGCCCATGCTGGTCCAGCTCTACGGTCCGGCCTGGTTCGAGACCGGCGACATCTCCCTGCACTTCACCCAGGCGACCGTCGACAAGGAGGAGGTGCAGGCCATCGTCGATCCCGGCGAGCCGCGCGCCCGCCTGCAGATGTTCAACAAGGCCGGCCAGCAGATCTGCATCGGCACGGCCTCGCCCAAGGCCCGCGACGAGGCTTCGGAAGTGGCCAAGCGGCTGGCCGACCAGGCCGAGGCCGAGCCCGGCCGCCTGCGGATCTACGCCGACATCAAGCCGGGGGACGTGACCTCCGACATCCCGATGAAGGTCGCCCGCGAGAGCTACGAGGCCTCGCTCGGGCGGATCACCGAGCGGCTGCCGATCTACGACGAGAAGGGCGTCCTCTCGCCGGCCCACGTGGTGCGCCTGGCCCACATGAGCCGCCCGTTCGTGCTGGCCAAGTCCAAGCAGCCCTACGTCGGCCTGTTCGGCGCGCTGGAGGTCCGGCACCTGGCCGGTCCACTCTTCGCCGACCGCGACTACGTCGGCCGCACCACCATGCGCAAGCTGACCGAGAGCCCGAAGACCGAGAACGCCTGGTACGACATCGACATCGCCGACGCCGCCACCGGCAAGGACGTGGCCAGCGTCACCTTCATGATCCGCGCCATGAAGCCTTCGTCGCCGCTCTGGAGCTGAGCGGCGGCCAAAACAAGAAACCACCGGGAGGAAGCCGAATGACCGATGCGGCCACGTTGGACCACACCGACCTCAAGGCGCGGGTCGACGCCGCCGTGGATTCCGGCATGTGCACCGCCGTCTGGGCCCAGGTCTGGCCCCAGAAGATGGCGGTGCTCGAGGCCGCCACCGGCCGCACGCGCACCTTCGGCGAGCTGAACGCCAACGCCAACCGCCTCGTCCGGCTGATGCGCGACCATGGCCTCACGGCCGGCGATGCGGTGGCCATCGTCTGCTCCAACCGGGTGGAGTTCCCCGACGTGCTGTTCGCCTGCCTGCGCGGCGGCTTCCGCATGACCCCGGTGAACTGGCATTTGAAGCCCGTGGAGATCGCCTACGTCGTCGACAACTGCGAGGCTCGCGCCGTTTTCGCCGACACCCGGGTCGACGGCGTGGCCGAGGCCATGGACGCCTGCCCGCAGCTGGTGCTGAAGGTCTCCATCGGCGGCGACCTGCCCGGCTTCATCCCCTTCGAGACCATCGACGACTATCCGGCGAGCGACATCGAAGACCCGGTGCGCGGCACCACCATGCTCTACAGCTCCGGCACCACCGGCCGGCCCAAGGGCGTCTACAAGCCCAACGCCCAGGCCGTCGGCGGCTTCGACCCAATTTACGACCGGGCCGTCGACAAGCACATCTGCACGGGCCCGGCCTACCACGCCTCGCCGCTGGCCGGAGACATCCGCCGCGCGCTCAACAACGGCGTCCCTACCGTCCTGATGGACAAGTGGGACACCGAGTTCGTGCTCAAGACCATCCAGGACCAGAAGATCACCCGCGGCCACTTCGTGCCGATCATGTTCCAGCGCATGCTGGCCCTGCCCGAGGAGGTGCGGGCGAAGTACGACCTCAGCTCATTGAAGCGCATCACCCACGGCGCGGCGCCCTGCCCGCCGGAGGTGAAGCGGGCGATGATCGATTGGCTGGGCCCGATCCTCTACGAATACTACGCCGGCTCCGAGGGCGGCGTCGGGTTCACCGTCACCTCCGAGCAGTGGCTGGCCCGCCCCGGCACCGTCGGTCGCCGCCCCCATAAGGACGCGGCCAAGATCCTCGACGACGAGGGCAACGAATGCCCGCCGGGCGTGCCTGGCCACATCTACCTGAGCCTCAAGGACCAGGGCGGCTTCAGCTACTACAAGGACGACACCAAGACCTACGCCGCCCGGCGCGGCGACTACTTCACCATGGGCGACATCGGCTACCTGGACGAGGACGACTGGCTGTTCCTCACCGGCCGCAGCGCCGAGACCATCATCGCCGGCGGGGTCAACATCTACCCGCAGGAGATCGACAACGAGCTGATCAAGCACCCGGCCGTCGAGGACAGCTGCACCGTCGGCATCCCCCACGAGGAGTGGGGCGAAGAAGTGCGCGCCGTCATCCAGCTGCGCCCCGGCTACACGCCCTCCGAAGAGCTCAAGCGCGAGATCCTCGACTACGCCGCCCGCGTCGTCGCCCGCTACAAGGTCCCCCGCGGCATCGACTTCGTCGACTCCCTGCCCCGCAGCGAGGCCGGCAAGATCCAGCGCAACAAGGTCCGCGCCCCCTACTGGGAAGGCCGCGCCCGGGCGATCTGAGACGCCGGGGGCCGGCGCTCCCGGCCCCCGCGCATCCCGCACCTGCAGGTTGCCCTCGCCCGGCGTTCGCGTACAGTGAAGCCGGCCCGCAGCGTGCGGGCTGACGCGTCGGAGGGCGCGAGATGCGGAGAGCGGCACGCCTGGTCGTGAAGCGCCGTACCCCGGCCTCGGGGCGCCTTGCGCCGCCCGCCCCGCCACCCCCCAAGCCGCATCGACCGCCCACAGCCGCCCGCGCGGCCGGCGCCGCGACGCCTGCCAAGAGGACACGCCCATGACCATCGTCAGACGCATCGCCGCCGAAGCCCTCGGCACCTTCTGGCTGGTGTTCGGCGGCTGCGGCGCCGCCGTGCTGGCCGCCGGCTTCCCGGAGGTTGGGATCGGCCTGGCCGGCGTCTCGCTGGCCTTCGGGCTCACCGTGCTGACCATGGCCTACTCCATCGGCCACATCTCCGGCTGCCACCTCAACCCTGCGGTGACGCTGGGCCTGTGGGCCGGCGGCCGCTTCCCGGCCAAGGACATCGCCCCTTACGTCGCCGCCCAGCTCGTCGGCGCGGTGGTGGCGGCGGCCTTCCTGCTGCTGATCGCCGGCGGCGGGCCAGCCTTCGACCTCGCGGCCAACGGCTTGGCCCAGAACGGCTACGGCGACGCCTCGCCCGGCGGCTATGGCCTGGCGCCCGCCTTCCTGATCGAGGCGGTGCTCACCGCCGGCTTCCTGATCGTCATCCTGGGCGCCACCGACAGCCGCGCCCCGGCCGGCTTCGCCCCCATCGCCATCGGCCTGGCGCTGACCCTGATCCACCTGATCAGCATCCCGGTCACCAACACCTCGGTGAACCCGGCCCGCAGCACCGGCCCGGCGCTGATGGTCGGCGGCCTCGCCCTCCAGCAGCTCTGGCTCTTCTGGGCCGCCCCGCTGATCGGCGGCGCCCTCGGCGGCGCCGCCTACCGCCTGCTCTTCGCCGAGACCCGGGCCCGCCCGGACATCGTCGGCGAGCCCGGCGCAGCCAAGTCCGCCTAGCGCCCGGCGCCGTCGCCGACGGCAGGTCTTTCGAACACGAAGACCACAAAGATCACGAAGACCACAAAGGGGCCGAAGGCCCGCCCTGCCCCGCACGCCCGCCAGCTCGCGCCGACGCTCGAGCGCCCTCGTCCTCTTCGTGTCCTTCGCGCCCTTCGTGGTCTTCGTGTCGAATAGGGCGCCGCCGCTCCGCGGCGACGGAGAGCCCTCATCTCCTTGGCGGTCTTGGCGGTCTTGGCGGTCTTGGCGGTCTTGGCGGTCTTGGCGGTCGAACTTGCTGCTTCCCAGCAGCCTCGTCACCCGCGCCGTCGACGCCGCCGATCCGGACCTCTAGACCCAGCGCATGACACCCGCCCCCCCCGTCGCCCAGATCCGGCTGGCGCTCGACGCCCCGCCCGGCGAAGGCGAGCCCCACCCCGCCCACGACATCTCCGCCGCCGCCCGCCTCGGCGACACCCTGTTCCTCGCCGCCGATGAGGCCGCCGACATCGAGATCCTCGACCTGGTCGGCGAGGACTTCGCGGCCCACCGCCGCGTCCGCCTGGGCGAAGCCTTCGACCTGCCCGGGGGCGCCGACGAGGAGATGGACATCGAGGGCCTGGCCGTGGAGGGCGGCTGGCTGTGGGTCACAGGCTCCCACAGCCTCACCCGCAAGAAGCCGAAGAAGTCCAAGCCCCTGGACACCCTCGCCCGCCTCGCCCAGCTCAGGCAGCGCCCCAACCGCATGTTCCTCGGCCGCCTGCCGCTCGCCGAGACCGCCCCCGGCCGCTGGGACGTCCTCACCGGCCCCGCCGCCGACGGGCGCCGCCCCCAGATGCTGCCCATCGGCAAGCACGGGAGCGACCTCTACAAGGCCCTGAAGAAACACCCCCTCCTCGGCCCCTTCTGCGCCCTGCCCGCCAAGGAGAACGGCCTGGACGTCGAGGGCATCGTCGTGGACGGCGACCGCGTGGGCCTCGGCCTTCGCGGCCCCGTCATCAATGGCTGGGCCCTGATCATCGAGGCCCGCATCGCCCCCGCCTCGGACGCCCCGGGCGAAGCCGACCTCGCCCTCGCCGGCGACCTCAACCTCCACGTCCTCGACTTAGGCGGCCTCGGCGTCCGCGACCTCAAGCGCCGCGAACGCGACATCCTCATCCTCGCCGGCCCCACGATGAAGCTCTCCGGCCCCGCCCGCGTCTACCGCTGGACCGGCTGGACCACCCCCGCCGATCTCCCCCACCGCCCGGTGGCCATCCTCGAACTCCCCCACGGCGAGGGCTGCGACCACCCGGAGGCCCTGGCGCCGGCGGGGCATGAGGGACGCGATGCGCTGCTGGTGGTGTGCGACACGCCCTCGCCGGAGCGGCTGGCGGGCGGGGCGGTGGTGGCGGATGTGTTTGGGGTGGAGTGAGGGCCTTTGTCGCGAACCTCCTCACGGCCGCGCTAACCGGCGACCTCCAGCTGAACTGGGCGAGATGGCAGAAATCGCAAGATTCTCGACATGGCGGCCGACGCCGCCGCGCCCCATTCTTCCCCGCGGCGGGGGCCATGGAGTCCAGCGATGCGCAACGAGAGCTCCGCGATCCCCGACATCGTCGATCGATCCATCTTCCAGAACGCAGTTGACGGCCTGCGCATTCGGGAAAAGGCCCACACAAGGGAGGGCGACGCGATCGCCGCCGCCCGCCGGCGGCTTCCGATGGTGAAGGTCGACGCGGCCACGCCCCTCGTCAGCGACCGTGGGACGGTGACGCTGCTGGATGCGTTCGAAGGCCGCCGCCAGCTCATCGCCTACTATTTCATGTGGTATCCCGGCCGCCCTGCGGCGCGGCAGTGCGAGGGCTGCACCTTCTTCACTTCGCAGGTCCGCGAGCTGTCCACACTGCACGCCAAGGACGTCACCTACGCGACCTTCTGCCAGGGCCCCTATGCAGAGAGCGCGCGCTACCGTGACTTCATGGGCTGGGACCTGCCCTGGTACGCGGTCCCGGACGCCTCGCTCGCCACCCTCCTGGACGGACGCCCCGCCGGCCGGATGTACCTCATCTGCTACCTGCGGCAGGGGGCCGAGGTCTTCGAGACCTACTGGACCACCCGCCGCGGCGTCGAGGCCATGGACAACAACTACCGCCTCCTCGACCTGACGCTCTACGGGCGCCAGCAGGACTGGGAGGACTCGCCCCCCGGCTGGCCGCAGGACCCGGAAGGCATGACCACCGATGGGCGCCCCACGCCCCAGTGGCCTCGCCTGAAAGCGGGATTTTCGGACGACCTTGGGGCCCCCGCGCCGTAGGAGATCGCCGGAGATGAGCGCCCCGCCCCTCGCCTCCCCTACACCTGCTGGTGTATCCGCCCCAACGCCCCCACCAGCGCCCTCAGCTCCTGCGCCGAGAACCGCCTCGTGAACTTCGCCTCGTGCTCGGCGATCGCCGCCTTGGCGCGCGCCAGCATCGCCTCGCCGTCGTCGGTCAGGTAGAGCTCCTGGCGGCGGCGGTCTTCCTTGGAGCGGACGCGGGTGACGAAGCCGCGCTGTTCGAGGCGGTCGACGACGGCCATCATGGTGGCGCGGTCGGTGCCCAGGGTGGCGGCCAGGTCCACCTGGCTGACGGCCGGGTTGGCGCCGATCAGCTGCAGGACGGCGCACTGCTTCTGGGTGAGGTCCAGCTCGGCCAGCGAGCTCATGAAGTCGCGGTAGACCGCCACGTGCGCCAGACGCAGGTGGAAGCCCAGGAGGCTGGTGAGCCCGTCGAGGTCGAGCCCGGCGTCGGCGGCGAGAGCCGCCTGCGAGGCCGGCGATGAGGTGGATGCCATGACCCACCTATAGCGGCCACCCGTTAGGGTACAAACAGTTGTTTGGGCGGCGGATGCGCGCGGGGGCTGTCAGCCCCGGTGCTGGTCGAATTGCGTGAAGGTCCCGCCCTCCCCTGCCAGCCGGACGAGCAGCGGCGCGGGCGTCCAGTAGTGGCCGAGCGTTTCGTGATAATGGGCGACGCGCTCCAGCACGTGCTTCAGGCCCAGGGTGTCGGCGTAGAACATCGGCCCGCCCAGATGGCGCGGGAAGCCGTAGCCGCTGGTCCAGACCACGTCGATGTCCTTGGCCCGGTAGGCGATCCCATCGTCCAGCAGCTGGGCCCCGACATTGATCAGCGGCAGGATGCAGCGCTCCTCGATCTCGGCGTCGTCGATGGTCCGCTGCGGGATCTGCCGCGCCTGCGCGAGCTCGCGGATCAGCGCCGTGGTGGCCGGGTTCGGGTAGGCGGTGCGGTCGCCGGCCTTGTAGAGATAGACCCCCTCGCCGGTCTTCTGGCCGAGCTTGCCCTGGGCGGTCAGGGCGTCGGAGACCACGAAGTAGGGATCGGGCCGGCTCTCGCGCTTGTAGAGCTCCTCGCGCACCTTGGTGCCCACGTCGATCCCGGCCATGTCGTTGACCTTGTTGGGGCCCATGGCGAAGCCGAACCGCTCCATCACCGCATCGATCTGCTCGGGGCTCGCGCCCTCGAGCAGGAGCTGCTCGGCTTCCCGGAAATAGCCGTCCTGCATCATCTTGTTGCCGATGAAGCCGAAGGCGTCGCCGGAGACGACGCCGGTCTTCTTCAGCTTGCGGGCCACCTCCAGGCTGGTGACCAGGGTCTGGGAGGAGGTCTGCTCCCCGCGCACGATCTCCAGAAGGCGCATGACGTGGGCGGGCGAGAAGAAGTGCAGGCCCACCACCTGCTCCGGCCGCCGGGTGGCCTTCGCCAGCTCGGTGATCGAGAGGGTGGAGGTGTTGGAGCCCAGGATGGCGTGCGGCGGGGCCACCGCGTCGATGCCGGCCAGCACCTTCTTCTTCAGGTCCATGTCCTCGAACACGGCCTCGATCACCACGTCGGCGTCGGCGGCCGCGTCCTGGGAGGTGGCGCCCCTAATCAGGCCCATCCGCTGCTCGAGCTCCTGCGGCGTCATGCGGCCGCGGCTGACGGTGACCTCATAATTCTCGCGCACCTGCTTGAGGCCCCGGTCGAGGGCCTCCTGGCTCACCTCGATCAGGGCGGTGGGCACGCCGGCGTTGGCCAGGGCCATGGCGATGCCCCCGCCCATGGTCCCGGCGCCCACGACGGCGGCCTTGCGGATCGGCGCCGGCTCCATGGCGGGCAGGCCCGGGATCTTGCCCACCTCCCGCTCGGCGAAGAAGACGTGGCGCAGGGCCTCGGACTCGCGGTCCTTCAGCGAAGCCTGGGAGAGCTCGTCCTCGCGCTTCAGGCCGTCGGCCAGCGGCAGCTCGATGGCGGCGCGGATGGCCGCGATCGTCTTCTCCTGGGTCGTGCGGCCCTTCAGGGCGCGGGCCTGGCTCTTCAGGTAGTCCGCGACCTCGGCCTCGGAGAAGCCGGCCGCATCGACGGTGCGTTCGCCCGTGCGGCGCACCGGGGCGCCCTGCGCCGCCAGCCGCCGGGCGTAGTCGAGGCCCCCTTGCAGGGGCGCGCCCTCGACGATCTCGTCGATCAGGCCCATCGCCTTGGCCTTGGCCGCATCCACCGGCGCGCCGGCGATCATCATCTCCAGGGCCGGGCGGGCGCCGATCAGCCGCGGCAGCCGCTGGGTGCCGCCGGCGCCGGGCACGATCCCAAGGGTGATCTCCGGCATCCCCATCCGCGCGTCGGCGACAGCGGCGCGATAGTGGCAGGCCAGCGCGCACTCCAGCCCCCCGCCCAGGGCCGTGCCGTGCAGCACCGCGACGACCGGCTTGGTCGAGGCTTCCAGCGCATCGAAGGTCTCGTAGTAGCCGGGCGCCTCGATGGCCCCGCCCAGTTCGTTGAGGTCGGCGCCGGAGAGGAAGGTGCGGCCCTCGCAGGCGAGGAGCACGACCTTCACCGCGGGGTCGGCCAGGGCCTGATCGAGCGCGGTCTGGATGCCCCGCCGGACGGCGACGTCGATGGCGTTCACCGGCGGCCGGTCGATCAGGATGACGCCGACCTCGCCCCGCCCCTCGTAGCGCACCGCCTCCGCCATTCCGCCCCTCCGATTGTAAGTATCGCGAACGATTTGGCGTTCTGACTATCATCGGCGGGCGGGGCTGTGAAGCGCCACTTTCCCCTCCCATTCATGGGAGGGGGGGACCGCCCGCCGAGCGTACGCGAAGAGCGGGTGGTGGAGAGGGCAAGCCCCAGGCGCGGCGGCGCCCCACGCTCCAATCTGCACTTCTCGATGGGCAGCGTGCGCGGCCCGCCCCCTCCCCCACTCGCTCTTCGCTCCGCTCGGCGAGTGGTCCCCCTCCCCCGTAAACGGGGGAGGAAGTTAGGCGCAGCCGCCGTTGGCCACCACCTCGCGCGCGCGGCGGTACACCGCCTCGCCGTCGACGCCGTCGAGCTGGCGGGCGTGCTCGAGGGCCATGGCGTCGTAGAGGGCGTCGAAGCGTTGCTGGTCGGCGGGCGGGATGGGGATGAGCTGGACGCCCTTCTCGCGGGCGTAGGCGAAGCCGCCGGCGTCGGCTTTGGCGATCTCGCGGGCGAGGGCCGCCTCCCAGACGGCGACGGAATCCGCCAGCACCTGCTGCAAATCCGGCGGCAGCTCGCGCCAGCGCTGCTCGGAGATGGCTCTCGCGGGATAGGCGCCGCGGCTGACCGACAAGAGGCTCATGTGCCTGGTCACCTCGTCAAAGTGCAGCGACTTGATGGTGTCGGCCGGCGCCACGACCCCGTCGATGATCCCCTTGGAGATGGCCGAATAGACCTCGCCCATCGGCATGGTCACGACGTCGACGCCGAGCGTCCTCAGCACCGGCACGAGTTCGGAGGGGGCGCGCAGGCGAAGGCCGCGCAGGTCGTCCAGGCTGCGGACCGGCCGGTCCCGCGTCAGCACGTGCGGCAGGTTCCCGCCCTGCACGGCCAACACCCGCACGCCGGCCATCTCCTCGGCGAAGGTCGGGAAGGCGCCCTCCAGGCAGCGGTAGACCGCCACCTGGTCCTCGATGCTGCGCACCCCGGCGTAGAAGCCGGCCTGGGTCTTCATCAGCTTCATTCCGGCGCGCATGTAGATCGGCGTGATCAAGGCCACGTCCGCCACCCCGTGGCGCAGCTCGATGACGCTCTGGTCCGAACTGATCAGCGCCCCGCCCCAGAAGGGCTGCACCTTCAGCCGCCCGCCGGAGGCCTCTTCCACATGCGCCATCCAGGCCTGGTCGGCCCGGCTGAACGGATGGGTCGGCGAATAGGGCGAGGCGTAGCGCAGCACCTCGACGCCGGGCTCGGGCTGCGGCGCACAGGCGGCGGCCGCCAGCAGGGCGGCGATCGCCAGGCAGGCGCGGGCCAGGCCCCTCACAGCTCCGGCTCCGAGAAGCAGGCGGCGTAGATCTTGTCGAGCAGGCGGTAGAGCTCGGCCTGTTCGGCCTCGGTGAGCGTGGCGTGGGCGGCCGCCTCGTTCTCCTGGGCGATGCGGCTGAGCCTGGCCAGCGCCGTCTCCCCCTCGGCGGTGATGAACAGGGCGTGGCGGCGGCGGTCCTCCGTCTGGCGCCGGCGCTCGGCCCAGCCGAGGGACTCCAGGCCGTCCAGCAGCGCCACGACCGTGGCCTTGTCGAAGCCGATGGCGCGCGCCAGCGTCGTCTGGTCCAGGCCTGGGTTGGCGGCGATCAGCGCCAGGGCCGAGAAGCCGCCGGGCCGCAGCTGCGTGTCGGTGATCCGCTCCAGGAACTGCCGCGACAGGTGGTTCTGGATCCGCCGGATGCGGAAGCCGATGACGTCGTTGAGGACGCCCAGGTCCACCTCGGGCGCGGCCTCCGCAGGCGTCGCGACCTTGTCCATCGAAGCTCCTGTCATCGCGCGGCCGGGCAGCGCTCCCGAAGGAACCGCTCCACGTCCTCCACCATAGCCTCGTGGCTCCAGTCCGTGGCGTCCACCATGTCGGCGGAGAGCTCGTAGACCGGCACGCCCGCGCGCTCGAGGGCGAGCTTGGTCAGCCGCGTGCCGCTGACCGACAGGCGGTTGGTCTCCGGCTGCAGGATGACGGCCGCGTCGATGCCGCAGGCCTTGGCCTCGGCCACCATCCATTCGTTCATCCAGGGCGGCAGGTGCAGCACCTCGTTCATGCCGCAGATCCGGCTGGCCAGGGCGCGCAAGGGATCGTCGAGGTTGTAGCGGATGTACTTGGCCCCGGTGAACGGCAGGTACATGGACCACACGAACACCGCGCCCAGGCGCGCCTCCAGCGCATCGTAGAAGCCGGGGTCGTGCCAGAGGCCGGCGCCGATCCACATCAGGCGCAGCTTCTCGTTCTTCGCGATGGAGACCCCGGCGTCGACGCGGGCCTGCACCTCGTCGCGGAACAGCCGGGCGTGCTCGATGGCCCAGGGCTCGCCCCGGTGCCACTGGGGGATCATCGCGTTGGGCATCTGCTCGGCGATGCCGACGGGGCACGGCCGGGTGCGGGTCGCCAGCCGCGCGGCCTCGGCGAGCAGCTCCTCCTGCTCGTTGATGCTGTGCATCAGGTCGAGCAGCTTGCCGTCGTCGAAGGTCCGCCCCGTCTCGGCCTCCAGGAAGCGGATCAGGGCCTTCATCTCCTCGACCAGCAGGTCGATGCGGCGGGCGGTGTAGACCTCGTCCCAGTGCTCGGCGCCGCGTTCGAACCAGCGGGCGTCCTTGTGCTCCCAGCCGGGGGCCTCCAGCGGGAAGAAGCGCGAGCCGAGCGCGTCGGCCCACAGGGAGAAGACCCGCTGGATGCAGTCGCAGGTCAGGCGCGCGACCAGCACGGTCGGCTTGGGCAGCCCGCCCCAGGGCGCGCGTGCGGGATCGTTGTCGAGGGTGCAGGCCAGGCCCAGGGAGCAGTAGCGGCAGGATGAGTCCGGGAACCCCTCCTTCTCCATCACCTCGAAATAGTAGGGCGAGAGCTGCTTGGCGGCGATGTAGCTGGCCCACCACTGGTTGGTGACGATGGGGATGTCCATCACGTGGAAGATCTCGTGCGGGGTATCGGCCTGCACGATGGCGAAGGGCTCGCCCGCTTCCACGACCCGCCGCTGAAGCTCCTTCACGAACTCGCGCTGATGGCGCGTCGCCAGGCCCGTGCACTCCAGGCGCTTGAGGCTGCGCTCGCCGGTCTGGCGCACGTGGGTGTCGGTCATGGCGTTACTCGAAGAGCTTGGCCGCGGCGAGCTCGGCGTAGGCCTCGGGGGAGAGGCCGACGATCTCGCGGCAGATGGTTTCGGTGTGCTGGCCCAGTCCCGGGGCGGTGGTGATCCGCGCCGGCGTACGGGAGAGCTTGTAGGGCTGGCCCTGGTGGGCGAAGGCGCCGAGCACCGGGTTGTCCGCGCCGACGAGGAAGCCGCGGGCCGCGAGCTGCGGATCGCGGTCCACGAGCTCGGCGGCGTCCTGCACGACGCCAGCGGCGATCCCGGCGGCCTGCAGCCGGGCCATCAGGTCTGCGCCGTCCTGCGGCGCGGTCCAGGCGGCGACCCTGGCCTCGAAGTCGGCGAGGTCCTGCGGCAGGCCCTGCCCCACCTGCTCGGCCAGCCGGGCGAGAGCGGCCTCGTCCTCGGCGGCGATGGCGATCCAGCGGTCGTCGCCGGCGGTGGGGAAAACGCCCTGGAACAGCGCCTCGGGCGCCCGGTTGCCCAGCCGCTCGGGCGCGGCGTCGAGCTGGGCCTGCAGCATGGCGCCGGCCATCTGCTGCACGCACACCTCGTACATGGAGGCGTCGATGTGGATTCCCTCCCCGGTCCGGCGGCGGTGGTCGAGCGCGGCCGCGGCGGCCGCGGCCATGTAGGGCGGCAGGACCACATCCCCGTAGGGCACGGCGCTGGGCGTCACCGGCGGGCGGTCGGGCCAGCCGGTCAGGTGCAGGCGACCCGACAGCGCCGCCCCGGTCCCGTCGACGCCCCACTCGCGGGCCAGCGGCCCCGTCTGACCGTAGACCGAGCCGCTCAGCATGATGATGTCCGGCTTGCGGGCCTTGAGGCTCGCGTAGTCCAGGCCCAGCGAGGCCATCGTGCCGGGGGAGAAGTTCTCCACCACGATGTCGGCCCAGTCGATCAGCGGCTCGATCACCTCGCGCCAGCGCGGGTGCTTCATGTTGATCCGCAGGCCCTGCTTTCCCGTGTTCATGTGGATGAACCAGGGCTTGTCGTCGAACTGGCCGGCCCGGCTGACGCCCACCTGCACGTCGATGCGCGACAGGCAGGGCCGGGTCGCCGACTCCACCTTGATCACCTCAGCCCCGTAGTCGGCGAGGTTCTTGGTCGTGAACGAGCCCACCAGCGCCCAGGAGAAGTCGAGCACCTTGACGCCGGCCAGCGCGGGCCCGGCCGAGCGGGGCCGGGGCTCAGGGCGGGCGGCCGGCGCGGCCAGCCACTCCGCCAGCACAGCCTCTGTGTGTTCGCCCGCCTCCGGCGCCCGGGCCGCCGGCGCGATCTCGCCGGCCCGCACGAAGGCCGCCGGAGCGACGATAGCCCGCCCCTCCGCCTCGACCTCCTGGAAGAAGCCGCGGGCGGCCAGGTGCGGGTCGGAAAGGATGTCGGCCGGGGCGTTGGCCGGCACCGCGTTGATCCCGCGCCGGCGCCCCTCCCCCGCGATCTCGGCCTTGGTGCGCGAGCGGAAGAAGGCGTCCATCGCCGTCTCCCACACCGCCCGCACGTCGGCCGGCAGGGTGGAACGGTCGTAGGCCAGCCAATCGACCTCCCGCATGGGATTGTCGAAACCCAGCTCGTCCATCCAGGCCGACAGCGCCTTGTTGGCCGGCGCGCCGATCCGGCCCGACATCAGCGCGTGGAAGCAGTAGCCGTCCTTCAGCTCCCAGATGCAGCGCACCCGCGCCGCCCCGTAGCTGATGTGGATGCCCGTGCGGGTCATCGCGCGCTTGTCGAACTGCCAGGCGAGGACGCCGTTCGTGCAGCGGCTCGCCGCCGTCTCCTGCACCGAGACGTCGACGTGCTGGCCGAGCCCCGAGCGCGCCCGCTCCACCAGCGCGAACATCGCCCCCGCCGCCGCCGCGCCGTTGGCGTGGAAGACGCAGGCGTCCCCGGCCTCCTTCACCGGCGCCCGGTCCTCGTAGCCGGTCACCCGCAGCGTGCCGCCGAGCGCCGAGCAGACCAGCTCGTTGCCGGTCCAGTCGGCGTAGGGCCCGTCCGAGCCGAAGGGCGTGATGGAGACGGCGATGACGCCCGGGTTGGCGGCCGAGAGAGTCGCGTGGTCGAGGCCCAGCGCCGCCCGGCGCCTCGCCGGCAGGTCGTCGATGACGAAGTCCGCGCGGGCGGCGAGTTCGCGAAGCTGCGAGTCGCCCACGGTCACCGACCGCTTGCCGAGGTTGCGGGCCATCCAGTCGAACCTGGCGCGCCGCGCCGCGTCGCCGCCGGGCGGCTCCACCTTGACCACGTCGGCCCCCAGCGTCGCCAGGAACCGCCCGCAAGCGGCGCCGAGGCTACCCACCTCCAGGACGCGATAGCCGGAGAGCAGCCCGCTCATGCCAGGGCCCTCGCCGGCAGGCGGGCGACAAAGCGCTCGACGCTGTCGGGCGGCGCTTCGCCCTGCAGGCGCAGGCAGGGGACGCCCCGCGCCTGAAGCGCCCGCTGCTGGGCCGGCTGCTCCCAGGTCAAGGCCTCCTCGACCGCGTCGAACCAGAAGACGACGCCGTCGGCGCGGGCGGCCTCCGCGAAATCGGCCAGGCGGTTCGGATCGACCGGGAAGGTGCGGCTGCTGAGCACCTGGCGGTGATAGTGCTGGGCGATGGCGCGGACCGGCTCGGCGGCCTCGTCCACTCGGCCATCGAACGCCGGCTCGCCGAACTCGTGGAAGTCGCCGACGACCACGGCGCCCGCCGCCTCGATCCGCCGGTGCAGCCCGTCGCTGGCCAGCCCGCTGCCGGCGATCACCACCCGCGGCCCGCGCAGCGCCGCGCCCGCCTGGGCGATCGCCGCGTCCAGCGCCGCATCGAACGACGCCGCCGCCATCAGCCCCTGGGCGAGCATCGCCGCCCGCGCGTCGAGGCCGGCGACCTTAGCCGGCGCGGCCCGGCGCAGCTCGGCCAGCGCGGCGATCCGCCCGCGCCGGCGGTTGGCGTCGGCGATGCGGGCCTTCAGGTCGGACGAGGCGCCGGTGATCCGTTCGAGCGCGGCCTTCAGCTCGCCGGTGCGGGCGAAGTTGTACTCCGCGCTCGAATACCAGGGGGTGTGCAGCAGGTCGTAGAGGATGGGCTCGGGCAGGTCCGCCTCGCCGGTCCGGCGCACCTCGCACAGGTAGTAGTAGAAGCGCTGCACCGAGTCCGACGTCCTCGGCAGCACGATCGCGTCGAGAAAGGCGTAGCCGCCCTCCAGCAGCTTCTCGAACACGCCGCGGACCAGCGGGTCGAACTGAGGCTCCATGTAGCGGTCGGCGAGCGGGGTGGCGTCCCGTAGCTCGACGAGCCGCAGCGGGAAGGCGCCAGCCGCGGCGATCAGCTCGGTGGGCACGGTCGCGCCCATGTAGCCCACCACCTTGCCGCCGGCCCCCTTGAAGGCGCGGGCGGCGGCGTCCGGGTCGCGGGCGGCGTCGTGGAAGGGTTGGAAGGTCATCGCTAAGCCCCCAGCAGCTCGGGGAGGAACAGGGCCAGTCCCGGCACGGCGATCAGCAGGGCGACGTGCGCGAGGTCGGCGACGAGGAACGGCACAATGCCCTTGAAGACGCTCATCAAGGGGATGTCCCTGGCCAGGCTGTGGACCACGTAGACGTTCATCCCCACCGGCGGGTGGACGAAGCCGATCTCCATGGTGCGCACCATCAGGATGCCGAACCAGATCGGGTCGATGCCCATCTCCTGCACCAGCGGCAGGAAGATCGGGATGGTCAGGGTCATCATCGCTAGGCCGTCGAGGAACATGCCCAGGACCAGCAGCAGGACCACCAGCACGAGGATGACGCCGAGCGGGCCCGCGTCGAGGCTCTCGATCAGGCCCGCGACCCGCTCGCCGAACCCGGTGGCGGCGATGAAGGTGGAGAAGACGATGGCCGCGATGACGATGGCGTAGATCATGCCGCTCGTCTCGAGCGTCTCGCGCATGGCCTTCTTCAGCGTCGCCCAGTCGAGCCGCCGGCGCCACAGGCCGATCCCCAGGGCGCCGACCGTGCCCACCGCCGCCGCCTCGGTCGGCGAGAACCAGCCCACCGCGATGCCGCCGATCACCAGAATGACCAGGAGGCCCACGTCCGCGAGCCTGCGGATCGCCGCGAACCGCTCGCGCCAGCCGGCCCTCGGGCTCACCGGGCCAAGGGCGGGGCGCCATTTGCAGAGCAGGTAGATGACGGCCATGTAGAACAGGGCCTGGGTCAGGCCCGGGATGATGGCCGCGGTGAACAGCCGGCCGATCGACTGCTCGGCCAGGATCCCGAACACGATCAGCGCCGCGCTCGGCGGGATCAGCACCCCCAGAGTGCCGCCGGCCGCCAGGGCGCCGGTCGCCAGCGCCGGCGAGTAGCCCGCCCGCCGCATCTCCGGCAGCGCCACGAGGCCGATCGTGGCGACGGTCGCCAGGCTCGAGCCGCTGATCGCCCCGAAGCCCGCGCAGCCGGCGATCGAGGCCAGCGCCAGGCCGCCGGGCCGGTGGCCGACGAACTTGGCCGCCGCATCGAAGAAGTCGCGGCTCGCCCCCGCCGAGAAGGCCAGATGCGCCATCAGCAGGAACAGCGGCAGGACGCCCAGCTCGTACTTGGAGACCACCTCGAAGGCGACGACGCCGGACTTGATCAGCGCCGCCTCCGGGCTGATCAGCACGGCGAGCCCGCCGATGCCGACGACGCCGAGCGCGACGGCGATCCGCACCCCTGCCGCCAGCAGCACCAGCAGCAGGACGACGCCAAGGAGGCCGAGGGCTTCAGGCGTCATGGGCCGGCGGGGGCACGGGCTCGCGGGCGAGCGCCTGGCGGACGAAGAAGACCGCGGTGGCCAGGGCCGTCAGGCACCAGAGGATGCGCAGCGGGACCAGGGGGAGGCCGAGCAGCTCGCTGCGCTCGTCCGCGCCCCAGACGTCGGCCACGAGCCAGGCCGAGCCGGCGAACAGCAGCAGGAAGAAGGCCGCGCCCAGCCAGGCGCCGAACCTGGCCAGCGCCCGCTGCACCGGCATGGGCGCCCGCTCGGTGAGGACGTGGACCGCGGCGTGCGTCCTGGCCAGCGTCGCCGCCAGCAGCGAGATCGAGGCGGCGATCACCACCAGCACCTGGACGATCTCGATGGCCCCGATCAGCGGCCGGCCCAGGTGCCGCCCGGCGACGCTCGCCAGGTCCACCGCGCCCGCGCCGAGCAGCGCCAGCCCGCCCACCGTCAACGCCGCCGCCGTCAGGCCCTTGCCCGGCTCCAAGGCCAACGTCCCGCTCCCTTAGTTTGTTTGTCTTATATACGATTTGGACGCTAAACCGTCTCAGCGCCGGCGGTCAACAGCATCGCTTCTTTCCTTTCCCATCCATGGGAAAGGGGGACCGCGCGCCGAAGCCGGCGACCGCCGGCTGAAGAGCGCGGGGTGGAAAGGGCAAGCCACAGGCGCGGCTGCCCGCCGCTCCACCTTGCACGGGTTCGATCCGCCGCGCAGGCGGCTTTCCCTCTCCCCCACCCGCTCTTCGCTCCGCTCGGCGGGCGGGCCCCCTCTCCCGCTTCGCGGGAAAGGAAGGGGCGCTAAGGCTCGGCGATCTCCACCTGGCCGGTCAGTCCATCGTAGGTGACGCGGTAGTGGCGGAGGAAGGCGCGGCCCAGGATGACCCGGTGCCACTGCTCGCCTTCCTGAAGGCGCACACCGGTGAAGGGTTGGAAGAGCAGCCTGTCGAGGCCGGGTACGTAGGTCCGGGCCGTGTAGATGTAGGCGCGGTGTCGGCCGCCCACCCCGCTGATCTCTCCGATGTCGTGGACCGGAAGCCCGAGACTTCTCGCCAGGGCATCGTCGATGCAGTCGGCGCCCGCACCGGTGTCGATGAGGGCCTTGATCTTCTTGACCGGCAGGTCCGGCGGTTCGCCCGCAGGCGAGCGCGACCTGAGGCCGATATCTACCTGAATGGTCGGCCCGAGGCGGACCAGAAGGTCAGCGGGGCTCTCCCCCGCGACGCCGGACTTAAAGCCCGCCTGTGTCGAGCGCATGCGCCGGCCGGAAGACCATGCCGCCGGTCAGCTGCACCGGACCCGCCCCGACCTGACGGATCAGATGCGGCCCGTCGCCGAAACGGTCGACCGCCAGGGCCGCCGCGGATTCGAAATCTGGGAATACGCCCACGAGCGCGCCGTCATGAAACAGAACCCACTCGCGCCGGTGCTTGGCCTCGAGGTCCGGCCGCATGCGGTCGAAGGCGGCGATGTCTTCCATCAGGCTGGCCATCGGATCCCTCCTCGCGTCCAGGGAGCTGTCGCGAAGCTTGAATCGAGTCGCGCCGACGCGCGTTAAGCGATCTTAACCAACAATCCGGCGCGGCTCGATGTTCTAGCCGAACACCACCCGATCGCCATCCCAGGCGAACTCGGCCTTCAAACCCACCGCGGCGCTGATTTTTGCCACGTACTCCGCCACCGCCTGGCCCTGCTCGCTGCGGCCGAGCACCTGGGGCTGGCCGGTGGGGGCCATCCAGCAGGGGATGAAGCCGGGGCTGACCCCGCCGTCCGCGCCGATGCGGCAGTCGGCGATGATCACGTTCTTGGCTTCCGGGTGGAAGGGATAGAGCGGGTAGTCTGGGTCGGGTTCGAAGCCAAACAGGGCCTTGCGTTTGATCGCCCACTCGCGCCGGGCGGGGCTGTCGTTGCCCTCCACCGACAGCGCCCGGGTCACCACGACGAAGTTGCCGAGGCCGTGGAAGATCGGTCTGCCGCGGTAGATCTCGACGCCCTGCAGGATGTGGCCGTGGGAGCCGGTGACGATGTCGGCGCCGGCGTCGATGGCGGCGCGCGAAACCGCCTTCTCGTACATGGCGAGCTTGGCCGGCGTGTGGACCAGGCCCTTGTGGAAGGCGACCACCAGGACGTCCACCTGCGGCCGGAGCTCTGCGATGTCGGCCTGCATGGCCTCGATCGTGTCCGGATCGGCGAAGGTGTAGACCTTGGGCGGCCCGCCCGGGTTGGCGCCCTCGGTCTCGTAGTGGGTGATGACCTTCACATAGGCGCATCCGGCGTTCCCCGGCCCGGCCCAGCCTTCCTTCGGCCCCACGCAGTTGTAGCTCAGCACGCCCACCCGCCGGCCGGCGCGCTCGACGATGGCGGGCGCGCGGGCCTGCGCCAGGTTCAACCCCGCCCCGGTGGTGGCGACGCCCACGGCGCGCAGCCCCTCCACCGTGTCGGCGATGCCCTCGGCGCCGCGGTCGTGGATGTGGTTGCCGGCCAGGGTGGCGACGCCGAAGCCGGCCCTCGCCACCGCCTTCAGGTTCTCCGGATCGCTGGCGGGCGCCGGCACGTCGCCGACCGACTCCACGCCGCGGGTGGTGTGCGGAACCTCCACGTGGCCGATGGCCAGGTCCGCGGACCGCAGCGTCTCCCGCGCCCCGTCGAAGAAGAAGTCGGCGTCGGGCTCGTCGAGCACCAGATCGCCGACGGCCAGCAGTCGGAAGGTCATGGGATGGTCTTAGGCCGCCGCCCGGCCGGACTCCACCGCGGCCCGCTCGATCAGCCGCCGGGCGTGCGCCCCGCCCGCGTCGATGCCGAGCACGACGAGCCGCTTGTCGGGGTGGGCCGCGATCGACTTCTGCTGGGCCTCCAGCACCTCGACGTCCTCGGCGAAGACCGCCGCCTGGCTCTGGCGCATCCGCTCGGTGAGGCCCGCATCGCCCACGTCGAAGCCGCGGGCCATGCCCCAGTAGTACCAGCAGCTGGTCTCGGTCTCCGGGGTCATGAAGTTGACCACCACGCCTTCGACGCCCTGCGAGCGGTCGCCCTCCGGCGCGCCGGTGCCGGCCAGCGCCACCCCCACCTCGATGGTCACCGCGGCCGGCAGGGCGAACCGGCAGATCTGCCAGCGGTCCACCAGGCCGGGCTTCCTCAGGAAGGTGCGCCAGAACGGCGGGGCGTCGATGTCCCGCATCCAGCGCTCGACGATCACCGCCTCGCCCTCGACGCGGGTCTCGATCGGCGCCTCGACGATCTCCTTCTGGCCGATGGACGAGGGGTGGACGTAGGTCTCGTGGGTCAGGTCCATCAGGTTGTCGACCAGCAGCCGGTAGTCGCAAGCCACCCGGTAGGCGTCCCCGTCGAAGGTCCAGGCCTTGTCCTCGCAGAACCAGAAGTCGGGCAAGAGGGCCGGGTCGGCGGCCGCCTCGTCGCCGATCCACACCCAGACGAACCGGTAGCGCTCGACGATGGGATAGGCCTTCACCTGCAGCTTGCGCGGCGGCTCCTCCTGGCCCGGCATCTCGACGCAGCGGCCGGCGCCGTCCACCAGCATGCCGTGGTAGCCGCAGCGGATGGCGTCGCCCTCCACCTGCCCCATCGAGAGCGGCAGCAGCCGGTGCGGGCAGTAGTCGCCGAGCGCCACCGCCGTGCCGTCGCCCTTGCGGAACAGCACCACCGGCTCGCCGCAGATGGTGCGGGCCAGCGGCTTGCGGCTGACCTCCTTGTCCCAGGCCGCCACGTACCAGCGATTGCGGATGAACACGGGCGCGCTCCTCAGGAGAGATTGTTTGTGTCGCGTACTATTTGCCTGCGGAGGCGGCGGGTCAAGCGGCCCTCTTTCCTTTCCCATTCATGGGAAAGGGGGACCGCCCGCCGAGCGCACGTGAAGAGCGGGTGGTGGAAAGGGCAAGCCATAGGCGCGGCGCACTGGCGCGCTCCGATCTGCACTCGCCCAGAGCGCGGAGTGTGCGTCTCGCCCCCTCCCCCGCTTTGCAGGGGAGGAACGGGTCAAAGGACTGGCAGCGTCACGGTGGAGCGCGGGTCGATGCGGATCGTCGCCTTGGCCGCCGCCCCGGGCCGCGCCCGTTCGCGCGGATCCGAGCCGGTCACCGCGACCTGGATCCGGTGGCCCTTGGGGACGGTGTGGGCGACGGCGAGGAGGTCGAAGGTGACCTGGACGGGCTCGCCCGGCGTCAGGGGCTGTTCGTCCTCGCGCCAGCTGCGGCGCCAGGGCAGGCCGAGGTTGTTCCAGGGCGGATCGTGCAGCTTGCGCAGCGAGGCCCGCTGGCGGCCTTCGGCGAGGACGGTGACGGTCCCGTCGGGGGCCACCTCCTCGAGGTAGACGAAGAGGTTGGCCTCGGGCTGGTCGGCGGAGATCCACAGGTCGGCGACCGGGTGGCCGACGAGGGTCAGGTCGGCTTTCAGCGGCGGTTGGGTGTAGGCGGCGCCGTGGCTCGGGTGGCAAGGGACCGCGAAGGCGCCGGCGGCGGGGCCGGTCGCCTGCGGGTCCGGCGGACAGGTGGGCTCGGGCTCGACCTTGAAGGTCTTGGCGGCCAGGCGGATCGCCTGCGGCCTGGCCTGCGGCAGCGGCCATTGCGAAGCCGTCTGCCAGCTCCCGCCGCCCCGGCCGTCGTAGCGCCAGTAGTGAACGGGCGGATCGTCCGCGATGCCGGTGTCGATCCCTTTGAGGTGGTGGTCGAAGAACCGCAGCTGCTCTGAGAGGATGTCGAAACCGTCGAAGCGGCAGTGGCGCCAGGGCCCGATCAGCATCCGCGCCTGGCCCGGCAGGTTGGCGAGGGTGACGAAGCCCTGGGTGCGGAAGTCGTCGAGCCAGCCGCCCTGGATGTAGAGCGGAACCCCCGACTGGCGGACCATGTCCAGCTTCACGCCGACCGAAACCTCGTACCAGAACCGGCTCATCACCAGGGGCGAGAAGCTGTCCCGATAGGGGCTGGTGCGCATCAGCTCGAAGAGGTTGGTCGAGGCCTGATGCTCCTCGGCCGCCTGGCGCAGCAGCACCTTGGCCTCGTCGCCCTGCACGGGCGTGGTCTGCATATCCTGCTCGACGGTGCGGGCCGGCCCCGTGCCGAACTGGGCGATGACGCTGCCGCGCAGGTGGCCGTCGTAGCGGTCGAGGGAGAAGCAGCCGGCCCATGCCGCCTTCAGCGACGGCGGGCGCATGGTCAGGGCATGCATCACCGCCTCGCCGGTGTTGGAGCAGCCGTACATCCCGGCGCGGCCGTTGGACCACGGCTGGCGGGCCAGCCACTCGGTCATCTCGTAGGCGTCGTAGTGCTCGGTGAAGTCCTCGTAGCCGCGCCGCACGCCGAACGAGGCGCCGTTCCCCCGCCGGGCGACCACCGCCACGACGTAGCCGTGGCGGGTGAGCTCGGCGAGCCCAGGCCGGGGCTCGCCCACCCCGGCCGGATCGATGGCCAGGGTGTTGTGCCAGATCACCGGGAATCGCCCCTCCACCGCCTTGCCGCCCCGGGCCGGCCGGTGGACCGAGACCGCGATCCGCACCCCGTCCCGCATGGGGACGTAGAGGGAGGTGGTCTCGGCCTCCTCGAACTGCGGCGCCGGCTTGTAGGCGCCGAAGTCCGCCGGCTGGGCCAGGGCGGTTCCGGGGAGGAACAGGGCGAAGGCGAACAGGAACGCGAGGAGTCTCGGCATCTTACCAGCGCTTTGAGACCTCGAAGGAGATCATCCGCCCGATCGGGTTGGCCACCTGGTTGTCCCACGAGAAGTTGCCGTTCAGCACCACCGGCGGGTCCTCGTCGAACAGGTTGGTCACCGCCGCCGAGATCCGCAGCCCCTCCAGCCAGCGCGGCCCGTCCTCGAACTCGTAGGCCAGCGAGGCGTCGACGAGGGTGTAGCTGTCGACGTCGACGTTCGGGGTGACGGCGGTGTTGCGGTATTCGTCGACGTAGTTGACGAAGGCCGCCGCCGACCAGCCGCCCATCCGCCAGGTGAGCGAGCCGCGGGCCCGCAGGTCCACCGGGTTGCCGAAGGTGTCGACCACGTCGACCTCCGCCACGCCCGGCGCGGTCATCCGCTTCACGTGGAAGATCTTGGCCAGGTCCAGCCCGGCCCGCCAGTCGCCGATCGGCGTCTCGAACCGGTAGCCGAGGCTGACGTCCAACCCGTCCTGCTTGAGGCTGCCGAGGTTGTGCCGCCGGCCGTCGACGATGACCAGGATGTTGCCGACGGGCTCGACCGGGTTCTGCAGGTCGGGGCTGGCCATGATCTGCGCCACCAGGGCGTCGAAGGCGGCGGTGGCGGCCGCATCCGAAGCTGGCGGGCGGCGGAGGATGAAGGGGGCGTAGACGCTCCCCTGGGCCATGGCCGTGAACGGCACCGCGTCGATCCGGTCGGTGTACTCGATGTTGTAGTAGGTGACCGAGGCCTCGAAGCCCTCGAGGAAGTTCGGCCTGAAGTCGAAGCCGACGGTCCAGGTCTCCGCCTCCTCCGGCCCCAGGCCGCTGTTGCCGCCGTTGAAGGCGATGCCGCGCCGGGTGCCGGTCGGCGAGGTCGGGTCGGTCAGGTTCTGGATGAAGTAGTTGAGGATCTGATCGGCGGAGTCGACCAGCGACGGGGCGCGGAACGAGGTGCCCCAGGTGGCCCGGAGCGCGAGGCCGTCGAAGGGCGAGTAGAGGGCGCTGACCTTCGGGTTCGTCGTCTCGCCGAAGTCCGAATAGGTCTCCCAACGGACGGCGAAGTTGAGGTCCAGCCTCTGGACGCCCGGCATCGCGTTGCCTTCGCCGACCAGCGGCACATAGACCTCGCCGAACACCGCGTGGATGTCGCGGGTGTTGTGGACCGCCTTGGTCGTCTCCGCGCCAGAGGCCAGCACGTTGGTGGCGAACAGCGACTGGCGGAAGCTGTTGTCGTGGTACTCGGCGCCGACGGCGGCGCGCACCGGCCCGCCCGGCATGTCGAACAGCGGCCCGTCCGCCTTGATGGCGAAGTCCTGGGTGATGGTGGTGCCGTACTGGTCGCGCTCGGCGTCGATGATCTCCAGCAGGGCGGCGTTGTTGGCCCGGTTGAAGGTCCCGTTGCCGAACGGATTGAAGGCGGTCGCCGGGTTGCTGCTGGCCAGGGCCGCGGTGAGCGCGGCGTTGTTCAGCACGTTCTCGCGGGCCTGGAAGCCGCGGCTCATGTTGTGGGCGAGGTAGCCGTCGATCTGCCAGTCCCAGCCCAGGTCGAAGGAGAAGCCGGCCGCCTGGTGCTGGACGTTCTCGAAGCCGTAGGAGTTGGGATTGAGGTCCTCGACCAGCCGGTACTCGACGTTGACCGAGGTGGGCGTCGGCGTGACGCCGGCCGGGACCACGTACCAGGGGTTGGTGTTGGGGACGCGGATGCCGCCGGTCGGGAAGGCGGCGGGCGGGGCCGCCAGGTCGAACTTGCGGCGGCTGTAGAGGCCCTCGTACCAGACCTCCAGCCGGTCATCGACGTCGTAGTGGATGTTGAACAGGACCGTGTCGCGCTTCTGCCAGGGCAGGATGTCGGCGTAGTCGGACTCGTCGTAGCGGTTCGCCGTCCCCGGTGCGAGGCTCGCCGGGTTGAGGCCGACGCCGCTGGTGTTGGGCAGCGGGTAGCGGACGCCGCCGATCACGATGTTGCCGGGGACGGCGGTGAACTGGCGCTGGTCCGAGCCGCCGCGGTCCCGCCGGTCCTGGCTGAAGAAATCGCGCTTGGAGCCGGACAGGTGCGAGTTGTCCGAGTGCTCGTAGGCGAAGAAGACGCTGCCCTTGTCCCAGACCTTGCCGAAGGTCTGGCTGTACATCCGGGTCTCGTAGTCGTCGGCCATGCCGTAGCGCAGGGTCGTCTCCGCCCCGTCGAAGCCGGTGCGGGAGATGAAGTTGACCACGCCGGCCACCGCGTCCGAGCCGTAGATCGCCGAGGCGCCGTCCTGGACCACCTCGATGCGGGCGATGGCGGCGGTGGGGATCTGGTCGGGGTCGGTGATCGCCTTGATGACCCCGCCGGGAGCCAGGCGCCGGCCGTTGAACAGCACCAGGGTGGCCTCGGGGCCGATGCCGCGCAGGTTCAGGCTGCGGATGGCGGTGGAGTTGGCGGCCGCGTCCTGGGCCCCGCCGGTGAAGCTGGAACGGCTCGGGTCGGCGCCGAGGTTGAACACCTGCGGCAGCAGGCGGACGGCCTCGGAGGCGGTGGCGACGCCGCTCTCCTTCATCTCCTCGACGGAGACGCCGGTGGTGGGCGAGCCCAGGGCCGCGACGCCGCGGATGCTGGTGCCGGTGACGACGACCTCGCCGACTTCGGTGGCCTGGGCGAAGGCGCCCGAGGCGGCCAGAGACGCGGCGATGGCGATGGCGGATGCGCACGCAAGGCGCGCGCGTTGGCTGATGGCCCCCAAGTCGACCTCCCTTGTCCGCGCCCGCCGTAGTTTGGTTCGGCGGCCCTGCGGTTTGCTGACGAAATAGTATTGGACACAAACTAATTCGACGCAAGCGGCATAGCGGCGGTTTGCCGAAATCCCCTCCCCTCTGGTCTGCGAGGATCCGGGTTGGGACCACCAAGACCACCAAGGCGGTCAGCGTGACCTCCGGGGCCGGAGCGAACGGTGGGCTGCTCCGCCCCTTGGTGGTCTTGGTGGTCCTGGTGGTTAAACGGCGGCCTTCGGCGCCGGGGCGGCGCGGAGCGCGAGGGCGAGGAGGGCTGCGAGGACAGTGACGCCGGTCAGCAGGTAGACGGGGGCGCCGAAGTCGCCGGTCTGTTGGCGGATGACGCCGATCAGGGGGGTCATGATCAGGCCGGCGGTGTTGCCGACCATGTTGACGACGGTGATGCCGGCGCCGGTGGTCTCGCGCGTCAGCAGCGAGATCGGGATCGGCCAGAAGGCGGACTGGGCGCCGCCGAGGCCGAGGCCGGCGAGCAGCAGCAGGACCACGGTATGCCAGCCGGGGGGGATCAGGAAGGCCGCCAGCATGGCCGCGCCGCCGAGCAACGCCGCGCCGGCCAGGTGCCAGTAGCGCTCGCCGGTCAGGTCGGAGTGCCAGGCGTTGAGCAGCATGCCGGCGCCGACGCCGATCCACGGCAGCGCGGTGATCAGGCCCACCTGGAAGGGATCGCCGCCGACGATCTGCTTCACCACCTGGGCCATCCAGAACATCATCCCCAGCGCCCCGGCCAGCAGGCAGAACCACATCGCGGTGGCGGCCCAGAAGCGCAGGTCGGCGAGGAAGGCGAGGCTGCCGCCCTCGGGCGGCCGCTCCTTCGCATCCTTCTCGATCTCGGCGGCGGCGAAGGCCTTCTCGTCCGGCGACAGCCAGCGGGCGTCCTGGATGCGGTCGACGAAGACGAACCAGGCGGCAAGGCCGCAGAGCACGGTCGCGGCGCCTTCCACGAACATCATCAGCCGCCAGCCGCCGAGGCCGGCGATCTCGAGCGGCAGGGTCATCAGCCAGCCGGAGAGCGGCGCGCCGATGACCTGGGAGATCGGCACCGCCAGCATGGTCCCGCCGACCGCCGAGGCGCGGAACCGCTTGGGCATCCACAGGGTCGCCAGGTAGGTGGCGCCCGGCGCAAAGCCGCCTTCCGCCACGCCCAGCAGGAAGCGCAGGACGTAGAACTGGTCCGGCGTCTGGATGAAGGCCATGGCGGTCGCCACCGACCCCCAGAACACCACCGTCGCCACCACCCAGCGGCGGGCGTGGATGCGCCGAAGGATCGCCGTGTGCGGGTACTGCAGCAGGATGTAGCCGGCGAAGAAGAACAGGCCCGCCCCGCGGCCGTACATCTCGGGCGAGAGCCCGATCTCGGCGTTCATCTCCAGCGCCGCGATGGCGATGTTGGAGCGGTCGAGGGAGCTTAAGAAGATGAGGAAGGTCAGCGGCGCGATCAGCCGCCAGAAGATCTTGCTCTTCAGCCGCCCTTCCTCGGGCGAGATCGCCGGGGCGCTCACGCGGCGGGATCCAGGAAGCGCAACGGCACGGACAGGGCGCCGATCTCCGGGCAGCGGGTCGGCCGGATCTCGCCGGCCAGCTCGAAGCCGCCGGGCGTGCGGGCCAGGAGCTCCTCCAGCGCGACCTTCAGCTCCAGACGGGCGAGCGGCATGCCCAGGCACTGGTGGGGCCCGCGCCCAAAGGCCAGGTGGTCCCTGATGTTGGGCCGGTTCAGGATGAACTCGTCGGCGCGCTCGAAGACGGCCTCGTCGCGGTTGGCCGAGGCGTAGACGAGGGCGATGGGTTCGTCCTTGGCGATCTTCCGCCCGGCGATCTCCACATCGGTCTTGGCGGTGCGGGCGAAGCCCCGGTAGGGGGTGTAGAGGCGCAGGAACTCCTCGACGGCGTCGCCCATCAGCTCGGGCTCGGCCCGCAGCCTGGCCTGCAGGTCCGGGTGGCGGGACAGGTGCACGCAGATGCTGCCGATCAGCACCGTGGGGGCGATGATCCCCACCACCAGCACCTGACGCACCGTGCCGACGATCATCTCGTCGGGCAGCGCCTCGCCCCGGTAGCGGGCGGCCAGCAGGGCCGAGGTCGGATCGGTCTTCGGGTCCAGCGGGCGGGCCTTGCGCTCGGCGATCAGGGCGCGGGCCATGTCGTAGAGCGCCAGGCTCGTGGCCTTGACCGCCTCGTCGTCGAAGGCCTGGACGGCGATGTTGAAGGCCCGGCCGGCGTCGTGCAGCACGTCGAGCTGGGCCTGCGGCAGGTTCATCCAGGCCCCGAACACCCGCACCGGCAGGTGGCTGGAGAACTCGGCGCAGATGTCCCCGCCGCCCTTGGCGACCATCGGCGCCAGCAGTTCGGCGGCGAACGCCCGCGTCGGCCCCTCCAGGGCCGCCACCCGCTCGGGCCGCATCAGCGGATTGAGCGCGTTGCGGTAGGGCGTGTGCTCGGGCGGGTCCAGGTGCAGCGGCGGCCGGCGGCCCGTGAAGGCGAGCTTGGGCACCACGTTCTGCACCGAGGTGACGTAGTTGGGATCGGCCAGGATGGCGGCGACGTCGGCGTACCGCAGCACCGACCAGAAGCCGTTCCAGGCCCGGCTGTAGGCGACCGGACAGCGGCCGCGCAGGTCGGCGTAGAGGGCGTACGGGGAATCGAACGTCTCCGGCGCGAGCGCGTCGTAGTCTTCGTCGCGGAGGGCGGTGGTCATGGCTTGGGCTCCAACTCGTTCGTTTCCCGCACCATCGCCTCCCCCTCACTCCTACCTCCCCCGCGAAGCGGCGGGAGGGGGACCAGTCGCCGAAGAGCGACTGGTGGAGGGGGCGGGCCGCAGGCAGGGCCTCGCCACAGCGAAACGGCCGACGCGGGTGGATGGAGAGGTGACCTGGGCTGCGCCGAGGCCGAGTGCGTGGCCTGCCCCCTCCACCACCTGCTCTTCGCTGCGCTCGGCGGGTGGTCCCCCTCCCGCCGCTTCGCGGGGGAGGTGGGAAGGGCATGCGTTCCGCTCACGGCGCGACCTCCACGGTCACGCGGCGCTCTTCCCAGTCGCGGAGGCCGTCGCCGCCGCGGGGGCGATCGTCCCAGAGGACCTCCACGGCGGGGGCGCCGAGTTCGCGGATGAATTCGGCGACCTTCTCGGCGCGGACGCGGGCGATGGCGGCTTCCTCGGTCATCACCCCGCCGTCGGTGAGGCCGACGGCGCCGCGGTAGCCGGTGACGGTGACGCGCCGGGCGTTCGCCGCCTTGGCGTAGGTGGCGATCTCCCGCAGCGGGAAGGCGCTGCGCAGGAAGATGTGGTCGCGGTCGAAGTCGAACCAGACGGTGGTCGTCTTCGGCCCGTAGGGCGGAGGCGGAGGCGGCAGGACGGCGGGCGGGCGAGGACGCGGCGGCACGGTGGAGGGGCCGGGGCCGCGCTCGGCGTGCTCGATCCGGTGGCCCTGGGCCTTCAGCACCCGGTCGCAGTGGGGCGCCAGGGGCTTCAGCACCGAGGCGCGGACGGGCTCCAGGACGATGCCGCCGCAGAGCCGCCTGTCGGTGACGACGCCCTCCACCAGCGTCTGGTGGCCGAGCTGGGGCGGGTAGAAGGCGGCCGAGGCGTCGGCCTGGATGCCGAGGTAGTAGAGCCTCCCCTCGTGCTCGGCGAGCCAGCAGGGGACCGGCTCGGTGTCGCGGATCACCGGACAGCCGACGAAGGCCACCGACTGGCCGGGCGCCGGCGGGGCCGGCGCGGCGCCGAGGCTCAAAGCGGCGAAGGCCGCGATGGCGAGCCGGGCCCTCACAGCACGCTCAGGAAGTTGATGAGGTCGCGCCGCTCGCGCGGAGTGTAGCGGATGTCGAAGCGGCGATCGTAGAAGTCGACAAGGGCCGCCAGGTCCTTGGCCGAGCCGTTGGCGAAGTAGGGCGCGCGGGCCGCCAGCCCCCGCATCTGCTGCATGGTGATGGAGCCGATGTCGACGCACTTGCCGCTGATCAGCGCCCGGCCGGGGTCGTGCGTCAGCACCACACGCCCGAGGAAGGGGTGCGGCTCGACGTCCGGCCGGCAGGTCAGGCGGAACAGCGGCAGATCCGGGTTCGGGTCGGCCCAGGGGCGGTTGTTGACGCCGATGTCCATCCACCCGGGCGCCAGGTCCATGCCGGTCATGTAGGCGTTGTGGCAGGTGGCGCAGGTCCGCTTGACCGGGTTGCCCAGGCCGATGGTGTTGAGGTGGGTGGCGTCGCGGATCCAGAAGGTCCGCAGCAGGAAGACCTGTTCGCCGCGGGCGACGGACTCGCGGAAGGCGCGGGTGCGGCGGCCCTGGCCCGGCGCGGCCTTCCAGGCGTCGAACTTGCCGAACACCGGCTGGTGGGTGTTGTCGCCGAGGAGGCCCGCAGGCTTGTCGCGCAGGGCGGCGGGGCCGAGGCCCTCGGCGTCCAGGGCGCCGGCCCGGCGGTCGAAGCCCTGCGCCCCGAACAGCTGCATCTCGAAGGCGGCGATGGCGGCGAGCTGGGCGTCGGTGGGCCGGCCCTTGATCTGCAGGTGGGTGACGGCGGCCTCGACGGCCTGGGTCTTCAGGGTCAGCTGCCGGGAGTCGGCCATCAGCTGCTGGCTGACGAAGGCGCCGGTCTCGGGATCCCTGGGGAAGACCTCGCCGGTCTTGATGTTGAAGAAGCCGTCGGCGGTGGTGACGAACTTCATGTTCATCACCGGGCGCGGCCGCCGGAAGATGGAGACCATCGGGTTGGGGCTGTTCAGCCCGTAGACCGGGTCGGTGTTGCAGCCGGTGGGGTCGCGGACGACCTCGATGGTGAACTCGGGCGCGATGGGCGTGCCGTCCGCGGCCCTCGGCGGCCAGGGCAGGAAGATGCGGAACAGGCCCCGCTCCAAGAGCAGCGAATGGGACGCGCGCCTGTCCTGCGGCAGGCTCGGGCAGTTGGAGCCGTCGATGGCGGCGAACAGCGGGTCCTTGCCGCCGGTGGCCGTCCAGCGCGCCTGGGCCGTCGCGGCGGAGATGCTCATCCCGTCGCTGGGCTGGTGGCAGGTCACGCAGGCCCGGCCGTTCTCGCCGATGGGGGTGAAGAAGGGATGGCCGGCCAGCGGCACGGGGCCGGCGGCGTCGATCAGGGCGAAACGCCCCTCCCCCGCTGTGTAGTCCACCGCCGCGGGAAGCACCGCGTCGGCGCCCGGCGAGAGCCAGAGCTGGGCCCGGTCGGGGTCGCGGCGCAGCGCCGTCTGGGCCTGGGTCCCCTGCGCCGGCGTGTGGCCGGCCACGACGCCGGTCGCGCCCGGCTCCGGCTCCGTCTGGGCCGTCGCCGCCAGGGCGAAGGCGCCGAAGACGGCGGCGGGCACGAGCAGCAGGGAACGGCCGGACAGGCCCACTGAGATCAGTCCTCGTGAGGCTTGGCCAGCCAGCTGAGGGCGAAGACCGCCGCGGCCGCGGCGAGCACCACCGGGATCATCACCCCGAACACCTGGCCGGCGCTGTAGCCGGCGTTGCGCAGTTCGCCCGCCACCAGCGGACCGGCGATGGACCCCAGCCGGCCGACCGCCACGGCCGCGCCGGAGCCGGCCGCCCGCACCTGCGGCGGATAGAGCGACGGGATCACCGCGTAGAGCGAATACTGCGCGCCCAGCAGCAGGAAGCCCGCCACACCCGACAGCACCAGCACGGCGGTGAGCTGCCCGGCGGCGGCGAGCGCGCCCATGGCCAGCGCCAGCAGCAGGAAGGTCAGCGTCACCGGCCAGCGGTAGCCGGCCCGGTCGACCACGAAGCCCAGCAGCAGGGCGCCGGCGATGCTGGTCAGGTTGAAGGCCAGCGCCGCGGAGGAGCCGGCGGCGGGGGTGAGGCCCTTGGCCACCACCAGCGTCGGCAGCCAGTTGAGCATCAGGTAGAGCACCACCAGGGTCATCACGAAGACGACCCACAAGAGCAGGGTGGGCACGGCGCGCCCCTGGCCGAACAGGCCGCGCCAGGTGCTGCGGTCGGCGCCTTCCTTCTGCTCGGGCCGGGTCTCCGGCAGCAGGAAGAAGATCAGCGGCACCAGGATCAGCGGCACGATGCCGCCGATCATGAAGATGCTCCGCCAGGCCAGATCATCCCCCATCAGCCGCGCGAGGAGCGACACCGATGCGCCGCCCGCGGGCATGCCGCAGAACATCATGGTGACGGTGGCCGCGCGGCGATTGGGGGCGCTGATCTCGGTGGCGATGGCGATCAGGTTGGGCATCGCCCCGCCGAAGCCGAGGCCGGTCAGGAACCGGGCCCACAGGAGGGCGTCGTAGCCCTGGCTGACGGCGGTGACGATCGAGAAGACCCCGAACATCGCCACCGAGACCAGCAGCACCGGCTTGCGGCCCACCCGGTCGGCGAACCAGCCGCCGAGCACTGCGCCGATGACCAGGCCGATCATCGCCGCGCTGGCCGCCCAGCCCTGCTGGCCGGGATTGAGGCCGAGGTCGGGGACCAGCTTGGGCGCGGCCACCCCGAAGGCCTGGATGTCGAAGCCCTCGACCGCCGCGATCAGGAAACAGATGAGGACGATCAGGCCGGCGCCTGCGCGCCCCCGCACCGCCTGCGCCGCTTGCGCCGTCACCCTGGCCTCCCCGCCTCTCGCCGGCGCGTGGCCGGCGGATGATTGTTTGAATGTTCTACAGTATGTGTCGCCTACAGCAAGGCCGCGGCGCGTCCAGCTTGGCGCCGTTCGCGCGCCCCCTCCACCGCCTTCGGCGGTCCCCCTCCCCCGCTGCGCGGGGGAGGAGCCGAACGCCCAAGCTCCTCCCCCGACGCGAAGACGACGGGGGAGGTGGATCGGCGCGAAGCGACGAGACGGAGGGGGCGCTACAGCCCGCCCCAGACCTCCTCGGCGACCTTCACGCAGAGCTCCAGCTTGCGCCGCTGGTCGTCCACGCTGACGTCGTTGCCGTGGACGGTGGAGGAGAAGCCGCACTGCGGGCTGATGCACAGCTGCTCGAGCGGCACCAGCTTGGCGGCCGAGTCGATGCGGCGCTTCAGGTCGTCGGCATCCTCCAGCTGCGGCTTCTTGGAGCTGACGAGGCCGAGGACGACGTACTTGTGCTTGGGCACGAACCGCAGGGGCGAGAAGTCGCCGGCCCGGTCGGTGTCGTACTCCAGGAAGAAGCCGTCCACGTCGATCTGGCCGAACAGCACCTCGGCGACCGGGTCGTAGCCGCCCTCGGCGACCCAGGCGGACCGGAAGTTGCCGCGGCACAGGTGGACGCAGGTGATCATGTCGTCCGGCCGGCCGGCGATCGAGCGGTTGATCAGGTCGGCGTAGAGGGCCGGCAGCTTCTCCGGGTCCTCGCCGCGCCGGCGCGCGTCCTCGCGCAGGGCCTCGTCGCACAGGTAGGCGAGGTTGGTGTCGTCGAGCTGCAGGTAGCGCAGGCCCCGGGCGGCCAGGTCCGCCACCTCCTCGCGGTAGACGCGGGCCAGGTCCTCGAAGAACTCGGCCATGTCGGGATAGGCGGTCTTGTCCACCGCCTCGCGGCCGCCGCGGAAGTGGGCCATCGACGGGGACGGGATGCTCACCTTCGGCGTGCGGGTGGTGACCGATTTCAGGTAGTCGAAGTCGGCGCCCTGGATCGGCTTGGTGCGCTTCAGCTTGCCGGTGACCTGCAGCTTGGGCGGGGCGAAGTCGAGGTCCCCGTCCTCGCGGTGGAAGTGGGCGGCCATGCCGGTCATCACCGCCTCCATCCCCTCGATCTGCTCGAGGAAGTCGATGTGGAAGTAGGTGCGCCGCGCCTCGCCGTCGGTGATGCCCTGCAGGCCGCAGGACTCCTGGAAGGCGACGACCTCGCGGATCGCCTCGTCCTCGACCTGGCGCAGGGTCTCGGCCGTGATATCGCCCGCATCGCGCGCCGCGCGGGCGGTGAGCAGCCGGTCGGGGCGCAGCAGACTGCCCACATGGTCGGCCCGGAACGGCCGCTTCTCAGAGCCCATGGCGATCTCCCTGATTGTTTGTGTCAGTTACGATCGGAGGAGGCGGGAAGGTCAAGCCATAGACCTCTCCCCGCTCAGCGGGGAGAGGGTAGGGTGAGGGGCGAGCCGGCGAAGCCGGCGAGTTCGGGCCGACGCGGCGTGGCGGAGAGGCCCCCCCTCACCCAACCCTCTCCCCCCGCTTGGCGGGGGGAGAGGTCTGAAGATCAGAACTCGAACTTGGCCGTGGCGTAGATCAGGCGCGGGGCCACGGGCAGCGCCACTTCCTGGCCGGTGGGCGGCAGGGTGGCGTGGTAGGCGTAGTAGACCTCGTCGGTGAGGTTGGTCCCGTTGATCGACAGCTCCAGGCCCTCGATGGCCGAGGGGCGGAAGGCGATCTGGGCGTTCCAGAGGGTGTAGGCGCCCTGGAAGCTGGTGGGATCGCCCAGCGTCAGGAACTGGTCGCCCTTGTGGGCGGCGTCGACGCGGAAGGTCAGGTCGCCGACGCCGGTGCGGGCGACGTACTGGGCGCCGGCGTTGATCGACCATTCCGGGATCTGCGGGATCGGATCGCCGACCTTGACCGCGTTGGGGCGGTTGAAGGGGTCGGTGAGCGCCCGGGCGTCGGCGCTGAGGCTGGAGAACTCGGCGTCCACGTAGCCGACCCCGAGGTTCAGGGTCAGGTCCTCCACCGGGATGGCGGTGGCCTCGAACTCGAACCCGGCGATGTCCGCATCGCCCGAGTTCTGCGTGGTGCGCAGGTTGGCGCCGGTGACCGGGTCGCGGGTCTGGACGGTGAGCTGGATGTCCTCGTAGTCGCTCCAGAACACCGCCAGGTTGGCCACCAGCCGGCGGTCGAACCAGTCGGTCTTGGCGCCCAGCTCCCAGGTGGAGACCTCCTCGGGCTCGTAGCGGGGGGTGGGCACGAGGGCGGTGGTCGAGCCGCCCCAGCCGCCGCTCTTGAAGCCCTGGGAATAGCTTCCGTAGAGCAGGATGTTCTCGGCCGGGCGGTAGTTGACGCCGACCTTCGGGGTGAAGGCCTCCCACTGCTGGTTGTCGGTCGAGAACGGCACCCGGACGGAGTTCACCTCCGTCGCGTGCAGCATGTAGCCGTAGTCCTTCTCCTCCCAGGTGTAGCGGCCGCCGAGCGTCAGCTCGAGGGCGTCGGTCAGGCGCAGGGTCTCCTGGGTGAACAGGGCCCAGCTGCGGGTCTTGGAGTAGAAGTAGGTGCGGGTGTCGGCGGCGTCCGAGGCCATGCGCTGGGCGGCCGGCACGTTCTGCCACAGGCCGTGGTAGCTCTCGGTGTAGAGCTTGGACGAGCCGTTCTCCTCGAAGGCGTAGAGGCCGACCAGCCAACTCAGCCGCTCGTCGAAGGCCGTGCCGAAAGCCTGCAGCTCCTGGCTGTACTGGCGCTGGTAGAGGTCGGTCTGGGAGGTCTGCAGGGAGTACGGCGTCTGGTCGCCGTCGACGCCCACGTGGGCCTCGATGCCGCGCACGGCGGTGATCGACTTCAGCGTCAGGGCCTCGTTCACGTCCCAGGCGGCGACCACCGAGACGCCGCCGATCTCGTAGTCGTCGTCGATCGGCTGGGTCCCGTAGTTCTTGTAGGGGTCGCTGCTGACCCAGCGGCCGTCGATGATCGAGCCGGCCGGCAGGCCCAGGCGCAGGTTCTCCGCCCCCGCCGCGAAGGTGTTGAAGCGCGGGGTCTTGGGCGGCGGATAGGGCGGCGTCGGCGAGGTCAGCACGTTCAGCAGCTGGCCCAGCACGCCGTTGTTGTTCTGCTCGGAGTAGTCGGCGTTGACGGTGACCTCGAAGCCCGGGGCGAAGTCGAACAGCAGGGCGCCGCGGACGATGAAGCGGTGCTCGTCGTTGCCCTTCTCGCCGGTCAGGACGCGCTCGCTCCAGCCGTCGGAGTTCAGGAAGGCGGCGGTCAGCTTGCCGCCGACGAAGTCCTGGACGATCGGCCCGTTCACGCCGGCCACGAAGTCGGCCCGCCCGTAGGAGCCGACGCGGACCTTCATGACGCCGTCGAGGTCGCCGGAGACCTTCGGGCGGGTGGTGACGATGTTGATCGCCCCGCCGATGGTGTTGCGCCCGAACAGAGTGCCCTGCGGGCCCTTGAGCACCTCGACCCGCTGGATGTCCTCCAGGCTCATCAGCCCGCCCACCGAGCGGGCGAGGTAGACGTCGTCGAGGTAGATGCCGATGCCGGGGTCGGTCGGGAACTGGAAGTCGCCGGTGCCGACGCCGCGGATGTAGCCGGCGAAGGCCGAGCCGCCGCCGGCCGGCCGGTTGGTCTGGTGGAGCTCCAGGTTGGGGGTGTAGTTGCCCACCCCCTCCAGGTTGGTCACCCCCCTCGCCTCCATGGTCTCGGCCGTGAAGGCGGTGACCGCCACGGGGGTGTCCTGCAGGTTCTCCTCGCGCCGTTGGGCGGTGACGACGAGCTCTTCGACGGTCGCCTGCGCCGAGGCGACCTGCGGCAGCCACAGGGCCGAGGCCGCGGCCCCGGCCAGCAACAGCGTACGCGCGCGAGCGGCCGAGCGGCCCCGCAGACCTGCGTGGAACATGGCTTTCCTCCCCAGTCGGCCGGACGCTTGAGCTGCGTCGGCCATTCGACTCAAAGACTGGCGACCAACCTTTGAGGCTGTCAATGGTAAGCTACACAAACAAACTGGCTTGCCGAACGCTTCTGGTCAGGCTTGACTGAAAAGACACAGGTCTGTGGGGGAGAGGCATGGCGATCGAGGGCGGCGCGTACGAGGTTCCCCGCGCCGAGCTGGCCTTCACCATCCATGTGCAGGTCGGCGCGCTCGAACAGATCGGCCCGGTGCCGGGCGGCGCCGCGCGGGTCATACCGATCACCGGCGGCACCTTCGAGGGGCCGAGGCTGCGGGGCGAGGTGATCCCCGGCGGCGCCGACTGGCAGCTCACCCGCCCCGACGGGGTGACCGAGCTTCGCGCCCACTACGGCCTGAAGTGCGACGACGGGACCATCGTGCAGGTGAACAACCGCTGCCTGGTGGTGCGCACCGAGGCCGGGGCCCGGCTGATCCGCAGCGTGCTGACGCTGGAGGCGCCGGAAGGCCCCCATGACTGGCTCAACAAGGCGGTGTTCGTCGGCACGCTGAACGCGCCCGGCGACGAGGCCGCCCCGGTGGTGATCCGGGCCTTCCAGATCGTCTGACCGAACGTGCTCCCGAGGAGGTATCGCCCATGAAGTTCCTGAAGGCCGGCCTGGCCTGCGCCCTGCTGCTCGGCGCCGGCGCCGCGATGGCCCAGCAGCCGCCGTCCGCCCCCAGCGCCTCGCTGGCCGTTCCGGCGGACGCGCCGCCGCCGAAATCCACCCCGCCCGGGCCGCACAAGGTGGCGATCGAGGCCGATCCGGGGCTGATGACCCACACCGTCTACCGGCCGGCGGACCTCTCGGCCTTCACCGGCGACGACAGACTGCCGATCGTCGCCTGGGGCAACGGCGCCTGCTCCAACGCCGGGCTGCTGTTCGCCAACTTCCTGACCCAGGTGGCCTCGCACGGCTATCTGGTGATCGCCTCCGGGCCCAAGGATGCGGTGCTGCCGGCCTTCGCCAGCCAGCGCGCCGGCCAGGCGGCGCAGTCGGCGGGCACGATTCCCGCCGGGCGCACCAACGACGAGGACCTCATCAAGGCCATCGACTGGGCGATCGCCGAGAACGCCCGCCAGGGCAGCCCCTATTTCGGCCGGCTGGACCCGACCAAGGTGGCGGTGATGGGCCAGTCGTGCGGCGGGCTGCAGGCCACCGCGGTGGCGGCCGACCCGCGCATCAAGACGGTGGTGATCTGGAACTCGGGCGTATTCAACGACCCGACCCGCATGTCCCCCAACGGCCAGCCGGCCCGCTCGCTGAGCGGAGCGACCAAGGAGAGCCTAAAGGCCTTCCACGCGCCGGTGGCCTACTTCCTCGGCGGGCCGGGCGACGTGGCCTACGCCAACGGCAAGGACGACTTCGAGCGGGTGACCGTCCCGGCCTTCTTCGGCTCGATCAATTCCGGCCACGGCGGCACGTTCAACCACCCGGGCGCCGGCTGGTTCGGCGAGGTCGGCGTGAAATGGCTGGACTGGCGGCTCAAGGGCGACGCGGCCGCCGCGCGCTGGTTCGTCGGCGAGGACTGCGTCCTGTGCCGCGAGCCGATCTGGGAAGTGAAGCGCAAGGGCCTGTGACGCCGATATCGGCGAGGACTTGGTCAGGCCGGCTCGCACAGAGCCGTCAACGGCGGCGGCGCTCCTTCAGGATCATCGCCGAGACGTGGACGGTGACGGCGATCGAGAGGAACAGGAGCGAGCCGAGGAACAGCCAGCCCGTGGTCCGGGCGTCCAGCCGCCCGCCGACGCCCATGCCGAGGCAGATGAGGGCGCAGATCGCGAGGCTGATGCTCCAACCGCCCATGCCGGCGGCCTCAGGCCTCGGCCGGTTCGTTGGGCGGTTCGGCCGGCTCGCCAAGACGGCTCAGGTTCGCCTCGCGCACGCGGGCGCCCGCCTCGTCGTAAAGGAACGGCAGGAAGGCGTAGCGGCGACCGCGGGTGACCGGCGTCGCCTCGTGCAGCAGCGAGCAGGAGAACACCACGGCGCCGCCAGTCGGCGCGCGGTAGCTGCGCTGCCCGAACTCGGGAAAGCGCAGGTCCCCGCCATCGTAGTCCTCGGCGTTGAGGTTGATGGTGCAGGCGAACTTGCGGTGGGCGGTCCCGAAGGTGGTGTTGTCCCGATGGGCCTTGAAGTAGCCGCCCTCCTGCGCGTCGTAGCAGGCGACGATGTAGCGCTCGATGCGGGTGGCGGCGAACTGGAACGCCTTCTTGATCTCCGGCAGCAGGCGCAGGGCCAGCCGGCTGCGGATCTCGGCCCGGAACGCCTCGTCGTCGATGATGGCGTCGCGCCGCCGCTTGAAGTCGTTGAGCACGCCGACGGTCCGGCCGCCGATGTCCTGCATGATCCCCGAGGGCTCGCCGCCGCTGCTCTCGTAGTGGGCGATCAGGCGCTCGCAGAGCGGCCGCTCCAGGATCCTCGGCACGATCAGCACCGGGGCGTGGAGCTCGACGCCGGCATGGTCGTCGGGCGCCGGCAGGCGCTGGATCAGCTGGCCGAGGGCCTCGCGGGCCGAGAGGTCGCCGATGGCGAACACCCGCATGCTGGGATCGATGAGCACCCAGCACGGGCGATGGGCTCCGGCCTCGTCGAGCAGGCCGTAGCGCCGGGCGATGTCGCCGGGCGGATCGAAGAACCAGCGGAGCTCGCCGCCCTCGAGGCGGCGGGCGGGGTTCGGCGCCTCACGCGAGACGGCGAAGGCGACCAGGCGCTCAGGCCGGTAGAAGGCGCCCAGCGCGGCGAGCAGGCGCACCGCCTCGGCGCGCGGCGCCTCGTCCTGCGGCAGGAAGGCCAGCAGGACGAAGCGTCCGCCGAGGCTGCTGAAGTTGTAGCGCGGGTTCTCGAGGCTCGCCGCCTCGAACCACGGCGCCGGCCCGCCGGGGGTCACGCGCATGCCGACCTCGTTCATGGCCGCGCGCCCGGGGCGAAGGCGCCGGCGGTCCGCAACGTCTTGCGCAGGGCGATCACCGTGCCCGAGCGGGGCCGGCAGCCGGCCAGCTCGAATTTGGCGACGGTCTGCGGCGCGAGGCCGGCGGCGATGGCCAGCTTGTCGACCGTCCAGCCCAGCCTAAGCCTGCCCAGCCGGCAGAGCTCGGGCGTGAGCTCGTCGTTCTTCGCCAAATCGGCGAACGCCTCCGCGCCGCGAGGCTCCTTCTCGGCGCCGCGGCCCGCGCGGCGTGAACCCAGCCCAGTCATGCCGCGGGTTGTCGCACCGCGCACCCAGGCCTGAAAGAACAGGGCTGTTATAACAAGGCCATAGTTGAGCGATGTCGCGATGCGCCTATGTTCGATCGGCGCATCCGGCTGATCCCCCCCTTGACGCAGCTTGCGCGCCCGGCGGCGAGGCCCGTCTGTAAAGGCGCCCCCTCCCGAGGTCGGCGCCTCGCCGCCGGGACCCGTCAATGTCGCTAAGGATGCTCCACCAACCGATGTCGCCCGAGGGGAAGGCCAGACCAGGCGCCAGGCGTCATTGGCTCGATTACCTGGCGGCGTTCGGCGTCGTCCTGGCGAGCACGGGAGTCGCCGAGCTGCTCTACCGGCTGCTGCACACCGACCGGCTGTCGACGGTGTTCCTGGCCGGGGTTCTGATCACCGCGGTGACCTTCGGTTCGGGCCCGGCCTACTTCGCCGCCCTGCTCGCGTTCGGGATCTACAACTTCTACCTCGTCGAGCCGCGCTTCACGCTCAGCACCTTCTCGGCCGAGGACGTGCTCCTGCTGACCATGTTCCTGGCGGTGGCCATGCTGACCGGCCGCCTCGCCGGGCGGGTGCGGGACCAGGCGGCCACGGCCCAGGCCAGGGCCCGCACCGCCGGGACGCTGTTCGAGGCCAGCCGGGTCTTCTCGGGGCTGAACGAAGAGGAGCGCATCCGCACCGAGCTGCTCAACCACGTCAGCCTGGCGGCCGGCGGGCCGGCCGTGCTGTGGCGCGACGGCGAGATCAGGGCGACGGCGGAGGATGCGGCGCTCCCGGCCGAGCTGCTGGATGCGCTCGCCGCCGCCTCGCCGTCGGGCTCGGCGGCGGGCTGGCAGGTGCGCTCGCTCCTGCGCGAGCAGCCGGATCTCGGCCGCATCGCCTGGCGCGAGAGCGGCGTCGGGGCCAGAATCCCCGAAGAGGACCGGCTGATCGACGTGCTGGTGGACGTCGGGGCGGCGGCGATCATCCGCGCCCGGCTGGGGGCGGCGGAGGCGGAGGTGCGCGCCTATTCCGAGACGGAACGGTTGCGCAACGCCCTGCTCTCCTCGATCTCGCACGACCTGCGCACGCCGCTGGCCTCGATCCTGGCCTCGGCGAGCAGCCTGCAGGAGTTCGGCGACAGGTTCGACCCGGCGGTCCGCGAAGACCTGCTGGCCACCATCCAGGAGGAGGCCGAGCGCCTGAACCAGTTCGTCGCCAACCTGCTCCACATGACCCGGCTCGAGGGCCGGGCGCTGGGCGTGACGGCCTCGCGCACCAATCTGCGGGAAGTGGCCGAGCGCGTCGCAATGCGGATGAGGCGGCGGGCGGGGCGCCGCAAGCTCGTGCTGCACCCCGAGTGCGACGGCCTGGAAGCCTACGCCGACCCGATCCTGCTCGAACAGGCGCTCGGAAACCTGGTCGAGAACGCCATCCGCTTCAGCCCGGACGGCTCGACCATCCTGCTGAGCACCGCGCAGGCCGGCGACGAGGTGATCCTGGAAGTCAGCGACGAGGGCCCGGGCGTTCCGGACCAGGACCTTTGCCGGATCTTCGAGAAGTTCTACCGCTCGCCGGCCTCGGCGGCCAACCTGCAGGGGACCGGCCTGGGCCTTTCGATCGTTAAGGGGCTGATGGAATCCATGGGCGGCGGCGTGACGGCGCGCAGGCGCGCGGACGAAGGCGGCCTGACGGTCAGCCTGTCCCTGCCTGCCGGGAGCGAGGCGTGAGCGCGGCCCATCTGCTGCTGGTCGACGACGAGGCCCAGCTCGTGCGCGCCCTCACCCCGGCCCTGGCGGCGGCCGGCTACGAGGTGGCGACGGCGGGCACCGGCGCCGAGGCGCTGACCCAGCTGGCCCGCGAGCCCAGCGACATCGTCCTCCTGGACCTCGGCCTGCCGGACATGGACGGCAAGGCGGTGATCGCCAGGATCCGGGAATGGTCCGAAACGCCGATCGTGGTGCTCTCGGCGCGGGACCTCGAGGAGGAGAAGATCGCCGCCCTGGACCTCGGGGCCGACGACTTCGTCAACAAGCCGTTCAGCGTCGGCGAGCTGCTCGCCCGCATCCGCGCGGCGCTGCGCGGGCGCGAGCGCCGGCTGGTCGGCAGCGCTTCGTTCAAGGCCGGCGACCTGGAGGTCAACTTCGCCAGCCGGCGCGCCTACATCCAGGGCGAGGAGGTGCGGCTGACGCCGCGCGAATACGACCTCGTCCGCACGCTGGCGCGCAACCCGGGCCGGGTGATCACCCACAAGCAGATCATCGCCTCGGTCTGGGGCTCGACCGCGACGGTCGACGCCCAGTTCGTGCGGGTGCTGGTGGCGCAGGTGCGGCAGAAGCTGGAGGAGGAGCCCTCGGCGCCGAGGATCATCCTCACCGAGCCCGGGGTCGGCTACCGGCTGGCCACGGACGACGACTGAGGCTCAGCCGTCCTGCGGCTCGGCCTGGCGCGCCTTCACCCACTTCAGGCTGCGCCGCACGTCGGCCCAGAACCGCCAGCCGGGTTCGGTCCGCAGATGCCGGTCGCGTTCGGTCTCGCAGACCGCCTCGGCCAGGTCGCCGTGCTCGCGGCGCAGCCTGAGGGCCATGGTTTCGGCGCGTTCGGCCTCGCGCAAGGCGTTGATGAGGCTCTTCATTCGCCCATCATGCGCCGGCCGCCGCCGGCCTGTGAGCATAAGAGCCCTATAGCCCTTCCGGCGGGGCCTAGAAGAAGCCCTCCGGCATCTTCGGCGTGGCGTCGTCGAGGAAGGGCGTGACAAGGGCGGCGAGGATGTCGGGCTCGGCCATGATCCCGATGTGCGAGGCGGCCGGCAGGATCAGCAGCCGGGCCGGCGGCGGGGCGGTGAGGAACCCCTGGGCGGCCAGGGCCGGCGCGCCGCCGCCGCGCATGCGGAACATCTCCACCGCGTGCTCGGGCGCGACGACGTCGTAGTCGCCCATGACGATCATGGTCTTGTGCTTCAGCGCACGCATCTGGGCGGCCCAGTCGAAGGGCGTCGCGTCGAGCACCTTCAGCTTCTCCACCAGCTTGGGGAAGTCCTGCGGGCGGGGCGCGAGGCGGTCGTACTCGCGACGCATCGGCGTGTCGGCGAACACCTCCGGCGTGATCTGGGCGATGCCGGCCAGCACCTCCGGGTACATGGCGTCCAGCCGGGTGCTCGCGGACACGGAGACCAGCTTGCCCACCTTCGCGGGGTGGCGGACGGCCAGCTGGACCGCTGCGGCGCCGCCCATGGAGTAGCCGAACACGTCGGCCTGCCGCACGCCGGCCGCATCCAGCACGGCGGCGGCGTCGTCGGCCAGGCGCTCGTAGGTGATCGGGCCGGGCCCGTCGCCGGTGCGTCCGTGGCCGCGCTGGTCGATGACGATCACCGGCCGGCTGCGGGCGAAGCGCTCGACCATCGGCGCCATGGCGTCGGCCGACATGTAGGCCCCGTGGAGGACGAGCAGCGGCGTCCTGCCGGACTTCAGGTCGCCATGGACGTCGTAGTGGACCTTGAGCCCGTCGGCCTGGGCGACCGCGCTCCGCTTGGGCGCGGCGGGTGCGGCGGCGGCCTGCGGCTCGGCCGCCTGGGCCGCGGGCGGCGCGGCGATCGCGGCGGCGCCCAACGCCAGGGCGAGATAGAGGCTGATCGGCTTGAGCATGGAAGCGGCTCCATCGTTGCTGTGTCGCTCCTAGGACGAGCGAGCTTCGCCGTCGCCGACACGGGCCGGCCCCACGGGCGCAGATTTCTTCCGCGCGCCGGCGGTTCAGGGCGTCCCGTCCGGACGGCTCGCCTCGCGCAGGCGCTCGGTCAGGAAGCGGGCGGCGGGGCCGAAGGGGGCGTCGGCGCGGCGGGCGATGTAGACCCGCACGAAGGTCTCGCCCCCCGGGCCGAACTCGGCGACCGGCAGCCGCACGAGCCGGCCGGCGGCCAGGTCGTCCTTCACCAGCCAGAGCGGCAGGCTGCCCCAGCCGATCCCGCCCAGGATCAGGGCGCGCTTGGTCTCGTTGTCGCTCACCCGCCACGTGCCCGGCGAGAGCACGCCGAAGTCCTGGCCGGCGGTGAGCGGCGAGGGATCCGGCACAACGACCTGCAGATGGGCGGCCAGTTCACGCCGCTCCAAGGGCGCGCCCCGGCGGACGAAGTCGGCCAGCGGATGATCGGCGGCGGCGACGGCGGCTCTGGGCAGGTCGCAGAGGTAGTCCAGGTCGATGGCCGGATCGGGAAGGTCGGCGGCCGTGACCGCCAGGGCGCAGCGCCGCTCCCGCAGCGCGGCGATGGCCGCGCCGAGCGGAGCGGTCCAGGTCTGCACCTGGACGCTGGGATAGGTCTCGTACAGCGCCCGCAGCGCGGCGGCCGAGCGCGCCAGCGGGAACTGCGGATCGAGCGCCAGGTCGAGCCGGGGCTCCAGCCCCTCCCCCAGCGCCCGGGCGTGGGCGCGCAGGGCGTCGGCGCTCAGCAGCATCGCGCGGGCGTCGGGCAGCAGCGCGCGCCCTTCGGCCGTCAGCTCCGGGCGCCGGCCGGAGCGGTCGAAGACCGGCACACCGAGCTCGGCCTCGAGGCCGGCGATGGCGTAGCTGACCGCCGACTGGACGCGCCTCAGGCGGGCGGCGGCGGCGCGGAAGCTTCCCGTCTCGGCCACGGCCACGAAGACGCGCAGCTGATCGAGGGTCAGGGCATCGAGCATGATCTAATTCATAGATCAAAACTCGCGAATTTTCCGCAGTTGCGACGATCACCCCGGCGCACGACCTCAGTCGGGCGTCAGCAAGGAGATCTCGCGTGAAACAGCTCTATCCCGACCTGTGGCAGACCCGCGTGGAGCAGCCGCTGCCCAACGTGCCCGACCTGAAGACCCGGGCCTATCTGATCACCCGGCCGGACGGAAACCTGTTGATCTACAGCACCGGACACGAGGACGAGCACGCCGCCATGGCCGGGCTCGGCGGCGTGCGGCGCCAGTATCTGTCGCATGTGGACGAGGCGGGGCCGGCGCTGGCGCAGATCCGCCAGCGGTTCGGCTCCGAACTCTGGGGCCATGCGGCGGAGGCGGAGGCGGTGCGGAACCGGGCCGGCGTCGCGCCCGACCGCACCTTCGAGGCCGCCGAGACCCATTTCGACGCCCTGGAGGTCCTGCCGCTGCCGGGGCACACGGTCGGCAGTACGGCCTATCTCTACCGCTCGCCCCACGGGCGGCGGTACCTGTTCACCGGCGACACCATCGGGCGGGACGACCGCGGCGTCTGGACCGCCGGCCTGCTGCCGTTCAGCGAGAAGGCCCAGCTGGTCGCCACGCTGGAGCGGATGGCCGAGCTGGCGCCCGACGTCGTTCTCTCCAGCGCCTTCGGCGGCGAGCACCCCGCTGCGGAGGTGACGCCGCAGAGCTGGCGCGCGGCGGTCGAGGAGGCGCTGGCGCCGCTGATGGCGCAGGCCGGCTAGCGGGGCTTGGTCCCGAGCCAGATCACGTGGCGGGCGCCGCGGCGGCCGCGGCGCGGCGGCGTCCGCACCTCTTCGGCGGAAAGCTCGCTGGCCGCCAGCGCGGCCGAGAACCTGGCGTGCGGGGCCGAGGACCAGACGGCCAGCACCCCGCCCGGGGCGAGCGCGGCCGCGGCGCGGGCCAGGCCTGCGGCGTCGTAGAGCGCGTCGTTGGCGGCGCGCGTCAGGCCCTCCGGGCCATTGTCGACGTCGAGCAGGATGGCGTCGAAGCCGCCCTCCGCCGCGGCGATCACCCCGGCGACGTCGCCCTCGTGCACCTGGGTGCGGGGGTCATCGAGGCTGCCGGCGAAGATCGGCGCCAGCGGCCCCCTCGCCCAGGCGACGACGGCCGGGACCAGCTCGGCCACCACCACCCGCGCGTCGGCGGGCAGGACCGCCAGCGCGGCGCGCAGGGTGAAACCCATCCCGAGGCCGCCGATCAGCACCCTCGGCTGCGCCCGCCCCCTGATCCTGTCCCACGCCAGGGTGGCCAGCGCCTCCTCGGAGCCGGAGAGGCGGCTGTTCATCAGCTCGATCCCGCGGTCGGCCATGATCGAGAACTCGGTCCCGCGCTGCATCAGCCGCAGCTCGCCGCCGCCGTCCGGCACGACGGCGCGGTCCAACTCGACCCAGGGGATCATCGGGGAAGGCCGGGCGCAGGCATGGAGGCCTTCTCCAGGAGGCGAAGCGAAAGGTCCAGGGGCGCCATCACGGCCTGTCGGTTTCGCCGGGCGCCGAACCCCAGGCCGTGCTCTTCGTCGACGATGGCCACGCCGCTTGCTTCGTTGACGCCGGCGTCAGATATGATCCTCCAGGAGGGAGCCGCAGTCGCTCCCGCATGGGCATGGTGCGAAGATGGCGGCCGAGCAGTCTCAGGAGGCCAGCGGGCCGGAGCGGAAGCCTCGGCCGCGCGGCCCGAACGCGGTGCGCCGTCAGACGACCCGCGACAAGCTGCTGAACGCCACCATCGAATGCCTGCACGAGCTGGGCTACCACCGCACCAGCACGGTGATCGTCACCGAACGGGCGCAGGTGAGCCGCGGCAGCCTGCTACACCAGTTCCCCACCAAGGCCGACCTGATGGTCGCCACCGCCCGCCACATCGCCCGCCAGCGCGGCCAGGCGCACATCGAGGGGCTGAAGGGCGTGCCGGTCTCCATCGAGCGGATGGAGAAGCTGGTCGACATCCTTTGGGGCGAGGTGAATTCGCCCTCCGGCATCGCCCGGATCGAGATCATGCTGGCCTCGCGCAGCGAGCCGGAGCTGGCGGCCAAGTACGCGCCCATCGTCGACGAGCACAGCGAGAACCACCGGCGGCTGATCTGGGCCCTGGCCAAGGCGCTGGGGGTGAGGAACCGCGCGCCGATCGATGCGATGGTCCAGCTCTACGCCGCCTCCATCCGGGGCCTGGCCATCGACGCCCTGTTCCCGGAGAGCCGGGCGCACGTGCAGGCGGCGGTGGAGCTGCTGAAGCAGGCGCTGGTCGACATCATCAAGCGCGAGGTCGCCGCCGCCCGGCGGGCCGAGATGAAGGTGGTGGAGGAGTAGGCGCGTCCAGCGCCACTCCCTACCTCCCCGGCGAAGCGGCGGGAGGTAGAAGCGCTCAGAACGAAAAGGCCGGGCCCTTGCGGGCCCGGCAGGTGTTCGGAAGGGCGGGCGGCCGGTAAGGGCGGCCGCCCGGTTCACACTCAGAAGCGGAAGTGCACCTCGGCCCCGAAGGTCCGCGGGAAGTTGAGGATCACCGTCCGGCGCGGGCCGACCGCCGACGGCGAGGTGGCCGTCGAGCTCTGGTAGGCGACCTCGTCGAAGGCGTTCTTCACGAAGGCGATCAGGGTGTAGCGGTCGTCGACGTCGCGCCACAGCAGGCGGAAGTCGGCGATCTCGTTGGACGGCGATTCATAGATCGGGTTGGCGAAGATCGTGGACTGCTGGTCGCCGGTCCAGGTGTAGCTGCCGTTGGCGGTGAGCGACCCGGCGTTGAACTCCCAGGTGTAGTTGCCGCCGATGGTGAACTTGTGCTCCGGCGACAGCGGCAGGCGGTTGCCGACCAGCGACTGCGGCCGGTTGCCGTTCGGCAGCGTCGCGCCCGTGGGCCGGGCGCCCGGCGCGAGCGCCAGGGGATCGGCGGTGTCGACGAAGCAGCAGCCTTCGGCCACCTCGGCGTCGAGCCAGGCGTAGTTGCCGTAGAGCTGCAGGTTGTCGATCGGCGACCACTGGCCTTCCAGCTCGATCCCCCGCACCTCGGCGTCGAGGTTGAGGAAGCGGGTGCCGGTGATCGAGCCAAGCGGCACGGTCAGCGGCGCCTGGAACCCGCGGTAGTCGGAGTAGAAGGCCGCCGCGTTCAGCTGGAACACGCCGCCGAAGGTCTTCTTGGCGCCGACCTCGAAGCTGTCGACGTACTCCGGATCGACGATCGGATCGGGCGTCAGGCCGTTGGAGCCGAGCCAGCCGCCCGACTTATAGCCGCGGCTGTAGCGGGCGTAGACGTTGGTGTCGCCGTCCGGCTGCCACTGGACGCCGAGCGTGCCGGTCCAGGCGTCCCAGTCGCCCGACAGGTTGCGGCGCAGGCCGCCGCCGGGGTTGGGGAACAGGTCGGCGGTCAGCGGATTGGCCGCGCACGAGGCGATGGTGAGGCCGCCGCAGACCTGCTGGGTGGTGAGGTCGAACGAGAGCGCCTGCGCCTGCTGGAGCGTCAGCCCGGCGGCCATCAGGCCCTGCAGCGCCGAGGCGAGCGGGACCCGCGCCACGTAGCGGGCGATGTCGTGGCCGTCCTTCTCGTCGTAGGTGTAGCGAAGGCCGGCCGTCAGGGTCCAGGTCGGGGCGAACTCGTAGTCGATCTGGCCGAAGGCGGCGTAGGACTTGGTCTCCAGGTGGCCGTCCACGTAGAGGAAGGCGCCGCGCGGGTTCGCCGGCACGGTCCCGCCGGCCAGGCTGATCGGGTTGAACATCCCCGGGTCGCCGACCACGCGGATGCCCTGCGGCTGATCGTACTCCTGGTAGTATTGGTAGACGCCGACGATCCAGTTCAGCGGCCCGTCGCTGTTGGACGACAGGTTGAGCTCATTGGAATACCAGCTCTGCCGCTCTTCGTAGAAGGTGCGCGCGTCGGTGGAGACGTTGGTCGCCGTGAACGCGGTCAGCGGACCCGGACCGTCCAGGTCCGGGATGGGCAGGTTCTGGGGCCCGATCCGGTTCGAATAGTCGGAGTCCGACGAGGTGTTGTAGTCGTACTGCTGATAGCCGCCGAGATACTTCAGCGTCGCCCAGCCGAGGTCGTGGGTGATGTCGAGGTGCAGGCGGTGGTGGTTGTCCAGCGAGCCGTAGGCGCCCCAGTTGACATTGATCGTGTAGGGGTCGTTGACGGCCGGGTTGGTTCCCGTGAAGCCGAGCGTGGTGTTGTAGTAGAGCGCCGACGTGCCGGTGCCGGTGAACGAGGTCGTGTCGTACGGCGTGATGATCGCGTTGAGCGTGTTGCCGACGCCGTAGCTGTCGTCCCAGTCGAACTTCGAATAGCGCAGGCGGGCGACGGTGTTCTCGCCGAGATCGGCCTCGAGCTGGGCCTCGATCATGTAGCGGGCGACCTCGCCGGTGTCCCGGGCCGGGCCGATGTTCTCGATGAAGCCTTGGTTGCGGCGCTCGATGGAGCCGCCGAGCAGGAAGCGCAGGTTCTCGGCGATCGGGCCGCGGACCAGGCCGTCGAGGCGCCAGCTTTCGTAGTTGCCCACCAGGCCGCGGACCTCGCCCTCGAACTCCTCGGTCGGGCGCTTGGAGATGACGTTCATCGTGCCGCCGATGGAGTTGCGGCCGTAGAGGGTGCCCTGCGGGCCGCGCAGCACTTCCGTCCGCTCGATGAACAGCGGCGGGGTCGAGGCGTCGGCCATCGAGTTGGAGAAGATGCCGTCGGAATAGAGCGCCACCGACGGGTCGGTGCCGATCGCGTTGGTCAGGCGCCCAAAGCCGCGGATCGAGAGGCGGTCGTTGTTGGTGTAGCTGAGGCTGGGCGTCATCCGCGCCAGGTCCTCGACCGTGTTCACCCCGAGCACTTCGCGGCGCTCGCTGGTGTAGGCGGTGACGGCCACCGGCACGTCCTGCAGGCTCTGCTCACGCTTCTCGGCGGTGACGACGATCTCTTCGAGCGTGGTGCCGCCGGCCTGGTCCTGCGCCAGCGCCGGGGCGGCGGTCAGGGCGGTAAAGGACGCTCCCAGCAGTAGAAAACCGCGCAGCGGCGTGCGTGTGGACATAGTTCCCTCCCATGAGTCGGCCTGTCGGCCTTTTTCGTTGGGCGGGAGAGTGGAAGACCCGAACAGCGTTCGGATAGGGCTATTTCGCAACAGCGGCGGCGGGAAGCGTTGCATTCGCGCCGGAGGCGAAAATCGCCTCCAGGCCGGCCAGGGCGCTGTCCACGGCGCTGCGCCGCGGGGGCTCGCCGGGCGCGCCGCGGGAGAAGCCGACCGCCGCGATTCCCCGGCCCCAGGCCCAGATCGCCATGGAGACGTGTTCGGCCACCTTGGGCGAGGTCGGCCGGACCGCGCCGATCGGAATGGACTCGGCGATCACCTGGAAGGCCCGGTCCTCGGCCTCCAGCACCTCGGGCGTGCGGCCCTGGTCGACGGCCTCGAACATCAGCCGGTAGAGGGCCGGACGGTCGCACAGGAAGGCGATGTAGGCGTAGCCGGTGGCGCGCAGGCCGCTGGCCTCGCCCCGGGCGGCGAGCGCCTCGCGCATCCGGCGGGCCAGCTCCTCGAAGCCCTCCACGGCCAGCCCGGCCAGCAGGGCGTGCTTGGAGCCGTAGTGGTGGTAGATGGTCCCGAGCGCCACGCCGGCCCGTAGGGAGATGGCCCGAAGGTTCAGCGCCTCCTTGCCCTCCTCCTCCAGGATCTGGCGCGCCGCGCGCAGCAGCTGGGTGCGCACATTGCCCAGGTGGTAGCACCGTTGCGGATAGGGCCTGGCTTGCGGTCTTGCGCTCATCTGCAGGGGCCTCGCTCCCCTGCAGCTTCAGTGAACACTGATAACTTGGCAATAGGGCATGTTGCGCGCACCCCCGGCGGGGCGGGGCGCCGGTTCATCGGAAATTAGGCACGAAACTTCACCAACCCTCAGAACTCGTTCGCCATCCTGAGCCCTCGAGGAGAGCTTGCGGGGCCGCCGAGGGATGTCGACGCCAGGTCTGGAGCGCGGGGTTCGGCTGAGCCGGCCGTTGGGCTACCGCGGGCAGATCATCGCCCTGGCGGCCCTGGCGGCCTGCCTGCCGCTGGCGCTGCTGGCGCCGGCCGGCGACGGCGGCGCGCTGGCGGTGGCGGCGCTGGGCGCGGGCCTGGCGCTGGTCGCACTGGCGCTGCGGCTGCGGCCGGTGGACGCCGCGGCCCGGCTGCTGCGGGAGCTGACCCGGGCCGGCCAGGGCGAGGCCGCCGGCGGCCCCCGCTTCGGCAGCGCCAACGAGATGCTGGCGGACGTGCGCCAGATCGCGTCCACCCTGGACGCCCTGCGCCACCGCCTCTCCAACCGCCACCCGCTGACCGAGCTGCCGACCCGCGAGCCGTTCCTGGCCGGGCTGCAGGACCATCTGGACCAGGCCGCCTCGCCGGTCGTCCTGGGGGCCATCCGGTTCGGCGACTACGACCGGCTGGCGGCGTTCGACCAGACCGCCGCCGACAAGGCGCTGAAGGCGTTCGCCGTCCGGCTGCAGGAGGCGGTGGGCAAGCAGCGGCCGCTGGCCCAGGTGGACCGCGACTGCTTCGCCATCTGGTTCAAGGAGCTGGGCCCGGAGATGGCGGCCTCGGAGCTGCAGGCCATCGCCTATGTGCTGTCCCAGGAAATCCGCCCCGAGGACCTGAAGATCTCGCCCGACGTCGGCGTCGGGGCGGCCATCTTCCCGGACGACGCGGCCGATGCGGCGACCCTGCTGACAAGGGCGTACGCCGCCCTGCCCAAGCCCGGCCAGCCGGCGGGAGCGTTGAGCTTCTTCTCGCCCCGCTCGTCCAGCGAGGCGCGCGAGCGCTACGCGATGGAGCAGGACCTGCGGGCGGCGGTCAGCGACGACCAGCTGCTGCTGCACTTCCAGCCCGTCGTGGACCTCGCCGAGCGCCGCTGCATCGGCGCCGAGGCCCTGCTGCGCTGGCGACATCCCGAACGGGGCCTGGTCTCCCCCGGCGAGTTCGTGCCGGTGCTGGAGCAGTCCGGCATGATGGACGAGGTCGGCCTGTGGGTCCTGAACGCCGCCTGCCGCGAGGCCAGGGCCTGGGAGGCGGCCGGGCTGCCCGGCCTGAAGGTGGCGGTGAACATCTCGGCGGTGCAGTTCCAGAACCCGGGGCTCAACACGGTCATCCTGCGCACCCTGGAGCGGCACGGCCTCTCGCCCGTCGCGCTGGAGCTGGAGCTGACCGAGACCGCGGCCATGGCCGACGTGGAGCGGACCCGGCGGATGTTCGGCGAGCTGCGCGAGCTGGGCGTCAGCGTCGCCATCGACGACTTCGGCGCCGGCTATTCGAGTCTGAGCTCGCTGCAGAACCTGCCCTTCTCCAAGCTGAAGATCGACCGCGAGTTCGTCAGCCGGGTGGACGAGCGCCGCGAAGGCCGGGCGATCTGCACGGCGCTGATCGAGCTGGCCCTCGGCCTCGAGATCGAGGTGCTGGCGGAAGGCTCCGAGACCCTGGCCGAGGTGCAGACCCTGCACGCCCTCGGCTGCAACCTGTTCCAGGGCTTCTACTTCGCCCGCCCCCTGCCCGGCGCCGACTTCGTGCGCACGGTCAAGGACCCGGCCTGGCTGGAAGGCCTGGCGCCTGCGCCCAAGCGGCGCGCCCCGCAAAGGAACGCCCGATGAAGCTTCGCACGCTGCTCCTCGGCGCCGTCGCCGCCGGCTCCCTCGCCGCCTGCGCCCAGACGCCGAAGGAATCGCCGGTCGCCGCCGCGCCCGCGGCCCAGGCCATCCCGGCCACGCCCGCCGAGCGGGAGCGCGCGGCGATCGACCTTTTGAACCAGGGCCGCGTCGAGGAGGCCCGGCCGGTGCTCGATGCGATGCTGGCCGACGATCCAGACAATGCGGTCGCCCGCCGGCTGATCGTCCAGCTCGACGCCGACCCCAAGCTGCTGATCACCGGAATGGCGCAGCCCTACACGGTCGGCCCCGGCGAGACGCTGTCGATGCTGGCCGGCCGCTTCCTGGGCGATCCGCTGCTGTTCTACGCCCTGGCCAAGTACAACGGCTTCGCCGCGCCCGCGCACGTGCAGCCCGGTCACGTGATCCAGGTCCCGCGCAACGTCCGCCCCGCGGTGGCGAGCGCCAGGCCGAAGGCGGGGTCCGGTCCCCGCACCGCCAAGACCGCCGCGCCCGAGGCGCCCGCCGCGCCCAAGCGCGATGCAGCGAAGGCGGCGCAGCTTCGCGCCTCCGGCCTGCAGCAGCTGAACAGCGGCGCGCCCGGCAAGGCGGTGAACCTCCTGCAGCAGGCGCTGGCGGCCGATCCCGGCAACCCGGCGATCCAGAAGGACCTGGCCCGGGCCCAGCGGATCAACGCCACCGTCGCCCGCTGAGGCGAATTACATCAATTGATCAAAGCCTTCCCTTAACCCTCGTGGCCTAGCTTGGCGCGCGAGGCCGCCCGATCGGCGGCGCAGTGGAGAGAGCCGACCTTGCCCGAGCGCGTCGGACGCTACGAGATCCGCGAACGCATCGGCCAGGGCGCCATGGCCGAGGTGTACCGCGCCTACGACCCGGGCATCGGCCGGGACCTGGCGATCAAGCTGCTGAAGGGCGAGTTCCGCGAGAACGCCCAGTACGCCGGCCGCTTCCTGCGCGAGGCCAAGGCCGCGGGAGCGCTGTCGCACCCCAACATCGTGACCATCTACGACGTCGGCGAAGAGGGCGGCTATCCCTACATCGCCATGGAGCTGCTCGAGGGCGAGCCGCTGGACGTGGTGCTGGAGCGCTACGGCAAGCTGGCGCCCGACGACGTGCTGGCCATCGGCCTGCAGCTGACCGAGGCGCTGGCCTACGCCCACGGGCTGGGCGTGGTGCACCGGGACATCAAGCCCTCCAACATCCTGCTGGCGCCGGACGGGCGCGGGGCGAAGATCCTCGACTTCGGCATCGCCCGGGTGGCCGAGGCGCACGTGGACGAGGCCGAGACGCTGCGCACCCAGGCGGGCCAGGTGCTGGGCACGCCCCGCTATATGAGCCCCGAGCAGGCCCTGGGCCAGGAGATCGACGGCCGCTCCGACCTCTTCTCCACCGGCGTGGTGCTCTACGAGCTGCTCACCGGCCGGCGGGCCTTCGACGGCGCGAGCGCGGCGACGCTCGCCCTGCAGATCACCCAGCAGGACCCCGCCCCGATCGGCGACTTCGCGCCCGACGCCCCGCGCGGCCTGCAGTTCATCATCGGCAAGCTGATGGCCAAGCGGCCGGACCGCCGGTTCGCCGACGGGGCCCAGGCGGCCGAAGCCTTCCGCCGCGAACAGGCCGCGCTGACCGCGGCCAAGGCCGAGGCCAAGACGCCGCGCCGCCGCCTGCCCCTGCAGGTGCGGCTGAGCGTCGTGATGGCCTCGATCACCACCGCCGTGCTGCTGGCCGGCACCACCCTGGTCGTGGAGCGCCAGTACGACGCCATGGAGCGGATGGCGCTGACCTCGGGGACCGCGGTCGCGGCCTTCGTGGCCAGCAACGTCGCCCTGCAGGCGGCGGACAACGCCAGCCTGCCGGCCGCCGAGCGCGACTGGCTGCCGGTGGAGGCGTTCGTGAAGTCGGCCGTCGGCGATCCCAACATCCGCCGCCTGTCGGTGGTCGACGCCGAGGGCGTGGTGCGCGCCTCCAGCGACCCGGCCCTGGTCGGCCGGCCTCACCAGGGGATCGGCGCCGATCCGGTGCTGCAGCGGCAGGGCGAGGTCACCGTCACGCTGGCCGGCGCCAAGGGGGCGCAGGACCTGCGGTTCGTGCGGCCGATCACCTACGCCGGCCGCTCGTTCGGCCTGGTGGACGTGAGCCTTTCGAAGGCCGACCTGGACGCGGCGGCCCGGCTCTCCCGGATGCTCATGCTGGCGCTGGGCCTGATCATCGTGACGACGGTGATCGCGGCGAGCTACGCCGTCGTGCGGGCCATCGCCAAGCCGATCCAGCGTCTGAAGGGCGCGCTGGACGCCGCCGCCGACGGCGACTTCGATTTCCGCGTCTCCCACCGCCGGGCCGACGAGTTCGGCGACCTGTTCGACGCCTTCAACCGGCTGACCGCCACCGTCGAGGCCCGGCTGGAGCCGGCGGCGGCGGCCAGGCCCTCCGAACTGGACGCGGCCGTGCGCGAGGACCGCACCGTCATGATGGTCAAGGCATGAGCCCGGTCACCCTTCGCCTGTTCCACGAGACGGACCCGTTCCGGCAGCTGGAGGCGCGCACCCTGGCCGAGGGCGAGCTGACCCTGGGCCGGGACGAGAGCGCCAGCTGGGTGCTGGCCGACCCGGAGCGGTCGATCTCGCGCCGCCATTGCGTGCTGACCCTCACCGACGAGGGGCTGATGCTGCGCGACGTCAGCGCCAACGGCACCTTCCTGGGCCGGGCGCGGGTGCGGGCCCCGGCCGATGCGCCGACCAAGGTGGAGGTCGGCGAGACCTTGCGGCTCGGGCCCTACCTGGTCGTCGTCGACGCCGAAGGGCCGGCCGAGGCGCCCGGCGCGCGCGGGAACGCGGCGTTCGACGCCCCCTTCGCCCATCCGCTTCTGCGCTCGGTGGAGGTGGACGACACCTCGCTCAGCGTGCCCACCGACTGGCCCAAATCCGCCGAGGCGCCGCCCAAGGCCGCGCCGGCCCACACCACCGGCTCTTTGCTCGACGCCTTCTGCGCCGGCGCCCGGCTGGATTCCTCGGCCTTCTCCGGCGAGGACCCGCACGAGGTGATGCGCCGGCTGGGCGGGCTCTACCAGCAGATGGTGCTGGGCCTGTCCGACCTGATGGACGAGCGGACCAGCATCAAGGCCGAGTACCGGATGGACCGCACCACCGTGCGGGCCGAGGGCAACAACCCGTTCAAGTGGGCCAGGCCCCAGCGGCTGGCCGTGGACCTCTTGAAGGACCGCAGCGACGGCTTCCTCACCGGCTCGGCGGCCGTGAAGTCCTCGTTCGAGGACGTGAAGAAGCACCTGCTGTGCCTCTTGGCCGGCATGCGCGGGGCGCTGATCGCGGCCCTGGAGGGCCTCAGCCCCGCCGAGGTCGAGGAGCGGATCAAGGGCGAGACGGGGCTTCTGAAGAACAAGGCGGCCCTGGCCTGGAACGAGTACGGGCGCACCTACGCTCTCTTCCTGGCCCAGGCTCACGACGACCCGGACAGCCCGATGAACCGCGAGTTCCGCGCCGCCTACGAGCGGCAGCTCAAGGCGCTCGACAACGGCGGCGGAGCGAGTTGATCCGCCGGCTGGCCAGCCGCGCCGAGGCCGCCCGCGCCCTGCTCCTGTCCTCCGCCGGGCGCACCCACGAAGGCTGTGTGCGGCGCCTTAACGAGGACGCCTTCATCGAGGCGCCCCATCTGGGGCTCTGGGCCGTCGCCGACGGCATGGGCGGCCACGAGGCCGGCGAGGTGGCCAGCGGCAGGGTCGTGGACGCCCTGGCCGCCCTCCCCGCCCCCGCCTCCGGCTTCGGCTTCGTGCGCGACGTCTCCGAGGCGCTGCAGGCCGCCAACGCCGAGCTGATCGCCTACGCCGCCGGCCGCCACACCGACGTGGTCGGCTCCACCGTCGTCGCCCTGCTGGCCGTCGACGGCCACTACGCCTGCCTGTGGGCCGGCGACAGCCGCGGCTACCTGTGGCGAGAGGGCGCGCTCTGCCCGCTCACCCGCGACCACAGCCTCGTCCAGGAGCTCGTCGACAGCGGCGCCCTCACCCCCGCCGAGGCCCGCACCAGCCGCCGCGGCAACGTGATCACCCGGGCGGTGGGCGTTGATCCGGTGCTGGAGCTGGCGATGGCCCAGGGGCCGATGGCGCTGGGCGATGTGTTCCTGCTGTGCTCGGACGGGCTGACGGGGGTGCTGGAGGACGGCGAGATCGCCGACCTGCTGGCGACGGCGCCGGGGCTGGATGCGGCGGCCGAGGGACTGGTCGCGGCGGCGCTGGAGCGCGGGGCGCCGGACAATGTGACGGTGGTGCTGGTGCGGGCGGAGGCGGGGTAGCGCGTCTCTCCGGAGGCCGGTCCAGAACCACGCGATGAACCTAGGTCGGCGTACGACCCTTCGGCGACATCGGGAAGGTCCGCTTTCCGGCACAGCCTGGGTTCGGCATGATGTTCAGATGAACGCGCCAACTGGGCTGCGACGACTGCTGACTCGGTGGAGCCGACAGATCCGTTCGTCACTCCATCAACTTTCCTATGGAACGTCAGCGGGACGTCGATTTCGCGGTCTGCGCCGCGCGAATCGTGTCGAGGCCAAATATGTCCTGCTAGCGATGGCGCCCGTGATTCCTCTCGCCGTCTCAGATCATTTAGGCTGGGAGCGTGGAATACTCTGGCTCGCTTGGGCGTGGATAAGTGGATGTTGGGCCGCGGTGATCTCGGGAATATGCCTGGTCGCAGTTGCAAGGGCATTCTCTTCCCGCCTCCGACACAAGGGCGACTAGGCCCGCTTTCCACCCTCAGCCGACGTTCGATGCGTCGCATCCGGGCAGCCTGCCTCCGCCGCTTCGCGGGGGAGCCGGGGTCCGTTCCTATGGCTCGGGCGTTCCGGGGACGGTCCCCGAGTCGGCGGGCGGGGCGGGCCGGGTTTCACCCATTGCAGGCGCCTCGCTGGAGGACTTAGCCTCCGGTTGAACGGAGGCGGTCTCATGACGCAAGCAGTGGCGGCGACGGCGGTAAGCCTGATCGCCGTAGCGCTTCTCACGGCGATGTCGCTGCGCGCCGACCGCCGCTTCAAAGCGGAACGGCGACTGCCGATGCATTGGTCGCTGAACGGCTCTATCAATTGGACTGTGCCACGTCCGATCGCGCTGGCGTTCACGCCTGTACTGGCTGCGGCCTGCCTGGCGTCCCTAACCGCTTTGGCGACATTCCTGGAGCCGCGAGCCGGTCAGGAACACCTTGCCTTGCCCATGCATGTCTTCGTTGCGCTTGTCTTTGTGGGCGCACACGCGCTCCACCTCCGGCTTATCCAGCGAACACTCCAGAGGTAGCGCCAGCATCCACTTCGACCGGCGCGATCGACGTCTGCTTTTCGCCCGGCTGGCGTCGGATGGGTCCGCGCAGACCAGGCACCGTCCGATGCGCCCCCGCTATCTTGCCCACGGAACGGCGGGAGGTAGGCGTCACGCCGGCACGTAGGTCAGCCGGATGACCTCGTCGCCGATGCGGTCGGCCGACTGGAGGCGCAGCCTGGAGCGGGGGGCGGCGAAGTAGGGCGTGCCCGAGCCCAGGACGACGGGGTGGAGGTAGATGCGGTACTCGTCGACGAGGCCGGCGAGGCTGGCGGCGAGCTGCGTGCCGGCGACCTCGATGTACCCATCCAGCTCGGATTTGAGGCGGCGCACCACGGCCTCGATGTCGTCCGAGACCAGGGTGGCGTTGGGGCCGACCGAGGTCAGGGTGCGGGAGGCGACCCACTTGCGCCGGCTTCTCCAGCCTTGCGCGTACTCGCGTTCGGCGGCGTCCCACTCGGCCTGGTCCTCGTCCCAGTAGCGCATGATCTCGTACATGCGCCGGCCATAGACGACGGCGGCGAGGCTGCCGATGTCGTCGACGAAGTGGCGGAAGAGCACCGGATCAGGCGCGAACTTATCGTGGTCGACATAGCCGTCGAGGGACTGGTTCAGGGCGTAGACGAGCTTGGCCATCGGCCGGATGTTGCCTCGACCACTCCCACTTTGCAATCAGTTTTGAGGATCTCGTGAACGGGACGGCTTGGCGAAGCCGGAGAAACCGACAAAACAGGGAGCGCACCTTGCCGAAGGGGACGACATCGCCATGACCGCCAGCAACCGGATCGTCCTCTCCAGCGACCACACCGCCATCCCGCTCCGGCAGGCCATCGCCGCCCACATCGCGGCGCAGGGCTGGACGGTGGTCGACATCGGGCCGACGACCCCGGAGAGCACGCCCTACCCCCGGCACGGCGAAGCGGCCGCCCGTCGCGTCGCCTCCGGCGACTGCCGGTTCGGCGTCATCCTGTGCGGCACCGGCCAGGGGATCATGATGGCGGCGAACAAGGTGAAGGGCGTCCGTTGCGGCGTCTGCGCCGACACCTTTTCGGCCCGCATGATCCGCCAGCACAACGACGCCAACATGCTGTCGATCGGCGCGCGCGTGGTGGGCGAAGGGCTGGCGCTCGACATCGTGGACGCCTTCCTGACCGCCCAGTTCGAGGGCGGCCGGCATGCGCCGCGGGTGGAGATGATCGGGGCGCTGGAGGCCTAGCCCACAAAAATGTCGCCCGCGATGTCGGACCGCGGCGGGGTGGATCGTCCTGGGGACGGACAAGGGCGACACGGCCGGTCCGACAGGGCTCAGAACAGAGGAGAGCGCGATGCCCAAGATGATCTTCGTGAACCTGCCGGTGAAGGACCTGGCCGCGGCGACCCGCTTCTACGAGGCGATCGGCTGCGTGAAGAACGAGCAGTTCAGCGACGAGAAGGCCTCGTCGATGATGTGGTCGGACGAGATCGTGTTCATGCTGCTGCAGCACGACTTCTTCGACACCTTCCTGACCCGGCCGCGGGCGGACGCCACGGCGGCGACGGGGGTGCTGATCGCCCTCTCCCGCGACAGCCGCGAGGAGGTGGACGCCATCGTCGAGGCCGCGGGCCGCACGGGCGGCCGGGCCGACCCGCGCCCGGCGCAGGACATGGGGTTCATGTACCAGCGCACCTTCGAGGACCCGGACGGCCACGTGTTCGAGCCGGTGTGGATGAACCCGGACGCGATGGGGTGACGAACGACCTCTCCCTCCGCGGAGCGGGGGGAGAGGTCATTTGCGTTTCGGCCGGCTCAGGCCGGCGCGGGCGCCAGGCCGTAGAAGGCGTAGAAGAGGCCGATCGGGGCGCGGACGTGCAGGGCCCGCAGGGGGAAGGCGGTCCAAGGCGCGGCCGGATCGAGGCGGGGAAGGTCCGCCAGGAAGGCGTCGCGGGCGGCGGGCTTGATCGCCTCGCGGTGGTCGAGGAACTGGCCCCAGCTGGAAGTGCCGTTGAGGTGCACGCGCTCTGGGGCGCGGCGGGAGGCGCCGTAGGCCGGCGGGAACAGCCGCCGGTAGGCTTCGATGTTGTAGAGCCAGGAGCCGCCGCGGACGAAGCCGGCCTGCGGGTGGCGCTCGCGCACATCGGCGAACATGGCGCGAAGGTCGGCGAGCCGGCGCGGGACCTTCTCCGCCGCCAGCGGGCTGACGTCGTCGGCGTCGCGGTTGGTGAAGTGGATGCGGACCTCGCCCTCGGCGTTCGGCGCATCGTAGCTGAAGCAGCCGAAGGCGGGGCGGCCGGAGGACTCCTCCGGCGAGCGGACGAACACGGTCTCGGTCCAGTCGAGCTGCGCCTCCAGCGAGGCCGCGGCGCCGAGCCCTTCGGCGTAGGCGGCCCACTCGGGACGCGCCGGCCCCTCCGGGGCGCCGAGGCCGAAGCGGCGGTGCAGGTTGGTGTGGGTCAGGGCCACCTGGGTCAGCGGCTCGCCGAGGCGCTCGGCCAGCGCCTGCGCGAAACGCAGCTGGACCTCGAAATACGGCCGCAGGCGGCGCGCCCGCGCGGTTCTGACCTGATCCATGCGCCCCTCCCTCGGCAGATGATGGACCACCAAGACCACCAAGACCACCAAGCGACGCAGAGACTCTGGCGGGCCAGCCGGAGCGCCGGGCGGTGACTGGTTGGGCGCAGCCCTACCTGTCACCCTGTCCGGCGCGGGGTGACAGGTGGCGCCCGGGCGGGCGCAACCAGTCACCGGAAGCCTTTGCCAGCTCCACCGTTTGCCAGGGGAACGGGGTTCGGCTAGCGTCGCCGTCCCTCTTTGACAATCAAGGCGTACCGCTGTGCCCCAGATCCTGGTTCAGGACCTGGCCAAGACCTTTCGCGTCGCCGAACGCGAGCGCGGCGCCCTGGGCGCCGTGCGCGGGCTGCTGCGCCGAAGGCAGCGGACCGTCGAAGCGCTGAAGGGGGTCTCGTTCGGCCTGGAACAGGGCGAGCTGCTGGGCTTCATCGGGCCGAACGGGGCCGGCAAGTCGACCACCATCAAGATCCTGTCGGGAATCCTGACGCCCGACGGAGGACGGGTGGAGGTGGACGGCCTCGTCCCCTGGAAGGACCGGCAGAGGCACGTGGGCCGGATCGGGGTGGTGTTCGGTCAGCGCACCCAGCTGTGGTGGGACCTGCCGGTGATCGACGGCTTCGACCTGCTGGCGGCCATCTACCGGGTCGAGCCGGCGGCCTACCGCGAACGGCGGGACGAGCTGGTGGCGCTGCTCAGGCTCGAGCACCTGCTGCACCAGCCGGTGCGGCAGCTGTCGCTGGGCCAGCGGATGCGGGCGGAGATCGCCTCGGCCCTGCTGCACGCCCCGTCGATCCTGTTCCTCGACGAGCCGACGATCGGGCTGGACGCCCCTGCCAAGCTGGCCGTGCGCGGGTTCGTGAAACGGCTGAACCGGGAGCACGGGGTCACCGTCCTCCTCACCACCCACGACATGCACGACATCGAGGCCCTGGCCGAGCGGGTGATCGTCATCGGTCACGGGCGGGTGCTGGCCGACAGCCCGTTCGAGGAGCTTCGCGCCAACGTGCTGGCCGAGCGGCGGCTGTTCGTCGACTTCGAGGGCGAGGCGCCGGAGCTGGTGATCCCCGGCGTGGCGGTGCGGGCCCGGGCCGGGCGGTCGGTGGAGCTGGCCTTCGATCCGGCGACGGTCCCCGCCCCGGCGCTGATCGCCCGCATCGCCGCCGAGCATCCGGTGCAGGACATCCACATCGAGGAGCCGGCCATCGAGGAGGTGATCGCCCGCTTCTACGAACAGCACGGGGCCGGCGAGCTGTGAGCGCGCTGGCCCGCCCCTACACGGCGGCGCTGGCCGCGCGCTTCCAGTTGACCCTGCAATACCGGGCCGCGGCGCTGGCCGGCTTTGCGACCCAGCTCTGGTGGGGCGGGCTGAAGGTGATGGTCTACGCCGCCTTCTTCGCCTCGGCCCCGGCGGCCGCCGCGCGAGCGCCGATCAGCCTGGCCGACACCATCACCTACACCTGGATCGCCCAGGCCTTCCTGGTGCTGCAGCCCTGGACCGCCGACCCGGAGGTCTCGCAGGCGGTGCGCACCGGGGGAGTCGGCTACGACCGGCTGCGGCCGGTGGACACCTATGCCTTCTGGTACGCCCGCGGGCTGGCCTGGACGCTCGCTCGGGTCGCCCCGCGGGCCGTGCTGATGGCGGCGACGGCGGCGGTGGTCGTGCCCCTGCTGGGCCTGCAAGATTGGTCGTGGCGGCCGCCCGCCGGCGTCGTGGCGGGCCTGGCGTTCGCGGTCTCCCTGGCGCTGGCTGCGATGCTCTCCGCGGCCACGGTGATGCTGCTGAACGTGCTGGTGGCCGCGACGCTGAACGAGCGGGGGGTGAACACCCTGGCCATGCCGGTGACCATCCTGTTCTCCGGCAACATCATCCCGCTGGCGCTGTTTCCGGAGAGCTTCCAGCCCTGGCTGCTGGCCCAGCCGTTCGCCGGCGTGCTGGACATCCCCTGCCGGATCTATTTCGGGGGCCTGGAGGGGAGCGGGATCTGGCTGGGCCTGGGGCTGCAGGCCTTCTGGACGGCGGCCTTCGTGCTGCTCGGGCGGGCGGCGCTGAGCCGGGTCATGGCCCGGCTGCAGGTGCAGGGGGGCTGAGGTGAACGCCGCGGCCCTGCTCGTGAAGCTGTTCGGCGCCTCCATGCGGGCGCAGATGCAGTACCCGACCGCCACCGCCATGCTGACGCTCGGCCAGTTCCTGGCGACGGTGCTGGAGATCGTCGGCGTCTGGGCCCTGTTCGACCGGTTCGGCCAGGTCCGCGGCTGGACGCTCGGCGAGGTCTGCGTCTTCTACGGCCTGGTCAACGTCGCCTTCTCGCTGGCCGACCTGGTGACGCGCGGCTTCGACATCTTCGGGCCGGAGTTCGTGAAGACCGGGAACTTCGACCGGCTGCTGCTGCGGCCGAGGTCCACCGTGCTGCAGCTCGTCGGCCACGAGTTCCGACTGAGCCGCTTCGGGCGCACGGCCCAGGGGCTGGGCGTGCTGCTGGCCGGCGTGCACTTCAGCGGCATCGACTGGGGGCTGGCGGACACGGCCCTGGCGGCGTTCGCGATCGCCGGCGGGATGGCGCTGTTCGCGGGCCTGCTGATCCTGCAGGCCACCCTCGCCTTCTGGACGGTGGAGAGCCTGGAGGTGGCCAACGTGCTGACATACGGCGGGGTGCAGGCGGCGCACTATCCCCTGAGCATCTATGCGGCCTGGTTCCGGCGCTTCCTGACCTTCGTGGTGCCGATCGCCTGCGTGGCCTATTTCCCGGTGGTGGCGATCCTGGACCGGTCGGACCCGCTGGGCTCGCCGGCCTGGTTCGCGCCGATCGCGCCGCTGGCGGGCTTCGCCTTCCTGGCCGTATCGCTGTGGGTCTGGCGCTTCGGCGTCGGCAAATACACTTCGACAGGATCCTGACATGCCGATCGTGCGCACCGAGGCCGTGATCCCCGCCCCCCCGGAAGACGTCTGGGCGGTGCTGGCCGACTTCGACCGCTACGAGGAATGGAATCCGCTGAACATCCGGGCGCGCGGGAAGGCCGAGCTGGGCGCCAGGGTGCCGATGACCTTCCTGAACCTGGCCAGGCCCGGGACGACCATGGACCAGACGGTGACGGTGACGACCTGCGAGCCGGCTCGCGCCCTGGCCTGGTCGGGCCGGGTCCCGCTGCTGTTCAAGGGCCGCCACCACTTCACCCTCGAAAGGGCCGCCGAAGGGACCCGCCTGCTGCATGGCGAGGACTTCGGCGGCCTAGTGAGCCGGGGCTTCACCCCGGAGCGGATCGCGCGGGACTTCAAGCCCGCCTACGAGGCGCTGAACGCGGCGCTGGCGCAGCGCGTGGCCGAACTCAGCCGTCGAGGCTGAGGCCCAGGGCCAGGCGCGCGGCGTAGAGCTGCTGCGGCTTCTCCTGCAGCGGATGGAAGCGGGCGGCCTGCAGGTCGCGGAACCGCTGCTCCAGGCCCGCAGCGCGGTAGAAGCCCGCCCCGCCGGCGCAGTCGAGCGCCTTCGAGCCCACCTCGATGGCCCCCCGGCCGACCAGCTGGCGCAGGGTCATGATCCTGCCGGTGGTCTGCGGCGACGGCGTCCCCTGCCCCGCCTCGACCATCGCCTGGCAGGCGACGTCCATGGCCGTGTGCGCGGTCTCCATCTCGCCCACGGCGATCTGCACCGCGGGATCCGCGGCCCGCTTGCCGGCGAGCTCGAGGGCTGTGGCGCGGGCGCCGTCGGCGATCCCGGCGTAGACCGAGTAGATCAGCGGGAAGGCCACCATGCTGATCATGTGGAAGATCGGATGCCAGACGCCCGGCGGGCGGCGGGCGCCGACGGCGGCCTCGGGGAGGAAAACGCCCTCTATCGTCACGTCCTGCGAGGCGGTGCCGCGCATGCCGAGCGTGTCCCAGCCCTCCAGCACCGTGACTCCGTCCTCGTGCATGGAGATCGGGAAGTGCAGCACCTCCGGCCCGTCCGGACCTTCGGCGATGGCGCAGGTCATCATCACGTCGCCGGCCGGAGCCCCGCTGGAGAACACCTTGCGGGCGGTGATGCGGTAGCCGCCTTCGACCTTCTCCGCCCGGCCCGAGCCCGGCAGCCAGTCCGAGCCGCCGGAGGAGAGCAGCCGCGCGCCTTCCTGGGCGACGCGCTTCAGCAGGCCCTCGGTAGGCGCCCCGCCGTTGCGCCGGCGCCAGTCGGCCACGAACACCTGGTGGGTGTGCATGGAGAGGGTGAGCGCGGTCGCCCCGTCCCAGCGGCCGAGGGCGCGCAGCATGGCGCAGACCTCGGCGTAGGGCGCACCGCCCCCGCCGAACTCGGCCGGCGCCCCGAGGGCGAAGAAGCCCAGCGCCTCGAGGCGGTCCAAGTTGGCCGAGACGAAGCGGTTCTCGGCGTCGCAGCGGCGGCCCTCGGCCTCCAGCTCCGGCCCGATCTCTTCCAGAATCCCGCGCCAGCGGCCCTGCGCGCAGGCGTCGGGACGTGGCGATCTGATAACGGCGTTCATCGTTGTTCTCGCGTCTTTCGATTTGGCCTAAGCTCCCCTCGCTGGAGGGGATGCGTTGGGGCGGAGCATTGCGCCGCCGGGGTGGGACGAGCCATGACCGTGACGCCGTCAGTTGTTGCCGAAGCGCCGGACGCCGACCTGCTGTCGGACGTGCTGAAGGCCGTGCGGCTGACCGGCTCGGTGTTCCTCAACGGGCGCTTCACCGCCCCCTTCGGGGTGATCAGCCCGGCCCAGTGGGACGGCACGGACACCCTGGCCCACCTCAAGCACGCCTCCGTCTTCCACCTGATCGCGCGCGGCGAGTGCGTGTTCGAGAACGCCGCGGGCGAGCGGTTCGAGCTGCGGGCCGGCGACGTGGTGCTGCTGCCGTTCACCGCCGAGCACCGCTTCTGGTGCGGCGATCCGGAGGGCTTCGCCCCGGCGAACCAGCTGGTGAGGCCGGGGCCGGTGCCGGGCGTCGGCCTGGTCAGCCACGGCGGCGGGGGCGAGGAGACGCGGTTCGTCTGCGGCTACCTGGAGTCGGCCGAACTGTTGCCGGCCCCCTTCTTCCGGGCCCTGCCCGAGGTTCTGATCGAGCGGACCGGCGAGGATCCGGGCTCGGCCATCGCGACCATCAGCGCGGCGATCATCCGCGAAGTGGACGGCGAGCCCCGCCCGGGGCTGGAGCTGATGCTCGGGCGGATGATGGAGCTGTTGTTCCTCGAGGTGCTGCGCCGGCACGCCGCCCGTCTGCCGCCCAGCGCCAGCGGGGTGCTGGCCGCCAGCCGGGACCCGCTGGTCAGCCGGGCGCTGACCCTGATCCACCGCGAGGCGGCGCGGCGCTGGACGGTGGAGGACCTGGCGGCCCAGGTCGCCAGCTCCCGCACGGTGCTGAACGAGCGGTTCCGGCAGGTGATGGGCATGGCGCCGATCGAGTACCTGACCAGCTGGCGGATGCAGATCGCCAGCGACCGGCTGCGGTCCTCGCGCGCCCCGCTGGCCCGCATCGCCGAGGAGGTCGGCTACGAGAGCGAGGCCAGCTTCAGCCGCGCCTTCCGCCGGATCATGGGCATGAGCCCCGGCGCCTGGCGCGACGGTGTCGCCGGCGAGGCGCGGGCGGTGGCCTGAACCCAGGTCCGGTCATCCCGGCCGGCCGGGATGGGCGGGGAGTTTACCGCCTCACGTCCCCCCCGCCGGCCAGCAGGGCCTCGACGTCGGCGATGTCCACGAGGTTGAAGTCGCCGGGAATGGAATGCTTGAGGGCCGCGGCGGCCAGGGCGAACTCGAGGGCCGCCTGGGGGTCCATGTCGGTGCGCAGGCCGTGGATCAGGCCGGCGGCGAAGGCGTCGCCGCCGCCGATGCGGTCGACGATGCCGGAGACGTCGCGGGGCGCTGCGGTCCAATGGCCGTCCCGGTCGGCCAGGAAGGCGGCCAGGCGGTGGCGCTCTGCGCTCTCCACCGTCCGCACCGTCGAGGCGACGCGGGAGAGCTGGGGAAAGCCGGTGAAGGCGGCCTCGGCGGCGGCCTGGCGGCGCTCCATCGGATCGGTCTGGGGGAAATCGTGGCCGAGGATCAGGGCCACGTCGCGATCATCGCCGATGAACAGGTCGGCGGCGGCGACGATGTCGGCCAGGATCGCCGCCCCGTCGGTGGGCCACTGGTCCCAGAGGCTCTTGCGGTAGTTGCCGTCGAAGGAAACGGTCAGGCCCTTCACGCGGGCGGCGCGAACCGCCTTCAGCGCCGCCTCGGCGGCGTTGGGGCCCACGGCCGGCGTGACGCCGGAGATGTGCAGCCAGTCGGCGCCCTCCAGCTCGGCGGGCCAGTCGATGGCGTCCGGATCGGCGAGGGCGAAGCTGGACTCGGCGCGATCGTAGAGCACCTGGGCCGGGCGCAGGCCTGCGGCCGGGGTCAGGAAATAGAGGCCGAGCCGGCCGGGCGCGGTCCGCACGCCCGCCACGTCCAGCCCGTGGCGGCGAAGCTCGGCGAGCGCGGCGCGGCCGAGGGCGTTGTCGGGGACGAAGCTGACCATCCGCACCGGATGCCCGAACCTGGCCAGCGAGACGCCGACATTGGCCTCGGCCCCGCCGATCCGCGCCTCCAGCCGCTGCGACTGCAGCAGCACCTCGGCCCCCGGCGCCGACAGCCGCAGCATCACCTCGCCGAAACAGACCACCTTGCCGGCCATGCGTCCTCCCCGCCGCGCTGCGGCCCGGTCCATCTAATCGGAACGCGCCAACCCGAGTAACCCCGCACGCTTCTTTCCTGCGAAGCGGGAGAGGGGAACCGCACGCCGAGCGTAGCGAAGAGCGGGTGGTCCCCCTCTCCCGCTGCGCGGGAAAGGAATGGAACATTAAGAGAACTTGGTCATGTTCTCCAAGCCATCGAAGCCCTAGTCACGCCTGACCACCGCGTCTAAACCTTGGCCGCAAGGGCCGCGGGACGGCGGCCGGCGATGAGGGGACCTCCGGAGATGACGGATCTGAGCTTGAACCGCCGCTGGGTGCTGGCCGGGGGGCTGTGGGTGGCGGCGGCGGGGCCGAGCTTGGCGCAGGATGCGCCGGTGGTGGAGACCACCTCGGGCAAGGTTCGCGGGACGACCAAGGACGGCGTGCTGGTGTTCAAAGGGGTGCCCTACGGCGAGAGCACGGCCGGAGCGAACCGCTTCATGCCGCCGAAGAAGAAGGCGCCCTGGACCGGGGTGCGCGATGCGCTGACCTACGGCCCGACGGCTCCGCAGGCCGGCGCTGCTCCGACCCGCCCGCCGCCCGCGCCGGGGGCCGCGCGCCATCCGAGCCCGATCGGCTCGGACCGGCCCGACCCCAACCCTCCGCCGGTCAACGAAGACTGCCTGGTGCTGAACGTCTGGACCCCGGCCACCACCGGCAAGCGGGCGGTGATGTTCTGGATGCACGGCGGCGGCTTCTCCACCGGCTCGGGCTCCTCGCCCTGGTACGAGGGGGTGAACATCGCGAGGAAGCAGGACGTGGTGATCGTGACGGTCAACCACCGCCTGAACGTCTTCGGCTACTGCGACCTGTCGGCCTACGGCGAGCAATACGCCGCCAGCGGCAACGTCGGCATGCTGGACTGCGTGGCCGCGCTGGAATGGGTGCGCGACAACATCGAGCGGTTCGGCGGCGATCCCTCGCGGGTGATGATTCACGGAGAGAGCGGCGGCGGGCGCAAGACCTCGATGATGATGGCGTTCACGCCGGCCGAGGGGCTGTTCCACCGGGCGGCGGTGCAGTCCGGCTCGGCGTTGCGGATGGACGGCCTGGCGCTGGCCCGGGAGAAGGCCCGGCGGGTGCTCGAGGCGCTGAACATCGCCCCGGCGGACGTCGGCAAGCTGCAAGATGTCCCCATGGCCGACCTGCAGGCGGCGGGCCGCAAGGCGAGCGCGGGCCTGGGGCAGTTCCGGCCGGTGGTGGACGGCAAGCTGCTGCCCCGCCACCCGTTCGAGCCCGACGCGCCGGAGATCTCCAAGCACATCCCGATGATCATCGGGACCAACCGCACCGAGGCCTCGGTGTTCATGGGCGCCGACCCGGCGATGGATGCGCTGGACGAGGCGGGCCTGAAAGCCGAGATCGGCAAGCTGGTCCCGGCCGGCGAGGTCGAGGCGGTCTACGCCCTCTACAAGCGGCTCTACCCGAAGAGCGGCAATGCGGAGATCGCCTACATGGTCTCCACCGACCGCGGCTATTTCCTGGACTCGACGATCCAGGCCGAACGCAAGGCGGCCCAGGGCGGCGCCCCGGCCTACTACTACGCCTTCTACCGCGAGACCCCGGTGCAGGACGGCCGCTACTTCGTCCCGCACGCCGAGGAGATCCCGTTCGTGTTCGACACCCTGGGCAACGCGCAGCGGATGGTGGGGCCGGTGACGCCGGAGGCCCAGGCCCTGGCCGACAAGATGAGCGCGGCCTGGGCGGGCTTCGCCAAGACCGGCAAGGCCGAAGTGCCCGGCGGCCCGGCCTGGCCGGCGTACAACGCCCAGACCCGGCCCACGATGATCTTCGACGAGGGCTCGAAGCTGCGGGTGGAAAACGACCCCCGCAGCGAACAGCGCCGCACCATGCTCGCCTTCGGCTCCCAGCAGGACCGCCAGAGCGACCTGCCCGCCGCCGGCCAGCGCGGCGGGGATGAGCCGGGGTGAGAGGGACAAGCGCCCCCTCCACCGCCTTCGGCGGTCCCCCTCCCCCGCAGTCTGCGCTGCGGGGGAGGATCTGCTAAGCTTCAGCTATGCGAGCTCCCAGCCGCACTCATGGGCGAGCCAAGCAGCTCCGGCGCAAACTGACCCTGCCGGAGGTGCTGTTGTGGGTGCGGTTGCGGCGGCGTGAGCCCGGACTTCCCAGCTTCCGTCGGCAGCATCCGGTCGGCCCGTACGTCCTGGACTTCTACTGCTCGGCCGCGCGGCTCTGCATCGAGGTGGACGGCTATACGCACCTGACGGAGGACCGGCCCGAGCGGGACGCCCGCCGCGACGCCCACCTGCACAGGCTCGGCATCCGCGTCATGCGTTACGCTGCAGCGACGGTGCTCGCCGATCCCGACGGCATCTCCGCTTCGATACTTGAAACTGCGGACGAACTCGCCGCCCAAGCTCCTCCCCCGTAGCGCAGCGTACGGGGGAGGTGGATCGGCGCGAAGCGACGAGACGGAGGGGGCGCAAAGCGGCAAGCGCCCCCTCCACCGCCTTCGGCGGTCCCCCTCCCCCGCAGTCTGCGCTGCGGGGGAGGAGCGGCGCCCCAGCGTCACCTGCGCGTTGACGCGGCGGGGCGGCGATCTCATGCTGGCGGGATAAGGCGCCCGTGCGAGGCGCCGCTCATGACATTTGGAGGATCCCCATGGCGGATTTCGGCGGCGCCGATCTGGAAGCCTTCCGTGCGGAAGCGCGCACCTGGCTGGAGGAGAACTTCCCCGCATCGCTCAAGGGCAAGGGCGAGGCGCTGATGGGCGAAGGGCCGGACCCGAACGATCCCGACTTCAAGCTGTGGAAGCAGCGCATGGGCGAGAAGGGCTGGGGCGTGCCGACCTGGCCCCGGGCCTACGGCGGCGGCGGCCTGTCCCAGGCCGAGGCGCGGGCGCTGCGCCAGGAGATGGCGGCCATCGGCGCCTTCAACCCGATCGGCGGCATGGGCGTGATGATGTTCGGCCCCACCCTGCTGGAATACGGCACCGAGGAGCAGAAGCAGCGGCACATCCCGCCGATCGTCCGCGGCGAGCTGCGCTGGTGCCAGGGCTACTCCGAGCCGGGCTCGGGGTCCGACCTGGCGAGCCTCCAGACCAAGGCCGAGGACAAGGGCGACCACTTCCTGGTCAACGGCCAGAAGATCTGGACCTCGGGCGCGCAGTACGCCGACTGGTGCTTCTGCCTGACGCGGACGGACCCGACCAAGAAGCACGAGGGGATCAGCTTCCTGCTGATCGACATGAAGACGCCGGGCGTCGAGGTGCGGCCGATCAAGCTGATCAGCGGCGCCTCGCCCTTCTGCGAGACCTTCTTCACCGACGTGAAGGTGCCCAAGGAGAACCTGGTCGGGCCGCTCAACGGCGGCTGGACGGTGGGCAAGCGGCTGCTGCAGCACGAGCGCAACGGCATCGCCGGCGCCGACGGCGGGCGGCCGCGCACCAACCCGGCGCTGCTGCGCGAGACGGCCAAGAAGTACATCGGGCTGGATGAGACCGGGCGCCTCGCCGACACCGACTTCCGCCGGCGCTTGATCGAGCAGGAGATGGACGCGCGCGCCTACCAGCTCACCGTGACGCGCATGGCCGACGAGGGGAAGAACCGCAACGGCCCGTCGGCGGTGACCTCGATCATGAAGAACGCCTCCTCGCGCATCAACGTGAACAACAACGAGATGATGGTCGAGGCGATGGGCTACCGGGGCCTCGGCTGGGAGGGCGAGGACTTCACGCCCGAGGAGCTGGCGGCCACGCGGGCCTTCCTGCGGATCAAGTCCAACACCATCGCCGGCGGCTCGTTCGAGATCCAGAACAACATCATCGCCAAGCGCATCCTGGGCCTGCCCGAGACGACGCATAAGGCGTAGGGCGCCGGCCCCTCACCCTACCCTCTCCCCGCTTGGCGGGGAGAGGTCTCTATGGCTTTGAGGCGGCGTCCGCTTTCTCGCGCGAAGCCGCGCGCCGGCGGCAAGATCTGGACACGAAGACCACAAAGGGCACCAAGACCACGAAGAGTCTGGAGCTGTCCCTCGGCGGTCGCGCGCCCTCGGCCCCTTCGTGCTCTTTGTGGTCTTCGTGAACTTCGTGTTCGCCTTGCCGGGCGTGGGACTTCCGTGCGTTCGAGGAAAGATCGGCGGCTACGCCGCCATCGCCCGCACCGCCTGCAGCACGAAGTCGATCTCGTGGGGGAAGTTGCGGATGGAGGGCGTCAGGCGGACGTGCTGGCGGGCGTAGGGGGCGACGGAGGCGATGATCTTCCAGTCGCGCAGGCGCGAGACGACCTGGTGGGCGCTCATCCCCGCCACGTCGAAGGAGACGATGCCGGCCGAGAGCTGGGGCGACATGGGCGTGACGAGCGTCACGTGCGGCATGGCGGCCAGGCCCGCCTTCAGTTGGGTCGCGAGCTCGGCGGTGCGACGGGCGACCTCGCCCCGGCCGATGTTCTGGTGCAGCCAGAAGGCCTCCGACAGCGCCCACAGGTGCTCGAAGGCTTTGAACCCGCCGGGGGTCATGCGCACGGCGTTGGCGAGGCCGGGGTCGGAGCCGGAGATCCAGTGGCTGTAGGCGTCGCTGTCCAGGAAGGTGGGGATGGTCGGCAGGGCGGCGCGCCAGCCGGCTTCGGAGCCGTAGATCACCCCGGTGCCGCGGGGGCCGAAGATCCACTTGTGGCAGCCGGCGATCAGGAAGTCGCAGCCTAGGCCGGCGAAGCTGACATCCTGGTTGCCGAAGCCGTGCACGCCGTCGACGCAGAGCAGCACCCGGTCGTGCTCGGACCGTGAGGCGTTGATCGGGACGAGCGCGGCGGCGATGGCCGGGATCGGCAGCTTCAGGCCGGTGGAGGAATGCACCCAGGTCAGCGCCAGGACCCGGGTCTGGGGCGTGATCTGGCTGGTCAGGCGGGCGACGAGCGCACCTTCGGAGACGCTGCGGATGTCCTCGTACAGGGGGATCTTCCGCACCTTTGCGCCGGTTCGCAGGGCCGCCAGCCTGAGGGACTCGTGGGTGACGTAGTAGTCCTGGTCGGTGGTCAGGATCTCCTGACCGTAGCGCAGCCGCAGGCCGTTGTAGACCAGGCCCACGCCCATGGTGGTGGAGTCGGTCAGGGCGACGGCCTCGGCGGGCGCGCCGAGGTACTGGCCGGCGGCGGCCCGGGCGCGGTTCTGCAGGCTGCGATTGTTGGCCTCCAGGTAGATCACCGGGTTGGCGTCCAGCTGGCGGCGGTGGCGGTCGATGGCGTCGCGCACGGCGGTGGGGTGCGAGGCGATCAGCATCGCCGACATGTCGATCCAGTCGGGCGTCAGGGCGAACTGGGCCCGGATGCGCCGCCAGTCGACCGGCTGGGGCGCGGTGGCCGGCGCAGGTGCGGGCGGGGCGGCGGGCTGGGCGGGCGGCGGCGGCGCGGCGGTCGGGGGCGCCTGGGCCGCCGCAGATCCGGCCGCAGCCAGGGCCAGGCCCGATCCGGCCAGGAAACTCCGCCTCGCGATCTCCATGACGACCCACCCGAACGCCGCGGCGCCCACGCGGCCCCGCTTGCCGACTCAACAGGACCGCGCGGCCAAGGTTCCCGCCCCCAGGGAACGGCCTGACCCGCGGCCTGTTGATCCCTGAAGAGGAGACCCGAAATCATGGCCAAGGTCGAAGGGACGAGAACCGACGAGACCGCCCAGCCCTCCAGTCAGAGGACCGGGCCCGAGAAGTGGATGCTGGCGGTGGTGGCGATCGTCGCGCTGGCGGTGCTGGGCGCGCTGTTAGCGCTCGCCGGCGGGGGCTAGGGCGCCCGACGCCAGGTTGAGCGTCAGCTCGCACACCAGCCCGTCGGGCCGCCAGTCGAAGCGGGCCGAGCCCTGCAGCCCGCCGCCGACGGCGCGCTCCACGACGGTCATGCCGAGGCCCCGGCCGGCCGGCTGAGCGACCGGAGGGCCGCCGCGCTCGATCCAGACCAGCTTCAGCGGCTCGCGCTCCCCGCCGCCGCGCCAGGCGACCTCCACCTGCCCCTGCGGCGCCGACAGGGCGCCGTACTTGGCCGCGTTGGTGGCCAGCTCGTGCATGGCCATGGCCACCGACTGGGCGGCCTGGGGACGCAGGGCGATGGTCGGGCCGCTCAGCTTGATGCGCCGGCCCTGCCCCAGCTCGAACGGCCGCAGTTCCTCCTCGACCAGCTTGCGCAGGTCCGCGCCTTCCCAGCGCGCCTGGGCCAGCAGCTGGTGGGCGTGGGCCAGGGCGGAGATGCGGCCGGTGAGGATCTCCTTCAGCGCCTTGGCGCTGGGGGCGCGGGTCAGCGCGACCGTCGCCTGGACCACGGTCAGCAGATTGTTGGCCCGGTGGTCGACCTCCCGGGCCAGCAGCTTCAGCCGCTCCTCGGCCTCCTTGCGCTCGGTGATGTCGATGATCACGCCGATGGCGCCCAGCGGGGCGCCGGCCGCATTGAACGAGATCTCGGCCCGCAGCAGCAGCCAGCGCAGCTCGCCGTTCGGCCAGATGAAGCGGAACTCGATCTCGAAGAACCGGTCGCCTCGCGCCAGGGCGTTCTGGACCTCGGCCCGGATGCGGTCGAGTTCGCCGGGCGCATAGCGGGCGCGGATGTCGTCGAGCGTGGGCCGCGCATCGTCGGGGAAGCCCAGGACGCGGTTGAGCTCGGGCGTGCGGACGAAGTCCTCGCTTTCGGCGTCGATGCTCCAGACGGCCATCCGGCCGGCGTCGATGGCCAGCGTCAGGCGCGCGCGCGAGCGGCGCAGCTCGTCCTCGACGCGCTTCTGCTCGGTGACATCCTCGAAGGTCCCGACGTAGCGGACCGCCTTGGGGCCGTCGGGTCCTTCGGCGAAGATCGCCACGCCGTGCGCCTTGACCCAGCGGACCTCGCCGTCGGGCCGCACGATGCGGTACTCGTACGAGCTGTCGTCGCGGATGGCCGGATCGAGGGCGCGCCGCACCTGTTCGACGGTGCGCGGGTAGTCCTGCCGATGGGTGACGGCGGCGATGATCTCGTGGGTCACCGGCTGGCCCAGCGGCAGGCCGCAGATCGCCTTGGCGCGGTCGGAGTAGACGATCTCGCCGGTGGCGATGTCCCAGTCCCAGACGCCGATACGGGCGGCGGCGGCGGCCAGCGCCAGGCGGCCCTCGGATTCCTTCAGCGCGGCGTCCTCGGAGCGGCGGCCGGTGATGTCCTCCTGGACGCACAGCCAGTGGACGGCGCCGTTCACCTTCACCACCGAGATGCGGGCCCGGGTGTAGAACTCGCCGCCGGTCTTGCGGCGGTTGCGCCGCTCGCCGCGCCACTCGCCGCTGGAGGCCAGGGTGGCGATCACCTCGCCCACGAGGCGGGCGTTCTCCTCGGGCGGATAGGCGTGCTGCACGGAGACGTGCTGGCCGACCAGCTCGCCCGGCGCGTAGCCGTACATCCGGTCCTCGGCCGGGTTGGTGTAGACGATGACGCCGTCGGGCGTCGCGAGGCTCACACCCTCGCTCATGCTCTCCAGCAACGTGCGGCAGAGCTGATCGTCGAGGTTCAGAGGCGCGATCGCGTTCATCGGGCCTGCGGCGTCATGGTGTCCCCTCATGCCCCCGCAAGTTTGATAGCGAAGGCTGGCCGGGGGCGCCAGCACACACGTCCGTGCAAGGTGCAATCTACGCGTGAATCCATTTCGCCTCGGCCGCGTTCAGGTCACCGACCACCAGGAGTCGTCCTCGATGCCGACGAGCGAGCTGTCCCGCTACTGCGCCTACCCCGCCCACGATGGGGCGCACGGACATGAGGTCGAGGCGGAGGGGTTCGCCGCGGCGGCGCTGAGCTTCGTCCAGGTCTGGCATCCGGCGCCGGACGACGGCGACGAGGTGACGGTGATCGTTCGCGACCAGGCCAGCGGCGAGCAGCAGTGCTTCGTGGTGGACCTGGGCGCCGGCGCGCTGGAGCCCTGTGACTCGGGATCGCATCGCCCGCGGGCGACCGCCGCCGCCGGCTGAGCCTGTCCCGGGCGGCAGGCGCCGACCCTGGCGTCCGATCGGCGGCCCCGGATGCCGGCGACGTGGCCCGGCTAGGCGCCTGGTTCAGCGAGTGACATCCTCTGGATGAGCTCGGAGGCGATGAGCATGCGCAGGCTGGGGCCCGTAGCGGCGGCGGTGGCGATGGCGTGGTCCGCGGCTGCGGCGGCGCAGCCGCTGGGACCGGGACTGGACGGGCTGCAGGCGGCCAGACCAGGCGCGGCCTTCCTGGTCGAGCCGATCGCGGAGAGGACGGTCGCCGCCCTGCCCCAGGCGCCGCTCTACTGGCGGGTGGAGAGCTATCCGTCGCTGGAGCAGGCGCGGGCGGCGGCGGGCGAGCTGTCGCTGGCGGCGGAGGCCTGGGGGCAAGCCTGGCTGTTCACGCTGGGGCCGGCGGGCGGCTCGAGCCCCGGCGGGCGCAAGCTGGCCGAGGTGGGGCCGGTCCCCGTTCCGCCGGCCTCGCGCTACCTGCTCCGGGTCAACCGCGCAGGCGGCCCGCCCGGCGCGGCCACGCCGGTCCACACCCACCCGGGCTCCGAGGCCTTCTACGTGCTGAAGGGCCAGCTGACGCAGAAGACGCCGCACGGGATCGCGCGGCTGGAGGCCGGCGCGGCGATGAACGGCCATGAGCCCGGGATGACGATGCAGCTCGTCAGCACCGGCCGCGAGGACCTGGAGCAGCTGGTGATGTTCGTCGTGGACGCCGACCGGCCGTTCTCCAGCCCGGCGACGTTCGACTAGTCCGCCGACGGCAGACCGAGCGCCGCCCGAAGCTCGTCCAGGTTGGCGTACCGCGTCCTGGCCCGCGCCTTCTCGCAGACGAGGCGCTGTTCGCGCGGGTCGATCCCCGTCCACTCGCCCTCGCCTTGGGCCCAGGCCGGCGTCTCCAGCGCGCCGCCGGCGGTGCGGATCGCCATCCGGACGAGACGCGACCGGTCGCCGGCGCAGTCGGTTTCCTTCCAGTGGCGCATCTCGTCGGGCAGCTCCAACCCCGCCAGCTCGGCGGGCGCGCGCTGGACCGTCACCACCTCGTAGCGCGCGAGCGAGCCGGTGGTCTCCACGGTGGCCAAGTCGACGGCCGCGATGTTGTCGTCCTCCGCGTAGAGAACCGCAAAGGGCGCACCCCAGGCCGGAGCGCCGACCGCGGCCATGGCCGCCAGGAGGATCAGTGAAAGCTTCCGCATCGGCCCTGCCTACAGGACGCTCGGGCCGGCGGAGATAACCATTTCGTCGCGCCGCCCGGACGCAACGGCCCTGACAGCGGACGGCGGAAGGGGCGCCGCGGCGGGCGCCCCTTCCTCCTCGCCCGCGCGGGATCAGACGAAGTTGACGTAGCTGGCGAAGTTGCTGGTCAGATCGACGCCGACCACGGTGATGCTGCCGCCCGCCCAGCTGACGACCGTGTCGGAACCGACCACGGCGACGTCCAGGAAGTCGTCCCAGTTGTCGGCGGTCAGGCCGGCGAACTCCAGCTTGTCGCCGGTGTTCCAGTCGCTGATGACGTCCACACCCTCGCCTTCGAATTCGTAGGTGGTGATGGTGGCTTCGACGTCGCCGGCGACGAACTGCTGGGTGAAGTCCCGGGCCTTGCCGTTCCAGTTCACCGCCAGCGCCCCGCCCTGGTCGTCGCCCCAGTCGCCGCCGAGGCTGTTCACCCAGGCGGTCCACTCGGCGTAGGCGTTGTTCCAGGCGTTGAGGTTCGCCTGCTGGGCCGGATTCTCGGCGTACTCGAAGAACTTCAGCGTCTGGGTGTTGGCCTTCAGGCCGAAGGTGAACCGGAAGGTGTCGTTGCCGGCGCCGCCCGACAGGCCGTCGTCGCCCGCGCCGCCGACCAGCAGGTCGTTGCCCGCGCCGCCGGAAAGGGCGTCATCGCCGTCCTCGCCGTAGATCTCGTCGTTGCCGTAGCCGCCGGCGATGTCGTCGTCGCCGCCGCCGCCGTAGATCTCGTCGTTGTCGGGATAGTTGCTGTTGCCCGGCGGCTTGGCGACCGGCGTGTCGGGTCCGCCGACGATCACGTCGTCGCCTTCGCCGCCGGTGATGAGGTCGTTGCCGGCCAGCCCGTTGATGATGTCGTTCTCGTCGCCGCCGGTCAGCACCTCGACGCCGTTGTTGTGGGTTCCGTTGATGATCACGTCATGCCCCCCGGGCGGGACAGGCCCAGCCCGTTGCTTTGCTTAAGTTTTCACGCCGATGGGCGCTTGAGCGCACAAAGAACCGCGATCACCGGGGGCGCCATTATGGGGCGCTTATGGTTCGGTTTACCCTCTTCCACCACGCCTAGTTGTGCGGTGGAGAAGATCTTCGCCGCAGAGACTCATCGGGCCCGAACCCAAATTGGGTTCTTCGTCGGCGTCAGCATTCGTGGCCCTCAAGGAAGGTTAGAAAAAATTCCCTGGGTAGAATGACGGCCGCCTTTCCAGCGCACAGATGCGCCCACTCGCCCTATTCGCAAGATCCATGCGCTAATTGTTGCAACAAGAGGGAAACATCTGATCTTGGCCGTCAGCATGTATTCGCGCGCGCCGCGACGGATGAGCAGACCTTTTCTACCCATTTCGTGAATATTCGCGTGGGAGGCGAGTGCGCTATTCTAGCACTGCGCGAGCCCGACGCAGGAGCAATTCCTCCGAGTTGAGAATCGCGCCGCGACCTCCTGATCGGCGGCCGGCGTTCGAAAGCCACCCGGCTGCACGGAAATTCCACATCGACCGCATCAGGGCCCGACGCCGCCGGGATAGGTGTCGGACATCTCGTCGAAGGAGCGGAGCGATGGACCAGCGAGCCTCGAACGGCCCGGGCGCGCGGCGCGGGCGGATCTGGCGGATGGCGGCGTGGGGGTGCGCGGGCGGCGCGTTGCTGGCGCCGCTGGCCTTGCGGGCGCCCTGGACGCTGTCGGACTACGTCACCCTGGCCGTCCTGCTCGGCGGCGCGGGGCTGGTCGTGGAGCTGGCGGTGCGGGCGTCCGGCGACCTCGCCTACCGGGCCGGCGCCGCGGTGGCGGTCGCGGCCGCCGCCCTGCTCTTCCTGGTCAATGGCGCGGTCGGCTTCCTGGGGAGCGAGGACAATCCCGCGAACCTGATCTTCTTCGGCGTCATCGCCGTCGCGGTCCTGGGGTCGGCGATGGCCGGCTTCCGGGCGGGCGGGATGGCGCGGGCGATGTTCGCGACGGCGGCCGTGCAGGTGCTGGTCGGGGCCGCCGCGCTGGCCGCGGGCCTGGGTTCGCCCGGCGACGACGGGCTCTACGAGACGGTGATGGGCACGAGCCTCTTCTCGGCGCTGTGGCTGGCCTCGGCCGCGCTGTTCCGCAGGTCGGCCGGCCTCAGAAGAGCGGCCTGAGGAGCATCTCGGCCCCGAGGAGCAGGAGGCCGACCAGGAACCAGCGCCGGAAGGCGGCGGGGCTGACGCGGCGGCGGATCTCCTGGCCCAGCCACATGCCGGCCAGCGCGGGCAGAACGGCGAACGTCGAGACGGCGAGGTCCCCGACCTGATAGGCGCCGCGCACGGCGAGCGCGCCGGCCAGGGCCAGGGTCGAGACGGTGAACGACAGGCCGAGCGCCTGCACCAGATCGTCCTTCTCCAGGTCGAGGGCCTGCAGGTAGGGGACGGCCGGGACGACGAACACGCCCGTGGCGCCGGTGACCAGCCCGGTGGCCAGGCCGACGATGGGCGAGGCCCAGCGCTCGAGCCTGGCCGGCGCCCGCGGCTGGCGGCCGAGCAGCGACCAGGCGGCGTAGGCCACGAGGGTCGCGCCGAGCGCGGCCGTCGAGGCGCCGGTGTCGCCGCTCGCGAGCAGCGAGGCGCCGGCGAACGTGCCGGCGACGATCCCCGCCATCATCGGCCAGAGCCGGCGCGCCAGGCCGGCGAAGGCCGGGCCGGCCAGCAGCTGCCACAGGTTGGTGACGAAGGAAGGGACGATCAGCAACGCCGCCGCGGCGGCGGGCGAGACCAGCGAGCCGAGCACCGCCATCGCGAAGGTCGGCAGCCCCATGCCCGTGACCCCCTTCACCAGGCCGGCGAAGAGGAAGGTGGCCGCGGCGGCCAGGATCAACCCAGGGGTCAGCAGGTCGGCCATGCCGCATCTGGGCCCTGCCGGCGCGGGCGGGCAATTCGCGATGGGCGCACCGAGCCTGCGCCGGCGGCGAAGGCCGGCGTCACGATTGAGGCGACATCGTCCCAACTCCGCCACGAGTTCGCCCGGGACTCACCGGACCGCTCAAGCCGGCAACAGTGGAGGTGTCGCCGTGTCTGATGCGACCTACGTTTCGTTCGTGCCGCGATCCAAGCGGAGCCGCCTGCGCCAGATCCTGACGAGCGAAGACACCGGTCCGGTCCGCTGGACCGAGAAGCGCGGGCTGTTCGTGAGCGAGTTCAGCTTCTCCGGCCCGTCGGTCATCGTCCGCAAGGTCCACGCCCACGTCACCTCCTGGGTGGCGAGGGACTGAGGCGGCGCGACCCCGCCCCTCCCGCCCAGCGGGAGAGGCGGACGCGACGATCTGCGGCTATCTGGCCGCGGCGGTCGCGCCGCGGGCGGTGACGGCGACGGTGCGGCCCTCGCGTTCGGCGATGCGCCGGTAGGTGGCCAGCGCCTGCCCCACGACCTGGTCCATGTTGTAGTAGCGGTAGGTCGCCAGGCGACCGACGAAGGTCACCTCGGGGGTGTCGAGCGCCAGGGCCTCATAGCGCTTGTAGAGGGCCTGGTTCTCGGGGCGGGGCACCGGGTAGTAGGGATCGCCTTCGGCCGCCGGGTACTCGTAGGTGATGGTGGTCCGCGGGCAGACCTGGCCGGTCATGTGCTTGTATTCGCTGATCCGGGTGTAGGGCACCGACTCGTCCGGGTAGTTCACCGTCCCGACGGACTGGAACCACGGCTGGTCCAGGGTCTCGTGGCGGAACTTCAGGCTGCGGTAGGGCAGCGGGCCGTAGCGGTGGCCGAAGTACTCGTCCACGGGCCCGGTGTAGATCAGCCGATCGTAGGCCGCTTCGGCGCTGACGTCGTCGAAGTCCACGCCGGTCTCGATGGTGATCAGCGGGTGGTCGAGCATGTTCTCGAACATCCGGGTGTAGCCGTCGGCCGGCATCGCCTGGAACTTGTCGGTGAAGTAGCGGTCGTCGGTGTTGGTGCGGGTGGGCACCCGGGCGGTCACCGACTTGTCGAGCTCGGAGGGGTCCATCGCCCACTGCTTGCGGGTGTAGCCGCGGAAGAAGGTCTCGTAGAGCTCGCGGCCGACCTTGGAGACGACCACGTCCTCGCTGGTGCGGATCTTCTCCACCGGCTCGGCGCGGCTTTCCAGGAAGGCCTCGGCGTCCTCGTCGGTCTGCAGGTCCAGGCCATAGAGGGCGTTCAGCGTCGTGCGGTTGATCGGCATCGGCACCAGCAGGCCGTCCCGCACCGAGGCGAGCACGCGGTGCTCGTACGGCCGCCAGCGGGTGAAGTGGGAGAGGTAGCTCGCCACGTCGTCGGAGTTGGTGTGGAAGATGTGCGGGCCGTAGCGGTGCATCAGCACCCCGGCGGCGTCCTTCTCGTCGTAGGCGTTGCCGCCGATGTGGCCCCGGCGGTCGATCAGCAGGACGCGCTTGCCCAGGCCGCTGGCCAGCCTCTCGGCGAGCACCGAGCCGGCGTAGCCGGCGCCGACGATCAGGTAGTCGAAGGGCCGCCGCCGCGAGGCCGGCCGCACCACCGGAGCGGGAATGGTCTTGGCCAGGACGGCGCCGGCCTCGGCCTCGCTGCGGGCCATGGCCTCGCCGATCAGCTGGTCCATCCGCTGGAAGGTCTCGTCCCAGGAGAGCTCGGCGAGCGTCCGGTCGACCTCGGCGAGCCAGGCCCCGCCGGAGCGGGCGAGCGCCAGGGCCTGGTCGCAGGCGGAGACGAAGTCGTCGGCCGTGGCCGCGATCTTCACCCCATCCAGGTCCCCGTAGTGGCGGCAGACGTCGACGATCGGCGTGGAGACCACCGGGCGGCCGCCCGCCAGGTATTCCGGCGTCTTGGTCGGGCTGATGAAGCGGGTGGACTCATTAATGGCGAAGGGCATCAGCGCGACGTCCCAGCCGGAGAGGTAGCGGGGCAGGTCCTCGTAGCCCTTGCCGCCGAGGTAGTGGAGGTTGTCGCGCCGCGGCAGGTCGGCCGGATCGATCTTCACCACCGGCCCGACGATCGCCAGGCTCCAGTCGGGGCGGGCGTCGGCGACCGCGGCCAGCAGGTCGAGGTCCATCCGTTCGTCGACCACGCCATAGAAGCCGAAGCGGGGGCGCGGCAGACCGGCCTGGTCCTGCGGATCCTCCTGGGCCTCGCGCGCCTTGGCGAAGTGGGCGCGGTCGACGCTGGAGGGGAACGGGTGGATGTTCGGGTGCCGGTCGCGCTTGGCCTCGTAGAGGCTGTAGCCGCCGGTGAAGACGACGTCGGCGATGCGGAACAGCTCGCGTTCGCGGCCGGCCAGCTCCGGCGGGGCGAACTTGAAGTTCGCCAGTTCGTCCATGCAGTCGTAGACGGTGCAGGCCGCGTCCAGGTGGCGCGAGAAGCCCAGCATCATCGGCGTGTAGTACCAGCGGATCAGGTCGCCGGGGTGGGCGGCCAGCAGGTTGTCGAGCAGCCGCTGCTGGGCCGCTTCCCGCTCCGGCGCCGTCAGGCCGTCCGGCAGCACCGGGGTGGCGACCACCACGCCGCTTTGCGGGCAGGTGTGGACGTCCAGGCTCGGAACCGGTTCGGTCCCGGCCACCGGCTCCTCCCAGAAGATCACGCGGCGACCATCCTGCGCGAAGCGGGTCATCAGGTGCTGCGGCCTCTGGAAGACGAAATTCCACCGCAGATGGGAGAAGCAGATCAGAGTCTGACGACCTCGGCCACGCGCAGAGGTTTGCGTTTTCCACGGCGCAGCGCCATTGGCGCCTGGACCCCATTGCGTGCTCAAGGCCGGATTCCTCTTGGACTAAGTTGGACGACGACGCGCCTCACCAACGTCTCGGCGCAAACTCGGGTTCCCGAAGTTCTTGCCGTTTCCGGAGGAAAATCGGGCGCTTAACTCATTTGAGGGAGTTCATCTCAAACAGCACTACGCACGCCGGGACGATCACCTCCTTCTATTTCAGCCATCCGCGGCTGATCTTGGGCGCCTGAAGCACTTTCGGCGCGCGCCGCCCGCCCATAGCGCTGGTTCGAATGCCAGCGGGCGGCGTCGCGGACGATCTGATCGAGGGACGAGCAGGCCGGGCTCCAGCCGAGCAGGTCGCGAGCCCGGGACGGGTCGGCGATCAGGCTGGGCGGGTCGCCCGGCCGGCGGGCGCCGACGCTGCGCGGGACCGGACGGCCGAGCGTCCGTTCCACGGCGTCGATGACCTCCAGGACCGACCAGCCGTGGCCGGTCCCGACATTGACGGCCTCGAAGCCGCCGGCGGGCAGCTCCACCGCCAGGGCGGCGACGTGGGCGGCGGCCAGGTCGACCACGTGGATGTAGTCGCGCAGGCAGGCGCCGTCGGGCGTCGGGAAGTCCTGGCCGAACACCGTCAGCGGCTTGCCGAAGCCGAGGCCGGCGGCGATGGCCAGGGGGATCAGGTGGGTCTCCGGGTCGTGCGCCTCGCCGATCAGGCCGGAGGGGTCGGCCCCGGCGGCGTTGAAGTAGCGCAGCGCCACGGCCGAGAGACCGAAGGCGCGGCAGTAGGCCTCGATCATCCGCTCGCAGGCGAGCTTGGTGTCGCCGTAGGGGCTGGTGGGCGCGGTCGGCAGGCCCTCGGCGAGCAGGTCGCGGGCCGCAAGCCCCTCGGGCTGGCCGTAGACCGCCGCGCTGGAGGAGAACACCAGCCGCTCGACGCCGCAGTCCCTGATGGCGTCCAGCAGGCTGGCCGTGCCGCGGACGTTGACGTCCCAGAACAGGTCCGGGCGCACGACCGAGCGGCCGACCTCGATCAGGCTGGCGAAGTGGATGACCTGGCGCACCCCGTGCGCCTCGATGGCCTCGCGCAGCGCCCGGCCGTCGCGGATGTCGCCGTGGACGAACTCGCCCCAGCGGACCGCCTCACGGAAGCCCGAGCTCAGATTGTCGAACACGATGGGACGAAAGCCCTGCTCGGCCAAAGACTTGGCCGTATGCGCACCGATGTAGCCGCCCCCCCCGGTGACAAGCACCGCGCCCCTCGAAGCTTGTTCCATGCGGGATAAATTCCTACGCCAAAGCCTCGGTTCCAGTGTCGGGCGGCCGACAGCGAAGCTTAGCAAATGACGGTTTCGGAACGAATTTTCACGCCCCAATCTTAAGGTGCTCTGCAGAGGCTGCGGGAGGCCGACGGGATCCGATGTCCGAACTCGAGCTCTGGGGCGGTCACGAGTGCACGGTGAACCGCGTACGCGGGACCTATTACGACCAGACCCGCCGCAGCGGCCACCACGACCGGATCTCCGACCTGGACCTGTTCGCAAGCCTCGGCGTCAAGGCGCTGCGCTATCCGGTGCTGTGGGAGCGGGTCTCGCCGGAGCGCGGCCGCTTCGACTGGTCCTGGACCGACGAGCGGCTGAACCGGCTGCGCGAATTGAACGTGCGGCCGATCGCCGGGCTCGTGCACCACGGCAGCGGGCCCAAGCGGACCAGTCTGGTGGACGAGGGCTTCGCCACCGGCCTGGCCGAGTACGCCCGGGCGGTCGCCGAGCGCTATCCGTGGATCGGCGACTGGACGCCGGTCAACGAGCCGCTGACCACCGCCCGCTTCTCCTGCCTCTACGGCCACTGGTACCCGCACCTGGCGGACGAGAGCTTCTTCTGGTCGGCGCTGGTCAACCAGGTGGACGCGGTGCGCCTGGCGATGCGCGAGATCCGCGCGGTGAACCCGAAGGCGCGGCTGATCCAGACCGAGGACCTGGGGCGGACCTACTCGACGCGGGCCGTCGCCGACCAGGCCCAGTTCGACAACACCCGCCGCTGGATGACCTGGGACCTGCTGTGCGGGAAGGTCACGCCGGACCATCCGTTCTGGCGGCGGCTGTGCGGCTTCGGCCTGCAGGCCAGGCTCGAGGCGCTGGCGGCCGATCCCTGCCCGCCCGACGTGATCGGGGTGAACCACTACCTGACCAGCGACCGCTTCCTCGACCACCACTGCGAGAACTATCCGCCGGAGCGCTGCGGCGGGAACGGCCGGATGGCCTACGCCGACGTGGAGGCGGTGCGCGTCGCCCTGCCCGGCCCCGGCGGCCTGGAGGGGGCGCTGGAGGAGGCCTGGACCCGCTACGGCCTGCCGCTGGCGGTGACCGAGGCGCACAACGGCTGCACCCGCGAGGAGCAGGTGCGCTGGCTGCGCGAGGCCTGGGACGCGGCGCTGCGGCTGCGCGACCGCGGCGCGCCGATCGAGGCGGTGACCGCCTGGGCGCTGCTCGGCTCCTACGACTGGAACAGCCTGCTGACCCGACGGATCGGCCACTACGAGCCGGGCGTGTTCGACCTGCGCGGCGGCGAGCCGCGGCCGACCGCGGCGGCGGCCTTCCTGAAGAGCCTGACCGACCCCACCGTCGCGCGGCACCCGGTCGCCGACGGCCCCGGCTGGTGGCGGCGCGACATCCGCCTGGAGTTCCAACCGGTGTTCCGGACCATGGAGACGCCCGAGCCGCGGAGCGAGTGGCGGGCGCCGACCTCGCCGGCCCGGCCGCTGCTGATCACCGGCGCGACGGGCACGCTGGGCAAGGCGATCGCCCGGGCCTGCGAGTGGCGCGGCATCGACTATGTGCTGACCAGCCGGGCGCAGCTGGACCTGGGCGATGCGGCCTCGGTGGCCGAGGCGCTGAGGACCTACCGGCCCTGGGCGGTGGTCAACGCCGCCGGCTGGGTGCGGGTCGACGAGGCCGAGACCGAGTGCGACGGCTGCATGGAGGCCAACACCGCCGGCGCGGTGCGGCTGGCGCAGGCCTGCGAGGCGGCGGGCGTCGCCTTCGTCGGCTTCTCCTCGGATCTGGTGTTCGACGGCCGGCTGGGCCGCCCGTACGTGGAGAGCGACGCGCCCTCCCCGCTCAACGTCTACGGCCGCAGCAAGGCCGAGGCGGAGGCGGCGGTGCTGGCGGCGAGCGAGCGCGCGCTGATGGTCCGCACGGCGGCCTTCTTCTCCCCCTACGACCCCTACAACTTCGCCGCCCACGTGCTGCGGGCGCTGAAGAGCGGCCAGGAGGTCCTGGCGGCCAGCGACCTGATCGTCTCGCCGACCTATGTGCCGGACCTGGTGGAGACCGTCCTGGACCTGGCCATCGACGGCGCGGCCGGCCTCTGGCACCTGGCCAACGAGGGGGCCGTCTCCTGGGCCGAGTTCGGCCAGCTGATCGCCGCCACCCTGGACATGGACGTGGACCTGGTGCGGGGCGCCCCGGCGGCCGAGTTCGGCTGGGCGGCGCAGCGGCCGCCCAACGTGGCGCTGGGCACCGAACGCGGCCAACTGCTGCCGTCGCTGGAGAACGCCATCGGCCGCTACGCCGCCGTGGTCAGCTCGGCCGAGTTCGCCGGCGAGGCGGAGGCCTGGGTCGACCGCACCGTGCCGCCGCACACCGAGGTCGGCCGGCTACAGGCGCGGCGGGAACGCGCGCGGGTGGGCCGGGGTTGATCGCCTGCCAGTGAACGGAGGCGCGTGATGGCCCAGAAGAAGACCGCATCCCAGGCCCGCGAGGGCGGCAACAGCAAGAGCAGCGGCACGGGCGGCGGCAAGGGCGCGGCGTCTCGCGCCTCGGCCGATCCCGCCGGCTCCACCACCGCCAAGGGCCAGCGGCCGTCTCCCGACAGCCGGGGGCGCGGCGAGACCTCGACGGCGGACCGGGCGTAGCGCCACACGGCGATCCTACCTCCCCCGCGAAGCGGCGGGAGGTAGGGCGCCGGAGATTTAGCTGGCCAGCCCCCGCGCCGCCGCGACGACCTTCGCGGCCTTGGCGGCGGTCTCGTCGACGCTCTGGCCGGCCTTGTAGAGCTCGCCGCCGAGGCCGAAGGCGCGGGCGCCGGCGGCCCACCAGTCGGCCATGGAGTCGGGGCCGACGCCGCCGACGGCCCAGACGACGGCGTCGGGCGGCAGCACGGCCTTGAGCTGGCGCAGGTGGACGAGGCCGTAGGTGGCGGCGGGGAAGAGCTTCAGGTGCCGGGCGCCGGCTTCGTAGGCGGTGAAGGCCTCGGTGGCGGTGGCGAAGCCGGGAGCCGGGTCGAGGCCGAGCTCGAGCGCGCGGCGGATCACCGAGACCTGGGTGTTGGGCGAGACGATGATCGTACCGCCGGCGTCCTGCACGGCGTTGACGTCCTGGGGCCGCAGGACGGTGCCGGCGCCGAAAGCCATGCGGCCCTGCACGCTCTGGGAGAGGCGGCGGATGCTCTCGAACGGATCGGGAGAGTTCAGCGGCACCTCGACGCCGCGGACGCCGGCCGCGTAGAGCGCCTCGGCGTGGGCGACCACCTCGTCGGGACGGACGCCGCGGACGATGGCCACCACCGGACATTCGGCCAGCGCTTGCTCGAGCCTCATCGGACGCTCTCCAGTTGGGCCAGGTCGAAGAGGCCGGCGACGGCCGCCGCCTCGCCGTCGTGCTCGCTGACGCGGCAGCCGCGGGCGCTCAGCGCCCGGGCGTACCAGCGGGTGAGCTTGGGATCGCCCAGCAGCGCCACCGGCTCGTCCGCGCCGACCCCGAGCAGGGCCGGCAGGCTGGCCGCCTCGGCGCCGATCAAGAGGCCCGAGAGGTAGGCGGGCGTGCTCTCAGCCGGCGCCCCCTGCCCGACCACGCGCGAGCGGGCGGTGAACAGGCGGGCGGCCAGGCCCCCGCCGTCGCCGGCGGCGGCGCAGCCGGCGTCGAAGGCGGCCGGATCGTCGGGGGAGGCGTCGCTCTTCAGCACGCTGTGCCGGCCAAGCACCGCGAACAGCTCGCCGGTCATGGCGGTGACGAAGCGGACGATGCGGCCGTCCTCGATGAGGATCCACTTGGCGTGGGTGCCGGGATGGCAGACCACCTGCCGGCCGCGGCGGCGGGCGGGGTCGGCCGCGAGCCAGCCGAACACCTGCACCTCCTCGCCGCGCATCACGTCGGGCGCGCCGGCGATCCCTTCGCAGCGCAGGCCGGGGGCGATGCGCACGCCGGGCTCGACCTCGACCATGGCGCGGCGGAGCTCCTCGGCCGCGGCCGGACAGTCGAGGTAGGGCACGACCGTCCAGCCGAGGTTGGAGCCGATCATCCCGCAGAGCACCGCCGGCAGCCCGTCGGCCTGGAGCGCAGGCCGGACCTCCTCGGCGAAGCGGCGGGCCGCCTCGCCCGGCGCGAGCTTCGAGACGCCCAGCGGAAAGTCGCGGTCGCCGATGACCTGGCCCTCGGCGTCGAGGGTCCAGGCGCGCAGGTTCGTCGTGCCCCAGTCGCAGGCGAGCAGGGCCGGCGCGCCCATCAGTGGGACTCCCGGGTCACGTCGGCGCTCGACTTGCCGACCAGGAAGGACAGGTCCGCGCCCTGGTCGGCCTGCAGGACCGTGTCGATGTAGAGCCGGTACCAGCCGCGGGTGAAGTTGGAGGGCTCGCGGCTCGCCTCCCACTCGGCCCGGCGGCGGGCGAGCTCGGCCTCGTCGACCAGCAGCTCGAGGCGCCGGTTCGGACCGTCGAATTCGATCGTATCGCCGGTCTTCACCAGGGCCAGCGGGCCGCCGGCCTCGGACTCCGGGGAGACGTGCAGGATCACGGTGCCGTAGGCGGTGCCGCTCATCCGCGCGTCGGAGATGCGGACCATGTCGCGCACGCCCCTGGCCAGCAGCTTGGGCGGCAGGGCCATGTTCCCGACCTCCGGCATGCCGGGATAGCCCTTGGGCCCGCAGCCCTTGAGCACCAGGATCGAGGTCTCGTCGACCGGCAGGTCGGGATCGTCGATGCGGGCCTTGTAGTCCTCGATGTCCTCGAAGACGACTGCCCGGGCGCGGTGGGTGAGCAGCTCGGGGCTGGCGGCGCTGGGCTTCAGGATGGCCCCGTTCGGGCAGAGGTTGCCGTGCAGCACCCAGACGCCGGACGAGGGACCGATGGGCTCGGCCATCGTGCCGATGACCTCGCGGTTCCAGACCTGCGCCTGGTCGGCGATCTCGCCCTGGGTGTGGCCGGAGACGGTCAGCGCCTCGCGGCGCAGGACGGGGCCCATCTCCTTGAGCACCGCCGGCACGCCGCCGGCGTAGCAGAAGTCCTCCATCAGGTACTTGCCGGACGGCATCAGGTTGACCAGCAGGGGAACCTCGCGGCCCAGGCGGTCGAAGTCCTCCAGGGTGAGGTCGATCCCGACCCGGCCGGCCAGGGCCAGCAGGTGGACCACCGCGTTGGTGGAGCCGCCGATGGCGGCGTGGACCAGGATGGCGTTCTCGAAGGCCTCGCGGGTGAGGATCTGCGACGGCTTGATGTCCTGCTCGACCAGTTCGACCATCCGCCTGCCGGTCAGGTGGGCCAGCGCCTTGCGGCGGGAATCGACGCCCGGCAGGGCGGCGTTCTGGGGCAGGCTCATGCCCAGCGCCTCGATGAGGCTGGCCATCGTCGAGGCCGTGCCCATGGTGTTGCAGGTGCCGTGGCTGCGGCTCATCGAGCTCTCGGCGCCGAGGAACTCCTTGAGGGTCATCTCGCCGGCCCGCACGGCCTCGGAGAAGCGCCACACGTCGGTGCCCGAACCAATGTCGCGGCCCTCGTACTTGCCGTTCAGCATTGGGCCGGAGGAGACCACCATCGTCGGCAGGTCGACGCTGGCCGCGCCCATCAGCTGGCCCGGCGTGGTCTTGTCGCAGCCGCCCAGCAGCACGACCCCGTCGATGGGGTTGGCCCGGATGCTCTCCTCCACCTCCATGGCCAGCAGGTTGCGGAACAGCATGGCCGTGGGCCGCATCTGGGTCTCGGGCAGGCTCATGGCCGGGAACTCGATGGGCACGCCGCCCGCCTCCCAGACGCCGCGCTTCACGTGTTCGGCCAGGTCCCGCAGGTGGAACTGGCAGGTGACCAGCTCGGACCAGGTGTTGCAGATGCCGATGATGGGGCGCCCGTCGAAGACGTGGTCGGGCAAGCCGGTGCCCTTGATCCAGCTCCTGTGGATGAACCCGTCGCGGTCGAGCTTGCCGTAGCTCTTACCGCTCCGAAACGGACGTCGGCTCACGGAAGGACCCCCGAGATAAAGGCTGCGCCGATGGTTAACCCGAAACGCGGCGCGCGGTTCAGCAAATTGCCGGCGAGCCAGCCCGCCGGGCGGGAGACGACGGTCTTCGGGTGGTGGGTGACAGGTAGGGCTCCGCCCAACCAGTCACCGGCGGCCTTCGGTGACTGGTTGCGCCGGCGCGGCGCTACCTGCCACCCCAAGCGGCGCCTCACCCCGCGAAGCTCGGGAGCGCAAGGCCGCGGACGCCGGGATCGAAGGCGAAGAGGCCGCCGGCCTGGGGTTGTCCGGCGAGGGCCTCGTCCGAGAGGTCCTCGCGGGCGCTGGTGACGTAGAGGGTGGACAGGTCCGGGCCGCCGAAGGCGCAGCTGGAGGGCTGCTCGACCGGCGTCTCGACGATCCGGTCGATGCGCCCGTCGGGCGCGTAGCGGACGATGCGCCAGGCGCCCCACTGGGCGTTCCAGTGATAGCCCTCGACGTCGACGGCCGAGCCGTCAGGCCCCGCCGCGGTTCCCTTCGTCTCGGCGAAGACGCGCCGGTTCGACAGCGCGCCGGTCCGCGGGTCCATGTCGTGGACGTAGATGGTCTGCAGCCGGGTGTCGGCCACGTACAGCCGGTCGCCCTCGGGGCTGCAGGAGATGGCGTTGGGGATGTGCAGCCCTTCCAGCACCTTCTCGGTGAAGCCGTCGCCGCCGGTGCAGTAGAGGTCGCCCGGCCGGGCGCCGCCGTTGTCGTCCATCGAGCTCCACCAGAACCGGCCGGCGACGTCGATCTGGCCGTCGTTGGAGCGGAACCCCTCGCCCAGGGGCATCGGGTTGATCACCTCCAGCCGCCCCGACCCGGGGTCGAATTCGGCCAGGCCCGCCTCGCATGCGACGATCAGTCCGCCACGCGCCCGGGGGGCGGCGGCACTACATCTGAGGGGCAGGTCCCAGGCGCCGTCGCGGCCGCTCTGGGGCTCGTACCAGTGAAGCCGCTTGCCCTTGATATCGAACCAGAACACCCGGCCCGAACGGGCGTCCCAGAGGGGGCCCTCCCCCAGGATGTCGCGCGAATCGACGACGCAGCTTAAGCTCGTCACACGTCCCTCCAGGCAGCGTCTCGGCGATTTTGACAGAATTGCCGAATTCTTAATCGATTGGCTGCGACAACATAACCGGCGTGTTTCGGTTCCATTCAGAGTCGGGTGTCTACTATTTTGGCGAAGTGAATCGGGAGGGGTCCCAGATGTCGTTGCCCAGTTACTCTGACGTGTTTTCGATCAACCACGAACGCCCCCACGACGAGGATATCCACGTCGGCGATCTTGTGCGCACCGGGGAGAACTTTCATCCCCACTTCACGGTAATCGCCGTCAGCGGCGACAAGGCCTGGCTGCGCAATGTCCAGAACGGCGTGGACTCCCTCGCCCAGCTCGACCGCTGCCGCAAGATCGGCGAAGCCGACGTCGCTCTGGGCGTCGCCGTCGCCGCCGAGTAGTCCGACCCCCACCCTTCCCGTAAGACATCCGACGCGCGTTTGAACCACCGAGCCCTCGGCGCCGTTCTAGGCCGAGGGCCCTGCTGGTCGCGGTTAATCGGAGGGACGCGCCATTTCCGCCTTCATGTTCGCAACGGGGATCGAGAACTCCATCCCCAAGATCAAGGGCGGCACGATCCGTGTCGACCAGATGGAGTCGTGCGGTCACTACCGTCACTGGCGCACCGACTTCGACCTGCTCGACGACATCGGCATCCGCTACCTGCGCTACGGCCCGCCGATCCACACCACCCTGATCGGCCCCGAACGCTATGATTGGGAGTTCGCCGACATCACCTTCGGCGAGCTGTTCCGGCGCAACATCGTCCCGATCGTCGACCTGTGCCACTTCGGCGTCCCCGATTGGATCGGCGACTTCCAGAACCCGGACTTTCCGGAGCAGTTCGCCCGCTACGCGCACGCCTTCGCGCGGCGCTTCCCGTGGGTGCAGCTCTACACCCCGGTCAACGAGATGTTCATCTGCGCCCAGTTCTCGGCCAAGTTCGGCTGGTGGAACGAGGAGGGGACGACCGACCAGACCTTCGTCACCGCGCTGAAGCACATCGTGAAGGCCAACGTCCTGGCGATGAAGGCCATCCTCGAGGTCCGCGCGGACGCGATCTTCATCCAGAGCGAGTCCTCGGAATACTTCCACGCCGAGAACCCGGCGGCGATCAAGCCGGCGGAGATCGAGAACTCCAAGCGCTTCCTGTCGCTGGACCTGAACTACGGCCACCGGGTCGACTCGGAGATGTACGAGTACCTGATGGACAACGGCATGACGCGGGAGGAGTACCACTTCTTCCTGTCGAACCGCCTGCGCCACCACTGCATCCTGGGCAACGACTACTACTGGACCAACGAGCACCGCGTCGCCGCGGACGGCTCGCACCGGGCCTCGGGGGAGATTTTCGGCTATTCGGAGATCACCCGGCAGTACCACCACCGCTACCGCCTGCCGGTGATGCACACCGAGACCAACATCGTCGAAGGGCCCAACGGGGACGAGGCGGTGAACTGGCTGTGGAAGCAGTGGGCCAACGTGCTTCGGGTGCGCAACGACGGCGTGCCGACCGTCGGCTTCACCTGGTATTCGCTGACCGACCAGATGGACTGGGACACGGCCCTGCGCGAGCCGAACGGCCACATCCACCCGGTGGGCCTCTACGACATGAACCGGAACATCCGGCCGGTCGGCCGGTGCTACAAGCAGCTGATCAAGGACTGGCGCGACGTGCTGCCGGCCGAGAGCATCTGCCTGACCGTGCCGGTCGTGCCGCCGTCCGAGCACCAGGAGCCGACGGTGCGCCGGCTGCAGGCCGAGGCCCGGCAGCTGCGTTTCCAGGAAGTGGCCACCGAGGCGCGCTGAGCCTCAGCGTCCGGAGGACGGGATGGGTCGGCAGGTCGAGATCGGCGGCGCGCCCGCCGTCACCCTGAAGGATCCCGAGAGCGCCTCCGGCTTCGTGGAGGCGACGGTGCTGCCGGGCCGCGGCATGACGCTGTTGCAGGCGCGCGTCCGCCACGGCGCGCTGGGCGAGTTCGACGCCCTGACCGCGCCGCCGCTCGCCGAGGCTGCGCGGCTGCTGGACGGCGGGGCCGAGGACTTCGCGGGCAGCAAGGCCTTCAGCCTGGGCGGGGCGATCCTGCTGCCCTACGCCAACCGGATCACGGGACACGACGTCCCCGGCGCGCGGGAGATCGAGACGCAGGTCGCCGGCCGGCGCGCCCGCCTGCCGCGCAACTGGGGCGGCAAAGGCCCCGGCGCGCGCCAGTACGCCATGCACGGCCTGATCCTGGAGGCGGCTGCCGAGGCGGTGACGCAGCCGACCGCGGGCGAGGTTGCGGCGCGCCTGCCGGTCGGCGGCTTCGGCGGGCGCTGGCCGGGCCGGGCGGACGTGGCCGTGCGCTACCGGCTGGACGGCGGCGCGCTGGAGCTGACCGTCGAGACAAGCAACGTCGGCGAGGGGGCCCTGCCCCTGGGCGTCGGCTGGCACCCCTACTTCAACCTGCCGAGCGGGCGGCGCGAGCAGGCGGTGCTGCGGCTGCCGGCCCGAGCCTGGGCGCCGGCCAACAACTACGACGAGGTGCTGCCGACCGGGCGGATCGCCGAGGTGGCGGGGACACCCTACGATTTCCGCGAGGCTCGGCCGCTGGAGGGCCTCTATCTCGACGACTGTTTCACGGAACTGGTGCGAGACGGGTCGGGACGGGTGGTCTGCGAGATCCTCGATCCGGCGGCGGGCTACGGCCTGCGGATCTCGACGCCCACGCCGCAGGTCAAGGCGGTGCAGGTCTACGCCCCGCCCGACAAGGCCTTCGTCGTCCTGGAGCCCCAGTTCAACCTCGCCGACCCCTACAGCGCCGTCTGGCCCGAGGGGGTGGATACGGGCATGGCCCTGCTGCAGCCCGGCGAGACGGCGACCTACCAGGTGCGCCTGGAGACGTTCGCGGTCTGAGCAAGACGCTCCCCCACAGGGGGAGCTGTCGCGAAGCGACTGAGGGGGTTCAGGGGCGCGGACCCTGCCGGCGCATCAGCCCCGCCTCGGTGCGGGCGGACCCCCTCCACAGCCTCGCGATCCCCCTCCCCCTGCGGGGGGATCTGAACCGAGCAGCTCCCCGCCTTGGCGCTAGGAACCGGTTCGGCGCTCGGGGTTTCTCACCCCCTGAAAGCCACAACGCCAACATGTGTTATGCCGAGCGCACGCAAGAACCCGCGGCCCGAGCCCCTCGGTCGCGTGATCGACTTCGACGAAGGGGTGGTTCAGACCTGCGGGCCCGGCGAGCGCGCCGAGCTCGAGGCCGAGGTCGCCATGTTGGCCGGAGCCTTCACCCACGCGGCGGACCCGGCCGCCCTGCGCCGCATGGCCCGGGCGCTGATCCGGGCCGGCGGCGAGGACCGGGCCCAGCGGCTGCACGCGCGGCGGCTGGCGGCGATGATGCGCGTGAAGGCCCGGGCGGCTGAGGGCTAGCCGGCGGCGGCGGTGGCCGAGGAGCGGCGCCGGCGGGGCCGCTTGGCCCCCTCCCCGCTGAGCAGCGCCCTCAGCTTCGCCGCCAGGACCTGCATCTGGTAGGGCTTGTCGAGCACCGGATAGCCGGCCTCCTCGAGCGCCCGCCGGTCGCCGACGAAGCCGGACGTGAGCAGCACCTTCAGGTCCGGCCGCCGCTGCTGGGCGGCCCTGGCCAGGCCCACGCCGCTGACGCCGCCGGGCATCACGATGTCCGAGAACAGCAGGTCGATCTCGGCGCCGCCGTCGATCAGCGCCAGGGCCTCGGCGGCGCTGGTGGCGGTGAGCGTGCGGTAGCCCAGTCCGCTCAGCATCTCCACCGTGAGCGCCAGCACCGAAGCGTCGTCCTCGACCACGAGGATCTGCTCGGAGCCGCCGACCACCTCCTGGGCTGCGCCCTCCGCCGAGCGGTCCTGCGCAGGCCGGTCCGACGGCGGCAGGGTGAGGATGAAGCTCGCGCCCTTCCCCGGCTCGCTCTCGATGCGCACCTCGCCCTCCGACTGGTTGACGAAGCCGTAGACCTGGGAGAGCCCCAGGCCCGAGCCCTTGCCGACCTCCTTGGTGGTGAAGAACGGCTCAAAGACCCGGGCGCGGACCTCCTCGCTCATGCCGACTCCGCTGTCGCGGACCTCGATCTCGATCCACGGCGGGCCCGCGCCGGCGCGCGACGCGGGGCGGGTGGCGATGGAGAGCGCGCCGCCCTCGGGCATGGCGTCGCGGGCGTTGACCGCCAGGTTCAGCAGCGCCGTCTCCAGCTGCGTCGGGTCGACGTGCACGCACAGGGGCTCGGGGTGCAGGTCGAGGGTCAGGGTGACGGCCTCGCCCACCGCCTGGCGCAGCAGGCCGGTGAAGCCGGAGACCAGCTCGTTCACGTCCAGCGTCACCGGCGCCAGGTGCTGGCGGCGGGCGAAGGCGAGGAGCTGGCGGGTCAGGTCGCGGCCGCGCTCGGCAGCCTGGCGGATGGCGTCGAGCCGCCGCTGCCGCTTGGCCTCGTCCTCGCTCTTGCGGCCCATGATGTCGACGTTGCCGAGCACCACGGTCAGCAGGTTGTTGAAATCGTGGGCCACCCCGCCGGTCAGCTGGCCGACCGCCTCCATCTTGCGGGCCTGGATCAGCTGCTCCTCCAGGAGGTGGCGATCGGTGGAGTCGAGCATCACGCCGAAGATCTCGCGCTCCTCGCCGTCCTCGCCGGGGGCCAGCACGCCCTGGTCCATCAGGTAGCGGTAGCGCCCGTCGGCGCAGAGCCAGCGGAACTCGCAGGCGTAGGCGCCGGTCTTCAGCGCCCCGGAAATGTGGCGGACCACCTCGTCGACGTCGTCGGGGTGGATGCGGCTGGCGCCGAACTCCGGCTCGTCCATGAAGCGGGAGGCCGGGAAGCCGGTGATGGCCTCGACGCTGCTGCTGACGAAGGAGGGGGCGAACGGCGGCTTGGCGCTGCGCGAGTGGAAGACGATCGGCAGCGACTTCATGATCGCCTCCTGCCGCGCCTCGTTGCGCCTAAGGGCCCGCTCGGCCTCGATCTTCTCGGCCATCACCCGGGCGTGCTCGTCGAGCAGCCACTGGCGGTAGGCCGCCTGGCGCTTCATCGACTCGGTCTTCAGGTAGAGATCGACGAGGACGCTCACCTTGGACTTCAGGATGAACGGGTCGACCGGCTTGAAGACCACGTCCACGGCCCCGGCCGAGTAGGCCTGGAAGACGTGGGCCTCGTCGCGGAAGATGGCGGTCAGGAAGACGATCGGCGTGTTGCGCGTCCGCTTGCGCGAGCGGATCAGCTCGGCCGTCTCGAAGCCGTCCATGCCCGGCATGTGCAGGTCGAGCAGGATGACCGCGAACTCGTGCTGCAGCAGATGGCGCAGGGCCTCCACACCGGAACGGGCCACGATCAGCTCGTGGCCCAGCTCCTCGAGCGCCTGGACAGCCGCGAAGGCGTTGCGCTCGTCGTCGTCGACGATGAGGATCTTCGCCGTCACCGGCTGATTGAGGTCGGGCGGAGCTTCCGGCTCCGCCCTTCGCGCTCGTTCTTTCAAGACTGCGCCCACGCGCTCAGCTCGCCTGGGGCATCAGCGGGACGACCCCCTCGCCGGCCAGCCGTTGGGCGTCGGCCCGCTGGATGCACACCCGCAGCACCGAGACCAGGTGGTCGATGTCCACGGGCTTGGAGACATAGTCCGAGGCGCCCGCCTGGATGCACTTCTGACGGTCGCCCTTCATCGCCTTGGCGGTGACGGCGACGACCGGCAGGTCGCCCAGGCCCGGGCGTGCGCGGATCTCGCGGATGGTTTCGTAGCCGTCCATGTCCGGCATCATGATGTCCACCAGAACCACGTCGACGCCCGGGTCGGCGTCCAGAAGCTCGAGGCCGGCGCGGCCGCTCTCGGCGTAGCTGAGCTCGATCCCGTACTCCTCGAGGGCGCTCGCCAGCGAGAAGATATTCCGGATGTCGTCGTCGATCACCACGATCTTGCGGCCGGTCAAGAGCAGATCATCGTGGCGGCTTTGGGCCACCTTGGCCCGCGCGGGCCCGGGCATGTTCTCCAGCGGCTCGTGGAGCAACAGGCTGGTCTGGTCGATCAGCTGATCGGTGGTGCGGGCCAGCCGCACCAGGCCGCCGAACACCGCCAGCCGCAGGCGCTTGTCGTCCTCCGGCTCCAGCTCCTGTTCGGCGTAGACCACCACCGGGGTGGCCCGGCCGTCGGACTGCTTGAGCAGCTCGACCAGCTGCGGCGGGGCCAGCGCGGCGGCGTCGACGACCATCGCGTCGGGCAGGTCCGGGGTCGGCAGGGCCAGCGCGGCGGCCAGGTCGCCGGTCAGCTCCACCTTCGAGAAGGCCGAGCGCAACGCCTCGGCCGCCGGCCCGTCGGGGCCGACCAGCAGGACGCGGCGCTCTTCCTTGCCGACGAAGGACTTCACGCTCTTCAGCGTCGAAACCACCACCTCGCGCTCCACCGGCTTGTGGGTGAAGCCGAAGGCGCCGATGGACAGGCCCAGGCCCCGCTGGTCGTCGGCCGAGATCACGTGCACCGGGATGTGCCGCGTGTCCGGCGTCCGCTTCAGGAGGTCGAGCAGCGCCAGGCCGTCGATGTCGGGAAGCCCGATGTCGAGCATGATGGCGTCCGGCCCGAAGCGGCGGGCCAGCGACGGCACCGCCGCCCCCTCGCCGGTCACCACCCCCTTGAAGCCGGCGTCACGCACCAGCGACAGGAGGATGGAGGCGAAGCGGGGGTCGTCCTCGACGATCAGCACCACCGAGTCCGACGAGGCGATGATCTCGCGGTCGTCGGCCACCGCCTCGGTCGGCTCGTCGGCCATCGAGGCGACGAGGGCCCGCGGCGCGGCGGCGGCGAGCAGCCGGGTGGTGGACGGGGTCTGCACCGCCGGGCTGAAGTTCAGCGGCAGGTAGAGGGTGAAGGTCGAGCCCTTGCCGGGCTTGCTCTCCACCTTCAGCTCGCCGCCGAGCAGGCGGGTGATCTCGCGGCTGATCGACAGGCCCAGGCCGGTGCCGCCGTACTTGCGGCTGATCGAGCCGTCGGCCTGCTGGAAGGACTCGAAGATGATCCGCTGCTTGTCCTCCGGAATGCCGATGCCGGTGTCGACGACCGAGAAGGCGAGCACCTGGCCGGCCTTGTTGAGGTGGTCGTTGGCCGGGCTCCACCCGCCGTTGGCGCGGGCCACCTTGAACCGGACCTCGCCCTTCTCGGTGAACTTGAAGGCGTTCGACAGCAGGTTCTTGATGATCTGCTGCAGCCGCTTGTCGTCGGTGTACATGCTCCGCGGCAGCGCCGGATCGATCTCGACGTGGAAGTCGAGCTTCTTGTCCTGGGCGAGCTGGGAGAAGGTCCGGTCGACCTGGTCCGAGAGGCTGGCGAAGCTCATCTCGCCGATGTCGAGGGTGACCATGCCGGACTCGATCTTCGACAGGTCGAGGATGTCGTTGATCAGGCCCAGGAGGTCCGCGCCGGCGGCGTGGATGTTCTTGGCGAACTCCACCTGCTTGTCCGAGAGGTTGCCCTGGGCGTTGTCGGCCAGGAGCTTGGAGAGGATGAGCAAGGAGTTCAGCGGCGTCCTGAGCTCGTGGCTCATGTTGGCCAGGAACTCGGACTTGTACTTCGAGGTCAGCGCCAGCTGCTCGGCCTTCTCCTCGAGGGCCAGCTTGGCCTGCTCGACCTCGTGGTTCTTGGCCTCCACCTGCTGGTTCTGGACGCTCAGCAGATGCGCCTTGTCCTGCAGCTCGGCGTTGGTCTGCTGCAGCTCCTCCTGCTTGGCGCGGAGCAGCTCTTCCGACTGACGCAGGGACGCGGCCTGCTGCTCCAGCCGGTCGTTGGTCTTCTTCAGCTCCTCCTGCTGGGCCTGCAGCTCGGAGGTCAGCAGCTGCGACTGCTTGAGCAGGCCCTCGGTCCGCATGTTGGCGGCGATGGTGTTCAGGACGATGCCGATGGATTCCATCAGCTGGTCGAGGAACTGCTGCTGGGTCTCGTTGAACTCGCCGAAGGTGGCCAGCTCGATCACCGCCTTGACCTCGCCCTCGAACAGGGCCGGCAGGACGATGATGTTGGCCGGCGGCGCCTCGCCCAGGCCCGAGCTGATCTGGACGTAGTCCTTGGGCACGTTGGTCAGCAGGATGCGGCTCTTCTCGTAGGCGCACTGGCCGATGAGGCCTTCCCGCAGCTTGAACTGGTTGGCCAAGTGCTTGCGGTTGTTGAAGGCGTAGCTGGCCTGCAGGTTCAGCACCGTGGCGCCGTCCTCGTCCCGGTCGGTGACGTAGAAGACGGCGTGCTGGGCGTTGATCAGCGGCGCCAGCTCGGAGAGCACCAGGTTCGACACCGTCGAGAGGTCGCGCTCGCCCTGCAGCATCCGCGTGAACCGGGCCAGGTTGGTCTTCAGCCAGTCCTGCTCGGTGTTCTTCAGCGTCTGATCCTTCAGGTTGCGGATCATCTCGTTGATGTTGTTCTTCAGCTCCTCCACCTCGCCGGAGGCCTCGACGGTGATCGAGCGCGTCAGGTCGCCCTGCGTCACCGCGGTGGACACCTCGGCGATGGCGCGCACCTGGGTGGTCAGGTTGGCGGCCAGCTCGTTCACGTTGTCGGTCAGGTCGCGCCACACGCCGGCGGCGCCGGGCACCCGCGCCTGGCCGCCCAGCTTGCCCTCGTTGCCCACCTCGCGGGCCACGTTGGTCACCTGGTCGGCGAAGGTCGCCAGCGTCTCGATCATGCCGTTGATGGTGTCGGCCAGGGCGGCGATCTCGCCCTTGGCGTCGAGGGTCACCTTGCGCTTCAGGTCGCCGTTGGCGACGGCGGTGACGACGTCGGCGATGTTCCGCACCTGACCGGTCAGGTTGGCGGCCATCATGTTCACGTTGTCGGTGAGGTCCTTCCAGGTGCCGGCCACGCCGGGCACCTGCGCCTGACCGCCGAGCTTGCCCTCGGTGCCCACTTCCCGGGCCACCCGGGTCACTTCCGAGGCGAAGGAGTTCAGCTGGTCCACCATGGTGTTGATGGTGTTCTTCAGCTCCAGGATCTCGCCGCGCACGTCCACGGTGATCTTCTTGGAGAGGTCGCCGTTGGCCACGGCGGTGGTCACTTCGGCGATGTTCCGCACCTGGCCGGTCAGGTTGCCGGCCATCAGGTTCACGTTGTCGGTCAGCTCCTTCCAGGTGCCGGCGACGCCGCGGACCTGCGCCTGGCCGCCGAGCTTGCCTTCCGTACCCACTTCCCGCGCCACCCGGGTCACTTCCGAGGCGAAGGAGTTCAGCTGGTCCACCATGGTGTTGATGGTGTTCTTCAGCTCGAGGATCTCGCCGCGCACGTCCACGGTGATCTTCTTGGACAAGTCGCCCATGGCCACCGCGGTGGTCACCTCGGCGATGTTCCGCACCTGACCGGTCAGGTTGGCGGCCATGAAGTTCACGTTGTCGGTCAGGTCCTTCCAGGTGCCGGCGACGCCCTTCACCTGGGCCTGGCCGCCCAGCTTGCCTTCGGTGCCGACTTCCCGCGCCACCCGGGTCACCTCGCTGGCGAAGGCGTTCAGCTGGTCCACCATGGTGTTGATGGTGTTCTTCAGCTCCAGCACCTCGCCGCGCACGTCCACGGTGATCTTCTTGGAGAGGTCGCCGTTGGCCACGGCGGTGGTCACCTCGGCGATGTTGCGGACCTGGCCGGTCAAATTGCCGGCCATCAGGTTCACGTTGTCGGTGAGCTCCTTCCACGTGCCGCCGACGCCCTTCACCTGGGCCTGACCGCCGAGCTTGCCTTCCGTACCCACTTCCCGCGCCACCCGGGTCACTTCCGAGGCGAAGGAGTTCAGCTGGTCCACCATGGTGTTGATGGTGTTCTTCAGCTCCAGGATCTCGCCGCGCACGTCCACGGTGATCTTCTTGGAGAGGTCGCCGTTGGCCACGGCGGTGGTCACCTCGGCGATGTTCCGCACCTGGCCGGTCAGGTTGCCGGCCATCAGGTTCACGTTGTCGGTGAGCTCCTTCCACGTCCCGCCGACGCCCTTCACCTGGGCCTGGCCGCCGAGCTTGCCTTCCGTACCCACTTCGCGCGCCACGCGGGTCACTTCCGAGGCGAAGGCGTTCAGTTGGTCCACCATGGTGTTGATGGTGTTCTTCAGCTCCAGGATCTCGCCGCGCACGTCCACGGTGATCTTCTTGGAGAGGTCGCCGTTGGCCACGGCGGTCGTCACCTCGGCGATGTTCCGCACCTGACCCGTCAGGTTGGCGGCCATGAAGTTCACGTTGTCGGTCAGGTCCTTCCAGGCGCCGGTGACGCCCTCCACCCGGGCCTGACCGCCCAGCTTGCCTTCCGTACCCACTTCCCGGGCCACCCGGGTCACTTCCGAGGCGAAGGCGTTCAGCTGGTCCACCATGGTGTTGATGGTGTTCTTCAGCTCGAGGATCTCGCCGCGCACGTCCACGGTGATCTTCTTGGAGAGGTCGCCGCGGGCCACGGCGGTGGTCACCTCGGCGATGTTCCGCACCTGGCCGGTCAGGTTGCCGGCCATCAGGTTCACGTTGTCGGTGAGGTCCTTCCAGGTGCCGGCGACGCCGCGCACGTTGGCCTGGCCGCCCAGCTTGCCTTCCGTACCCACTTCGCGCGCCACCCGGGTCACTTCCGAGGCGAAGGAGTTCAGCTGGTCCACCATGGTGTTGATGGTGTTCTTCAGCTCCAGCACCTCGCCGCGGACGTCCACGGTGATCTTCTTGGAGAGGTCGCCGTTGGCCACGGCGGTGGTCACTTCGGCGATGTTCCGCACCTGGCCGGTCAGGTTGGCGGCCATCAGGTTCACGTTGTCGGTCAGGTCCTTCCAGGTGCCGGCCACGCCCTTCACCTGCGCCTGGCCGCCCAGCTTGCCCTCGGTGCCCACTTCGCGGGCCACCCGGGTCACTTCCGAGGCGAAGGAGCCCAGCTGGCCCACCATGGTGTTCACGACCTTGCCGATGCGCAGGAACTCGCCGCGCAGGGGCCGGTCCTCGTTCTCCAGGTCCATGGTCTGGGAAAGGTCGCCCTTGGCGACGGCGCCGATCACCCGGGCCATTTCGGCGGTGGGGTGGACCATGTCGGCGATCAGGTTGTTGACCGCATCCACGCTGGCGGCCCAGGAGCCGGTCGCCGCCGGCAGCTTCGCCCGGTGGGTGATCTTGCCCTGCCGGCCGACCACTTCGCCCAGCCGCTCGAACTCCTTGGTCATCCGGTCGTTGAGTTCGACGACCTCGTTGAACGCCTCGGCGATCTCGCCGTCGGCCCCGGCCAGGGTGCGCGGCAGGCGGACGGAGAAATCCCCGCGCCGGAACGCCTTGAGGGCCGCCAGCAGCTCGCGCGTCTCGAGCTTGTCTTCGGTCTTGGCGGGTCTGGCGCGACGTTGCGACTTGGCCTTCGCGGCGACGGCGGTGGCAGGCATCGATCCCCCGAACGAAAAGAGGTTGCGAACCCAAGGCCTGTCCCGGGCGGGCGGGCGGCCACGCGCGCAAGGCCTTGGGGGGCTGGAGATTTCGTTGGACGCACCCCGACCCAAGTCAGCGAACGCACGGATTCAGCGACGGGTTCCCGAAATGGGCTGGTTTTCCACAGCCTTCGAGCCGCCTGCGGCGCCCCGCCGCGGGCCGGGCGGGAACCGTTCGCCCGGTGAAGCTTTCTGTCTCTCGTTGCAGCGTAGCTGGGGTGGGCTGGGAGCACGGAGGGGCGGATGATCACCGAACGTCTGGCGGGACGCGCGGCGCGCGCTGGCGAGCTCATCACCCGGCGGCTCGGCGGCCTCAGCGGCCTGTCAGGCCCGGACCTGGAGCTGATCCAGGGCGCCGCCCGGCGGCTGGAGAGCAGCCCGGCCGGCGCGGAGCTGCCCGGTCAGCGCATCCTGGTCTCCGGCTGGGCCTGCCGGCGGCGGACGCTGACCGACGGCGCGCGGCAGATCTTCAGCTTCCTGCTGCCCGGCGATCCCTGCGAAGGCCGCCGGCGCGGCGTGGCGACGGTGGCGGCGCTGACGGCGGTTGAGACGGCCGACGCCGCCGGCCTCTTCCAGGGCGCCGAGGACTCGCTGATGCAGCCGGGGCTGGCGGAGGCCTTCGCGGCCATCCGCGAGGAGGAGGAGCGGCTGCTGCTGGACCATATCGTCCGGCTGGGACGGATGACCGCCTACGAGCGCATGGCCCACCTGCTGCTGGAGCTGCGCGAGCGCCTGGCCCGCGTCGGGCTGGCCGACGAGCAGCGCCTGCCGATGCCGCTGACCCAGGAGACCCTGGCCGACGCCCTGGGCCTGTCGATCGTGCACGTGAACCGCACCGTCCAGCAGCTGCGCCGCGACGGGCTCATCGAGCTGCGGTCGGGCCTCGCCGTGCTGAACGACCCGGAGGCCCTGGCCGAGCTGTGCGGCTACGAGTCCCTGCGCGCGCCGCGGCGCGCCAGCCCGGCGGCCGGCGTCGAGGCGGCCTCCCGGGCCGCGGCGCCGCTGTCCTGAGACGCAGGAGCTGCGCCGGAACCGCGCCGCGGGGGCGCCGTTCAGGTCTGGCGGCCGGCGAGGCGGCCGAGGGACCTCAATTTGTCGATGCTGCAAACCAACCCCGAAGACTTCTCTCCGCCTCCGGAGGCCGAAGAGTTCTTCGCCACCAGCCTGCGGCTTCTGGCCGAGTCCGGCCTGCCTTTCCTGCTGTCGGGCACCTACGCCGTGACGGCCTACACAGGCATCCACCGGCCCACCAAGGACCTCGACATCTTCTGCAAGGCCGGGGACTACCCCAAGATCCTCGCCTTCTTCCAGGAGCGCGGCTACCGGGCCGAAGTGGAGGACGAGCGCTGGATCGCCAAGGTCTTCCAGGACGGCAACTTCTTCGACGTGATCTTCAACATGTCGAACGGGACGCTGCCGATCACCGACGACTGGTTCCAGAACAACGACACGGTCACGGTCTACGACGTGGAGTGCAAGATCACTTCGCCGACCGAGCTGATCTGGTCGAAGATGTTCATCCAGGACCGCTACCGCTACGACGGCGCCGACATCGCCCACGTGATCCTGAAGAAGCACGAGGCGATCGACTGGGACCGGCTGCTGCGCTACGCCGAGCCCTACTGGGAGGTGCTGCTGATCCACCTCCTGAACTTCCGCTTCATCTATCCCACCGAGCGAAACGTGATCCCCGCCACGATCATGAAGGAGCTGACCGACCGCCTGGCGGCGCAGGTCACCCTGCCGCCGGCCCGGGTGCGGGTCTGCCGCGGCCGGCTGTTCTCGCCGCGGGACTACGTCACCGACATCACCGAGTGGGGCTTCGCGGACGTCGTAGGCAAGGGGCTCGAGGAGCGGCATGACCCCATCACCTGAACCGGCGGCCAATGGCGCGCTGCGCGTGGCCGCCATCGGCGACCTGCACGTGGGCGAGGACCACACCCACCCCTACCGGGACCTGTTCGCGCAGATCTCGTCGGAGGCCGACGTGCTGGCGCTGTGCGGCGACCTGACCAACTTCGGCAAGACCAAGGAAGCCGAGAACCTGGCGGAGGACCTGATGGCCTGCACGATCCCGGTCGTGGGCGTGCTGGGCAATCACGACTACGAGTGCGGCCAGCCGGACGAGGTGGCCAAGATCCTCCATCAGGCCGGCATGCAGGTGCTGGACGGCGAGGCCTACGAGATCGGCGGCGTCGGGTTCGCCGGGGCCAAGGGGTTCATCGGCGGCTTCGGCCGGCACATGCTGAGCCCATTCGGCGAGGGGCCGATCAAGGACTTCGTGCAGGCCTCGGTGGACGAGAACCTGAAGCTGGAATCCTCCCTGCGCATGCTGCGGACGGAGCGGACGGTCGTGGTGCTGCACTATTCGCCGGTGATCGAGACGGTGATGGGCGAGCCGCCGGAGATCTTCGCCTTCCTCGGCTCGGCCCGGCTCGGCGAGACGATCGACCGGTTCGACGGCGTGAAGGCGGTGTTCCACGGGCACGCCCACCGCGGATCGGTCCAGGGCCGCACGGCGCGCGGCGTGCCGGTCTACAACGTGGCGCGTCCCCTGCTCGCTCGCACGACGGAGCGCGAATACACAATTGTCGAAATCTGACAAAAGTCTCTGATGTGATCGGCCTGTGAATAAACCGGGCGGGCCTTAACCTGGGATATTCTCCGGCGTCATGGGTTGGTTAACACTCCCGTCTTGAACGGGAGACAAGCGTGACCATACTGGACCTATTCTTCGCACGACTGATGGCGATATGCCCCGTCGGGGTGGAAGACCTACAGCTCCTGGCGCAACTTCCCAGGACGACCTTCACGGCGCCAGCGCAAACCGCCATCGCGCGCACGGGCGATCCGCTGGACGGCGCCACCGTGCTGCTGCAGGGGATCGCCTGTCGCAGCCGCATCCGGCCGAACGGGGCGCGGCAGATCCTGTCGATCCATGTGCCCGGCGATGCGTTCGACCTGACGGCGGCGTTCGCGGTCAGGGACGATGCGCTCGAGGCGCTGACCACCTGCCGGGGCGTGCGCATCTCCTACGACGTGCTCGGAGCGGCCCTGCAGCGCCCGCGTCTGGCCGCAGCGTTCGCCCGGCTCGCGGCCATCGACGCCAACGTGCTCGCCGAGCGGCTGGTCAGCCTGGGGCGGCGCGCGGCGCTGGAGCGGATGGCCCACGTCTTCTGCGAACTGATCGTGCGCCTGGACGCGGTGGGGCTGGGCGCGGGCGGCCGCTACGACATGCCGCTGACGCAGGCGGAGCTGGCCGACGCCCTGGGCCTGTCGGTGGTGCACGTGAACCGGACGCTGCAGCAGCTGCGCGCAACGGGCGCGATCAGCTTCAGGAACCAGCGGCTGACAGTCCACGACTTCGCAGCGCTCCGCGCGATGGCCGAGTTCGATCCCGGCTATCTGCACATGGCCGGGCAGGCGCCGGTCGCCCAACGTCGGGCGCAGGTCGCCTGAGGCGCCCTCATCCCGTGCGGAGCGTCGGCCGCCGGAGGGCGGCCTCGATCCAGGACCGCGCCTCGTCGAGCGTCGCGAACGTCGGATGGGCAGGGCCGTCCAGCCGCCCGAATGCGGCCTCCAGGAACCACCGGCCCGAGGCTTCGTCATGCAGCGCGGAGAGCCGCACCAGCACCGCCACCAGATGGTCCTCCCAGAACACGAGCTGCCCCTCGCCCTCCTCGCCCGTCGCCACGAGAACCGGCTGGAAGCGGAGGGTCACGCCGCCTCGCTGCGAAAATGCAGGTAGCTGGCGTCGAAGTCGCCCACCGCCCTCAGCCGCTCCCAATCCGAGATGATGACGAACCGCCCCTTGGAGACGATCAGGCCATCAGCCCGAAGTTCCTGGAGCACCCGGTTGACGTGCACCGGCGACAGCCCCAGGGCGTCGGCCAATTCCACTTGGGTGATCGGCAGATCGAATCCGCCGTCGTCGGCCAGGTGGACCGCCCGCAGCTTCAGATAGACCTCGCAGATCACATGGGCGATCCGCGCCTTGGCCGTGCGCCGCCCGACGCCGGCGAGCCACTCGCGGAAGATGGCCGCGTCGATCAGGGTGTCGCGCCAGAAGAGGGCGGCGATCCCGGGGAAGGCCCGCGTGAGGGCGTGCAGCGCCTCGTGCGGAATGAAGGCGGCGGTCACCGGCGTCAGCGCCGACAGGCTGTGGTCCATCACCCTCAGGTGGAGGCTCTGCAGGTCGGGGATGTCGCCCGGCAGATGGAAGGACATGATCTGGCGCTGGCCCTCGCCGAGCAGCTTGTAGCGGCAGACGAAGCCCTCGACGATCAGGCAGCACTCGGGCGGCTTGTCGCCCTGGCGCACCAGGTCGGCGTTCTCCGGGAAACTGCGCAGGCGGTAGGGCAGGTCGGCGAGCGCGGATTTCTCCGCCTCCGTGACCCTGCCGATGGCCTCCAGTTTGGCGATCAGCCGGGTATGCGGGGGCGAGACGTCCTTGCGATCGGCCACGGAGGCTCCAGGGTGGGGATGGTCGGATCCGCCGTCGAATCCATGCCCTGGTTTACGCGTGCGTTGAACCCAACGTCGCACACATAGGTTTAGATCGAGACGCCCGGAGGCCGGCCCTGCCAAACCCGATCATCGCGAAGCTGAGACAGGGCGCCGACCTCTCGGACGAGGACGAGCAGGCGCTGGTGAAGGCCTGCGCCGACATCCGCAACTTCGGCCCGCGCGAGGACGTCATCGTCGAAGGCGAGCGGCCCGATCACGTTCACGCGGTGATCGAGGGCTTCGCCTGTCGCTACAAGCTGCTTCCGGACGGCGGGCGCCAGATCATGGCCTGGCTGGTTCCCGGCGACTTCTGCGACCTGCACGTGGCGATCCTGGGCGAGATGGATCACAGCATCGCCACCATCTCGGCCTCGACCATCGGCATCATCCCGCAGCCGGCCGTCGAGCAGCTCAGCCGAACGAGCCCGGCCCTGACACGCGCGCTGTGGTGGGCCACCCTGGTGGACGAAGCCGTCCTGCGCGAGTGGCTCGTCAACATGGGCCGGCGGCCGGCCGACAAGCAGATCGCCCACCTGTTCTGTGAGCTGCTGCTGCGCCTGCAGAGCGTGGGGCAGGCGCCGGGAGACACGGTGGACCTGCCGCTCACCCAGGTCGAGCTCGCCGACACCGTGGGGCTCTCGCCGGTGCACGTGAACCGTGTGATCCAGCAGCTCCGGGACATGGGGCTGATCTCCTGGAGGGGCCGGGCGCTCAGGGTCCTGGATGTCGAGGGCCTGCAGCGCTTCGCCGACTTCGACCCCAACTACCTTCACTTCAACGGTTCGTCCTCCCGAATCCCGGCTCCCGCGCGGGGGCGCGGAGCAGGCGGTCCGCCCTGCCGCGCTCTGAGACCGAACGACAGAGGCCGATGCCGCACTTCTACTTTCCCACCTCCGCGGGCGGCGGCTTCGAGCCCGATGCGGAGGGCGTGCAGATGGCGGACCTGGAGGAGGCCCGGGCCTGCGCCGTGCGGGCGCTCCTGGAGCTGGCCCATGACGTCCTGGACGGACAGTCCCCGTCCCGCGTGCTGAGCATCGAGGTGCTGGACGAGGAAGGCCGGCGCCGGTTCCGGGCGCAGCTGAGCTTCGAGGTCGAGCGGGACCCGCCCGGCTAGCCCGCCTTCCGCGCCGGCGGCTCGTCCTTCAGCTCCTCCAGGACGGCCTCGGGAGCGACGTCCTGGGCCAGCTCCTCGAGCTCCGGGTCGCGGCTCCTCTCGACGCCCATCTTCTCGGCCATCTCCGAGACCAGCGCGATGAGCTGGGTGATCTCGTGCTCGGCCAGCAGGTTGATCTGCAGGTCGAGGTCGGCCCGCTTCTCGGCCGTGGCGGCGGCGCGGTTCTGGGCGATCAGCACGAAGGTGGAGATGAAGATCGCCTCCACCGAGGCGACCATGGCCAGCACCACGAAGGTGGGGTCGAAGCGCGGGACCAGCGGGATCCAGCCGAGGTTGACGGCGATCCAGCCGCCGAACAGGGCCAGGTGCAGGTAGACGAAGCGCATGGAGCCGGCGAAGTCGGTGATCGCCTGGGCGACCTTCGTCTGCCGGCCGGCGTTCGCCAGGTCCCGCCGCCGCTGCTCGCGCATGGCCTCGATGTTGCGGCGCAGGACGCCGGCCATGTCGCGGCCGCCGCCGGCGTGCGGCCAGGTCACCCGCTCGTTTGGGCCGTATGCGGCCATGGCCTTCGTCCTCGCGGTTGGCGTCGTCCAACGAACCCGGAGCAGGAACTCGCGTTCCCGGAACCTCGACCTTGGCGGCGTGTTGCTGATGACGTGGACGGGTCCATCGTCATCTTCGGCCTGACCGTCAGCTCCTCCTGGGGCAACGGCCACGCCACCCTCTGGCGCGGCCTGATCGGCGCCCTGGCCCGCCGCGGGGTGCGGGTGGTCTTCTTCGAGAAGGATGTCCCCTACTACGCCCGCCACCGGGACCTCTCCGAGCTGCCGGCGGGCGAGCTGGTGCTCTACCCCGATTGGGAGTCGGTGAAGGGCCGGGCCGCGGCGGCGGTGAAGGCGGCCGATGCGGTGATCGTCACCTCCTACTGCCCCGACGGGCCGGCCGCCTGCGCGCTGGCCTGCGAGCTGGGGCGCTGCAGCGTCTTCTACGACATGGACACGCCGGTCACGCTGGCGCGGCTGGCCGCCGGCGAGCAGGTCGCCTACCTGCCGGCCGAGGGCCTTTCCGGGTTCGACCTGGTGCTGAGCTACACCGGCGGTCAGGCTCTGACGCGGCTCGAGCGGGAGCTCGGCGCGCGGCGCACAGCGCCACTCTACGGCCACGTGGACCCGGCCGTGCACCGGCCCGCGGCGGCGGAGGACCGGTTCCGCGGCGAGCTCTCCTACCTCGGCACCTATTCGGCGGACCGGCAGGCGGCGGTGACCGCGCTGTTCGCGCAGCCGGCCAAGCTGCGCCCAGACCGGCGGTTCATGCTGGGCGGCTCGGGCTACGGGACGGACTTCCCCTGGGCCGACAACATCTTCCTCATCGAGCACGTGCCGCCGGCCGAGCATCCGGCCTTCTTCGCCTCCTCGCGGCTGACGCTGAACGCCACGCGCGGGGACATGGCCGCGCTGGGCTACTGCCCGTCGGGGCGGCTGTTCGAGGCGGCGGCCTGCGGCTGCCCGGTGCTGAGCGACGACTGGGAGGGGCTGGACCTGTTCTTCACGCCGGGCCGCGAGATCCTCACCGCCGCCACCACCGAGGAGGCGCTGCAGGCGCTGGACCTGAGCGACGCTGAACTCTCGGCCATCGCCCGCGCCGCCCGCGAGCGGACGCTCGCCGAGCACACCAGCGACCACCGGGCCGGCGAGCTGCTGGGCCTACTGAGCGCTGCGCCCGCAGCCCTCAAGGCGGCGTCCTGACCATGTGGGGCATCGTGCCGGCCGCAGGGCAAGGGACGCGCATCCAGCCGCTGGCCTTCTCCAAGGAGCTGCTGCCGGTCGGCACCCGCAAGGAGGGCGCCGTCGAGCGGCCGCGGGCGGTGAGCGAATACCTCGTCGAGCGGATGGCCAGGGCCGGCGCGAGCAAGGTCTGCTTCGTCATCGCGCCCGGCAAAAGCGACATCCTGCGCTACTACGGCGCCCGGGCCCTGGAGGTGGACATCGCCTATGTGGTCCAGCCGCAGCCGGCGGGCCTGTGCGACGCCCTGTTCCGCGCCCTGCCGCTGATCCACCCGGACGAGCCCGTGGCCGTGGGCCTGCCCGACACCATCTGGTTCCCGGACGATGGCCTGGCGCGCCTGCCGGACGACAAGCTGGCCTTCCTGCTGTTCCCGGTCGAGCGGCCGGAAAACTTCGATGCTGTGGTCACCGACGAGGCTGGCCGCGTGCTGCGCATCGAGGTGAAGGCGCGCGCGCCGGCCACGCACTGGATCTGGGGGGCGTTCAGGCTGCCCGGCCGGGTGCTGCACGAGCTGCACGCCCTGTGGCTCGAGCGCGACCGGGAGGACGAGTACCTCGGCACCCTGGTCAACGCCTGGATCGCGGCCGGCGGCGAGGCGGTGGGCGTGCGCGCCGGCGAGGCCTACGTCGACGTCGGCACCCTCGGCGGCTACCGCGAAGCGTTGGGGCTGCTGGGGGTGGCGGGCGCGGCCTCCCCGGCGGCGGAGTAGCTCTTTCTTTTCCCATTCACGGGAAAGGGGGACCGCCGGCCGAGCGGAGCGAAGAGCCGGTGGTGGAAAGGGCAAGCCACAGGCGCGGCGCTGTGGCGCTCCAATCTGCACCTCTCTCAGCACGGAGCAGTCGGCTCGCCCCCCTCCCCCACTCCCCCGCTTCGCTGGGGAGGAAGGGTCAGAACCCCGGCTCCACCCCGCTCGCCTTCAGCTCGGCCGCCAGGCGCGCCTTCAGCCGCTCCAGGGCGTCGGGGTGGTTGGCTTCGCAGCGACAGGTGAGCTTCGGCTCCGTGCCGGAGGCGCGCAGCAGCCACCAGCCGTCGGGGCCCAAGACGCGCAGCCCGAGGTCTTCGTCGAAGACGCCGCCCTCCCCCGCCATGCGCTCGGCGACATCGCGGACCACCTGCGGCTTGCGGTGCTCCTCGCAGGGAATCCGCAGCTCTGGGGTGGTGAAGGTGGGCGGCAGGGACTCCCGGAACGCCGGCAGGCCGCCCGGCAGCCGGCTGACCGCCAGGAAGGTGCGGATGGCGGCGTAGAGGGCGTCGTCCACCACGCCCCAGCCGGCGTCGTAGAAGATGTGCCCGGAGAGCTCGCCGGCGAGGGCGGCGTCCTCGCGCAGCATCGCCTCGCGCACCAGGACGTAGCCGGACGGGGCCAGCACGGCCCGGCCGCCGGCCTGTTCGACGCCGTCGAACAGGATCCGGCTGCATTTCACGTCGCCGACGATGGCCGCGCCCGGCCGCTCGGCGAGCAGGTCGCGGGCCAGCAGCAGGAGCAGCTGGTCGGCCCAGAGCACGCGCCCGTCCGGTCCGACGACGCCCAGCCTGTCCCCGTCGCCGTCGAAGGCGACGCCGAGGTCGCAGCGGTGCTCGACGACCGTCTGGGCCAGCTGGTCGAGGTTGGCGGCGACGGCCGGGTCCGGATGGTGGGCCGGGAAGCGGCCGTCGATCTCGGCGTTCAGCAGCCGGTGGCGTCCTGGCAGGCGGGCGGCCAGCCGCCGGACGATCTCGCCGGTCGCGCCGTTGCCGCAGTCCCAGGCGATCGAGAGGTCGGCCATGCCCGCCGCGGCGGCCGCCAGGCTGTCGACATAGGCCTCGCAGACCTCCGCGCGGCGGGCGAAGCCGAGGCGCCCGGCGGCCGGCGCGGTCTCCACCAGCGCCTTGAGCCGGGCCCCGTGCACCCGGTCGGGACCGAGCAGGATCTTGAAGCCGTTCTCGCCGGGCGGATTGTGGGAGGCGGTGACCATCACCGCGCCGTCGAGGCCGAGGCGCCGGACCGCGAAGCTGAGCATCGGCGTCGGGCAGAGCCCCACCCGCTCGACCTTCATGCCGCCGTCGCAGAGGCCCCAGACCAGCGCCTGCTCCAGGCTCGGCGAGCTGATGCGCCCGTCGCGGCCGACGGCGATGCGCGACAGGCCCGCGTCCTCCGCCGCCGCCGCGTAGCTGCGGCCGAGGGCGTAGGCTCCGTCGGCGTCGATCTCCTCGCCCACCCGGCCGCGGATGTCGTAGGCCCGCACGGCGCGCGGATCGATCCGGCCGCCGGCCCGACGGGGCGGCGGGGCGGGTCCGGATGCGTCGTGGGCCAGCGTCATCGCGCCTCCTCAGGCGCTGAGCAGCGCCTCGTCGAGGTCCGCGCTCGGGCGGCGGCGGGAGGCGCCGCCCTCCTCTTCGAACCAGGCGATGGTGGCCTTCAGGCCCTTCTCCAGCGGGGTCTTGGGCGACCAGCCGAGCAGCTGTTTAGCCCGGCTGATGTCGGGGCGGCGGCGCTTGGGATCGTCCACCGGGAGCCGCTGGAACACGACCTCCGAGGACGAGCCGGTGATCGCCAGCACCAGGTCGACCAGCTCGCGGATGGTGAGCTCGTTGGGGTTGCCGAGGTTGACCGGCCCGGGCTGGGCGCCCTCGTGCTCCATCAGCCGGACGAGGCCCTCGATCAGATCGGCGACGTAGCAGAAGGAGCGGGTCTGGGAGCCGTCGCCGTAGACGGTGATGTCCTCGCCCGCCAGGGCCTGGCTGACCACGTTGGAGACCACCCGGCCGTCGTCGGCGCAGAGCCGCGGGCCGTAGGTGTTGAAGATCCGCGCCACCCGCACCTGGGCGCGGCCCATCCGCTCGTAGTCGAAGGAGAGGGTCTCGGCCGCCCGCTTGCCCTCGTCGTAGCAGGCCCTGGGGCCGGTGCAGTTGACGTTGCCCCAGTAGGTCTCGACCTGCGGGTGGGCGTGCGGGTCGCCGTAGACCTCGCTGGTGGAGGCGAGCAGGAAGCGCGCGCCGCAGCCCTCGGCCAGCTTCAGCAGGTGGCGCGCGCCGACCACGCTGGTCAGCAGGGTGTGCTCGGGGTCGGCCTGATAGAGCGGCGGCGAGGCGGCGCAGGCCAGGTTGTAGACCCGGTCGAAGCGCTTCTTGGCGATCTTGGCCGGCAGCGGCTCGACGATGTCGTGCTCGACGAGGTCGAAGCTCGGATGCCGTTCCAGCTTGCGCAGGTTCTCGCGACTGCCGGTCAGGAAATTGTCCAAACAGACGACCTGGGCGCCGTCGGCGATCAGGCGTTCGCAAAGATGCGAGCCCAAGAAACCCGCTCCGCCGGCGACGAGCACCTGCTTGTGTCGTCCGTTCTTCATCCTCAGTCCCTCGCGACCGTCACCTTCACCGCGTCGCCCCCGTGTCTTAATTCGTCAGCTCAGCTTTCGTTCTCTTGGATCATCAACAAAGTAGAAGATCCTGCTTTTTCTCGGATTTCCGTGCAATGGCCGCGCTTAATTCTCGCGCCAGCTCGGCGGCGCGGTGGCCGGCCGTGTGCTCGGCGAGGATCCGTTCGCGGGCGGCGGCGGCCATCGCGCACCGCGCGGCCTCGTCGAGATCGTCCAAGGCCGCGAGCACGTCGTCCGGGCTTTGCGCCAGGATGATCTCCCGGCCCGGCGCCAACAGGCTGGAGAGCCCGTCCCAGACGTCGGAGATGATCGGGACCCCGCAGGCGCCGGCCTCGAACAGGCGCACGCTGGGGCTCCAGCCGGCGGCGATCATGTCCTTGCGGGTGACGTTCAGGGTGAAGCGGCTGGCGGCGTAGAAGGCCGGATGGTCGGCCGGGCCCACGTGCTCGATCCGCTCGACGTTCGCCGGCCAGGCGATGTGCTCCGGATACTGGGGCCCGGCGACGCAGAACGTCAGGTGCGGAGCCCGGCGGGCCGGCTCGATCAGCAGGCGTTCGAGCGTCGGCTGGCGGTCGGGGCTGTAGGTGCCGAGGTAGGAGAGGTCCCAGCGGCGGGCCACGTCCAGCGGCCGGTAGGCGGTCTCGTCCACCGAGCAGTAGAGGGCCCGGGCGGCGGGCGATCCGAACCGGCGCTCCAGCGTCTGCAGGGTCGGCCCGCCGGTGAAGGAGAAGTAGACGTCGTAGCCGCCGATCAGCTCCGGCGTGAGGTATTCGTGGTCGCCGGCCGCCAGCTTGGCCAGGGTGACCGGGGTGTCGATGTCGTAGAAGCAGACCGGCCCCCGCGCCGTCGCCTGGGCCCAGCGGCCGACCTCCACGCCTTCGGGCACATAGGAGCCGACGATGACGGCGTCCGCGCCGGCCACCTCCTCGGCCCAGCGGGCCCTCAGCTCGGGCAGGTCCGCGTAGAGGGCCAGGCGGCAGAAGTCCGGCCGCGTCAGGTCGCGGTGGGCGGCGTACCAGGGCACGTCGCGCTCCAGGAACAGCACCTCATGCCCCTGCCCGGCGAAGGCGCGCAGCAGCGCCCGGTAGGTCGTGGCGTGGCCGTTGCCCCAGGAGGAAGACAGCGAGAGGCCGAGGACGACCAGCTTCACGCCGGGCTCCTTTCGCGCTTCTTCGCCGCCTCGGCGCGGAACAGGGCGTCCACCTCGGCGCCGCGGCGGGCGTAGGTGTGCTCGGCCAGCACCCGCTGCCGGGCGGCCTCGCCGATGGCGCGGGCCCGCTCCGGCGTGAGCGCGGCCAGGTGCTCGGCCACCTCCTGGCCGTCGCGGGCGACCAGCACCTCCTCGCCCGGGGTCAGGAACAGCTCCACGCCTTCCCAGGCGTCGGTGATCAGGCAGGCCCCCGCCCCCGCCGCCTCGAAGACGCGCGTGGCCGGGGAGAAGCCGACGTCGGCCATGGAGTCGCGGGCGACGTTCAGCACCGCAAGCGCCGAGCAGTTGAAGGCGTTGTGGTCGGCAGTGCCCACGTGGCCGATGGCGGCGACGTTGGGCGGCATCGGCTTGTCGCCCCAGCCGTTCCCGCCGAGCAGGAACCGCTTCTCCGGCAGACGGGCGGCCGCATCCAGGAAGAAGCGCTCGACCCGCGCCTCGCGGTCCGGCAGCCGGTTGGCGAGGAAGCTCAAGTCGGCGGCGAAGCGGTCCTGGGCCGGCGCCGGATGGTGGGTCTCGGGGTCCAGGGCGTTGTAGACCGGACGGCAGAGCCTCGCGCCGAAGCCCTCGTAGGCGCCGATCACCGGCGGGCCGCCGCCGTAGGTCAGGACGAGGTCGAGCTGGGGCAGCGCCCGGCGCATGGGATGAGCCTCGTCCCGGCGGATTTCGTCGAGGGTGGCGGCCGCGTCCACGTCCCAGAAGAGCTTGATGGCGTGGGGCGCGGCGTTGGCGATAACGCCCTCCAGCAGCAGGTCGTCGAACACCCCCACCCCGCTCGCCTTGACGACGATGTCGGCCTGGGCGGCCTCGGCGAGCACCCGGCGGGCGGCCTCCTCGGTGGCCTCGTAGACGACGACCTTGGCGTAGGGCGGCGGGTCGATGTCGCGGTGCTGCTGCCGCTCGAAAGCGTCGGGCTCGTAGAAGGTCACCTGGTAGCCGCGGGCGGCGAGCTGGCTCAGCATGCCGCGGTAGTAGGTGGCCGCCCCGTTCCAGTAGGAGGACAGCAGGCTCGAGCCGTAGAAGGCGATCTTCATTCAGGCGGTCTCCAGAGCCGGCCGGCCGGCCAGGCGGCGGTGGATGGCGAGAAGCTCGTCGGCCCGGTGGCCGCAGGTGTGGCGCTCGAGGATGCGGGCGAGGCCGGAGCGCACGAGGTCGGCGCGCAGGGCGGGGTCCGACTTCAGCGCATTCAGGTGGCGGACCATCTCGGCGCCGTCGCGGGCGACGAGGAAGTCGCGGCCGGGGCGGAACAGGTCCTCGGCGTCGTCCCACGGCGCGCTGACCAGGGGGATGCCGCAGGCCAGGGCCTCGAAGACCCGGATGGTCGGGATGCCGGGCAGCACCTCGACGTAGAAGCGCCGCGGCACGTGGACGGTCGCCAGGTGGCGGGCGAAGACCTCCGGCGCGCGGGCGTTGGGCAGCCAGCCCCGGTAGCGGGCCCCGTAGCGCTCGAGCATCGCCAGCGCTTCCGGCGGATAGCGCACGCCGTAGATGTCGAGCGGCAGACCGGCGGCCTTCGCCGGGGCCATCAGGAAGCCCTCGAGTTCAGCGGTGCGCTCGCCGTCACCCCAGTTGCCGATCCAGACCAGGCCCTCGCGGGGCCCCTCCTGCGCCGGCGGCTTGAACAGGGCCACGTCCGCGGCCTCGTGCCAGACGAACACCCGCCGGCCCCAGCCCCAGCGGCGGTAGACCTCGGCCAGCGTCTCGCCAAAGGCCAGGACGCCGTCGTAGCCGGAAAGGTCGAAGGCGCCGATCGCCTCCGGGTCGCTGACCGCCCGGTGGTGGGTGTCGTGGAACAGCAGGGTGAAGCGTCCGCCGGCCTTGCGGTGCGCGCCGAGGGCGGCGACCAGGGCCGGGTCGTTCCACTCGTGGACGATGACCAGCTCGGCGCCGTCGCACGCCTGGGCCGGATCGAACTCGGGGCCGAAGGCGGTGGAGGACAGCTCCGGGTAGGCGGCGCGGTAGGCGGCAAGGCCCGCCTCCCCGTGGTCGGCCAGCAGGTTGGAAAGGCTCCAGGCGCCGGCCGGCTCGTAGACCGCCACCTCATGGCCGCGGCCGATCAGCTCGCGCAGCACGCCGCGCAGGAAGTGGGCGTTGCCGTGGTTCCAGCAGGAGGCCAGGGAGTGGGTGAAGTAGACGATCCTCACGCCGCCGCCTCCTGCCGGGAGACCCGCAGCTGGGGCGCGACCAGTCGGTAGACGTCGCGCACGCCCTCGGCCATCGCCTGGACGGAGTAGCGGCCGGCGCGCGACCTGGCGGCCCTGGCCAGCCGGGCGGCCTCGTCGCGATCGTCCAGCAGGCGCTGCAGCGCCGCGGCCATGGCGTCCGGATCGTCGGCCGGAACGAAGAGGGCCGCCCCGTCCCACAGCTCGCGGAAGGTGGGGATGTCGGACAGCACCAGCGGGCAACCGGCCTGGGCCGCCTCCAGCACCGTCAGGCCGAACGGCTCGTAGAGCGCGCCGGAGGCGAAGACGCCGGCCCGGGTCATCCAGCGGCCCACCTCCTCAGTGGCGAGCCGGCCGAGCGGGCGGGCGTGCGCCAGGCTGCGCCGCTCGCCGGTGGGGCTCTCCAGCGGGCCGGCCGCGTAGACCGGGGCGTCGATCCGGGCGGCGGCGGCGTCCAGCAGGCCGATGTTCTTGCCGTCGTCCCAGAGGCGGCCGGCGGTGAACACCATGCGCTCGCGCGGGGCCGGCGCGAAGGCCGGGGCCAGGCGGCCGTTGTGGACCACGAACGGGCGCGGGACCTCGTAGGCCCGGGCGGTCGCCTCTGCGAAGGCGGCGGTGGGGGCGACGGTGATATCGCAGTTGATCAGCCCCTGCCAGAGCGCCGAGCTGCGCCAGCGGAAGTCCTGCGGCATCGGCCCGTCGCGAACCTCGCTCCACCAGGTGGCCAGGCACGAGTGGCAGGCGCCGATCACCGGGGCGCAGAAGCCGCCGTCGTAGGCGAGCGAGGGGCTGTTCAGGTGGATCAGGTCGGCCGAGACGCCGCGGGCGAGCCCCCGGATCACGGCGCCGGCCTCCCGGATGTCGGCCAGCTCCGGCGCGGTCCAGTCGAGCGGCAGGCCGGTCTCGATCAGCTCCAGGCCGGGCACGGCCTCGGCCTCGAGCCGCTGGTCGGGCTTGGGCTCGGGCCCGAGGACCACCAGGCTGGTGCGCACGCCCATGGGCGCGAGGCCTCGGGCGAGGTCCAGCGCGTAGGTCCAAACTCCGCCCACCGCATCCGCCGTCATCAGGAGACGGATGCCGGGGGTACGCTTCACTGTAATGGACACGCGGCCTCCTCGCGGACCACCTCCCCCGCGCAGCGGCGGGAGGCAGAAGTTTCGACGGCGCTCATCCGACCGCCTCGGCGCGGGGCTTGGCGGGCTGGCCGCGTTCGGCCTTCAGCCACTCGGCGAGCCGGGCGACGCCGGGGCGCCAGGCCGTCGGCTCGGGCAGGTCCAGCGCCCGGCGGGCGGCTCTGGCGTCGGAGACGTAGTAGCGCTGGTCCCCGGCCCGCCAGTCGGAGAAGGTCAGCTCGACGTTCCGGCCGATCAGCTCCTCGATGTAGGCGATCAGCTGGCGCAGGCTGACGGCGTTCGCCGGCCCGCCGCCCAGGTTGAACGCCCGCCCAGAGACGGACTCGATCCTGCGCCAGGCGGCCAGGTAGGCGGCCACGGCGTCGCCGACGTCGAGGATGTCCCGCACCTGGCGGCCGTCGCCGTAGATGCTGATCGGGGCGCCCTCCAGGGCCCGGATCAGGAAGTGGGCGACCCAGCCCTGGTCCTCGGTGCCCATCTGGCGCGGCCCGTAGATGCAGCTCATGCGCAGCACGCAGCTCGGCAGGCCGAAGCTGCGGGCGTAGTCGAGAACGTACTGGTCGGCCGCCCCCTTCGAGCAGCCGTAAGGGGTGTGGAAGTCCAGCGGCCGGGCCTCCGACACGCCGGCCATGCGGATCGCGCCGTCCTTCGGGCGATAGGCCTCGTCGACCACCTCCAGCTCGATGTCGGCCAGGTCGCCGTAGACCTTGTTGGTGCTGGCGAAGACGATCGGCGTCCGCCGCCCGGACCGGCGCAGCGCCTCCAGCAGGTTCAGTGTCCCGCGCAGGTTGACCGAGAAGTCGTCGAGCGGATCGACGAGGCTGGTGGTCACCGCCACCTGGGCGGCCATGTGGAACACAGCCTCGGCCTCGGCCGCGACCTCCGCCAGCGCCTGCTCGTCGCGGATGTCGCCGACGACGCTGGAGATCTTGCCGGGGTGGCGCTGCTTCAGCCAGGCGAGGTTGCGCTCCACGCCCGGCCGGGCCAGGGCGTCGAAGACCACCACCTCGCGGCCCTCGGCGGCCAGCGCATCGGCCAGGTTGCTGCCGATGAACCCGGCCCCGCCGGTGACCAGGACCGGGCCGCTCACGCGACCAGCCCGCGCATCTCCAGCTCCTTGCGAGCTTCGATGACGCGGTCCTCCGCTTCCTGGCGGGCGACCCATTCGGCGAGCTCGGCCAGGCCTTCGCCGAAGTCCTGGCGGGCCTTGTAGCCGAGCACGGTCTCGGCCTTGGTCAGGTCCGGGATGCAGTGGCGGATGTCGCCGGCCCGGGCCTTGTTCATGATCTCGGGCTCGAGGTCCGGGCGGCCCATGGAGGCGGCCTGCAAGCGGGCGACCTGCTCGACGGTGCGCACCGCGCCGGAGGCGATGTTGAACACCTCCCCGTCCGCCTTGTCGTGATCGAGCGCCAGCAGGAAGGCGCGGGCCACGTCGCCGACGTGGACGAAGTCGCGCATCTGCTGGCCGTCCTCGAAGACCATCGGGCTCTGGCCGTTGGCGATGCGCGAGGCGAAGATCGCCAGCACGCCGGTGTAGGGATTGGAGAGCGCCTGCCCGGGCCCGTAGATGTTCCACAGGCGAAGGGCGCAGCCCTCCATGCCGTACTGCCGGGTGAGGGTCAGCGTCAGCCGCTCCTGCACGAACTTGCCGATGGCGTAGACGCTCTTCAGCGCATTGTGCTTGGTCTCGGGCGTCGGGACGGGGATCAGGGGCCGGCCCTGCTCGTCCTTGGGATCCCAGGTTCCGTCCTCGTGGCGGCCGCCGCGGATCACGTCATGCAGCAGGCGGCCGTCCTGGGTCCGGTAGAGGCCCTCGCCGTAGATGCTCATCGACGAGGCGACGACGACCCGCTTCACCGGGTTGTCGATCAGCTGCTGGAACAGCACGGCGGTGCCGAGGTCGTTGACGCTGGTGTAGCGCTCGACGGCGTACATGCTCTGGCCGACGCCCACCTCGGCGGCCAGATGTACGACCTTGTCGACGCCCTTCAGCGCCTTCAGCACCAGGGCGTCGTCGCGGATGTCGCCGACCAGCAGCTCGACCTCGGGATCGAGCTCGGCCGGGCGCGCGCGGGTCGGGTGGACCTGCTCGATCAGGCTGTCGAGCACCCGCACCTTGTCGCCGCGCTGCAGAAGCGCCGAGGCCAGGTGGCGCCCGATGAAGCCGGCGCCGCCGGTGATGAGGACCGTCTCTCCCATCTCGCCCGCCCCCTACGCCGCCGCGGCGCGCCGGGCGCGGATAGGGGTGGAAAGGCCGTTATCGTGGGTGTGGTTCATGGCGGCTCCCTCGCATCCCAACCGCCAAGCTAACACCTATGACTTCATCTAAGTTCCCGCGAGCTCAGCTGTACTGAGGCGGTTCAGCATAACGGAGCCGTGGAACGCAAACGCGTCGGCCGCTGTGAGTATTCACATATGACAAGAGCTTCGCCTTATCCGACCCCGCGGCATGCGCCTATACGCCCTTAACTGATGACGTTTGGGGAACGGGTGGTTCCCTCCAGTTGTTCACAAACCCGTGGGCAAGCCACACCTCACGGGAGACCCCTATGAACAAGAAGATCCTTATTGCAGGCGCCGCCGGAGCCCTGGTGCTCGGAAGCGTCGCCATCGCCCAGACCACCCAGCAGCCGGCGACCGGCCAGACCGGAGCGGCGGGCGGCGCCGGGTCGACCAACGCGGCCGGCTCGATGGACGCTCAGACCGGCGCGACCGGCTCGACGACCATGCAGGGCCAGACCGGCGCGACCACGGGCGCGGCGGGCGATACGAGCGCTTCCGGCGCCATGAGCGCGACCGAGTCCGCTGAGGACACGGCCGCCGCGGCCGGCGACGACATGCAGTACGCCGGGGAACGCGGCTGATCGCGCGGCCGGTCCAGGGGCGGCCGGCCAGCCGCGAGCAGGCGCGACGGATCGGCCGCCTGGCCGGCGTCGCGCTCCTGGCGGCCGCCTTCGCGGCCCCGAACGCCGAGCCGGCTTCGGGTCCGGCGTCCGCCTCTGTGCGGGCGCCGGCTCCGGCCGGCCCGGTGGCGCGCGCCGTGCGCGCCGAACTGGCGCGCGCCGGCCTGGACGAACTCGCCGCCTTCTACGAGGCGCGCGACTGGCGCCCGCTCTGGCTCAAGGGCCGCGCCGTGCGGCCGGAAGCGAGGACGCTGATCTCGCTGGTCGGCGGGGCGGCGGCGGACGGTCTCGAGCCGGACGACTACCAGCCGGGCGGCCTGGCGCGCACGGTGGCCGGCGCGGCCAGCCGCGATCCTGTCGCCCTGGCCCGGGCGGAGATCGCCCTGTCCAGCGCCTTCGCCGGCTATGTGCGGGACCTGCGCACCTCCCCGGCGGCGGCGCGGATGGTGTTCACCGACCCGGCGCTGAGGCCGCCGGCGACGGAGCCCTCGGCCATCCTCGCCGAGGCCGCGCAGGCCCAGGACCTGGCGGCGCACCTGAGCGCGGTCCGCCGGATGAACCCGCTCTACGCCCAGCTGCGCGCCGCGCTGGCCGACCTGCGCTCCGGCCGCCTTTCCGTTCCCGCGGGCGAGCGGGACCGCTACGAGTCGCTGCTGCTGGCCAACATGGCCCGGGCGCGGCAGATCCCGGCCGACCCCGGCCGCCGCTTCATCGTCGTGGACGCGGCCTCGGCGCAGCTGTTCCTCTACGAGGACGGCCATCTGCGCGAGACCATGGAGGTGGTGGTCGGAAAGCCCCGCTACGCCACGCCGATGATGGCCGGGGTGATCCGCTACGCCGTCTACAATCCCTACTGGAACATCCCCGTCGACTTGGTGCGCGACGACTTCGCCCGCCGGGTCCTGCGACACGGCGTCGGCGCGCTGGAGGCCGAGCGGCTGGAGGTGCTGTCCGACTGGTCGGACCAGGCCCGGCCGGTGGACCCGGCCAGCGTCGATTGGACCGCCGTCGCGGCGGGACGCGAGCTGCTGCGCGTGCGCCAGAAGCCCGGCGGCGACAACATGATGGGGCAGGTGAAGCTGATGCTGCCCAACGAGCTCGGCATCTACCTGCACGACACCCCGCACCGGTGGGCCTTCGAGGCCCGCGAGCGGACCTTCAGCTCCGGCTGCGTGCGGCTGGAGCGGGCGATGCCGCTGGCCCGGCGCCTGCTGGGCCCGGCCGCGCCGGCCGCCCTGCCCCCAGATCCGGAGCACCGCGTCGACCTGCCCGAGCCCGTGCCGGTGTTCATCACCTACTTCACCGCCTGGCCCACGCCCGGCGGCGTCGAGGTGCGGGCCGACCCCTACGGCCGCGACGCCCCGCTGCTGGCGGCCCTGGAAGCCGACAAGGCCCGCCGCCTGGCCGCCGTCAGCCCGCACGCCCGGCTGTGCGCGCTGATGGGAACCAAGCTGAGCCGTTCCGATTGGAGGACGCGCGGCTGACCCCGGGCCCGGCTCCGGCGCTGCGCATAGGAGCCGACTCATCCGATTGATAAATTGGCGAATCCACATTGCGTTGCAGCCCCGCCTCGATCAACGTAGCGTTGATATCTGAAGCTGGGGGCAGCGATGGCTGAGCTGACGTTATCGATCCTGGAGCCGGACGGCGCGCCGGCGCCGGATCGCCTGCAAGACCTGAAAGAGGACCTGGAGCGAACCGTCGACGGGCCTGTGGCCTACGGACAGGCGGCGGCCCCCGCAGGGTCCAAAGGTATCGCGTTCGACCTCAACACCCTGGTGATCGGCGTCCTCTCCTCTGGCGCGGTGGTCGCCCTGGTCGACGTCCTCAAGGCGCACGTGCAGCGCGGCCGCACAATCATCGAAGTCGAGGGGCCGGGAGGAAAGGCGAGGATCGACACCGCGGACGCCCGGGCGGCGGCCGAGCAGATCCGGCCGGCGATCGAAATGGTGAGCGGAGCCAGAAGCGGAGACGGAAGCCATGCGGCGAGCGATCGTCGTTGGGGCGAGTGAGTTCTCCGATAAGCTCACCTTCGCTCCGCTCCAGTATCCGGCCAAGGACGCCAGAGACGTCGCCGCCCTCCTGAGGGACGGGCGCTTCGGCCACTTCCAACAGGTCGAACAGCTGATCAACGCCTCGGTCCAGGAGGTGAGGCGGGCGATCGAGCGGCTGTCCAGCGAGGCGAATCGAGGCGATGTCATCCTCTTCTACTTCAGCGGCCACGGTCGACTCGGCCGAGACGGATCGCTGTCGCTGGTCCTGAAGGACACGCAGTCGGACCTGCTGCAGACCACCGGCCTCGGCGCCAAGGAACTCAAGGACCTCTTCAACCAATCGCGAGCGTCGCAGAAGGCGCTCATCCTCGACTGCTGTTACTCGGGTGCGGTTGGTCCCGACCTCTTCAAAGGAAGCGTCGAAGACGCCGTCTCGACGCTTGCGCACGAGACCGGCACCTACATCCTGACCGCGAGCACCAAGTTCCAGATGGCGGCGGAGTCCAGGAGCGTCGGCGGGGGGCATCTCACCCGCTGCCTGATCGAAGGCATCAGGTCCGGCGCCCCCGCCCCGCCGGGCGCGCGCGAGCTCACCATGTCCGCGCTCGCCTCGTGGGTGAAGAACCAAATCAGGACGCCGAGCCAGCAGCCGCAGTTCTGGGACCTGGGCTCCACCGGCGAGCTGGTCATCTCGTGGCGCGACCACACGGGCGACCCGTTCTGGGCCGACGAAGTCCGCAGGGCGCTCAGCCGGCATCACGCCGAGAAGAACATCGACGATGAGGTGCTGGACCAGGCCCGGGCCGAACTGCGGAAGAGCCCGTCCCAGCGCGCTGCGCAGCGGGTCCGACTGATGGACGAGCTGGTCGGCGGAACGATCGGGGCCGGCCAGTTTAACTCGCAATGGCAGCGGCGTGGGCCAATGCCGCCGCCGCCACCGCCGCCATGGTGGCACGCCCTGCGCCGGTGGCTCGCCAGGCTGGCGGAGCGTCTCCGGGGATGGCGTCCACGAGCGCCGCGCACGCGCGCAGGGCGGATCGCGGCGAGCGTCGCTGTTGCGATGCTCGTCAGCGTCACCGCCCTTGTGATCAGTCTCCTCCTGACCCTTCCGGACATTGCCCCGCCGGTACAGGCTCCCGGCCAGCCGCCCGTGCATTATCTAGATCGATCGGGCGCGCTCATCGCTATTGTCGGCAGCCAGGGCGTCCCGCGCGATCTCGATACGCTGCCGGCCCACGTACCTGGGGCGTTCATCGCCACCGAAGACCGCTGGTTCTACTCGCATCCGGGGTTCAATCCCTGGAGCATGGGTCGGGCGCTGATTCACAACATGAGCCACCCCGAGGGACCGGTGCGTGGCGGCTCGACGATCACTCAGCAGCTCGCGCGCAATCTCTTCCTCAACAGCGAGCCGGGCTACTGGCGCAAGCTCCAGGAGCTGATCCTCGCCATTCGCCTGGAGGCGAAGTTCTCCAAGAAGGAGCTCCTGGAGCTATATCTCAATCGTGCGTACTTCGGCGCCGGCGCCTACGGCATCGAGGCGGCGTCCCAGCGCTACTTCGGAAAGACCGCCGACACCCTGACCATTGGAGAGAGCGCCTTACTCGCGGGCCTCATGAAGGGTCCCACCCGCTACAGCCCCGTCTCGGCGGCGGACCGATCGGCGCTGCGCGCCACCCTGGTGCTCGACCAGATGGTCCGCGTCGGCGCGATCACGCCGGAGGAACGGGACGCGGCTTTCAACACCCCGGTTCAGGTCAATCAGGAACTCGCCAGCCTGAGGGGCCGGTACTTCGTGGACTGGGTGAACGAGGAGGTCCGCGAGCTCGTTGGCGGGCAGACCGAGGATCTGGTGGTGGAGACCACGCTGGACCTGCCGCTGCAGAGCGCCGCCGAGGCGGCGCTGCGAAGCGGACTCGAGCAGGCCAAGGCGCAGGGCGCGCTCGTCGCCCTCGACGGAGAAGGCCGGGTTCGCGCCTACGTCGGCGGAGCCGACTACCTTCAGAGCCAGTTCGATCGGCTGGCCGCGGGTCGCCGGCAGGCGACTACTGCATTCACGCCCTTCGTCTACCTGACGGCCATGGAGCAGGGTCGCACCCCGTGGACGCCGGTGGTCGACGAGCCGATCAAGATCGGCTCCTGGGAGCCCCGCAACTACGCCGGCGGCTTCGGTGGGCCGATGACGCTCGAAGCCGCCCTGGAAGGGTCGGTCAATACGGTTGCGGCGCGGCTCGCCAACGAGGTCGGAACCGGCAACGTGGCCGCTACCGCGCGGCGGCTGGGGATCAATTCTAAGATCCAGCTCGAGGCGGCCATGGCGCTTGGGGCGGTTGAGGTAAGCCCGCTGGAGATGGCCCAGGCCTATGTCCCGTTCGCCAACGGCGGCTACGCGGCCAAGCCGTACGGCATCGAAAGGATCCGCACGGCGAGCGGCCAAGTCCTCTATGACCGCAACATCGACCGGCCGCCCCACCAGGCGGTGATCGGCACGCCGGCGCTGCAGTACATGAACCAGATGATGCGGGCCGTCGTGAACCGCGGTACCGGCAAGGCGGCGGCCATCGAGGGCTACGACCTGGCCGGCAAGACCGGAACCTCCACCGACCATAGGGACGCCTGGTTCATCGGCTACACCGGCGGCTTCGTGACCGCCGTCTGGCTGGGCAAGGACGACGGCTCGCCGATGAACGAGGTGACGGGCGGCGGGGCGCCAGCCCGCATCTGGCGCGCCTTCATGGCCAAGGCCCTGCCGCTGCTCAATGCACCCGCAATCCCCGGTGGCGTCATCGAGCCGCCCGCCGCCGAGTACGACCCGGTCGGCGATCTGCTCGCGCCAGCAGAGGCCGCGACCGAACTCGCTCCAGCGTCCGCCACCGAGCCTCAGGCCGATCCCGCCGACGCGCCCTACTGACGTCAGCGCCAATCCCCGATCCCGCACGGGAACCAAGCTGAGCCGAAACCTTTTCTGAGAGGTACAAAGCTGGCGCCAGGTTTTCCGCCGCGCCGCACGCGACGCCGCAAGGGGTGCGATGAGCCGGAACAAGCTACGTGTGGGGATCGTCGGCGTGGGAAACTGCGCCTCGTCCTTCGTCCAGGGCCTCGGCTACTACGCCGAGGCGCCGGCCAACGAGCCGCCGCCCGGCCTGATGCATGTGGAGCTGGGCGGCTACCATGTGGGCGACATCGAGATCGCCGCCGCCTTCGACGTCCATGCCGGCAAGGTGGGCCGCGACGTGGCCGAGGCGGTGCTGGCGGCGCCCAACAACACCTATGTCTTCGAGCGGCCGAAGAAGACCGGCGTGCAGGTCCAGCGCGGGCCGACCCTCGACGGCATCGGCCGCTACATGGCCGGCGAGATCGAGGAGAGCCCCGAGCCGCCGGTGGACGTGGCCGAGACGCTGCGCCGCTCCGGCGCAGACGTGCTGGTCTCCTACCTGCCGGTCGGCTCGCAGCAGGCCACCGAGTACTACGCCGAGCAGGCGCTGGAGGCCGGCTGCGCCTACGTGAACTGCATCCCGGTGTTCATCGCCTCCAACCCCGTGTGGGCCAAGCGGTTCGAGCAGCGGCGGGTGCCGATCATCGGCGACGACATCAAGAGCCAGGTGGGCGCGACCATCATCCACCGGATGCTGGCCAACCTGTTCCGCGAGCGCGGCGTGCGGCTGGACCGCACCTATCAGCTCAACTTCGGCGGCAACTCCGACTTCAAGAACATGCTGGAGCGCGAGCGGCTGGCCTCCAAGAAGCTCTCCAAGACCCAGTCGGTGACCAGCCAGCTGGACGTGCCGCTGGACGAGGGCGCGATCCACGTGGGGCCGAGCGACTACGTGCCCTGGCTGACCGACCGCAAGTGGGCCCACATCCGGCTGGAGGGCACCACCTTCGGCGGGGTGCCGCTGAACGTCGAGCTGAAGCTGGAGGTCTGGGACAGCCCCAACTCGGCCGGCATCGTCATCGACGCGGTCCGCTGCGCCAAGCTGGGCCTGGACCGCAAGCTGGGCGGCCCGCTGCTGGGCCCCTCGTCCTACTTCATGAAGTCGCCGCCCGAGCAGTACACCGACCACGAGGCGCGCGAGCGCACCCTTCGCTTCATCGACGGCGAAGGCGGGCGGGCCGCCGAACCTCGCCGGGCGCCGCGCCTCGCATCGTGACCACCGTCGTGTACTTCGTCCGCCACGGCAGTCACGACCGCCTGGGCAAGGTGCTCTGCGGGCGGATGCCGGGCGTCACCCTGTCGGAGCAGGGGCTGGCCGAATGCGAGGCGCTGGCCCGCCGTCTGGCGCGCGAGCCGATCGATGCGGTCTACGCCAGCCCCCTCGAGCGGACGGTCGCCACCGGCGAGCCGATCGCCCAGGCCCTGGGGCTGCCGCTGCAGCTCAGCGAGAACCTGCTGGAGGTCGACTACGGGGACTGGACCGGCGCCCGGTTCGAGGAGCTCGACGGGCGCGCGGAATGGCGGACCTGGAACGAGGAGCGCGCGAGCGCCCTTCCGCCCGGCGGCGAGAGCATGGCCCAGGTCCAGATGCGGGTGGGCCGGTTCATCAACGAGGCCGTCCAGGGCCATCCCGACCAGCGGGTCGTGGCCGTGACCCACGGCGACGTCATTAAGGCGGCGCTGATGGCCGGCCTGTCGCTCTCCCTCAACGAACATCACCGCATCGAGGTCAGCCCCGGCTCGCTCAGCGTCGTCGTCGCCGGCGAGTGGGGGCTGAAGGTGCACAGCATGAACGAGGTTCCGGCATGAGCACGCTCGACCCGGGCCAGATCGCCGAGAAGGCCCGCGCCCTCGGCGACTGGTTCCACAACATCGACCTGAACGGGGTGCAGACCGCGCCCGACCACTTCCTGTCCGACTACCCGAACGTGAAGTGGCGCCAGTTCGAGCACGCCATCCCCGCCGACCTGACCGGCAAGACGGTGCTGGATATCGGCTGCAACGCCGGCTTCTACTCGATCCAGATGAAGCGCCGCGGCGCGGACCGGGTGCTGGGGATCGACTTCGACGACCGCTACCTGGAGCAGGCCCGCTTCGCCGCCGAGGTGACCGGCCAGGACATCGAGTTCCGCAAGCTGTCCGTCTACGACGTGGCCGAGCTCGGCGAGACCTTCGACGTCGTCCTGTTCATGGGCGTGCTCTACCACCTGCGCCACCCGCTGCTGGCGCTGGACCTGATCCACGAGCACGCGGCCAGGGACCTGCTGATCTTCCAGTCGATGCAGCGGGGCTCGAAGGAAGTCTATCCGGTCCAGGCCAACTACAGCTTCTGGGAAGAGAAGCACTTCGACGAGCCCGGCTACCCGAAGATGCACTTCATCGAGCACGAGTACGCCGACGACTGGACCAACTGGTGGGCGCCGAACGCGGCCTGCGTGGAGGCGATGCTGCGCAGCGCCGGCTTTTCCATCGAGTCCCATCCGGAGGACGAGGTCTACATCTGCCGGAAGTCGAGCCCGCCCAAGGGGCCGGGCGTGGTCTATCCGGCCAAGGCGAAGGCGAACGGAAAGGACCACGGGGCGCGCGCATGATCGAAGCGGCCAAGATCTGGAACGAGCCGAACAACAAGTCCCACTGGGACCCGAACCTCGACCCCGAGTGGGACCTGTTCGCCCAGATGACCAGGCTGGCGGGCCAGGCCATCGCGGCCGAGAACGGGGGCCTCACCCGCGTGCTGGGCGGCATGAGCCCGATCGACCCGCACTTCGTCCGCCGGCTGGAGTCCAAGGGCGTGCTGGACCACGTCGACGTGGTCGCCATCCATGGCTTCCCGCTCGACTGGAACCTCTGGATGATCGACGAGTGGCCGGACAAGGTTGAGGAAATCCGCGCGGTCACCGACAAGCCGATCTGGATCACCGAGGTGGGCGTCTCGTCCTTCGGCTCGGAGGAGGTGCAGGCCTGGGGGGTGAAGAAGACCGCCGACCTCCTGATCGGCAAGGTCCCGCGCATCCACTGGTACAGCCTCTACGACCTGCCCAAGACCTGGGAGGCGACGACCCGGCACAAGGAGGCGGAGGGCAGCAGCTACTACCGCCACTTCCACATGGGCCTATTGCGCGAGGACGGGACGCCCAAGCCGGGCCTGGAGGTTTACGCCGACTACGCCGCCGAGATGGGCCTTTGCCAGTGGTTCCACTTCGAGGACCACCGGCTGGACGATGCGGTGGCCTGGATGAAGCGGCTCGGGGTCAAGCACCTGCGCACGGGCCTGTCCTGGGCCGACAGCTTCCGGCCCGACGCTCTGGCCTGGTTCGACCGGCAGATGGAGGCGCTGGCCGACTTCGAGGTCACCGTCACCTTCTGCTTCACGCCCGAGCACCGGGGGATCGAGCCGCACCACACCTCGCCGCCGCAGGTGGCGGAGGAGTTCGCCGAGTTCTGCGCCCAGATGGTGCGGCGCTACGCGCCCAGCCGCCCGGCCGCGCGGCCGCTGGCGGCCACGGGATAGGACCGCCGTGGCCGGCTGGGCGCCCAACTTCAGCTGGCTGACCGGGACGCTGGCGGTCGGCGGGGCGGTCCCGCCGGAGCACGTCGAGACCCTGGCGGCGCAGCATGGCGTCTGCGCGGTGATCGACCTGCGCCAGGAGGCCTGCGACGACGCCGAAGCGCTGGAGCGGCACGGCCTCGACTTCCTGCACCTGCCGACCGAGGACCTGTGCGCCGTCAGCGTCGAGATGCTGGACGCGGGCGTGGCGTTCGCCCGGCCGCGACTGACCGCCGGGCGGCGCGTGCTGATCCACTGCGAGCACGGGATCGGCCGGTCGGCGACGCTGGCGCTGTGCGTGCTCGTGGACCAGGGGATGACGCCGCTGGCCGCCCTGTCGCTCGCCAAGGACCGGCGCCCGCGCGTCTCGCCCAGCCCCGAGCAGTACGAGGCCTGGCGGGCCTGGCTGGAGCGGCTGCGGCCCCCGCCCCCGATCCCGGACTTCGACGCCTTCAAGGCCATCGCCTACCGCCACCTGCAGACGCAGGACTAGCGATGCTGATCTACGGCGAGCGCGTCCGGCGCGAAGCCCCAGGCGCGATGCTGGAGCGGATCGAGGCCCTTCTGGCCGGAGCGGACGCCGAGCCGCTGTGGATCCTGCGCCACGAGCGGCGGGTGGCGGCGCTGATCGAGGCGGGGCGCCTGGCCCAGGGCCTGGCGGACGCCGCGTTCGCCGAGCGGGGCTTCGACGCGCCCTCGCCCGCGGCGGATGCGGCCATGGCGCTTGCCCGCGCGATCGCTGCGGAGGTGATGGCCAGCCTCTCCTCCCGGAAAGTGGCCAGACCTCCCTCCCCGTCATCCCGGCCGGAGCGCAGCGGAGAGCCGGGACCCAGAGGCGGCGCCAGGGCTTCCTGGGTCCCGGATCGCCCGTTCCGGGCGCCCGGGATGACGGAATTGGTGAGGGGGCGGGCCATGCCAAGAGCGGTGGAGGTGAAGGCGCCGGAGGGGTACGCCTATTACGCGGTCTATCCGGAGACGTACGGGCTGGCCGCTCGCGGGACGAGGTTCGAGGCGCCGCCGGCGGTGCTCGGCCTGCGCAGCATCGGGACCAGCCTCGCGGCGATAGTCGGCGCGGCTGCGAACGCCAGAAACGTCGTGACGGCAAGGCCTTGCGGCCATCCTTTCTCGCGTGAGCTGAAGCTGTCGGACGAGCTGGTCCGGACTCTGACCGCCCCGGTCGCCGTCGTGGATGAGGGGCCCGGCTTGTCCGGCAGCTCGTTCGGCGCGGCGGGCGACCTGTTGGAGCGGCTCGGCGTCCCCGCAGAGCGACGGTGGTTCTTCCCCAGCCATCTCGGCGGACCGGGCCCGAAGTCGTGCGAGCGGCATCGGCGGCGCTGGGCCGGGGCGCAGAAGCGGCTGGTGACGTTCGAGGACTACGCCCTGCCGGCCCTGCCCGGCTGGTTCGAGGACCTGGTCGGCCTGCCGCTCGGCCCGCTGGAGGACCTGTCGGGAGGGGCCTGGCGCACGGCGCTGAACGTGGAGGCGCCGGTGCACGCCGCGCAGGAGCGCCGGAAGTATCTGCTCCGCACATCTAAGGGCGAATTCCTGCTGAAATTCTCGGGACTTGGCGCGACAAGCTCCGAGAAACTGAGGCGCGCGCAGGCGCTGCACGCCGCCGGCTTCGCGCCCGAGCCCCTGGCCCTGCGCCACGGCTTCCTGCTGCAGCGGTGGATGGGCCAGGCGCGGCCCCCGACGGATCGGGAGGCGGTGATGGACGTCCTTGGCCGCTACCTCGCCTTCCGCGCCCGGAGGTTCCCGGCCGCGCCGGAGGATGGCGCGGCCCCGGGCGAACTCGTCGGGATGGCCGCCTACAACGCCGGCCAGCTGATCGGCGAGGCGGCCGCGGACGCCGTGCGGGGCCGGCTCGCGCCCCTGCTCTCCGCCCGGCTGCGGCCGGTGCGGATCGACGGGCGGATGCACGCCTGGGAGTGGCTGGCGCTGCCGGACGGGCGGATCCTGAAGGCCGATGTCCTGGACCACGACGACGCCCACGACCTGGTGGGCTGCCAGGACGTCGGCTGGGACGTCGCCGGAGCCTGGGTGGAGCTGGGCCTCACGCAAGACGAGGCCGGACGGCTCTGCCGCCGGGCCGGCGCGGACGAGACCCTGCTGGCGGCTTTCGAGATCGCCTACCTCGCCTTCCAGGCGGGCGCCTGGACGATGGCGCGGGATGCGGCGGCGCCTGAAGAGCGCAAGGCGATTGAACGGCTGCTGGACGGCTACGTCAGCCGGCTGGCGCGGCGCCTCGTGTGACGCCTCGCGCGTTGTCCCTCCCAAAGGAGCCCGCAATGCCCGACCAGTCCGACCTCAACCCCGGCGACGAGGTGAAGCCCGCAACCGACCAGAGCGGCGAGCACGTCTGTCCGCGCTGCTCGGGCACCGGCCGCCAGGGCGAAGCCCCCTGCCCCGACTGCGGCGGTTCGGGGAAGATCATCGCGCTGGTGGGGGATGCGTGAAATAGGCCTCTTCCCGCCTGCAGGGAGAGGGTTGGGAGGGGGCTCGAGCGGAGCGAAGGGCCTCAAACGCCCGTGCGTCTCGGCGCCCGGAGCCTCCCTCACCCTACCCTCTCCCTCCGCGAGCGGAGGGAGAGGTCTGAGCGCTACCTCGGCAGCTTGCTGGCGCCCATCAGGTAGGCGTCGACGGCCTGGGCGCACTGGCGGCCTTCGCGGATGGCCCAGACCACCAGCGACTGGCCCCGGCGCATGTCGCCGCAGGTGAAGATGTTGGGCGTCGAGGTGCGGTAGTCGGAGACCGAGGCCTTGACGTTGCCGCGCGGGTCGAGCTCGACGCCCGCCTGCTCGACGAAGCCTTCGTGGCGCGGGCCGACGAAGCCCATGGCGAACAGGACGAGGTCGGCCTTGAGCTGGAACTCCGAGCCCGGGATCTCCTGCATGCGCATGCGGCCGTCATCGCCGGTCACCCACTCGAGGCGGACGCACTCGACGGCGGTCACCTTGCCGTTCTCGCCGATGAACCGCTTGGTGCCGACGGCGAAGTCGCGCTCGCAGCCTTCCTCGTGCGACGAGGAGGTGCGCAGCTTGAGCGGCCAGTCGGGCCAGGTCAGGGCCTTGTTCTCCCGGGCCGGCGGCTCGGGCATGATCTCCAGCTGCACGACCGAGGCCGCGCCGTGGCGGTTGGAGGTGCCGATGCAGTCCGAGCCGGTGTCGCCGCCGCCGATGACGACGACGTGCTTGCCCTTGGCCGAGATGGTCCCGTCCGGGGCGGCCTGGTGCTCGGGATCGCCCGCCACCCGCTTGTTCTGCTGGGTCAGGAACTCCATGGCGAAGTGGACGCCGTCGAGCTCACGGCCCGGCACGTCCAGGTCGCGGGGGTTCTCGGCCCCGCCGGCCATCACCAGCACGTCGTAGTCGTCGAGCAGCCGCTGGACGGAGACGTTCTTGCCGACCTCGAAGTTGGTCCGGAAGATCACGCCTTCCGCCTCCATCTGCCGGATGCGCCGGTCGATGAGGTGCTTCTCCATCTTGAAGTCGGGGATGCCGTAGCGGAGCAGGCCGCCGACCCGGTCGGACTTCTCGAACACGGTCGGCGCATGGCCGGCGCGGGCCAGCTGCTGGGCGCAGGCCAGGCCCGCGGGGCCGGAGCCGACGATGGCGATCCGCTTGCCGGTGCCGCGCGGCGAGGGCTGGGGCGTGATCCAGCCCTCTTCCCAGCCGCGGTCGACGATCTGGCACTCGATCGTCTTGATGGTCACCGGGGTGTCGATGATGTTCAGCGTGCAGGACGCCTCGCAGGGCGCCGGGCACACCCGTCCCGTGAACTCCGGGAAGTTGTTGGTCGACTGCAGGTTCTCCAGCGCCGTCTTCCAGTGGTCCCGGTAGACGAGGTCGTTGAAGTCCGGGATCTGGTTATTCACCGGACAGCCGTTGTGGCAGAACGGAATCCCGCAATCCATGCAGCGCGAGGCCTGCTTGCGCACCGCCTCGATCGGCAGCGGGTGGACGAACTCCTTCCAGGTCTTCAGGCGCTCGGCGGGCGGCTCGTAGCCGCGGTCCTGACGCTCGACCTCCAGGAAGCCGGTCGGCTTTCCCATCTCGTGATGCTCCGAACTCTAATCTGCTATTCGGCCGCGACCGGGGCCGCCTGCCGTTCCGCCGCCATTTCCATGAGGGCGCGGCGGTAGTCCTTGGGCATGACCTTCACGAAGTTCCGGACCTCGGCGTCCCAGTTGTCCAGGATCGCCCGGGCCCGCGCGCTGCCGGTGTAGAGCAGGTGGCGCTCGATCAGGATCTTCAGCCGCTCGGCGTCGAACCGCAGCACGTCGCCCATGCCGTTGTTCTCCACCGAGATGGAGCGCTGGCTGGGGCGGTACGGCTCGTCCGCCGGATCGGGCCGGCCGGCCGGCTCGACCTTCTCGAGGTCGACCATGGCCATGTTGCACAGATCGCCGAAGCGGCCGTTCGGATCGTAGACGTAGGCGATGCCGCCGCTCATGCCGGCCGCGAAGTTGCGCCCGGTGTCGCCGAGCACGGCCACCACGCCGCCGGTCATGTATTCGCAGCCGTGGTCGCCCACGCCCTCGACCACCGTGACGGCGCCGGAGTTGCGCACGGCGAACCGCTCGCCGGCGACGCCGTGGAAGTAGGCCTCGCCCGCGATGGCGCCGTAGAGCACCGTGTTGCCGACGATGATGTTCTGCGTCGGCTCGCGGTTCGCCTCAGGCGGCTGCTTGACGACGATCCGGCCGCCGGACAGGCCCTTGCCGACGTAGTCGTTGCCCTCGCCGATCAGCTCGAGGCTGACGCCGCGGGCCGCGAAGGCGCCGAAGCTCTGGCCGGCCGAGCCCTTGAAGGTCAGCGAGATGGTGTCCTCGGGCAGGCCGGTGTGGCCGTAGCGCTTGGCCACCTCGCCGGACAGCATGGCGCCGGCGGTGCGGTTGACGTTCTTGATCGCGAACTCGCCGCGGACCGGCTTGCCGTCCTCCAGCGCGTCCTTGGCGAAGGCGATCAGCTCGTTGTCGAGCGCCTTCTCCAGGCCGTGCTCCTGGCGGTCCATGTTCCACAGCCCCTTGGGGCTCTCGACCGGGGCCTTGTAGAGGATGCGCGACAGGTCGACGCCGTGCGCCTTCCAGTGGTCGACGGCGTCGGCCATGTCGAGGCGGTCCACCCGGCCGATCATCTCGTTGACCGTCCGGAAGCCCATCTCGGCCATGATCTCCCGCAGCTCTTCGGCGACGAAGAAGAAGTAGTTGATCACGTGCTCGGGCTGGCCGGTGAAGCGCGCGCGCAGCACCGGGTCCTGGGTCGCCACCCCCACCGGGCAGGTGTTGAGGTGGCACTTGCGCATCATGATGCAGCCGGCCGCGATCAGCGGGGCGGTGGCGAAGCCGAACTCGTCGGCCCCGAGCAGCGCGCCGATGGCCACGTCCCGGCCGGTGCGCAGGCCCCCGTCCACCTGCACGGCGATGCGGGTGCGCAGGCCGTTGAGCAGCAGGGTCTGCTGGGTCTCGGCCAGGCCGATCTCCCAGGGCGAACCGGCGTGGGTCAGCGAGGTGAGCGGGGACGCCCCCGTGCCGCCTTCGAAGCCGGAGATGGTCACGTGGTCGGCGCGCGCCTTGGCGACGCCCGCGGCCACGGTGCCGACGCCCACTTCCGAGACCAGCTTCACCGAGATGCGGGCGCCCGGATTGACGTTCTTCAGGTCGTGGATCAGCTGGGCCAGATCCTCGATCGAATAGATGTCGTGGTGCGGCGGCGGGCTGATCAGGCCCACCCCCGGCGTCGAGTGCCGGACGCGCGCGATGTTCTTGTCCACCTTGTGGCCGGGCAGCTGGCCGCCCTCCCCGGGCTTGGCGCCCTGGGCCATCTTGATCTGGATGTCGTCGGCGTTGACCAGGTACTCGGTCGTGACGCCGAAGCGGCCCGAGGCGACCTGCTTGATGCGCGAGCGCAGGGAATCGCCGTTCGGCAGCGGCTTGAAGCGGTCGCGCTCCTCGCCGCCCTCGCCGGTGTTCGAGCGGCCGCCGATGCGGTTCATCGCCAGCGCCAGGGTGGTGTGCGCCTCGCGGCTGATCGAGCCGAAGCTCATCGCCCCGGTGGAGAACCGCTTGACGATCTCAGAGGCCGGTTCGACCTCGTCCAGCGGGATCGCCCGATCGGCCGGCTTCAGCTGCATGAGGCCGCGGATGGTCAGCAGCCGCTCGCTCTGTTCGTTGATGCTGGCCGCGAACTCCCGGTAGTCGTCGGGCAGGTTGCCGCGAACCGCGTGCTGCAGTTTGGCGACGCTTTCCGGCGTCCAGGCGTGGGTCTCGCCGCGCAGGCGGAAGGCGTACTGGCCGCCGACGTCCAGCATGTTGGCGTAGATCGGGTTGTCGCCCCAGGCGTCGCGGTGACGGCGGACCGTCTCCTCGGCGACCTCGGTCAGGCCCACGCCCTCGATGGTCGTGGCGGTGCCCGTGAAGTACTTCTCGATCAGCTCGCTCGACAGGCCGACGGCGTCGAAGATCTGGGCCCCGCAGTAGGACTGGTAGGTGGAGATGCCCATCTTGGACATCACCTTCAGGATCCCCTTGCCGACGGCCTTGATGTAGTTCTTGCGGACCTCGTAGGCTGACTGCGTCATGCCCGTGCGGACCCGCAGCTCCTCGAGGGTCTCGAACGCCAGATAGGGGTTGATCCCCTCCGCGCCGTAACCGGCCAGGACGCAGAAGTGGTGCACTTCGCGCGCCTCGCCGGTCTCGATGACCAGGCCCGTCTGCATCCGCAGGCCCTGACGGATCAGGTGGTGGTGCACCGCCGCGGTGGCCAACGCCGCCGGGATCGGGATGCGGTCAGCGCCCGCCGCCCGGTCGGAGACGATCAGGATGTTCATGTCCGCCAGCACCGCCTCGGTGGCCTCGCGGCACAGGCGGTCGAGCGCGGGCTCGAGCCCCGCCGCGCCCTCTTCGGCCGGCCAGGTGGCGTCGAGCGTGGCCGTGCGGAAGGCGCCGTCCAGCAGCTCGTTGATCGAGCGGATCTTGGCCAGGTCCTCGTTGGTGAGGATCGGCTGGCTGACCTCCAGCCGCTTGTGCGTGCCGGCGTTGTGGCCGAGCAGGTTCGGCCGCGGCCCGATCATCGAGACGAGGCTCATCACCAGCTCCTCGCGGATCGGGTCGATCGGCGGGTTGGTGACCTGGGCGAAGTTCTGCTTGAAGTATTCGTAGAGCAGCTTCGGGCGCTTGGAGAGCACCGCGATGGGCGTGTCGGCGCCCATGGAGCCGACCGGATCGTCGCCGATCCGGGCCATCGGCTCCAGGAAGAACTGCATGTCCTCCTGGGTGTAGCCGAAGGTCTGCTGACGATCGAGCAGGGCCGAGGGGTCGTTGTCGCCCATCGCCGCCTCGGCTTCGGGCGCCTCGGGCAGTTCCTCCAGCTTGAACTGGGTGTCGGCCAGCCACTGCTCGTAGGGCTCTTCGTCGGCGAGCGAGGCCTTGATCTCCTCGTCCTCGATGATCCGGCCCTGCTCCATGTCGATGAGCAGCATCTTGCCCGGCTGCAGGCGCCACTTGCGGACGATCCGCTCCTCCGGGATCGTCAGCACGCCGGCTTCCGAGGCCATGACCACGTGGTCCTGGTCGGTGATCAGGAAGCGCGCCGGGCGCAGGCCGTTGCGGTCGAGGGTGGCGCCGATCTGGCGCCCGTCGGTGAAGGCCACCGCGGCCGGACCGTCCCACGGCTCCATCAGGGCGGCATGGTACTCGTAGAAGGCGCGCCGCTTGGCGTCCATCAGCGGGTTGCCGGCCCAGGCCTCCGGGATCAGCATCATCACTGCATGGGCGAGCGGGTAGCCGCCGGCGACCAGCAGCTCGAGCGCGTTGTCGAGGCAGGCGGTGTCCGACTGTCCGTGCGGGATCAGCGGCCACATCTTGTCGAGGTCGGCGCCCAGCAGCGGGCTCTCCAGCGAACGCCGGCGGGCGTTCATCCAGTTCACGTTGCCGCGGACGGTGTTGATCTCGCCGTTGTGGGCGATGAACCGGTAGGGGTGGGCCAGCTTCCACGACGGGAAGGTGTTGGTCGAGAACCGCTGGTGCACCAGGGCCAGGGCCGACTCCGAGCGCGAATCGGCCAGGTCCTTGTAGAAGGTGCCGACCTGGTGGGCGAGCAGCAGGCCCTTGTAGACCACCGTGCGGGTGGACAGCGAGGGCATGTAGAGCTGGGTCAGACCCGGCAGGTTCTTCTTCTTCGCCAGATCGGCGATCGGGTTCTGGGTCTGCTTGCGGACGGCGAGCAGCTTGCGCTCGTGCGCGTCCTGGTCCTTCACGTTCGGCCCACGGCCGATGAAGGCCTGGCGGATGACCGGCATCTGGGCCAGCACCGCCTCGCCCAGGCCCGTGGTGTCGATCGGCACGTCCCGCCAGCCGAGCAGCGGCTGGCGCTCGACCTTCAGGAAGTGCTCGAACTGGGCGCAGGCCACGGCGCGCGCGTCGTCGTCGCGCGGCAGGAAGCACATGGCCACGCCGTATTCGCCGGCCGGCGGCAGGTCGACGCCCGCCTCCTCGGCCCAGGCGCGGTACAGGCCGTCCGGAATCTGAATCAGAATCCCGGCGCCGTCGCCGACCAGCGGGTCCGCGCCGACCGCGCCGCGGTGGTCGAGGTTGACCAGGATCTGCAGGCCGGCCTCGATGACCTCGTGCGACTTCTTGCCTTTGATATTGGCGACAAAGCCCACGCCGCACGCGTCATGTTCGTTGCGGGGGTCGTAGAGACCTTGCTGCTGGGGCAAGCCCATGCTGATCTACCTCACTCCATAGCAGGCGCGCGCGAGCGCGCCCCGAAAAGGGGCCCACCCCACGCGCGATTGGAAGGGCCGCGTTTAGCGGCAAGTTCAGCCCCTGTCGATGGGACTCTCGCTGTAGGCGGGCAATGTTTTTCTAAACCGCCGCGTCCAGCAGCGTTTTATCTGCGTGCTGGACGTCGGTGCAGCCGGTCAGGATCATCGCCGTCGCGAGCTCCGCGCGAAGCGTCCCCAGCATGCGTTCGATCATCGGCTGACCGCCAGCCCCCAGGGCGTAGGCCCAGGCGCGACCGATCATCACGCCCTTCGCCCCCAGCGCCAGGGCCTTGAGGATGTCGAGGCCCGAGCGGACCCCGCCGTCCATCAGCACGGTGAGATCGCCGCCGACCGCATCGGCGATGCGCGGCAGGGCGGCGATAGAGGACTTCACCCCGTCGAGCTGGCGCCCGCCATGGTTGGAGACGACGATCCCGTCGGCGCCGGCGCGGACCGCCTCACGGGCGTCCTCCACGTCCAGCACCCCCTTCAGCACGACCGGGCCGTCCCAGCTCTCGCGCACCCAGTCGATCTCCTTCCAGGCGACGGTGCGGTCGAAGTTGGCGCCGATCCAGCCCCAGAAGTCGTTGAAGCCCTTCGCCTGCGGCACCGCCTTGGCGACGTTGCCGAACACGTGCGGCCGGCCGTTCAGATAGACGTCCCACAGCCAGCCCGGGCGGGTCAGGCCCTGCCACACGCGGTTGACGTTGGCCCCCGGCCCGGCGGCGCGGGAGGAGAGCCCCGAGCGGACGTCCCGGTAGCGGGTGCCGGGGACTGGCAGGTCGACGGTGAACACCAGCACTCTGCTGCCCACGTCCTTGGCCCGGGCCAGGAGCTCGCGCATGTAGCCGCGGTCCTTCAGCATGTAGAGCTGGAACCAGGGCGGCGTTCCGGCCCCCTGCCCCACCTCCTCCAGCGGGCAGATGCCGACCGTGGAGAGGCAGAAGGGCACGCCGGCGGCCTTGGCGGCCCGCGCGGCCTGCACCTCGCCGCGGCGGCCGTACATGCCCGCCATGCCGACGGGCGCCAGGGCGAGCGGCATGGCCATCGGCTCGCCGAACAGGGTGACGGCGGTGGAGAGCCTGCTCATGTCCTTCATCACCCGCTGGCGCAGGGCGATGGCCTCCATGTCGGCGACGTTCCGGGCCAGCGTCACCTCGGCGTAGGAGCCGCCGTCGATGTAGTCGAAGATCATCCGCGGCAGCCGCCTGCGGGCGAGCTCGCGGTAGTCCGATATCGACGCTGGCAGCATGCGGGGCCCCTCCTGGCCGCCAATCTGGCGCAGTTCGACGGCGCGTCAAACGGATGGGTGACAGGCGGGGCTCCGCCCAACCAGACACCGGGCGAACGGGGTGACTGGTTGCGCCGGCCAGGCGCTACCTGTCACCCTCCTCCCGCCATGCGTGCGCTCCTCATCGTCCTCGCCAGCCTCACGCTCTGCGCCTGCAACGTGGTGATGAGCGAGGAGCCGCTGTTCACCGAGGCCGACGCGAAGCGCGCCCCGGCGTTCCGCGATGGCGCCTGGGTGTCACTGACAGCTGAGTGCCAGGCCCAGTGGCGCGATCCGAAGGCGCCGCCGCCGAGCTGCGTCGAGCACGGCGAGGTGCGCGGCGGGCGTCTCGTGCCGCCGGACGACCCGTCCATGGCGGTGATCGTCGCAGGCGGCGGCGAGCCGCTGATCGTACAGGTGCGGTTCACGCAGGAAGAGGCCGCCACCGGCGAGCCCTTCCGCGTCCACATCTACGGCGCCCTCAAGCCCACGCGCCTCGACGAACGCGGCCGCATCGTCGAGGCCCGACGTTGGCTCGTCCTCTGCGGCGAGCCCCCGCCGGGCGCGGGCCAGGACAGCCTCCGCCGCGAGGAGCACCTGACGGCGCGGCCCCTCCCCGGCCTGACCGTCGACAAGGAGCTGGGGATCTGCCGCGCCGGCACGGCCGCCGCTGTCCGGGCCGCCGCGCGGGCGAGCGAGGCCTGGGATCTGGAGAAGGCGGTGGTGCGGTGGGTGGGCGATCCTACGCCGCCGTAGAACCTGCACCACACCTGGCGCATTCTGCTTGCGCTGCGGCGGCGGGGGCTGGCGGGCCGGCCCTCGCCTGCGCTAGAGCGTGCGTCGACATCTTCTTGGGAGAGTTGCGGTGAGCCAGACGATCGAGCGGCCCTGGGCCTTGATGCGCCACCATGCCGGTTGGGCCGACGTCTTCCACATCGAGAAGGAGAGCGCGGACTCGGTGACCGGCTTCTATCCGGACCGCGAAACGGTCGGGCCGCCGGTGAACTATTCGGTGCGCGCCGTGCTGGCCCGTTTCCCCACCCTGGAGGCCGCCCGGGCCGCCCGCGAAGGCGCGGTCGCCGAATGGCGCAAGCACGACGCCGCCGTCCGTGAGGCCGAGGCCAAGCTGCGCGAAGCCGAGAAGGCCCGCGAGGACGCCTGGCTGACCTGCCTGAGGGAAGCCGCCGCGGCCCACTAGGGCGCGCCGGCCGCCGTTGACGCAAATCCGATAACGCCGTTCACTGCGCGCCTGCCCGTTGGGGAGGCGACCGGATGCGGATGATCGAAGGCGCGCTGGCGGCTGCGCCGCTCACGCTGCTGATCTCGGCCCTGCTGATGGGGCCGGCCGCCGTGCTGGGTCAGCCCGGCTGGCCTCAGGGCTGGATCGTCGTCGGCGTCTTCGCGGCCATCTACTTCACCGGCTCGGGCTGGCTGGCGGTGCGCCGGCCGCGCAGCTTCAAGGTCCGCCGGCAAGGGATCGTGGCCGACCGGGAGAAGAAGCAGCCGCTGATCGATGCTGTCGGCTCGATCGCCTTCTTCGCCTACCTGACCGCCTGGTTCGCCTTCATCCCGCTCGACGTCTTCCTTCTGAAGCTGGCGCCGGAGCCCGCCTGGCCGCTCAGGGCGATTGGGCTTGCGGGCTCGGTGGCGGGCCTCTTGATCACCCAGCTGGCCATCGCGCAGAACGAATTCGCCGCGCCCACGGTGCAGGCGCAGGCCCGACAGCAGGTGGTCGACACCGGGCTCTACGGCGTGATCCGCCACCCCCTCTACGCCGGCAACCTGCTCACCTACAGCGGGATGGCCCTGTGGTTGGGCAGCCTCGCCGCACTGGCGGGCGTGGTCGTGGTCTTCCTCTTCACGGTGGCGCGGATCTGGGTCGAGGAGGCCTACCTGCGGGCGAATCTGCCCGGATATCCGGACTACGCCGCCCGCGTGCGCAGCCGGCTGATCCCGTTCGTGCTGTAGGGCGCACCGCTTCGATCCGCAGTCGACGGCCTAGCCTGCCCTTGGCGCAAGGATGATCGCGGCGCCCGCGAGGCAGACGGCGAGGCCCACGAGGTCCCATCGATCCGGCGGCTGGCGCTCGACGAGCCAGAGCCAGGCGACCGAGGCGGCGATGTAGACCCCGCCGTAGGCCGCGTAGGCCCTGCCGGCGAAGGCCGCTTCCGAGCGGGTCAGCAGCAGGGCGAAGCCGATCAGCGCGGCGACGCCCGGCAGCGCCCACAGCGGGCTGTGACCGCCGCGCATCCAGGCCCAGAAGGCGAAGCAGCCGGCGATCTCCAGCGCCGCCGCGGCGGCGTACCAGGCGAAGCTGATCACTGCGCGGCGGCCGCCTCCGGCAGGTAGAGCACCGGCAGCTTGACCGCCGAGGGCCGCGAGGCGTCGAGGAAGATGGTGTTCTTCGCCACGCGCAGCTTGGCGTTCGGCCCGGGGTGCTCGCCGGTGTTGGGGTTCACATCGAACCGCGGGTTGTTCGACGAGGTCACGTGCACGGCGATGCGGTGGCCCTTCTCGAAGGTGATGGCCGTGTCCCACAGGTCGAGCGTCAGCTTCTCCGGGGCGTTCGGGGTCATCATCTTGATCTCGTCGGGCTTGCGGCCGTCGCGGTAGCGGGTGCGGATGGCGCTATCGAGCACGATGGCCTCGTAGCCGTCCGGGTAGACGTCGACGAGCTTGACCATGAAATCGGTGTCCGGGCCGTCGGTGGCCGCCCACAGCTCCATGGTCACCGGGCCGGCGATCACCACGTCCTCGGTCAGCGGGGCGGTGGTGAAGCGCAGGTAGTCCTGGCGCTCGCCGATCGGCCGCTGGTCCATGGGGCCACGCTCGAAGGTCAGGTTGGCGCCGCCGTAGGTCTTCACGGGGTTCTTGGGGTCGAACCTGTAGGTGATCGGCTTGGCGTCGGCCGGCGGGGCCTTGGTGGAGAGGCCGCCGTCCGGCTGGAGGTAGTAGTTCACTTCCCGCGAGCCCGGCGGCCAGGAGCCGAAGCTCATCCAGCGGTTCTTCGGCGAGGCGGCGCCCTTGCGCGAGGCGGCCATCATGAAGGCCCGCACAGGCGGCTCGTCCATGATGCCGTTGTCGATCCCCTTCAGCCAGTAGTCGAACCAGCGGATCTCCTGCTCGTTGGCGCCCAGCCGCCCGCCGTCGGCGTATTCGATGTCGCCGGACAGCGGCCCGTGGCCGAAGGCGCCCATCTCCAGCTTCTGGTTCCCGCGCGCGCCCTTGGCGCCGTGTTCCTGCAGGTATTGGAAGTTGCGGACGTTGCCTTCGTTGAAGATGTCGTACCAGCCGCCGTAGTTGTACATCGGGATGTCGATGTAGCGGCGCAGTTCGGCGATCTCGGTCGTGGCCCAGTAGGCGCTGTCGGGATAGTTCTGGGCCGAGCGGGCGATCACCTCCTCGCTGATCCCCTGGCCGCGGCTCCAGTCGCCGGAGTCCTTCTGCTTGAAGGCGCCGCCGATGAACGAGCCGGTCAGCCGGGTCGAGGGGGCGACCACGACGAAGGCGGCCGTCAGGTGCGGCGGGTTGTGGGTGGCGGCCATGTTGGCGGTGATGCCCATGGCCGAGCCGCCGGTGATGCCGATCTTGCCGTTGCACCAGGGCTGCCTGGCCATCCACTCGATGGTGTCGTAGCCGTCGAAGCCGTCGTTGACGAAGGCCTGGTAGAAGCCCTCCGAGCGGCCCTTCCCGCGCACGTCCTGCACGAAATAGGCGTAGCCGGCGTCCGTGTAGCGCTTGGCGCCGGCCGGCGAGGCGAACATCGCGTCCTTGCCGTAGGGCGTGCGCATGACGATGCAGGGGAACGGCCCCTGGCCCTGCGGCAGATAGAGGTTGCCGGCCAGCTTCACCCCGTCGCGCATCTCGGCCATGAGTTCGGTGGCGCCCTCGGCGACCTTCTCCGGCCGGCCGCCGCGCACCTGGCGGGGCGCGGCCTCGGCGGCCTGGGCGGAGCTCGCCTGGGCCGCCGCTTCCTGAGCGCCGCCGTGGACGAGGCAGGCGCCCATTGCGAGCGCCGCAAGACCTTTGTGCATGTATTCCCCCCGTTCTCGGCGCCGTTCGAGCGGCGCGCTTTTGCAAGTTCTAGAGCCGTCCGCCCTTCATCACCACGTACGCGACGACAGCGGCGATGGCGATGCCGACCACGGCCATCCACCAGGGCGCGAAGCGGATCTCCTTCGGCTCCGAGGCCATCAGCCGCCGGCCGGTGACCATGGCCGCGATCAGGTTGTCGCGCTTGACCACCAGGTAGAAGACCACCGCCAGGATGTGCAGCGCGATGAGCGCCAAAAGGATGTTGAACGACAGCTCGTGCCACTCGGCGAACCGGCGGCCGAGGTCGAAGCTGACGTACTGCGAGAAGGGCCCGGACTCGATGCCGTCCACATCGACGGCGAACAGGCCGAACGTCACCTGGCACACCAGGGCCAGCAGCATGGCCAGCACGCTCCAGCCGCCGAGCGGGTTGTGCCCCGGCAGGGCCGCCGATCCCGGCTTGAAGAGGGTCCGGGCGTAGGCGGCGACGGCGCCGGGGCCCTTCAGGAAGGAGGCGAAGCGCGCGGTCGTGCCGCCCGCGAAGCCCCAGAAAATCCGGAACACGAGCAGGGCCAGGACCGTGTAGCCGCTCCAGCGGTGCCAATCCATCCGGCCGATCTCGTGGGTCCACCAGGAGACGCCCACGAGCACCACGAGCGCCCAGTGGATGAGCCGGGTCGGCCCGTCCCACAGGCGCACGCGGATCTTGTCGTCGGCGTCCCCCTCGGCCATCGGCGCCCTAAGTCTTCACGCGGAATTTGTTGTGGCAGCCGGCGCAGGTCCGGCCCGTGGCGCCGACCTGCGGGCGGATGGCGCCCAGGTCGCCCTTGGCGGCCGCCTGGCCCAGCTTGCCCGCTTCGGCCTGGAAGGCCTTCTGGGCGGCGGTGAAGCCGGCCGCGTCGGACCAGATCTCGGGCTTGGCGGCGGTCTTGACCCCGGCCTCGGGGCCGGAGCCCTTGGGGAACCAGCGGTACTGCATGGTCGCCGTATCGGCGAGCACCTTGGTCGCCTTCTGGATCGCGGCGACGCTGGGGGCGTCCTTCTTCAGCTCGTCGTTGATCGTCTTGAAGGCCGCGCCCTGGGCCTTGTAGCCCTGCTGCCGCGCCTTGATGACGTCGGCCGCGCCCTGCCCGAGCGCAGCGCCGCCCGCCAGCGTCACGGCCAGCGCCGCCGCCGTGCCAACCCACTTCGCCTTCATGGAGTCCCTTTCGCCTGCGTCCGCCCTCGCCGCAGAGCTTGGAACGGCGGCGGCGAAGCCGTCAACCGGCGGCGGGTGACAAAGCCCTCCCGCTGCTGTAGATGGCGTTCCGATGATCCTCGCGGCCGGCCAATATTCGTTTTGGTACTTCGGCTATCCGACGCCTCTGGCGCCGGATGGGGATCGCTCGGCCTAAGACCCACGACAGCCGAGCCCCTGACCAGCCGCCAGAGACCTGGCGGCTTTTTTCATGCCGCCGGGCCGCCCCACCCGGAGACATGAGATGACCACCGACGACCTCCGCATCAAAGACATCCAGCCGCTGAGCCCGCCCATGCAGGTGATCGGCGAAGCGCCCGCGACCTCGATGATCACCGAGACGGTGACCGCCGGCCGGCGGGCCTTCCACGAGATCCTGACCGGCGCCGACGACCGGCTGGCGGTGGTGATCGGCCCCTGCTCGATCCACGACCCCAAGTCGGCTCTGGAGTACGCCAGGCGCCTGGCCGCCGAGCGCGAGCGGCACGCGGGCGAGCTGGAGATCATCATGCGGGTCTATTTCGAGAAGCCCCGCACCACCGTCGGCTGGAAGGGCCTGATCAACGACCCGGCGCTGGACGGCTCGTTCCGCATCGACGAGGGCCTGCGGCTGGCGCGGCGGGTGCTGCTGGACGTGGGCGCGCTGGGCCTGCCGGCGGCGGTCGAGTTCCTGGACGTGACGACCCCGCAGTACATCGCCGACCTGGTCGCCTGGGGCGCGATCGGGGCGCGGACCACCGAGAGCCAGATCCACCGCGAGATGGCCTCGGGCCTCTCCTGCCCGGTCGGCTTCAAGAACGGCACCAACGGGGCCGTGAAGATCGCCGTGGACGCCGTGCTGGCCGCGCGCCAGCCGCACCACTTCCTGGCGGTCGGCAAGGACGGCCGCTCGGCCATCGCCTCCACCACGGGCAACGAGGACGCCCACATCGTCCTGCGCGGCGGGCGCGAGCCCAACTACGATGCGGAAAGCGTCGCCGCCGCCGTGGCCGAACTCGAGGCCGCCGAGCTGACGCCCCGGCTGATGGTCGACGCCAGCCACGACAACAGCCGCAAGAACCACGAGAACCAGCCCAGGGTCTGCGCCGACATCGCCGCCCAGATCGCGGCGGGAAGCGACAGCATCTGCGCGGTGATGGTCGAAAGCCACCTGAAGGCCGGCCGCCAGGCGCTGATCCCCGGCAAGCCGCTGGAATACGGCCAGTCGATCACCGACGCCTGCATCGACTGGGAGACCAGCGTCGAGGTGCTGGAGGGCCTGGCCGCGGCGGTGCGGGCCAGGCGCGCGAAGGCCAAGGGAGGGGCGGAGATGGCGCTCTCTTAAACCTCTCCCTCCGCAAGCGGAGGGAGAGGGTTGGGTGAGGGAGGCCGCGGCCGCCCGCGCCGCCCGAGCGCCTGAGGCCCTTCGCTGCGCTCCGGGCCCCCTCACCCTACCCTCTCCCCGCATTGCGGGGAGAGGTCATTGACGCACCGGCACGCCTTCGGCGCGGGCGCCGCCGAGGAGGGCGCCGCAGTTGGCGTCGTCGGCCAGGCCGGGGTCGATGAACGGCAGGATGGCGGCCAGGGGGCTGACCAGGGCGCCGAGGGCGACGGCGATGCCGCCCTGGGCGATGGCGCCGCCGGCCTCGACGCCGGGCTTGGGCGAGCGGATCGGTCCCTGCAGGGTGATCGGCATGATCAGCCGCACCAGCCGCATCTCCTTCGGGTGGCCCTTCACCCGGAAGGCCATCCGCTCGGTGTTCAGGTTCACCGTGCCCGAGCCGGTGACCAGCACCGGGCCGGTGTCGAAGACGATCTGGTTGGCGGTCAGCAGCCCGTCGTTGGCCCGGAAGTGGGCGACGCCGCAGCGGATCGGCGTCTGGCTCATGTCCTTGGTGAGCAGCAGGCCAAGGCCCTTGGTGACGTTGACGCCCATCAGCTCGGCGAAGGCCTCGCGGATCGTCCCGCTCGGCACCACCACCATCGCCTCGCCGTCGGCGTTGGCCATCGCCTTGTGGACGGAATCGCCCTCGCCGGTGAGCTTCACCCGGCCGACGAAGCCGCCGGTCAGGCCGGCGCGGCTGGCGACCCGCTGGGGCATCATGTCCTCCAGCCGGGCGCCGTTCAGGCGCAGGTCCAGGCTGGTGACGGGCACGCGGCCCCGGGCGTTCAGGCTGACGTCGCCGGTGACCGAGCCCTGAGGCAGGCCCAGCCGCAGCTCCTCGGCCTTGAGGAGGGCGTTCTCGAGGGTCAGGTGCAGCCGCCCCGAGTTCAGCTTCAGCGGCGCATCGACGATGGACGTGGCCCGGTAGGTGACGTCGGCGTCCATCGCCCGCAGGCGGTCGACCTTCAGGGTGGAGTCCGGGAAGATCCGCTGCTGGGCGCGCAGGTTGCTGGCCACCGCCTTCTGGGTCGGCGAGGCGGTTTCGCCCGGGCCCGTCTTGGGCGCGCCGCCGAACACCGCGCCCAGGTCGTCGAAGTCGAGCCGGCGGGAGGTCAGGTTGGCGCGCAGGAAGGGCCGGTCGGGCTCGGTGTCCACCGACAGGCGGCCCGAAAGGTCGGAGTCGCCGACCCGGCCGGAGAGGCCGGTCACCCGGTAGACCGCGTCGTCGCGAACGAGGCGCCCGCGCAGCCGGTAAGGCGGGGTGTTGGGGAAGGCCAGCCCCGTCAGGTCGTAGATGTCGGCCATGTCGGGCCCGGTGGCCCTCAGGTTCATGTGGAAGTGGCCCAGGTCGAACGGACGCGGGATGCCGCCGTCGGCGATGACGCGGGTCGCGCCCGAGCGGATGTCGGCGTCGAACGGATAGGTCCTGTCCGGCTCGATGTTGATCAGCGGGCCGCCGGTGATGAGGGCCCGGAACGGCGCCTGGTTGAGCGTGCCCGTGCCGGTCAGCTCGAAGCCGCGCGCCCCGCCCATGTCCTCGCGCGCGTTGATCCGGCCGTCGAAGGTGAAGTCGCGCCGCTCGTCGCGCACCCGCAGCACGCCGTCGTTGATGACGAAGCTGCGGATCGGCGGCAGCTTGAAGCCGTCCTCCCGCTCCGGCTCGCCGGGCTTGCGGAAGTCCCAGGTGGCGCGGCCCTCGGCGTTGCGGAACAGGTTGACGTTCGGCCGGTCGACCTCCAGCCGCTCGATCAGCACGTCGCCCTTGAGCAGCGGCCTCAGCTGGACCTCGAGGGTGACGCCGCCCACCTCGGCCATCTTGCCCCGGCCGCCGTTGCGCCAGGCCGGATCGCCCACCGAAACCCCGCCGACGGTGGCGCTGGGCGTCCAGGAGAAGAGGTCCACGTCCAGGTCGCCGGTGATGGCCACCTGGCGGCCGGTCTGCTCCGAGGCGTAGCGGGACAGCGGGACGCGCAGGTAGTTCCAGTCCCAGAGGTAGAGGAACAGGGCGATGGCTGCGGCCAGCGCCAGCAGCACGATCCCGGTGATGGTTAGCGCCTTGCGGCTGGGCCGGCGCACCCGGACGCGGGCGGCGGGGCGACGAACCTCGCCCGGCGGGCGCTGCCGCGGGCGCCCCACATGGCGGACCCGGCGCAGGCGCTCTGCGGCCTCTCGGCCGGCGCGCTTGATGCGCTCAGCTGGCCGGCGGGGGGACGGCTGGGTCGTCACGGCAACTGCTCCTCGTGCGCCCCTTGAACGCACGAAGATACATTTGTTGTTCCGCGATCAGTGTCTTACGCCGCGTCCGGAGAAGGCGGTAAGCCCCGTAAGCACGAGGATTTTCAGGTCCAGCGCCAGCGAGCGGCGGGCGAGGTACTCGGCGTCGAGCTCGACCTTCTTCGGGATCGGCAGCTCGTCGCGGCCGTTCACCTGCGCCCAGCCGGTGACGCCAGGGCGCAGGGTGTGGACCCCGGCCTGGGTGCGCAGGGCCACCAGGTCGTCCTGGTTGAACAGGGCAGGCCGGGGGCCGACCAGGCTCATGTCGCCCTTCAGCACGCTCCACAGCTGCGGCAGCTCGTCGAGGCTGGTGCGGCGCAGGAAGCGGCCCACGGGCGTCACCCAGGCGTCGGGGTCCTGCAGCAGGTGGGTGGCGACGTTCGGCGCGCCGGTCCGCATGGTGCGGAACTTGGGCATCGGGAAAAGGGCGTTGCCCCGGCCGATGCGTTTCGACCAGTGCAGCGCCGGGCCGGGGCTGTCCAGGCGCACGGCGACCGCAATGGCGAGCAGGACGGGCGAGAGCACGACCAGGCCCGCGGCCGACGCGGCGATGTCGAAGGCTCTCTTGAGGGCGTCGCGCAAATGAAGGTCCAGGTTCGAGTCGGCCGCGATGCGAGCCTGCGGGCGGGTGGCCGTCAAGCGCCCTTCCCTTCCCCGATCAGGATGGGTGGCCGGCATGAAGCCGGCCATGACGGGTGAATGAGGGGGCCGAAGCCGGTGACCGGTTGGGCGGAGCCCTACCTGTCACCCCGCTCCCAGCCGCCACACCTTCCCCTGCCCGCCTTCGCCGAGCGTGTCGGCGACCCAGCGGCAGGCGGCGTCGACGGGGGCGTCGAGCCCCGGCGGCGCGCCGACGATGGCCAGGGCGCAGCCGTTCATCTTCAGGGGGTTGTCGAGGGGGCGCAGGCGGGCCTCGGCGATCAGGGCGGGCCCGGTTTCGGCGTCCTCCAGGTCGCGCAGGAAGGCGTCGAAAGTCTCCAGGTCCTTGAGCGGCAGCCAGATGGCGACCACGGCTTGCGGGTTCCTGCGGCGGATCGCGGCGGCGGCTTCCACAGCGCGGGCGTAGTCGTCGGCCTTCTCGAACGGCGGGTCGATGAGCACGAGGAGGGCGCCGGGCCGCGCCGCCGCGGCGGCCAGCTTGTAGCCGTCGCCCAGGCGCGCCTCGCAGCCGCGCCGGCCGCGCAGCAGGTCGCAGAGGCGGCGGTGCTCGTCGGGATTGAGCTCGAAGGCGAGGTAGCGGTCGGCGGGGCGCAGGCCCTCGGCGATCAGCCAGGGCGAGCCCGGGTAGTATTTCAGCTGGTCCTTCGGGTTGGCGCGCCGGACCGCCTCGATGAGCGGGCGGAACGCCGCCGGCGGGCCGGCCTCGCGCATCAGCCGGCCGATCCCGGCCTCCGCCTCGCCGGACTTGCGGGCCGCCTCGCCGGCCATCTCGTAGAGGCCCGAGCCGGCGTGGGTGTCGATCACCGTCAGGGCCGGCGCGGCGGCGCGCAAGCGCTCCAGGAGGGCCAGCAGGGCGGCGTGCTTGACCAGGTCGGCGAAGTTCCCGGCATGGAAAGCGTGGCGGTAATTCAAGGACTTCCCTTCGAAGGTGAGAGGAACCTGCCCCTCCGGGTCACGTTCCGCCCGGGCGTGAGCGGAGGCGTCATGTCCAGCCAACAAGCCGAAATGGCCGAGCCCGTCGAGGCGGCGGGCCTGACCTATGTCACCGATCTCGACCCCGGCATCCGGCGGGTCAAGACCGGCGGCGGTTTCGGCTATCGCGACCCGGAGGGCAAGCGCGTCGAGGACGAGGCGACCCTGGAGCGCATCCGCAAGCTGGCCATCCCGCCGGCCTGGACGGACGTGTGGATCTGCCCCGACCCACGCGGGCACATCCAGGCGACCGGCCGCGACCAGCGGGGCCGCAAGCAGTACCGCTACCACGACGGCTGGCGCAGCGTGCGCGACGCCAACAAGTACGACCGGATCATCGCCTTCGGCCGCGCCCTGCCCAGGCTGCGCAAGCAGGTGGACAAGGACCTGGCCCGGCGCGGGCTCTCGCGAGAGAAGGTGCTGGCGGCGGTCGTGCGGCTGATGGAGATCACCCTCATCCGCGTCGGCAACGACGAGTACGCCAAGCAGAACAAGAGCTTCGGCCTGACCACCCTGCGCGACCGGCACGTGAAGTTCGAGGGCGCCGGGGCGGTGTTCGAGTTCACCGGCAAGAGCGGCAAGACGCACCGGACGGGCTTCCGCGACCGGCGCCTCGCCCGCATCGTCAAGACCTGCCAGGACCTGCCCGGCCAGCGGCTGTTCCAGTACATCGGCGAGGACGGCGAGCAGCACGCGGTCGGCTCGGCCGACGTCAACGCCTACATCCGCGAGGCGATGGGCCAGGACTTCTCGGCCAAGGACTTCCGCACCTGGGCCGGCACCCTGGCCGCGGCCCGGGCGCTGATCATGAACGCGCCCTGCGCCAGCGCCTCGGAGGCGAAGCGGCACATCAACACCTGCGTGAAGGCGGTGGCGGGCCTGCTGGGCAACACCGCCGCGGTTTGCCGCAGCGCCTACATCCACCCGCTGGTGCTGGAGGCCTATTCCGAGGGCTCGCTGCCGCTGAAGCCGGCGGCCTCGGAGCGGGCGTTCGAGCTGGCCGTCCTGCGGTTCCTGGAGACCGCCCGCGACGAGGCTTCCGAGGCCGGCAAGCCGCGGCCGAAGCTGAAGGCGGAGGGCGGCCGCCAGCGGGTCGAGGCGACGGCGGCGTAGGGCCCCGCCCGCGTATCCCCAGCTCCGTCATGGCCGGCCGGCCACCCATCCTGATGAGTCCGAACCTGCCGCAACGGGCTGGGTCGCCGGGACAAGCCCGGCGATGACGGAAATTGGAGCGCTACCGTCTCAGGCTGAAGCCCACCCTCACCGTCCGCGGCGCGGCGAAGCTTTCGATCCCGCCGCCGGTCTCGCCGACTTCGACCTCGGCGTCGAACAGGTTGTCGGCCGCCAGGTAGACCTCGGCGTCCTCCGAGACCCGCCAGGCGGCGCGCAGGTCGACGAAGGCGGCGGTCTCGAGCTTGCGGGAGTTGAGGTCGTCCTCGAAGCGGGCGCTCTCATAGCGCAGGTCGGCGGAGAGGTGCAGGAGCTCCATCGGGCGCCAGTCCGCCCCGGCGGTGATGGTGAGCTCGGGCGTCTGGGCGGGCCGCTTGCCGGTCAGCTGCGGCGCCGCGGCGCCCCCGTCCACCCGGGCCCGGGTGGCGCCCAGGGCCGCGCGCAGGGCGAGGGTCTCGGAGATGTCGGCGGCGACGTCGAGCTCGACGCCCGTGGCCTCGATCTCGCCGGCGTTCTGACGCTGGCGCAGCACGCCGCCGGCGGGGATGAAGCCGGCCACCGGGAAGGTCGCCGGGCCGAAGCCGACGGTGACGTTGGTGATCGGGTCCTCCAGCCGGTTGTGGAACAGCGTCGCGCTCCAGCGCACGCGCCCCTCCCCGGTCAGCCCGGCCTCGATCCCGTAGAGCCGCTCCGGCTCGAGGGCCGCGTTGGCCTCGGTCACGTCGTTGCCGACGCGGAATGGCCGGTGCAGCTCGTTCAGCGTGGGCGGGCGGAAGCCGGCGTAGGCCGCGCCGCGCAGGAAGACCTCTCCGCCCAGCCGCCAGCGGGCGCCGAGCCGGGCGGTCGGCGTGGTCCCCTCCTGGCCGGCGGGCGATGCGTCCAGCAGCAGCTGGCCGGTGGCGGCGTCGCGCTCGCGGCGGACGGCGTCGCTCGAGGCCCAGCCGTCCACCCGCACCCCGCCGGTGAGGATCAGGTCCGGGGTCGCGTACGCCGCCTCGCCATAGAGGCCGGCGACGCGGGTCCGGCCGCCCGCCTGGCGGTGACGGGTGAAGGCGCCGTTCATGAACCGGAAGCGCTCGCGCACCTCGCCGTCGGTGAAGCGGGCGTCGGCGCCGGCCTCCCATGACCAGGGGCCGGAGCGGCCCTGCCAGGCGGCGTTGACGCCCCAGCCGAGGGCGGGCGTGGCGTACTGGTCGTTGGCGGGGGTGGTGAAGGCGCGCCCGTCGGCCACCGCCGCCGAGCTGTTCTTCAGGTCGCTCGACCGCAGCCAGGCCTGCACCCGCCAGCCGGCCTCGGTCTCGCCCGGCGGCCTGGCCAGGGTGAGCGCGGCCGAAGCGCCGCTGGCGATGGAGCGGGCGCCGACCAGGCCCGCCCCGCGCCGCTCCTCATAGAGGCCGACGCGCAGGGCGCCGGTCCCGCCGAGCAGCTCGCCCTGCACCCGGGCCGAGGCGGAGAAGTCGCTGAGCGTCGTCGGGGCGTCGGCGGGACCGGCGCCCGCCCGGACGGGGGTGTAGCCGGCGGTGGTGGAGCCGGCCGCGGCCAGGAACAGGTGGTCGTCGCCCCCGGCGACGGCGAGGCGGCCGCTCTCCCGCTCGCCGACGAAGGCCTCCAGCGCCTGGAGCCCGCCGCCCGTCGGCCGTTCGGTCAGAGCCACGACGCCGGTCAGGGCGCCCGCGCCGTAGGGGCCCGCCCCGGCCCCGCGGATCAGGCTGACGCCGGCCAGGGATTCCGGCGGCAGGGAGGACCAGATCACCCAGCCGCCGAAGGGATCGTTCTGCGGCGCGCCGTCCAGGGTCACCAGCGCCCGTCCGGCGCCGGAGGGGGCGATGGCGCGCAGCGACAGCCCCTGGATGGTTGGGTTGGCCGCGTCGCTGCCGGTGCGGCGGAACAGGGAGACGCCGGGCGAGCGGCGCAGCGCCTCGTCGAGCCGCGGCTCGGCCCTTAGCGCCTCCACGTCCAGGCTCTGCACGGCGAAGGCGGCTTCCCCCGCGAGCGGCGGCAACCGCGGCGGCTGGACGACGACGGCTTCGACGGTGGGCGGCGGCAGGTCTGCGGGCACGGTCTGGTCATCTCCCCTCGGCTGGCGTCTGACGGCCGGCGCGGCCCGGCTATAACCTAGGCGGGGGCCTGCTCAACCCGATTTCCGGACCGAAGCGGCGCCTGCGCGGCCGCGGCGCGACGCAGGCTGGCCCAGGCGGCGGCGTAGAGGGCGAGGACGCCGAGGGGCATCAGCTGGACGTGGGTGAGCTGGGCGAGCCCGGAGAAGGCCACAGGCGTGAAATAGGCCAGGACCAGGGCGGCCTTGGCGCCGGCGGGCAGCTCGTCCCGGCGGGCGTGCTCGGCCAGCAGGGCGATGGGGATGGCCAGCAGGACGAGGTCGTAGTCGAAGGCGTAGGGACTGACCGAGAGGATGGCCGGCACGGCGAGGGCGACCTTCAGGCGCTGCGGCCCCGGCCGGCGCCAGGCCAGGACGGTGAGCCCCGCCAGCGCCAGGGCCAGCCCCCCGTGCAGCGCGTAGGCCAGGCCGCTGGGCGCGCCGAGCTCGCGGGCGGCGACGAACAGGGTCGGGATCTTGGCCTGCGGCAGCAGCTTGCCGTCGATCACCGCCCCGAGCTTGCCGAAATTGTCCAAGAAGGCGGCCCAGACCTCGGGACCGAGCATCGCCCACGAGGCGGCGCAGAGTCCGAGCGCGCTGGCCGCTGCGGCCGCGAAGCTCCGCCACCGCCCCTGGGCGGCCAGCAGCAGCGGCAGCAGCACGCCTAAATGCGGCTTGTAGACCAGCAGGCCGAGCAGCGCGCCGGCCACCCAGGGCCGGCGGTCGAGCAGCAGCAGGCCAAACCCCAGCAGGGCCGCGTTCAGGAAGCCGTTCTGGCCGTGCAGGACGTTGAGCAGCGTGGCGGGGAAGGCCAGCGCCAGCAGCGGCGCCCAGGGATGGTCGGTGAGCCGGCGCACCAGCGCCAGGAACAGCCCGAGGCCCACGCCGACCCACAGGCCGAGGGCGGCCAGGTAGGGCAGCCTCGCCAGCGGCGCGACGATCAGCTGGAACGGCGGCGGGTAGTACCAGGCGAACAGGTGCTGGGTTCCCGGCACGGCCCGCTCGTGCGCCGCGAACAGGGCGGCGAAGTCGTAGGCTTCCGCCGCGCGGCCCTGCAGCGCCAGATCGGCGGCCGAATAGAAGGCGATGAAGTCGGCGCCCAGCGGCTTGCCGGCCGGATCCAGGCCGCCCTCGGCGGCGAGCGCCAGCACGACGATCAGCAGCAGGTAGCCGGCCAGCAGCATCAGGGCGTAGTTGCGCACCCGCGAAGGCTCGATCAGCCGGTCCAGGTCGCTCAGGCCCATCCGCCCCTCTCCGCCATCCGTCGCGCAGAGCCTTGCCCGCGACTTCTTGAGGAATGGCGAACACGTCTCGGTAACCATGACCGTAGGGCGTTTTCTCAACCGCCCGCCGATAGCCTTGGTGAACGATTTACGGCGCGCAGGATGCGATGACGCTCGCGGCGAAACCCTACGGCCCGGCTGCCGGCGGCCTGACCGCCCCTGAAGAGGGGACGGCCTCTGCCCTGCTCGGCCGGCTGCAGGCGGCCCACCCCGAGCTCTTCCGTTTCGCCCGCTTCCTGCTGCTGGGCGGCCTGGCGGCGGGGGTGAACTGGCTCTCCCGGTTCGGCTGGAGCCTGATCGCGCCCTTCGAGCTGGCGGTGATCCTGGCCCACGCCACCGGCATGGCCGTGGCCTTCGTGACCTTCCGCGCCTTCGTCTTCCCGGGCTCGCCGCTGCCCGCGGCCGTTCAGATGACCAACTTCGTGCTGGTCAACCTGGTGGGCATGGGCGTGGCCTTCGTCACCGCCGTCGGGCTGGCCCGGGTCGTCTTCCCGGCGGTCGGCTTCACCTTCCACGCCGAGGCCATCGCGCACGGGATCGCCGTGCTTTCGCCGGTCCTGACCAGCTGGATCGGCCACCGCCGGCTTTCCTTCGCCGGCGGTCGCTGACCGCGGAACATCCACGCGCTCCCGCAGGTCTTTCCGGCAAGACCGACAGGAGCATCTCATGAGCAATCCGAGCACCGGCGGCGTCGATCCTGGGACCCAGCCCAGCGGCGCGGCGAGCGGGACCGGCGCAGCCCGCGACAGCGGGACCGACCGCAGCTTCGACCCGGCGGGGGAACGCGAGCCGGGCGTGCCGGCCGGCGACGAGGGCGGCGGCGCGATGAGCGGCCGCCGCGCCGAGCAGGGCGGCGGCTGGCGCGAGCAGGCCAAGGACGCCCACGAGTCCGCCGCGCGCAACCGGCCGGACGCCGGCCTCGGCCACGGCGCCAGCGGCGGGCGACACGTCACAGGGTCGATGAGCGCGGGCGATGCGGCCGACCGGAGCGTCGACGTCGGGGGCAGCCCGGGCGCAGTTCCCGACGACCTGCCCCGCCGGCCGGGTCGCGCGCCCGACAGCGGCGAGACCGACGACGGCTGACCCGCGCGTCAGGCCGGCGCGGCGCGCGCGGGGGCGCCCGCCGGCCGGACCCCGGACAGGACCATCCGGCTCGCCGGAATGGCCGGCATCCGGTCGAGCCGGACGGAGAGATCCTGCGCCGGGACCTCGTAGCGCATCTCGCCGGCCAGCCAGGCCAGCGCCCGGTCCATCAGCTCGAGGGTGATCGGCTCGCCGGGGCAGCGGTGGCCGGTCGCCGGATCGCCGCCGCCCTGCGGGATGAAGTTGTGGGCGTTGGGCTCATCGGTCAGGAAGCGCTCGGGACGGAAGGCCTCGGCCTCGCGCCAGGACTTCGGGTCGCGGTTGGTCCCGAACAGGTCGAGGATGACCCAGGTCCCGCGCCGGAACCGCCTGCCGCGCCAGGCGAACGGCTGCAGCGCCCGCCCGCCGACCGCCGGGAAGAAGGGGTAGAGCCGCCGGACCTCCTGGGCGAAGGCGGTCCGCGCCGCCCCGTCCCGGGCGAGCCGCTCGCGCCAGCCCGGATGGCGGTGAAGCGCCAGGGCGGCGAAGGCGATGTAGCGGTCCACGGCCACGGTGGGACGCAGGAGGTTGAGCAGCTCGACCGCGGCGATGGCCACCGGCAAGCGGCGGCCGTCCAGGTCGCGGTGGAAGGCGACCGCCTCCAGCGGGCTGCCGGGCGGCGCGCGACGCCGGCCGCTGCGGGCGTCGGCGATGAGCCGCCGGGCCCATCGTTCGGTGCGCGCGCGCAGGAGCAGGCCGCGCCAGTTGCGGGGCCCCACGGCCCCTGCGCCGTCGATCATCGCGCCGAACTCGCGGGCCCGGCGACGGGCCTCGCCAGGGGCCAGAGGGGCGCCGGCCCAGGCGCAGACGGCGCGGGTGATCACCTCCCGGACCTCGTCGAACAGGACGATCCGGTGCGCCCTGGCCCAGGCCTCGGCCGCGACCCGCCACTCGGCGTCGAACGCCGCGCCCAGCGCGGCGACGCGATCGGATCCCACGAGATCGAGGAATAGCGCCTTGCGCCACCGGTGCGCCGCCCCGTCGAGCTGGTTGACGCTGCCGAGGTCCTGCAGGGACAGCAGCGCCGTGGGCGGAAGCGCGCCGCGGCGGGTGAACAGGCCGGGTTCATAGAACATCCTGGCCGCCGCCTCGCCCTGGGCGCAGATCGCCGGCCGCCCCATCAGCCGTGTGCGGAAGACGTCGGACCCCAGGGTCCGGCAGCGCCGTCCGATGAACAGGTAGCCTTCGCGCAGCAGGGCGGCCGTGGAGTCGAGGCTGCGCTCGCGGGGAAGGGGCGGCCCGCGCCGCGCACGACGCCACAGGGCGACGCCGCCGGCGGCGAGGCCGGCGGCCGCCGCGCCGAGCAGAACGGCGCGGGTCGGCCTGGCGGAGCGGGGGTCAACGAGAGCCATCTGCCGTCCAACCGGGGGCCGGAGCTGCGGTTCCGGCCGGCAGGGCCATGCCGACCCGCAGCCGCCAGACGCGGGCGGGGTCGACGAAGGTCCGGACGCGCCAGGGCTCCCCCTCGGCCGGCCAGGCGGCGAGCCCCACGCCGAGGTCATCGCCCGCGGCGTCGGCGAGGCCGACGAGGCGCAGGGCCTCCGGCGGCGGCTGGTCGCGGACCGCCCGTTCCGCGACCGCGGGGCGCAGGACCTGCTCGGGCGCGCCGGCGAGCGCGTCCTGGAAAGCGGCGCGGCGGGCCCGCTCGCGGCCGCCCTGTCCCTTGCGCCGGGCGTGCGGCGACGGCGAAAGCCGCACCAGCCGTTCGGGCGGGATCAGCGCCTCGAGCGCGGCGAGCTCGCCGGGCGTGGCCAGCAGAGCGACGCGGTCGGGATCCAGGGCGTCGAGTTTCCAGCGCTTCAGCGCCAGGCCCGGCCCGTCCACGAGGCCGCTGGTGTTGATCAGCAGCCGCCCGGGCGCCCGCGCGGCCAGGCGGGCGGCGCCGGCGATCACGGCGGGGATCGCCCCGACCGGGTTGGTGGTCCCGACGAAGTAGAGCCCCGTCAGGGCGAAGCCGCCGCGCCAGTCGGCCAGGGTCACGCAGCCGGGCGGCCCCGTCGCCTTCTGCCCGAGGTCGCAGTCCAGCAGGGAGAGCTCCGCGCCCTGCCCGGCCAGCCGTGCGGCCAGCACCCGGATCAGGGTCGACTTGCCGCGGTCGGCGGCGCCCAGCACCACCAGCCGGCGCCAGGCGGAGACCTCCAGCGCCTCGGCCAGCGCCGCCCAATCGTCGGGGACGTGCGCGGCGTCCATGGCCGCGGGCTAGATGATCGGCTTGCCGCCGGTGACCGCGATGGTGGCGCCGGAGACGTAGGAGGCGTCCGGCGAGGCCAGCATGACGTAGACCGGCGCCAGCTCCCTGGGCTGGCCGGGCCGCTGCATCGGCGTCTGCTTGCCGAAGCTCTTGTAACGGTCCTCGCTCATCGTCGAGGGGATCAGCGGCGTCCAGATCGGGCCGGGCGCGACGCAGTTCACCCGGACGCCCTTCTCCGCCAGCATCTGGGCGAGGCCGCCGGTGAAGTTCTGGATCGCGCCTTTGGTGGTGGCGTAGGCCAGCAGGTCCGGACTGGGCGTGTCGGCGTTGACCGAGGTGGTGTTGATGATGGCGCTTCCTTCCGGCATGTGCGGCAGGGCGGCCTTCACCAGGTAGAACATGGCGTGGATGTTGGTCCTGAAGGTCAGGTCCCACTCCTCGTCGGTGATGTCGTCCAGGCTTTCGAAGGTGGCCTGGTGGGCGGCGTTGTTGACCAGGATGTCGACCCGCCCGAAGGCCTCCACCGCCTTCTGCACGATCGAGCGGCAGTGAGCCGGATCGGAGATGTCGCCGGGGACCAGCACGCATTTGCGGCCGGCTTCCTCCACCAGGCGCCGGGTGTCCTCGGCGTCCTCGTGCTCGTTGAGATAGCTGATCAGCACGTCGGCGCCCTCGCGGGCGTAGGCGATGGCCACGGCCCGGCCGATGCCGGAATCGCCGCCGGTGATGATCGCCTTCCTGTCCTGCAGGCGCCCGGCGCCGACGTAGGTCGTCTCGCCGTGGTCCGGCTTGGGATCCATCTTGCCCGTGACGCCGGGCATCGGCTGGGACTGCGGCCTGAAGGGCGGTTCGGGATAGGTTTCGGTCACGGCGGGTCCTCGAGGCGTGTTGCACTAGTCGAGCAACCCCAGGGCCGCGGCGGGGGTTCCGGCCGCTAGCCGCCGCCCACTTCCTGCTCCTCGTCCGCCGTCTGCAGGATCTGGACGAGCTCGCCGACCCGGGCGCTCGGGAAGCCGCGGTGGGCGTTGGTCAGGGCCTCGTCGTTGGTCAGCCAGGCGTAGGCCTCGAACAGCTCCTCGGCGCTTGCGCCCGTCGCGATCAGCTCGGCCGCCAGGGCCTCGTCCACGGGACCCAGCACCTTGGTCACCGCCTCCCGGTTCAGCACGGTCATCATCGGCTCCATCGTTCAGTGGGACACCGGATGAAACCCCCAGGGGCGCTGGCGGGTTCGCCGGCCATGAGCCCGCTGCACGTCGTCTGCCCCCATTGCGACGGGGTGAACCGCCTGCCGCCCGAGCGCGCGGCCGCGGCCGCCAGGTGCGGCCGCTGTCGCCAGGCGCTGTTCACCGGCGCGCCCGTCGATCTGGACGAGGCCCGCTTCGACCGGCACCTGGCGCGCTCGGACCTGCCGCTGATCGTCGACTTCTGGGCCGCCTGGTGCGGGCCCTGCCGGGCGATGGCCCCGGTCTTCGCCCGCGCCGCCCAGGCGCTGGAGCCCCGGGCCCGGTTCGTGAAGATCGACGTCGACGCCAACCCGGGCCTGGCCGCCCGCTACGGCGTTCAGGGCATCCCGGCCCTGTTCGCCTTCAAGGACGGCCAGGTCGCCGCCCGCCACGCCGGCCTCGCCGATGCGGCCCTGCTGAAGGGCTGGGTCGACCGGCTCGGCGGTCCCGCGCGGGCGACGGGCCGCGAAGGACCGCGCGCCGGAGCCGCGGACCGCTAGCTCGCGGCGGCGCGGCCGAACTGCTCGGGGATGGCGTTGCCGCTGGCGTCGCCGGCGCCGGAGCCGCCGTCCACGGGGATGATCGCGCCATTGACGTAGCTGGCCTGCTCCGTGGACAGGAACACGGCCATCTCGGCGATCTCCTCCTTCTCGCCGTAGCGGCGCAGGGCGACCCGGTTCTTCACCCGCGCCTCGGCCTCGGGCGTGGGCGCCAGGCGCGCCATGCCTTCCGTGCCGCTGATCGGGCCCGGCGAGATGGCGTTGACCCGCACCCCGGCCGGCCCCCACTCCAGCGCCAGGCACTGGGTCAGCATGTTGACCCCGGCCTTGGCGGCGCAGACGTGGGCCTGGTTGAGGCTGGCCCGCACCGCCTGGCCGGCGCTGATGGAGATCAGCGAGGCGCCGGGCTTCCTCAGGTGTTCGAAGCAGGCGCGGTAGACGTTGAAGGTGCCGATCAGGTCGATGTCGACCACGGTCTTGAAGCCGTTGGCCGACATGCCGAGCGCCGGGGCGACGAAATTGCCCGCCGCGCCGGAGACGACGATGTCGATCTCGCCGAACCGCTCGCGCACAGCCTTGAGCGCGGCCTCGACGGCGGCGTAGTCGCGCACGTCGGCGGGCGTGCCGAAGGCCGGGCCGAGTTCGGCGAGCTCGGCGGTGGCGGCCTGCACGCGCTCGGGGTTGCGGCTGATGATGGCGACCTTGGCGCCCTCCTCCGCAAAGCGGCGGGCGATGCCGAGATTGATGCCGGAAGAGCCACCGGCGACGAAGGCGACCTTGCCGGCGAGCCGGCCTTGGGGAGCTGTCATGGCGTTCAGAACCTGAAGCGGACGCCGGCGGTGTCGTACCGGCCCACAAGGTCGTAGACCGACTGCGGCGTCCAAATCCAGTTGGCGCGGCGGGGCCAAAGCCACCGTCGCGACGATTCCGAGATCGCCGTTCCTGCTGCTATGACGGGCGCATGAGCCGGGAAGCGACCGGCGGCGCGCGCCTGAGCCGCGCCGCCCGCGAGCAGCAGATCATGGAGGCGGCGGCCGCCCTGGCGGTCGAGCAGGGCTGCCTGCCGCTGCCGCTGGAGACGCTCGGCGAGCGGGTCGGGGTCAGTAAGGCGCTGGTCTACGCCTACTTCCCGACCCAGCAGGACCTGGCCAACCGCATCCTCGTCCGGCACCTGCAGGAGATGGACGCGGCGGTGGACCTGGCGTTCCAGGCCGGGTCGCCCCGGGAGACGGCGCTCAGCTGCGCCGAGGCCTATTTTGACCACGCGGCCCGGCACGGCCCCCTGCTCCACCTGCTGCTCAGCGACCCGATGGCCGCCGGCGCGTTGGCGCCGGAGGCGCGGGCCCTCTACGGGCGTATCATGCGCCGAATGGCGATCGGGCTGCGGGACCATTTCGGCGTGCCGAGCCGCGACTGCATCCCGGCCCTGCACATCCTGGCGGCGCTCGCCGAGGACGCCGGCGAGCAGGTGTTCACGAAGCGGCTGGATCCGGAGCTCGGGCGCCGGCTCGCGCGCGAGATGACCGACGGGGCGCTTTGCGACCTTTCGGCCCGGCTGCAGCGGCCGCCTCGGGGTCTCGCGGCCAGCTGAGCAGACGCTCGCGGGCGCCGTCCATGATGGCGCTGGCTAGCACGCCCGCCCGCTCGCGCGACAGCTTGCCCCGGGCCAGCAGCTTGCCGGCGCGCGTCGCCGAGGCCCGCAGGATGTGCCAGCCGGCCCCGCCGACCTCCACCGGCACGCCGCTCTGCTGCAACAGCTTGGTGGAGCTGACGTGGGTGGCCCAGGCGGTGCGGCTGCGGTGCTCGGGACTGAGCGTGCGGCGCAGCTCGCCGCTCGCCAGCAGGGCCTGCAGCAGCCCGCGCCGCTCGGCCACATAGTCCAGGAAGCCGACCATCGAGGCCTGCGCACGGTCGATGTAGGTGGTGTGCGGCTTCATGCAGGCGTCCTGCATGGCCGCCATGATCTCCTGCTCGCGCCGGGCGACGTAGGCCAGCAGTTCGATCACGCCGGAGAAGTAGCGGTAGGCCAGCGCCTCGCTGATGCCGGCCCGGCGGGCCACGGCCTTCATGGTCACCACGCCGACCCCGGCCTCCAGCACCAGCTCGGCGGCGGCATCGGCGATCTGCTCGCGCCGGGCCTCCAGGCTCATGCGGCGCAGACCGCGGCGGGAGGCCGCGCGGCGGGCCGAGATCAGGATCTCCTCGCCGCAATCCTCCGGCGCCGGCGGCAGCGGCGGGCGGCATTCGCGCCGCGAGCCACCCTGGGCGGACCAGTAGCCCCGGCTGGGGTGGGGCACGAGCACGCGGTCGCAGATCTTCGCCAGGGCGTTGCCGCTGATGCCCAGATCCGCGGCCAGCCGCTTCAGCGGCTGGGACCAGACGAGCTCGTAGAGCTCTCCTCGCGTGATCCGGTGAATGGTTTCCAAGGCGGTTCCGGGCTGAGGGTGAGGCGGCGTCTTAGCAACTCCATACCGGAGCTTCTAGTCCGGCGCGGACAGGGCGTAGGCGGGCGAAGCGGCCAGCGAGCGGCCGAGCTGCTCCAGGTCGCGCCCGAGGGCGGGATCGGTGCAGACGCTGCAGGCGGTGAAGTGGGTCCCGGGCGGAAGGGTCAGGGACGCGGGCGAAGGCCGCCCGCCGATCGCGGCGGCCAGGCGCTCGAGCTCGGCCCTGGCCTCGGCCGGCTTCTGCCAGTCGGCGCCGCTCACCAGGAAGCCCACGGGCCGGCCGTCGAGGCCGATGGCGTCCAGGCCAGCGAACAGGGCCCGCGCCGCCGCCGGCGCCGCACCATCCCAGGCCTGGGCGGCGACCAGGAAGCCGGTGGCCTGGCGCAGCGCGCGCTCGAGATCGGTGGGGATCTGCGGCAGGTCGCGCAGCGCCTCGGGACCGAAGAACCGGATGCTGGCGCCGGCCCGTTCGGCGCTCCTCAGCGCCGCCAGCAGCGCCAGCTGGGCGTCGGCCCCGCCCGATGCGCAGGCCGCCAGGCCCACCACCAGCGAACGCCGCCGGCCGCTCGCGCCGGCCCCATCGTGCCTGAACCGCGTCATGGCCGCCTCCGGCGGCGATGGTCGGCCCCAGCCGGCGGCGGGTCAAGCGCCCAGGCGGCGATCCTCAGGGCGCGGCCGGCTCCCAGAACGGGCGGGTGCGGCGCAGGGCGGCGTAGCAGGCCTCGGCCCTGTGCAGCAGGTCCGCCTCGTCGCGGCTGCGCTGGCCGACCAGCAGTCCGGCGGCGAAGGCCAGCCGCGCGCCGCTGTTGCGGACCAGGGCGGCGGTCGAGCGCCGCGCCACGGCGATGTCGTTGAGCTCGCCCAGCGCGTCCTGGAACCGCTTCAGGGCGCCGATGAAGGCCCGGCGGCGCTTGGCCGGCCGCTCGCCGTAGGCCTCGCCGAAGAACTCGGCGGCGTAGCGCAGCTTCTTGGCCTCGATCCTCAGTTCGTGGCGGCTGGCGGCGTCGAGATGGCGCAGGTCCCGGCCCGCCTTGCGCAGGCGCCGATTGCGGCGCTCCAGCCGCGGGCGGGCGAAGTCCTCGATGGGCGCCTCGCGCTGGCCTTGCGTGGCCGGATCGCGGCTCCAGGAGCCCACCTCGATCCAGGCGGCGGTGTCCAGCAGCAGGCGGGCGAACCGTTCGGAATCGACGGCCGCGAGCGCCCGCTCGTAGGCCTTGCCCTGCGCCTGGGTCAGCCATTTGCCGAGCGCCTGCAGGGTGGCGTCCTCGCCTTCGGCCCGCTCGGCCGGCCGGAAGGTTTGCTCCAGGAAGACGTCGAGGTCGCGCGCCTCGTTGAGTTCCGAGGCCAGCCACTTGGTCTCGGCCTTGAGGCGCTCGGCCTCCTCGCCGACCAGCAGCGGCTTGAAGGCGGAATAGGCCGCGCGCAGCCGGCGAAGCCCCACGCGCAGCTGGTGCAGGGCCTCAGGATTGCGGCGGCGGACCAGGATCTCGGCGTTGGCCGAGGTCTGGGAAAGCGCGTTGCGGGCGACCATCCGGAAGGCCTCGGCCGCGGCCAGGCCGGGGCGCACGCCGGCCTGGCCGGCCTTCTGGGCGGCGACGCCGTCGTGGCCGGCCAGCCGATAGCCGCGGTCGCCCTTGCTTTCGTAGGACAGCGGCGCGGCGGCGGTGCGGGCCAGATCCTGGGCCAGCGCGAACAGGCTCTCCGGCTCGCCCTGCTTCAGCTCCAGCTCCAGCTCGAGGATCGGCTCGCTCTGCTCGCCGGCGATGATCTCGCCCTGGTCGAGGCTGACCTCGACGACGGCGTCGGCCTCGGTCCAGTAGCGGGTGGTGCGGGTCACGTCGGTGGCGAACAGGGGCTTCAGCCGCTCCAGCGCCCCGTCCAGCGCCTCGGCCACCGGCGTGCGTTTCAGCTCGGCGGCGTTGGGGGTGGGCCCGGCGGTCTCCACCTCCCACTCGTCGCGGTCGACGCGGCCGGCGCCGGCCCGGCGCTTGACGGTCTGGATGAAGCCCTTGGACATTTCGCGGACCCGCAGGCTGAGGCCGCGGTCGCGCAGCAGGTGGTCGGGGGTGTCGAAGTAGACCGAGCGCAGCCGTTCGGCCTGCCCCGGCCCGCGCAGCGCCGGATGTGCAGCAAGCGCCTTGAGCGCCTCGGCGGTGAGGATGAACTTCAGCTCCGTCTCGGGAGACGGATCCTGCGGGACCGGAACGGGCTCAGGTCTGGCCATGTCCCATCGAGGCTCGCCGGCATGTCATATGACAACCCCAAGCGCACCTTGCGCCGCCTGTCTATCGCGGCCGTACTTTTTTCGGGCGCAACGGCGCCTTCGCCCCGCCATCGTCCGAAAAAGGAAAGAGCCGCCCGAAGAAGGCCGGATCGAGCGGCGGGGCCGGGTCGCCGCACCCGCGCGAGGGCCCTGCCCGGAGTCCCAGATTGGGCCAGGGCCGGCTTCTTCGCCGACCCGCATTCGCCTACCCCGGTGTGGACCAACGGGTCGGCTCCGCCGCCACGTGAGCACGTGGCCGAGCCCGCATCGGAGCCTCTTCGAGATGTCCAAGTCCAAGCCGCCGGCCGGCGCGCGCGCGGATGCGCCGCCATCGGCCCGCGCCCCCTCGCGCGAGGGGCTGCAACCGAAGGTCCTCGTCGTCCACGACCATCCGCTGCACCGGATCCTCGCGGACACCGTGTTCGCCCAGTTCGGCTGTGAGGTGACGCTGGTCGAGTCCGGCGAGGCCGCGCTCGCCGCCTGCACGACGGAGGCCTTCGTGCTGATCGTGCTGGATCGCCGCATGCCCGGGCTGGGCGGCGACGACGTCGTGCAGCGCCTGCGCGCCCAGGACGGGCCCTCTCGCGCCGCGTTCGTCGCCAGCTGCTCGACCGACCCTCCCGGCGAGCTTTCCGCCGGCTATGACACGATCACGCCAAAGCCGTTGACGCCCAGCGCCGCCGCCCGCCTCCTCGAAGACGCCCTGCGGCGTTCGCCAATGTCGTCCCATCTCGCGCCCATCGTGCTGGCGCGGGGCGGGCGTGGATCGGAACGGTAGGCCCGTCAGGCCCCGCGCGTCCGGCGCTGCGCCACCAGGTCGTGGAACTTCAGGGCCAGCTGCTCGACCTGCAGGCGCGCCGGCGTCAGGACCCGATAGGCCTTGCCGGTGAAGCTCAGGCCCTCCGGCGTCCGGGCGACCCAACCGGCGCGCAGGAGCTTCGCCACCTTCCGCCGCACCGTCTCGCGCGGCATCCCGGTGGAGTCGGCGATGGAGCGGACATTGACGCCGCGTGTCGGGAACGGCCCGGCGTCGGCGGCCAGCCGCTCGGCCTCGCTGAGGGCGCGGAAGTCCGGGTGGGCGATGGTCCGCTCGGCGATCGCCAGCAGGACGATGTGGATCTCCAGGTCGCCGCCGCCGGCGTCCCGCAGCAATTGGAGCAGTTGCAGGAGCGGCGTGACCAGCTCATCCGCCAGGGGCGCCTCGTCCTCCATTCCGCTTGCGACCCGCACCACAGCCCTCGCCACGAGCGAACATCGTTACGCGACGGGACGCCCATGGCTAGCCCCCATCGCCGCGCCGACGGCCGCGTTCGTCCGCCGACTGACCGAAAACGAAGAAGCCCTCCTGCGGGGACGCAGGAGGGCTTCTTGAGACTTTGGGTGCGGGGACAGGATTTGAACCTGTGACCTTCAGGTTATGAGCCTGACGAGCTACCGGGCTGCTCCACCCCGCGGCAGAAGAGTATCGTGATGGAAGGGATAGGATCTGAATGCATCCGCTTGGTAGACCTGGCAGCGACCTACTCTCCCGCGCCTTAAGACGAAGTACCATCGGCCCAGGGGGGCTTAACGACCGAGTTCGGAATGGGATCGGGTGGGGACCCCCCGGCATAGCCACCAGGTCAACGAAGCGGATGCGAAGACATCATTATCTGGAGAGACGCTTCAAAGCGCTCTCATGAGATTTGATAAGAACGATCAAGCCGATCGAGCGATTAGTACCAGTAAGCTACACGCGTCACCGCGCTTCCACACCTGGCCTATCAACGTGGTGGTCTACCACGGCTCTCGGCGAAGCCTTGTTTTGAGGTCAGTTTCCCGCTTAGATGCTTTCAGCGGTTATCTGTTCCACACTTAGCTACCCTGCTGCGCGGCTGGCGCCACGACAGGTCCACCAGAGGTGTGTCCATCCCGGTCCTCTCGTACTAGGGACAGATCCTCTCAAGCTTCGTACACCCACGGCAGATAGGGACCAAACTGTCTCACGACGTTCTGAACCCAGCTCACGTACCACTTTAATCGGCGAACAGCCGAACCCTTGGGACCTGCTCCAGCCCCAGGATGTGATGAGCCGACATCGAGGTGCCAAACTTTGCCGTCGCTGTGGACGCTTGGGCAAAATCAGCCTGTTATCCCTAGAGTACCTTTTATTCGTTGAGCGATGGCCCTTCCACGCAGAACCACCGGATCACTATGGCCGACTTTCGTCTCTGATCGACTTGTCAGTCTCTCAGTCAGGCGGGCTTATGCCATTGCACTCGACGAGCGATTTCCGACCGCTCTGAGCCCACCATCGCGCGCCTCCGTTACACTTTGGGAGGCGACCGCCCCAGTCAAACTGCCCGCCACGCCATGTCCCGGATCCGGATGACGGACCTCGGTTAGACGTCAGCGACAACAAGGGTGGTATTTCAAGGTTGGCTCCGCCGGAGCTGGCGCCCC
>NZ_JBHUEY010000001.1:287500-509737 GCF_042681205.1 Phenylobacterium terrae
ATCACTGACGCGGTTTTACCGGGAAACCCCGAGAAGTTCGTCAGCAATGCGGTGAGGTTCGCCAGATAAGCCCCCTTCAAAGCCTTTTCAAGATCTTTGCGATCTCTTCGTGGCCGCCGGGGTCCGTCGCCGAACCGGGGCGCTATTTGGTTCGGCGGCGGCCGCTTGTCAACGGCCCGCTTTCACAAAGGTGTCGCAGAGGTCCGCCGCACCTGCGCCAGGGCGGCCGGCGCCGCTAGCCGACGGGCACGACCTCCACCGCCGGCGCGCCCCCGGCCAGGCTGAGCACCGCCACCGAGCGTTTGTCGGCCAGGGTCGGGCTGCCGGGATTGACGAACAGCGTCCCCGCCTCCTGCAGCACGGCGGCCACGTGACTGCCGCCGAACGCGCAGACATCCACGCGGCCGCCGAACAGCCGCCGGCAGGCCTCCTCCGGCCCGACCTCGCCGAACGCCAGCTCCGGATCGACCTTGGCGCCCACCGGCGGGTCCGACAGGCTGAACACCACCCCGATCCGCACGCCCCCCGCCTCGAGCACCCGCGGCCCATCCACCAGCGCCGGCGGATCGGCCGCCTCGTCGCCAGAGCTGCGCACGGCCCAGACGGGCGCCAGGCGCGAAAGGTCGGCCACCGCCTTGCGGGTCGAGATGTCGCCGCAGTGGATGATCCCGTCCACTGGCCCCAGGGCCCGACCGATCGCGGCCAGCGCGGCCGGCCAGTCGATGAAACTGTCGTGGGTGTCGGCCACCAGCCCGAAACGGGCGCCTTCGATGCGATCGGTCCGGACCACGCGCGCCTCCGTTCACTTGATTAACAGTGTGAACTATACTCCCCGCCAAGATGGCCGCAATCCCCTCCCCTCCCCCTCCCCTGCCCGAGCAGATCTACCTCTTCGTCCAGCACCTCGGCCGGCGGCTGCGCGACATCGACCTGCAGGCCGGGCTCTCGCCGGCCAGGTTCTCGGCCCTGGCGAGCCTGGCCTTCCACGGGCCGGCCAATGTGGGCGAGCTCGCCCAGTTCGAGCGGGTGAGCCGGCCGGCGATGACCCGGCTGGCGCGCGACATGGAGCGCGCCGGGCTGATCCGCCGCCGCCCCGACCCGCAGGACCGCCGCGGCGTCCGCATCGAGCCGACCGCCCGCGGCCTGGCGCTCGTGGAGGCGGTCCGGACCGCCAAGATCGCCCTCGTCGCCGAGCACCTCGACCGCCTGGAGCCGGCGCTGCGGGCGCAGGCGGCGGCGGTGTTCGGGGCCCTCGAGGACCTGGCCGAGCCGCAAGGAGACGAGACATGACCAACGCCCTGCCCCGGGCCCGCCAGGTGCTGGAGGACGGCATGGCCGCCGGCCTGCAGGTGGGCGCCCAGCTGCACGTCAGGCTCGCCGGGGAGCTCGTCGCCAACCTCGCCCTGGGGCTGGCCGCCCCGGGCAAGGCGATGACCCCGGACTCGATGATGACTTGGCTGTCCTGCAGCAAGATCGTCAGCTCGGTCGCCTTCGCGCGGATCTGGGAGGCAGGGCTGGTGGGGCTGGACGATCCGGTGGCCGCGCACCTTCCGGAGTTCGCCCAAAACGGCAAGGGCGGCGTGACCCTGCGCCACCTGTGGACCCACACCTGCGGCCTGCTGGGGGTCGACAACGCCCTCTTCGCGGTGCGCTACACGAACACCAACGAAGAGAATGTGGCGCTGATCTGCGCCGCCCGACCGGACGCCGGCTGGGTCCCGGGCCGCAAGGCCGGCTACCACACCAGCGCCGTCTTCCTGCTGCTGGCGGAGATCGTCCGCCGCAAACGGGGGCGGCCCTTCCCGCAAGTCGTGCGCGAGGAGGTGCTGCTGCCGCTCGGGATGTCGGACTCCTTCGTCGGCATGACGGCCGAGGAGGTCGATCGCTACGCCGACCGCCTGGGCGAGACCTTCGACACGACGGGCGCAGAGCCCAAGCCCGGCTCCTGGGCGCCCGACGCGCCGCACCAGCTGACCCACGTGATGCCGGGCGGCAACGGGCGCGGGCCGATGCGTGAGCTGGCGCGCCTGCTGGAGATGCTGCGCCGGGGCGGCGAACTGGACGGGACGCGCATCCTCTCGCCTCAGACGGTCGCGGCGATGACCGCCCGCCACCGCACCGGGCTGATGGACCGCAGCTGGGGCCTGAGGATCGACTGGGGCCTGGGCCTGACGCTGGATTCGAAGATCCACCACGAGGGCCGCCCCCACCTTTACGGCTACGGCCGTCACGCTTCGCCGCGCGCCTTCGGCCACTCCGGGTTTCGCACCACCACCGCCTTCTGCGATCCGGACGCGCAGCTGGTCCTCGCCTGTTCCTGGAACGGCATGGTGGCGGACGATCAGGTCCACTCGGCGCGCCAGAACGCGCTGGCGGAGGCGATCTACGAGGACCTCGGTCTGGCGCCCTGAAGATAAGACGGGCGGGGAGCCCCGACTAAAAGCTCCCCGCCACCCCGGCGGGCGGCCGGGCTTAAAGCCCTCCCGTGAGGGAGGGGATCTCGTTCCTCAGCCGGCGGCGATGTAGGCCCGAAGGCCGTCCGCCTCGGCCTCGACCTCGCCGATCTTGGATTTCACGAGGTCGCCGATGGAGATGATGCCCACCAGCCGGTCGTCCTTGCACACCGGCAGGTGGCGGATGCGCCGGTCGGTCATCCGGCTCAGCAACTGGTCGACCCGGTCGCCCGGCTCGGCGAAGATCACGTCCTTGGTCATGACGTCGCCGACGGGCCTGGAGAGCGCCGCGGCCCCCTCCTCCGCCACCGCCCGGATCACGTCACGCTCGGAGACGATGCCGACCACGCGTTCGTTGTCCAAGACGACCAAGGCCCCGACCCTGCGGGCGTTCAGCAGCGCGGCCAGGGCGCCGAGGGTCTCGTTGGGCGTGGCGGTGAACACCGCATCGCCTTTGGTCTTGAGGATCTGGGACACCAGCATGGGCGCGATCCCTCCTGTCCTTTGGATACCGAGGGTCGCTCACCTGACCCGAAGAATCAATCGGTAAGGCGGTCCCTCCGGCCAAACAGACGCGTGATGAGGCCGATGCCGAAGAGGCCGACGGCGAAGCCGAACAGGTGGGCCTCCCAGGCGATGGGCGAGCCGGAGAGGGGCGCGCCGAACACCGCCATCAGCAGGTTCACGATCATCAGCGCCAGGCTCATGCCGATCACCGGCGGGCTGTTCAGGGCCCCGAGCCGGGCGCCGCGGGTGGCGATCAGCCGGGCCGCGGCCCCCATCAACCCCGACACCGCCCCCGAGGCGCCGATCAGCGCGGCGGTCTCCCCCGGGTGCACGGCCGCGTGGCCGAGGTTCGCGAGCACGCCGCTCGCGAAGTAGAGAAGGAAGAAGCCGGTCACGCCGGACGCGCCGGCCCCCAGGAAGCGCGCGACCGGCGCCCCGAAGGCCAGGGCCATCGCCGCGTTGACCAGCGCGTGCGTCCAGTCCGCGTGCACGAACAGCGGCGTGACCAGGCTCGCCCAGTCGCCGTCCGCGAGCTTTGCGGGCGAGAAGCCGAAGCGCTCGGCGACCGGCCCGATCGGCGCGAAGGACTGGATTGCATAGAGGCCGACGATCACTCCGGTGACGAGGAGCGGCGGCCAGGGGGCGTTGAAGAAGGGCTGGCGCTCGCCGTTCAAGGCCGGTCACCGCAAGTGCTGAAGAACATTGGTCGCAGCCCTCTCGTCCTTAACCAAATAGCCAAGTGTTTCGCTTCTAAATGGTGACGATCGGGGGCCAGGGCGAACGCGCCTGCGCCCCGTCGTGGAAGTTCTGGGGGTGGCAGGTCTCATGCACGCAGTCAAAGGCGCCCGCCTTCGCCGCGCGTCCGGCGCCGCGTTTCTCGCCGCCGCCCTGGCGGCCGGAACGGGCGCTGCGGCGCAGTCGATGACGACCAACTCGGCCGAGTTCAACGCCGGTTACGGTCGCTACTCCGGCCAGGAGAACCGCCCGGTGGACGTCACCACCCGCGACGCCAACGGCAACCGGGTGATCGTCGACGGCCTGATCCTCACCGGCGAGGACCAGTCCAGCTTCTCGCGCGCCGGCGGCGCGGCCGACGCCTTCGCCGGCGTGGGCGCGCTGGGCGGCGGGGCCACGGCCATCGGCAACAATCTCGTGGTGGTCACGCAAGGCAACTACAACACCGTCATCGTGAACTCGAGCCAGGTGAACAACGGCCCGGTCACGGCGACCACGCAGCTCAACGGGGGAGTGAGCGGTGATGGCCAATAGGCTCTTCAAGATCGCGGCGCTGACCAGCGCCGCGGCCATGGCTCTGGCCGGCTGCGCGACCCCGGTCGCGGGCCCGTCCGGCAACTACGCCCAGCCGATCGGCTCCTCGACGGTGACGCCGAACCCGACGTCCTACTCGTCGGCGCTGGTCTGCATGGCCGGCTACGCCCGGGCCAACCGGCTGACCGCCCCGCGCATCGCGGTGGGCCGGATCGCCGACTACACCGGCAAGGCCGAGGCGGACGGTTCGGGCCGCAAGATCACCCAGGGCGCCTCGCTGATGGCGATGAGCGCCTTCGCCAAGGCCGGCATGCCGCTGGTGGAGCGGTTCGACACCTCGGTGTCCGAACTCGAGCTCAAGTACGCCAACAACAAGCTGATCTCCGATGCGCCGAACGCCGCGCCGGAGATGCCGGCCGAGTACCGGCGCATCCTGGCCGGCCAGGTGCCGGGCTCGGACTTCTATGTCGCCGGCGGCATCACCGAGCTGAACTTCAACATCCGCTCGTCGGGCTTCGACATCGCCGCGGGCGACGTGGACGTCGAGGATCCCAAGGGCAACTTCCGCGGGCGGCTGATGGTGATGAACATCGGCCTGGACCTGCGCCTGATCAACACCCGCACGCTGGAGGTGGTCGACGTCATCTCCTACCAGAAGCAGGTGGTCGGCCGCGAAGTGGCGGTCGGCTGGTTCGACTTCCTGAACGGCAACGTCTTCGACGTCTCGGCCGGCACGGGCGCGCTGGAGCCGATGCAGCTGGCCGTGCGGGCGCTGGTCGAGCGCGCCGTCGTCGAGATGACCGCCAACCTCTACGGCATGCCGGGCCCCGAGGCCTGCCTCCAGCACGACCCGCTGGGCGGCGGCACCGTGGGCCTGACCGGCGCCTACGTGCCCGCCTACAACAACCTGGACACGAACAATGCGAACACCCGCGAAGATCCTTCTCGCTGGCACGCTGGTCGCGACCGCGCCGTTCGCGGCCGCTACTAGCCACGCGCAGAGTCCGGTCCTCAACGAGCAGATCCAGCTCGGCGACCTGTTCTCGTCGCAGATCCTGAACGTCGAGGAGGTGACCGACCAGACGGTCGGCGTCGCCACCTCGACGGCCAACAGCTTTGACGCCCGCGTCGACGGCGGCGACCTCGACGTCATCTCCTACCAGGAGAGCGGCGGGGCGGTCGGCTCGCAGGTGACGGCGAACGTGGCGGTCAGCTCCGGCGCCTCGACGAGCCTCTCCAGCAACGCCAGCGGCAATCTCGGCGACGCCGCCGTCTACGCCGGCGCGCTGACGGCGGTCACGACCCAGGTCTCGCGCGGCGGAACGATCGCCGCGGTCGGCCAGTACGAAGGCGAGAACGCCGAGGCCGGCGACATCGCCTCGTCCGTGCAGGCGCTCGGCAACAGCCAGGGCTTCTCGGTCAGCGCGGCGGTCTCGGGCGTGCGCGCCAGCCAGTACAACAGCGCCGACATCTCCGCCGACGGCGGCGGGGTCGTGGGCTACGTGGACAACACGGCCATGTTCTCGGCGGCTGCGGCGGCCAACAACATCACCAGCGCGGCCGGCTACGGCTCGTCCGAGCGGATGATCCTCGACCAGAACAACGAGTCCGGCCTCGTCCAGGCCGCCCAGTTCACCGCCTTCGGCAACGCCTACGTCACCCAGACCAGCGCCACCGCGTCGGGCAACAACATCTCGGCCGGCAACGAGGGCGCCCTGCTGGACATGACCGCGCTTCAGCAGAACCAGGCCTATGTGCGCGCCCAGGCCGAGAGCAGCGGCTATCAGTTCGGCTCCGGGACCGCGAGCGCCTACGGGGTCGGCAACAGCCTGCTGGCCGGCCAGCTCGGCGAAGAGGTGGTGCTCGACGTCGAACAGCTGAACATCGCCGGGGGCGTCGAGGCGATCGCCGCCTACACCGGCCACGAGGGCTACGACGCCCACGCCTCGGCGATGGCCATGGGCAACGCCGCCACCGGCTACGCCTGTTCGGAATGCGACGGGCGGATGAGCGTCAACAACCGCCAGACCAACGACGCCGACGTCGCCGCCACCGGTACGGTCACCGTCACCGGCTCCGCCCGCTCGGCCATCGGCGCCGCCAACGCCGTCGGCAACACCGCCAGCTACTACGTCACCCGCCCGCAGGAGTAGCGCGCGTAAAGAGAGGATGCTCCCCCACAGGGGGAGCTGTCGCGAAGCGACTGAGGGGGTTCGCGGGCGCTGACGCCGCGAGCGCGCCGCCCCAAGCTCTGTGCGTTTGAACCCCCTCCACCGCTTCGCGGTCCCCCTCCCCCTGCGGGGAGGATTTGCAGCCCTTGCGTTGGCCGCATGGGGCGGCGATGTTCGCGGCTCCCGTGAAGATCCCAGGCCTTACCTTCCACGCGCTCAGGCGCACCGCGCTGGCGCTGGCGGCGGCGGCGCTTGCGGCGTGCGCCACCCTGCCCGCTTCCGAAACGGCCGCACCGGCCGCCCCGGTCGAGCTCGCGCCCGGCGAGTGGCCGCAGGCGCGATCGGACATAGCCCCGGACCCGGAGATCCGCTTCGGCGCCCTGCCGAACGGCATGCGCTATGCGATCCGCCGCCAGACCATCCCGCCGGGACAGGCGGCGCTGAGGCTGCGCATCGACGCCGGCTCGCTGATGGAGGACGACGACCAGAAGGGCCTGGCCCACTTCCTCGAGCACATGGCCTTCAACGGCTCCAAGGCCGTGCCGGAGGGCGACATGGTGCGGATCCTGGAGCGGCTGGGCCTGGCCTTCGGGGCCGACACCAACGCCTCCACCAGCCTGCAGGAGACGGTCTACCGCCTCGACCTGCCCCGCACCGACGCCGAGACGGTGGACACCTCGCTGATGCTGATGCGCGAGGTGGTCGGCAACCTGCTCATCGAACCGGCGGCGGTTGACCGCGAGCGCGGCGTGGTGCTGTCGGAGGAGCGCTCGCGCGACACCCCGGCCTACCGCGTCTACCGCCAGCGGCTGGAGTTCTTCCTGCGCGGCCAGCTGCCGCCCGAGCGGATGCCGATCGGCGAGGCGGAGGTGCTGCGGACCGCGCCGGCGAGCCGCATCGCCGACTTCTACCAGCGCTACTACCGCCCCGAGCGGACGGTGCTGATCGCCGTCGGCGACTTCGACGTGGCCGAGATGGAGGCCAAGATCCGCGCCCGCTTCTCCGACTGGCAGGCGCAGGGCCCGGCCGGCGAAGACCCCGACCTTGGGCCGATCGCCAAACGCGGCGTGGAGGCCAGGCTGGTGGTGGAGACCGGCGTGCAGGAGTCGCTGCAGATCGCCTGGATCGGCCCGCCGGACGTCGCCTTCGACACCCTGGCCAAGCGCAAGCGCGACGTCGCCGAGCGCCTCGGCTTCTCGGTGCTCAACCGGCGTTTCAACCGCATCGGCCGCTCGGCGGACCCGCCCTTCCTGGGAGCCGGCGCCTACAAGGGCGACGAGTACGACGCGGCCGAGATCACCCTCGTTTCGGTCAACGTGAAGCCCGGCCGCTGGCGCGACGCGCTGGCCGCGGTCGAGCAGGAGCAGCGCCGGATCGTCCGCCACGGGGTTCGCCAGGAGGAGCTGGACCGCGAGATCGCCGAGGTGCGCGCCGCCATGCAGGCGGCCGTCGCCGGCGCGGCGACCCGCCGGCCCGGCGCCCTGGCCGGCGACATCCTGGGCTCGCTGGAAGACGACCACGTCGTCACCAATCCCGCCCAGGAGCTGGAGATCTTCGAGGCGGCGGTGAAGGAGCTGACCGCCGCCCAGGTCTCCGCCGCGATGAAGGACGCCTTCCGGGGCGAGGGGCCGCTGATCTTCGCCGTCTCGCCGACCCCGATCGACGGCGGCGAGGCGACCCTGCTGGCCGCGTTCGAGGCTTCCCGCAAGACGCCGGTCGAGCCGCCGCCGGCGGCGGGCGCGACGGCCTGGCCGTACGCGAGCTTCGGGCCGCCCGGCAAGGTGGCCGAGCGCACCCAGGCCGCCGACCTGGAGACGACCTTCCTCCGGTTCGAGAACGGGGTCCGCCTGACGGTGAAGCCGACCGCCTTCCGCGACGACGAGGTGCTGGTCCGCGTCAACGTCGGCCGCGGGCTCCTGTCCCTGCCCAAGGACCGGCCGAGCTACACCTGGGCCGGAAACGCGGTCACCGAAGGCGGGATGGCCAAGATCAGCGCCGAGGACATGGAGATGGTGCTGGCCGACAAGGTCTACGGCGCCCGCTTCGGCATCGCCGAGGACGCCTTCGCCTTCACCGGCTCGACCCGCCCCGACCATCTCGACACCCAGATGCAGGTGCTGGCGGCCTATGTGGCCGAACCCGGCTGGCGGCCGGAGGCCTTCGAGCGCGTGAAGACCGCCATGGCCACCATCCACGACCGCTACGAGACCACCGTCGGCGGCGTGGTCGCCCGCGACCTGGGCGGCCTGCTGCGCGACGGCGACCCGCGCTGGAGCTTCCCGAGCCGCGAGCAGATCGCGGACGCCCGGCTGGACGACCTGAAAGCCCAGGTCGCCCCGGCCCTGGCCGAAGGCGCCATCGAGGTGGTGATGGTCGGCGACATCACGGTCGAGGCCGCCGCCGAGGCGGTCGCCCGCACGTTCGGCGCCCTGCCCCCGCGCCCCGCCGAGCCCGCGCCCGTGCCCGAGGCCCAGCGGCAGGTGGGGTTCCCCGCCCCGGCGCCCGAGCCGGTGACCCGCACCCACAAGGGCCGGCCCGACCAGGCGATGGGCTATGTCGCCTGGCGCACCGACGACTTCTTCGCCGATCCCCAGCGGGCCCGGAACACCTCGGTGATGGGCGAGGTGCTGCGGCTGCGGCTCATCGAGGAGCTGCGCGAGGCCCAGGGCGCCACCTATTCGCCGAGCGTCGCCTACGCCCACAGCTTCAACCTGCCGGACTGGGGCTACATCTCGGCCAGCGTCGAGATCCCGCCCGAGAAGCTGCCGGCCTTCTTCGCCGACGTCGCCCGCATCGCCGCGGACCTGGCCGAAAAGCCGATCAGCGCCGACGAGCTGGCCCGGGCCAAGCAGCCCCGCATCGAGCGGCTGGAGCGCGCCCGCCTGACCAACGAGTACTGGCTGGGCGAACTCTCCGGCGCCCAGGCCGACCCGCGCCGGCTGGAGGCCACGCGCACGGTGATCGAGGCCACCCGCCGGGTCACGGCCGCGGACGTGCAGGCCGCCGCCAAGGAATTCCTCGCAGCCGAGAAGGCCTGGAAGTTCGTGGTGCGGCCGGAGGGGAAGTAGCGCCTTCCCTCCCCTTCAGGGGAGGGTGGGCCGGAGCGTAGCGAGGGGCCGGTGGGGGAGTCTCCCGCCGCGACCTCGCCAGGCGGTCGAGCCCCTGGGAGCCCGACGCTGCCCCACCCGTCCGCGGGCTTGCGCCCGCGTCCACCCTCCCCTGAAGGGGAGGGAGAGCGGGATCCTAGTACACCACGCCGCCGACGCCGCCGTCCATGCTGAAGCTGGTGGCGGTGGAGGTGACGGTTTCCTCCTCCTCGCGGTAGGCGGTGTAGGTCTCGGTGTAGCGCCAGGTCAGCACCTTGATGCCGGCCCCGAAGCGGCGCAGCAGGCTGCGCTCGAAGCAGTCGCGCTGGCGGCTGGCCGGGCGGCACTTCATCTCGCCGGCGCCGTACCACAGGGCCTCGCCCTTCTTGCAGATGAGGGTCTTGCCGCCTTCGAAGTCGGCCTTGTCGAGCCATTCGGCCCAGGTGACCTGCAGGTAGGAGCCGGCCAGGCAGCGGTAGATCTCGCCCTCGTAGCCGTCGGCGATGTCGCGGTCGGGGCTGAGCTGGGAGGCCGGATGCGGCACCTGGCGGTCGTCGATGCAGACGGCGCGGATGACGATCTTCTTGGTGACCTCGCGGCTGGCCTCGTAGGCGACGCGCTTCATGCGCTTGCCGCCGTCGACGTTCAGCTGGATGACGCCGGTGGGCATCGGCGGGCTGAAGAAGCCCCCGGCCCCGCCGCCGCCCACGAAGACGGTGGACTCGGCGCGGCCGCGCGCGCCGGCGGCGGCGATCGCCTGGCCGCTGGCCGAGGCGTTGACGATCACCTGGGGCGCCATGAAGACGTTGACGCCAGGAATGTTGACGTTGTGGCCGGGCACGCAGCACGGCGGCTGGGGCGGCGGCGGAGGCGGCGGCGGCTGGCAGCACGGCGGCGGCGGGGCGCAGCAGGGCGGCGGCGGCGGCGCGCAGCACTGGGCCTGCGCATCCTCTGGCGCGGCGCCGCCGATCAGCAGCACGGCCAGGCCAAGCGCCAGGCCAAGCAGGCTCGAACGCATCCTCATCAGACCGCCCCCTCCAAGGAGCGCCGGGACTGTCCCGAAACGGGACAGGCGGCGCCTGGTCCAGAACTTCCTGCAAGGCCCGTGCGGCCGGCCAAGGCCGCGGGACGGAGCCTGCGCAGGCATGTCGGTGTTCCATTCAAATACAGAGATGTTGATAGACTATTGGCGCAGCCGCGCTTTCCGCGGCGCGCCGCTGCGCGGCCCCATCGATCCGGCCGACTTCGCTCCCATCGCGCCCCAGGTGTTCGTGCTCGGCCGGGCCGGACCGGGCAGCTACGGGTTCCGGCTGGTCGGCGAGCTGGTGCGCGAACTGTTCGCGCAGGACCTGCGCGGCGTCCCCGCCCTGGACCTCTGGCGCCCGCGGGACGCCGGCCCCTTGCGCACCGCGCTGGAGGACGCCCGCCGCCGCGGCGCGCCCCTGGTCGTCCACGCCCACGCGCTGACCGAGCGGGCGGCTTTGCCGATCGAGGTCCTGTTCGCGCCCCTGCCCGGCGACGACGTCCGGCCGGACCGGGTCCTTGGGCTGGTCCAGCCGCTGACGCTGGTCGCCCGCCTGCAGGGCGCGCCGGTGCTGACGCTGGCGCTGGAGCGGATGCTCTCGGCCGGCCCGGCTGTCGAGCCGGCGCCCCACCTGCGGCTCGCGGCGCTGAACGGGCGGCGGATCGCCTAGAGCGCCTTGAGGTCCTGGGCCATCGCGGCCACGACCGAGTCCCAGTCGCCCGGGCTCGGCTGGCGATAGAGCCGCAACGAGGGGTACCAGGGGCTGTCGGCCCGCCCCGTCATCCAGCGCCAGTCGGTCCGGTAGGCCGGCAGCATCACCCAGCAGGGCACGCCGAGCGCGCCGGCCAGATGCGCCATGGCCGTATCGACGGTGATCACCAGGTCCAGCGCCTGGATGCGCGCCGCGGTGTCGAGGAAGTCGCCGCGCGGCTCCTGCAGATCGACCAGTTCGGCGACCTCCCGCAGCGGGTCGAGCACCGACGGCGAAGGCAGCGAGCGGCGGGCGTCGTTGGGATGTTCGGGATTGCCGCGCCAGACGAAGCCGACGCCGCCGCTCTTCGGGGCCGAGGGGGCGGTCAGGTAGGGCGCCGGCGGAATGGTCTCCACGGTCGTCTCGAACACCGCGGGCAGCGAGAGATTGCGCACATGCAGGTCGGCGCGCGGGACCACCGCGCCCTCGGTCAGCGGGAAGACCGTGACGCCCAGCCCGGCGAACAGCCGCTCGAGCGGCGGCGAGCAGACCAGGATCACCTCGCCCGCGCCGCGGATCCGCGGCAGGTAGCGGGCCATCTGGATTTCGTCGCCCAGCCCCTGCTCGCGCCAGACCAGCAGGCTGCGGCCCGCCAGGTCCTCGCCGCCCCATTCGGGCATGCCGGCCCCGGCGATGGGGTCGCCGTCGAAGGCCTTGCGGGCCTCGTAGAGCATGAAGCCCTCGCGGTAGCGGCCCTGGGCCAGCATCACCAGGCCGAGGGCCGCGATCACCGGCGCATTGTCCGGCCGCTGCGCCAGCGCCGCGAGGTAGGCCCGCTCGGCCGTCGGGAAATCCAGCGCATGCGCCGCCTGGATTCCCCGCTCCACCAGGACGCCGAAGTCTTCCGCCATGAGCGGCGCATAGCACAGCGCGGAGCTGAGTCCCGTAGAGACCTCTCCCCGCTTGCGGGGAGAGGGTTGGGTGAGGGGCGCCGCTGCAGGCGGCGGCAGGATCGAACAGATGGGTTTGGGGGTGAGGCTCTTGCCCGCGGACGCCGGGGCGGCGGCGAGCCCCCCTCACCCTACCCTCTCCCCCCGCGAGCGGGGGGAGAGGTCTTAAGCCTAGGCCGGCTCCGGCAGGCGGATGTTCTGCTCGGCGAGGTAGCTGAGGATCCCGTCGCGGGCGGCGCGGGCGCTCGGCCGGGCCTCCATCCGATCCCGCCAGGCGGAGAGCCGGGGCAGACCCTCGGGGCGCAAGCCGAAGAAGGCCGCGGTCAGGAACGCAGTGTAGGCGGCGATGTCGGCGTAACTGAACACGCCGGCCATCCACGTCCGATCGCCCAGCGCGGCGTCCATCTCGCGATAGGCGTCCATGGCCAGCGCCCGCGCCTCGACCGCCTCGGTGCTGGTCGGATCGCGGACGAACTGGCCGAGCTGCCGAAGTTTGGGGAACCAGATCTCGTCCGCCCTCAGTTCGGCGAGGCGGGCGGCGGCGCGGCTGCGCGGCTCGGCGGGCCAGAGCGGCGGCTCGGGGAACAGGTCCTCGAAATACTCGCAGATCACGGTGGAGTCGAAGATCTCCAGGCCCTGGTCGATCAGCACCGGCACCTGGCGCTTGGGATTGATCCGGTCGACCTCCGGGTGGCCGACGTAGGTGAAGGTGCGCGGCTGGTAGGGGACCATCTCCACGTCCAGCCTGATCCCCTTCTCCGCGGCCGCGATCAGGACCTTCGCGCCGAACATGCTCACCGGACCCGTATAGAGCTTCATCAGACCCTCCATCACGCACGACCGTTCGTGCTATTTTCTAGCCAAAACAAACACCTCAACCGACGGCCTCGCGCAGCAGCCGATCGAACGCCTCCTCCGCCCGCTGGCGGGCGTCACGCCGGTTCATCAGCTTGCCGTGCAGCTGGAACGACAGCCCCAGGCCGACGAGCTCGAAGGCCACCTGGCGGCCGAAGGCGACGGGCGCCTTGCCGTCCCTCGGCAGGTCCGTCGCCACCCGGGCCAGCAGCTCGTGCCAGTCGTTCTGCACCGCCACCAGCCGGTCCCGAACGGGGCCCGGCCGGTCGTCGTACTCCTGGCTGGCGACCGCGAAGATGCAGCCGCCCATGCACGGCTCGCCCTCGATCCAGTCGAGCCAGCGGTCGAACAGCGCGCGAAGACGCGGGCCCCCGCGCGGCTCGGTCAGGCCCGGCTCCACCACCTGCCGGCGGAAGCGCTCGGAGGCCTCCTCCAGCACGGCGAGCTGCAGCGCCTCCTTGGACTTGAAATGGGCGAAGAGGCCGCTCTTGGAGAGCTTCAGGCTCTCGGCGAGCCCGCCGAGCGAGATGCCCTCGAGGCCCAGCGCCACCGCCTGGCGGAGCGCCTCGTCGATCACCGCCTCGCGTGTGGCCGCGCCTTTTCCCATGCCGGAAGAAAAGCACGACCGTTCGGTTTTTGCAATGCTCATTGTCGGGCGGCCATTGCCGAACCGGGTGGAGGCAGGCTAGCGCGGGAGGATGATCACCGATCCGGTCTTCTACGCCCTGGCGATACCGGCGGTGGCGCTCATGGGCCTGGCCAAGGGCGGGTTCGCCGGCGTCGGCGCGATCTCGATGCCGCTGCTGGCCATGGCCCTCTCGCCGGTGAAGGCCGCCGCCATCCTGCTGCCGATCCTGATCGTGCAGGACGCGGTCAGCGTCTGGGCCTTCCGGCGGGACTGGGACAAGGTCGTGCTGGCGGTGATGCTGCCGGGCGCGGCGATCGGCATCGTCCTCGGCTACCTCCTGGCGGCGGAGGTCTCGGCCACAGCCGTCCTCGCCACGCTGGGCGCCATCTCCATCCTCTTCGCGGTCCAGAGGCTGTGGGCCTCCCGCGGGGGCCGGGTCGCCGCGCCGGCCGACTCGCCCGCGCCGGTGGGGGTGCTGTTCGGCGTCGCCGCCGGGTTCACCAGCCAGATCGCCCATGCCGGCGGCCCGCCGTTCCAGATGTGGGTACTGCCCAAGAACCTGCCGCCGGCCAGCCTGATCGGCACGACCGCGATCTTCTTCGCCGTGGTGAACTGGATCAAGGTTCCCGCCTACGCCGCCCTCGGCCAGTTCACGGCCGAGAACCTGCTCACCGCCGCGGCCCTGTTGCCGCTGGCCGTGGCCTCCACCTTCGCCGGCGTCTGGCTGGTCCGCCGCATCGCCGCCGAGCGCTTCTACCAGCTGATCTATCTGCTGATGATCGTCGTGGGCGTGCAGCTGATCTGGAAGGCGGCGAGCGGCGGCTGAACGTCCTGAACCTCTCCCCCCCGAGCGGGGGGAGAGGTCTAGGCGCGCTTGACGCACAGGGTTCAACAGGCTGGCATCGCGCCAGGAGGCGAGCGCGATGGACTACAAGCGTTACCAGTGCAGCATCTGCGGCTTCATCTACGACGAAGAGAAGGGCGCGCCCGAAGAGGGCCTCGCGCCGGGCACGCGCTGGGCCGACATCCCCGACGACTGGTGCTGCCCCGACTGCGGCACGGCCAAGGCCGAGTTCGAGATGGTGGTGATCGCCTGAGCGCCCCCTCCACCGCCTTCGGCGGTCCCCCTCCCCCGCAGTCTGCGCTGCGGGGGAGGATCTGAGTGCATAAGCTCCTCCCCCGACGCGAAGTCGACGGGGGAGGTGGATGGGCGCGAAGCGACGAGACGGAGGGGGCGCGAAAAACGCGCTCTAGCCCGCCACGGGCTTCAGTTCCTTCTTGAATCGCTGCCAGTTGCGCACATAGCCCATGGCGCCGAAGGCCATCCGCTGGGCCTGTTCGGGGGAGAGTTCGCGCACCACCTTGCCAGGCGCGCCCATCACCAGCGAGTTGTCGGGGATCTCCTTGCCCTCGGTGATCAGGCAGTTGGCGCCGATCAGGCAGTTCTTCCCGATCTTCGCCCCGTTGAGGATGATCGAGCCGATGCCGATCAGGCTGCCGTCGCCGATCGTGCAGCCGTGCATCATCACCATGTGCCCGACGGTCACGTTCGCTCCGATGGTCAGCGGCGATCCGGCGTCGGTGTGCAGCACCGAATTGTCCTGCACGTTGGAGTTCTCGCCGACGACGATGGGGTCGTTGTCGCCGCGAAGTGTGGCGCCAAACCACACCGAAGCGTTCTTCTTGAGAATCACCTGGCCGACCACGGCCGCGTTCGGCGCTATCCAGTATTCATCTTCGCCCGGAAGCTCAGGAGCAACATCACCCAAGTTGTAGACAGCCATTGTCACCGTTCCTTTATTCAGCTTCCGGCGGCGTTTAACCGTTCATAAAGCACGATAGGATCATTCTAGTCGGGCGATTCGGAGGGGTGAAAGCCCCGCCGCGTCCCACCGGGCGTCGTCCGGCGTCCGGGCTCCCGCGAAACGGAGTAACGGGTGTCGCGTGTGTCAGTGGGGCGGCTGGAGCCGCCCGGATCACCACCGAGCTTGGGGCGGCCAGCCCCGGCGCGACTCCGCCGCCGATTCAAATCCACTCCAGTCGAAGGGCGATCCGATGTCGGACTCGCCCTTTTTTCATGCCCCCCAAGGAGGCCTTGATGACCAAGCGTGCCCTGAAGCGACAGCTGCGCGACGGAGCCCTGGACGCCACCCAGTTCGGCGATGACGGCAAGGTTCGCCGCCTGCCGGTCAGCCGCGGGTGGTCGCCCCTGGCGGGGAGCGGCGACGACGAGCGGGATCAAGGCTACCTGAAGACCATCAAGGCCAAGTCCCCGGGCCAGGAGAACCTGATCAAGGCCATCGACCAGAAGAACCTGGTCCTGGCGCTGGGCCCGGCCGGCACCGGCAAGACCTACCTGGCCATCGCCAAGGCGGTGGAGGCGCTGGAGGCCGGCCGGGTCGGCCGCATCGTGCTCTCGCGGCCGGCGGTCGAGGCCGGCGAATCGATCGGCTTCCTGCCCGGCGAGATGGAGGACAAGCTCGCCCCCTACCTGCGGCCGCTCTACGACGCCCTCTCCGACCGCCTGTCGATGAAGCGGGTGCGGGCGCTGATGGCCGAAGGCGCCATCGAGATCGCCCCGGTCGGGTTCATGCGCGGGCGGACGCTGAACAACGCCTTCGTGGTCATCGACGAGGCCCAGAACTGCACCTACGTGCAGCTGAAGATGCTGCTGACCCGCCTCGGCTGGCACTCGACGATGGTGGTCACCGGCGATCCGGCCCAGTCCGACCTGCTGCCGGAGATGAGCGGCCTTGCGACCGTCGCCGACCGCTTCGAGGCGGTGGACAACATCGCCGTCGTCCGCCTGGCCGACCGCGACATCGTCCGTCACCCGCTGGTCGCCGAAATGCTGGGCGTGCTCTGAGCCCACCGCCCTAGGACGCGGGGGCGCGGGCCGAGCGCCGGACGGCCTCCCCGAGCGCCTCCGCCACCTTGGGCGTCACAGCATCCCAGGTCGCGCCGAGGGGGCGGCGGAACAGGGTCAGCGTCGGGTACCAGGGCGAATCGCTGCGCTCCAGCAGCCAGCGGAAATCCAGTCCCTCGGCCGGCGTCAGGCAGAAGCACGGCCGGCCGAGCGCGCCGGCCAGGTGCGCCGGCGCGGTGTCGACGCTGATGACCAGGTCCAGGGCCTCGATCAGCGCCGCCGAGTCGCCGAAGTCCTGGAAGTGGCGGCCGAGGTTCAGCAGCGGCTGTCCGGCCGGCGGGTCGGCCGCCTCCTCCTCCGCGACGCCCTTCTGCAGGCTGACGAAGGTCACGCCGGGCACGTCCCACAGGGGCCGAAGCACGGAAAGGTCCGGCAGGGAGCGGTTCTTGTCGTTGGCGAGCTCGGGATTGCCCTTCCAGGCCAGCCCCACGCGAAAGCCGTCCTTCGGGATCAGCTGCGCCCAGCGTTCCCGCCGCTCCGGCAGCGCCGACAGGTAGGGGACCTGGGCCGGGATGGTCTCCAGCCGCGTGCCCATCAGGTAGGGGAGCGACAGCAGGTAGGTCCAATAGTCGTGGGTCTCGATCTCGTGCACGCCTTCGGCCGGCACCAGGCGGTCGACGCCGTCCAGCGTGGCCAGCAGCGGCGCCAGCGCGGGCTTGCAGACCACCGTCACCTTGGCCGGGCCCATCGCCTTCAGCAGCGGCACGTAGCGGCAGAACTGGATTTCGTCGCCGTGGCCCTGCTCGTACCAGACGAGGATGCTGCGGCCCGCCAGCGGCTCGCCCCGCCACTGCGGGCAGCCGAAGTTGATCGGCTCGGGCGCCCCGGGGCGCGTCGGCTCGTACCGCGCCTCGTAGAAGGGCCACCCCTCCTCGAAGCGGCCCAGGGTCAGCAGCAGGCCGCCGAGCTTGAAGCGCGCCTCGGCGTCCTCGGGGTGGCGGCGGACGAGCTCGCGCAGGGCCGCTTCGGCTTCCAGGTGGCGGTCCTGCAGCCACAGCAGGTTCGCCAGCGACATCCGCATCACCGGCTCGTCGGGCGCCACCCGCAGGCCGGCGTGGAACACCTGCTCGGCCTCGGCCAGCCGCCCGTCGACCCGCAGGAACAGGGCGAGGTTGTTGTAGGTCTGGGCGAAGCCGGGGTCGGCGGCCAGCGCGCGGCGGAAGAAGCTCTCCGCCAGCGGCCGGGCCCGCAGCACCACCGCGGCCACGCCGCCCACGTTCAGGGTCGGCGGGCGGGCCGCCGGTCCGAGCCCGCGGACGTATTCCACGACGGCCGCGAACTGCTGCTCGCCCAGCAGCCGGTTGGCGTCCGCGAAGGCCGGATCGTCGTAGTCGCCGACGTCCAGCAGATTGGTGTCGCTCATCGCCGGCGCCGGGATCGGCCGCTAGGGGAGGTCCTCCGCCAGGATGGCCATCTCGAACATGTAGGACCCGTCCTCGTCCTCGTCCTGGAAGACGACGCCGACGAACTCCTCGCCCACGTAGACCTCCGCCGAATCCTTCTGCTTGGGCCGCGGCAGCAGCTTGATGCGCGCATTGGCGAAGGTGCCGCGCAGGTGGCCCTCGATCTTGCGGATGGCTTTTTCGTCCACGGCTGCGCGCTCCTTGGTTCTCGCTTGCGGCGCGAACCTAGCGGGTAGCGGCGTCCGGGAAAACCTCAGATCACGTAGTCGTAGACGGCGTCGGCGAGCGTGTGGTCCATGCTCTTGGCCGGCTCGTCGCAGGTCGGGCAGTTGACCAGCCGGGCGGGCACGCCCGCGGCCGTGCAGCCGGGAGGCACCGGCTTCAGCACCACCGAGCCGGAGGCGATCTTGGCGTAGTCGCCGATGGTGATGTTGCCCAGCACCTTGGCGCCGGCGCCCAGCAGCACGCCGTTGCCGACCTTGGGGTGGCGGTCGCCGCGCTCGGCGCCTGTGCCGCCCAGGGTCACCCCGTGCAGCATCGAGACGTCGTCCCCGATCACCGCCGTCTCGCCGATGACGATGCCGGTGCCGTGGTCGAAGAAGACGCCCGAGCCGATTCGCGCGGCCGGGTTGATGTCGACCTGGAAGAGTTCGGAGGTGCGGCTCTGCAGGTGGAAGGCCATGGCCTCGCGGCCCTGCTTCCACAGCCAGTGGGCGATGCGGTGGGTCTGCAGCGCCAGGAAGCCCTTGAAGAACAGGAAGGGCTGGACATAGCCCCTGCAGGCCGGGTCGCGCTCGAACACCGCCTTGAGGTCGGCCTCGGCCATCTCGACCAGCCGCGGCTCGGCCTCGTAGGCCTGGCAGGCGATCTCGCGCATGGTCATCGCGCCCAGCTCCTGGTCGCCGAGCTTGCGGGCGAGCTGGTAGGACAGGGCGCCGCCCAGGTCCTCGTGCGACAGGATCACGGTGTGCAGGAGGCTGGCCAGGGCCGCCTCGGTCTTGGCCACGCGGGCCGCCTCGTTGCGCAGCGCGGCCCAGACGGGCGGCGGCGCCGAGGGATCGATCACTTCCAGGCGTTGGCTCATCGGCTCCTCCCGGCCCATGGGCGATCTCCCTATCCTAGCATGGCGCGCGCGAGCGCGTCCGGCAAAGCCCTTTCCCTGGCCATATGGTAGGCCCGCAGCAGCATCGCCACCGTCAGCACGTCGGGAAGATGGCCGGCGAGCGCCGCCTCCAGCGCCTCGCGGAATGGGACCCTCGCCAGAGCCAGCTCCTCGGTCTCGTCGGGATCGGCCGGAACGGGCGTCAGGCCCGTCGCGATGTAGCCGATCGCGATCTCGTCGGTGATAGCGTTGGAGAGTTGAACCTTCATGACCGGCAGCCACTGCGCCGCCTCCAGCCCCGCCTCCTCGCGCAGCTCGCGCCGGGCGCTCTCCAGCGGGTCCTGGTCGATCGGGCCGCCGCCCTCGGGGATCTCCCAGCTGTAGTCCCGGTGGGCGAAGCGGTGCTGGCCGACCAGCAGGGTCGAGCCGTCGTCGAACAGCGGCAGGACGGCCATCGCGTAGTTCTTGAAGCTGACCACGCCGTAGGTCGCCGGCTTGCCGGTGGGGGCCAGCGCCTGGTGCTCGGTCACGCTGATCCAGGGGTTGTCGTAGATCGGCCGCTCCGAGAGCCGTTTCCAGGGCGAGCCGTGGGGCCGGAGCCAGGCAGGTTTTTGCGACATGTTCTCATCTAGCCTTGCCGAGCCCGCCTTGTGGGCCAATAAGAGCCTCCACACAACGCCGTCGCCTTGCGAGACGTCCCTTGCCCCTGCCCCTTCCTGAGCCTCCCGCCTTCGGCGAGCCCGTGCCCCAGACCCCCGCGCCGGAGGTGCTGCACTTCCTGGCCCGCCGCCGTTCCGCCTCGGCCGTGACGCTGGCCGAGCCGCCGCCCTCGCCCGCGGAGCTGGACGCCCTGCTGCGGATCGCCGTGCGGGTCCCCGACCACGGCAAGCTCTCGCCCTGGCGGTTCGTCGTGCTTCAGGGCGAGGCCAAGGCGCAGGCCGCCGCCCGCCTGGAGGCGCTCGCCGAGGGCCGCGGCGACGCCCGCTCGGTCGCCAAGCTCGCCAAGCTCAAGACCCCGCCGCTGGCGGTGGTGGTCGTCTCGCGGGCCCGCCCGGGCCTGGATATCCCGGAGTGGGAGCAGCAGCTTTCGGCCGGGGCCGTCTGCACCCTGCTGCTGATCGGGGCCCAGGCGATGGGGTACGGCGCCAACTGGATCACCGACTGGTACTCCTACGACGCCGAGGCGCGCGCCATCCTCGGCCTGGCGCCGGAGGAGCGGATCGCCGGCGTCGTCATGCTGGGCACCGCCAACGAGCCGCCGCTGGAGCGCGAACGGGCCGACCCGGCCGCCCTGACGAGCGTCTGGCGCCCGTGACCGACGGCTTCGGCGAGCACGCCGACTGGCTGGACCGCTGGCTGCGCGAGGCCGCCCTGCCGCTCTGGTGGCGGGCGGGCGCCGACCACGCGCGCGGCGGCTGGTTCGACGCATTGGCTGAGGACCTCGCCCCGCGCGAGCCGCGCCGGGCGCGCGTTCAGGCCCGGCAGGCCTTCGTCTACGCGACCGCCGGCCGGCTCGCCTGGGACGGGGAGTGGCGCGATGCGGCCTGGCACGGCCTCGACTGCCTGCTGGACCGCTACCGGCGCCCGGACGGCCTCTACCGGGCGATCATGTCGGCCGAAGGCGAGGTGCTGGACGACACCCCCCGGCTGTACGAGCAGGCCTTCGCCCTGCTGGCCATGGCCGCCGTGCACCAGGTCGATCCCGGCCGCCGCGACCTGCCCGGCCTCGCCGGCCGGCTGCTCGCCGCGCTCGACCAGCTGCGCCACCCGGCCGGGGGCTTTCGCGAGACCTACGCCCATCCCTTCCAGGCCAACGCCCAGATGCACCTCTTCGAGGCGGCCCTGGCCTGGATCGAGGCCGGCGGCGGGGCGCCCTGGCAGGCGCTGGCGGACGAGATCGCCGGGCTGGCGCTGGCCCGTTTCATCGATCCCGAGGGCGGCTTCCTGCGGGAGATGTTCGACGAAGGCTGGCGGCCCGCGCCGGGCGGGGATGGCCGCCGGGTCGAGCCCGGCCACCAGTTCGAGTGGGCCTATCTGCTGGACCGCTGGAGCACGCTCACCGGCGCGCCCGAGGGCCGGGCCGCCGCCGGGCCGCTCTACGCGGCCGGCCTCAGAGGCGTGGACGCCGTCCGCGGCGTCGTCGTGGAGGCCCTGGAGGACGACTTCTCCATCCTGGAGCCGCGCGCGCGGCTGTGGGGCCAGACCGAATGGCTGCGGGCCGCGACGCTCTTCGGAACGCCGGACGAGCAGGCCGAGGCGGCGCTCGCCGTCCGCCGGTTCCTGGAGCCGGCGAGGCCTGGCCTGTGGCGGGAATACATGCAGCTGGACGGGCGGTTCGTCGACGAGCCGGCGCCGGCCAGCTCGTTCTATCACCTGATCGGCGCGATCGCCGACCTGCCGAAAAACCGACGGCCGGACGGCGCTTCCGCACCGCCCGGCCTGAGGTGACACGCCCGAGGAGAGTTGGGCAGACGACTTATAGGCCAATCGCCGGCGGTCCGCCAGCCTCTCGCCGCGCAATTCCTAACGGGAGAAGCCGGCGCGTTAACCTTTCAGCCCCGGCCGCGGTAGGGCGGCACGCCCTGGTCGGGGATCCACAGACCCTCCGGCGGGGGCCCGCTCTGCCAGAAGACGTCGATGGGGATGCCGCCGCGCGGGTACCAGTAGCCGCCGATCCGCAGCCAGATCGGCTGGACGGTTTCGACGATCCGGCGGCCGATCGCGACCGTGCAGTCCTCGTGGAAGGCGCCGTGGTTGCGGAACGAACCCAGGTAGAGCTTCAGCGACTTGGACTCCACCAGCCACTCGCCCGGTGCGTAGTCGATCACCAGGTGGGCGAAGTCCGGCTGGCCGGTCACCGGGCACAGCGAGGTGAACTCCGGCGCGGTGAAGCGGGCGAGGTAGACGACGCCCTTCTGCGGGTTGGGCGCCTTCTCGAGCACAGCCTCGTCGGGGCTCGCAAAGCCACGCACGTCCTGGCCGAGCTGGGTGAGGCCGGTGGTCTCCATGGCCCGGGCTTTACGCGGGCGCGCGGGCGCCCGCAACCGAGACAGCGGCGCAGCCAGCCGCTATCACGGACCCAAGCAACAACACCAAAGGGAGGACCCGGCGCATGGCGGGCAAGGACTTCGACGGCTACGTGGTGGTGGTGACGGGCGCATCGACCGGGCTTGGCCGGGCGATCGCCGTGGAGACCGCATCGCGCGGCGCCCGCGCCGTGGTGGTCAACTACGCGCGCAGCGCCGAGGAGGCCGAGGAGACCGCCCGCCTGGTCCGCGGGCACGGCGCCGAGGCGGTGCTGGTGCAGGGCGACGTCGCCGCCGACGCCGACTGCCGCAAGATCGCCCAGGCCGCCGAGCCCTACGGGCGGATCGACGCCCTGTTCAACAACGCCGGGACCACCACCTTCGCGGCCCACGGCGACATGGACGCGGTCTCGGCCGACGATTTCCTGCGGCTCTATTCGGTCAACGTGGTGGGCGCCTTCCAGATGGTGCGGGCCTGCCGCGCGCTGCTGGAGGCCGCGCCGCAGCCGGGCGCGGTGGTCAACACCGCCTCGATCGCCGGCGTGGTCGGCATCGGCTCGTCGGTGCCCTATGCGGCCTCGAAGGGCGCGCTCAACACCATGACCCTGTCGCTGGCCCGCGCGCTGGCCCCGAAGATCCGCGTCAACGCCATCTGCCCGGGGTTCATCGACACGCCCTGGTTCGGCAAGGCCCTGCCGGAAGAGCGGGTGCAGCAGATGCGCGAACGCTCCGCCGCCGCCACCCCGCTGAAGGTCGCCTCCACCGCCGAGGACGTCGCCGCCTCGGCGGTGTTCTTCGCCTCGCCCTACTCCCGGCACGTGACTGGCGAGACCCTGCTGATCGACGCCGGCAGCCACCTGAACTACGCGCCGATGTCGATGCGGTGAGTCTCGGGCGCGGGGCCCGGCCGTTGCCGCCAGGCCACAGCCTTGGCGCCGATTTAGCGGGCGCCCCGCGCCCTTAACGCCTATTAACTGATCATCCCCTAGCTTGGCCGGGCTGTGTCGCCCCCGCTCGTTGTGACGGCGGCTCCCAAAGGCGATGCAGGCGTGATGGCCGGAGTCAAACCGGCCCCGGAGAGAAGGGGATATCCATGAAAGCTTTGAAGTTTGCGCTGCTCGGCGCAGCGGCCAGCCTCGCCATGGGCGGTTCGGCCCTGGCCCAGGAAGACGCCGCCGTCGACGTCTCGTTCAACATCGGCGTGGCCAGCGACTACGTGTTCCGCGGCGTCAGCCAGACCGACGAGGGCGTGCAGGTGTTCGGCGGCGCCGACGTCACCTCGGGCATGCTCTACGCGGGCGTCTGGGCCTCGAACGTCGATTTCCTCGACTCCACCGACGCCGAAGTCGACTTCTACGCCGGCGTGCGCCCGACCGCGGGCCCGTTCACGCTGGACTTCGGGGCGATCTACTACGCCTACATCGATGAGCCGTCGGGCGCCGACTACAACTACTGGGAACTGAAGGCCGCGGCCTCGGTCCCGGTCGGCCAGGCCACCCTCGGCGCGGCCCTGTTCTATTCGCCCGACTTCACCGGCGCGGCCGCCGACGAGGGCCTCTACTACGAAGTCAACGGCGCCATGCCGCTGTCGGACAAGGCGACCCTGTCGGCCGCCATCGGCCGCCAGGAAGTCGAATTCGACGGCCTCGGCGACTTCGACTACACGACCTGGAACGTCGGCCTCGGCTACGCGATCACCGACAAGGTCGGCCTCGACATCCGCTACTGGGACACCCAGGAAGAGCCGTTCGGCGACATCTCGGAAGAGCGCATCGTCGCGAGCCTCAAGCTGACGCTGTAATCGCGTCACAGTTCAATGACTTCGGAAAGCCGTCGCGCCCTGCGCGGCGGCTTTTCTCTTTGCCGGCGCGACCACCGCCTCTAAGGTCCGGCGGTTCTATATTGGCCCTGGACGCCACGGCGTCGCCGCCTCGGCCCGGCGGAGACCCCGCAGACGGTTTTGATGATCTTGGCGCCGCGACTAAGGTCCGGAAAAGCAGCGGAGCGACTCATGCCTCGAATGGCCTTCCGTGTGCAGACAATCCTGGCCGACGTCGCGATCGCCGCGGCCGCCTTCGTCGTCGCCTACACCATCGCCGTCGGCCGCTGGTCGAACCTCGGGATCGTCGGCGAGCCGGTGCTGATCGTGGCCCAGTACACCCTGCTGTACTCGGTGATCGCCGGCGGCTTCACGGTCATGTTCCGCCGGGAGCTATCGCCCTGGCGCTACGCCTCGATTCCCGACGCCCTGGTGCTGGCCCGCACGGCCGTGCTCACCGCCGGCGTTTTCCTGCTCGCCGTCTGGGTCCTCGACCGGGCGAGCACCCTGCCCCGCTCGGCCCTGGCGCTGGCGGCGGCGTTCCAGATGTTCGGCGCGGTGGCCGTGCGAATCGCGCGGCGCGCCCTGCACGAGCACGCGCTCGACATCCTGGCCCCGCTCCGGACCATCACCGACCGCACGCCGCGCGGGCCCTCGCTGCTGCTGATCGGCCCGCCGGCGCTGGCCGAGACCTACCTGCGCAACACCGCCCGCGGGCACGATTCCAGCTACACCCCGGTGGGCATCGTGGGTCCCGATCCGCGCGACGTCGGCCAGCAGGTGCGCGGCGTCTGCATCATCGAGAGCCTGCAGAACCTCGAGGCGGCCCTCGCCGACCTGCGCCGCTGGAACCGCTATCCGCGCGCGGTGCTGTTCCTCGACGAGCCGGCCCGTCTGAAGGGCCTCACCGCCGACCAGGTCGGCCGGCTGAAGAGCGACGGCATCCGCCTGCTGCGCATGCCCGGGATCATCGAGCTTCGCCAGCACGACGGCGTCACCCTCGTGCCGATGCGCGAGATCAGCGTCGAGGAGCTGCTGGCGCGCGACCCCATCGAGCTCGACCGCCGCCCGATCGCCAACCTGATCCGCGGCCGGCGGGTGCTGATCACCGGCGCCGGCGGCTCCATCGGCGCCGAGCTGTGCCGCCAGGTCTCCTCCTTCGGCTGCGCGCACATCACCCTGCTGGACGTCTCCGAGACCAGCCTGTTCGAGATCGACCGCGAGCTGGGCGAGACCTATCCGAAGCTGTCCCGCAACGCGGTGCTGTGCGACGTGCGCAACGCCCGGCGGGTGGCCGACGCCTTCATGGCCGAGAAGCCGGACATCGTCTTCCACGCCGCCGCCCTCAAGCACGTCTCGATGGTCGAGCGGCACCCGTGCGAGGGCGTGCTGACCAACGTCATCGGCACCTGGAACGTGGCCGAGGCGGCGCGCGCCTGCGGGGCCGCCCAGATGGTGCTGATCTCCACCGACAAGGCGGTCGACCCGACCAACGTCATGGGCGCGACCAAGCGCCTGGCCGAGGCGGTCATCCAGGCCCAGCAGGGCGACGACGGGGCCCGATTCGCCGCCGTGCGGTTCGGCAACGTGCTGGGCTCGGCCGGCTCTGTGGTGCCGATCTTCAAGTCCCAGATCGAGCGGGGCGGGCCGGTCACCGTCACCCACCAGGACATGACCCGCTTCTTCATGACCATCCCCGAGGCCTCGCAGCTGGTGCTGCACGCCACCGCCGCCTCGGCGGAGGGCGAGGCCAGCCACGCGCGGCTGTTCCTGCTGGAGATGGGCGAGCCGGTGCGGATCATGGACCTGGCCCGCCAGATGATCGCGCTCTCCGGCCGCGTGCCCGGCCGCGACATCGAGATCGAGATCACCGGCCTGCGGCCCGGCGAGAAGCTGACCGAGGCGCTGCTGGACGAGACCGAGCGCTCCGTGCCCTGCGCGCCGCAGGTGATGGAGGTGATCTCCAGCTCGGCCCTGCGGATCACCCGCGGCCACCTCGAAGAGCTCGAGGCGCTGGCCGAGCGGGGCGATGTGGACGCGGTCCGCCGCGCCCTGTTCGACCTGGTCTCGCAGATCCGCGGCGAAAAGGCCGGCGGACCGCCGAACCTGCGCGTCGTCGCCGGCGGCTAGCGGCCGGACAGGCCGCCGCAAAGTCGGCGCCGGATCAAGGCGCCTTCGCCGCATCGTCCCCCGCGGCTCGCCTGCCCAATCCGGGCGGGCGGCCCACGGACCGGCGCCGATCGGCCACAAAATGTCGGCCACGTAACTCTACGCGGAACATGGCCGTAACCGTGAGCGTTGACGTGCCAGCCCAGCTTACGCGGCGGCGGCCTCGCCGCTCGCCGTGCAGACCTGGCGACCTCGAGTATGCGTTTTCCCGCGGCGTCGATGCGGGTCTGGCTGGGAGATCGTCCGTGCCCAAACTGAAGAGGATGTTGGATATGCCGACTAACCGCACTGCGAGCGTCCGCCTCGCGATGGCCCTGGTGTTGGGCGGGCTGAGCCTCAGCGCCTGCGCCACCCGCGGATACGTGGACGAGCAGATCGCCGGGGTTAACGCTCGGGTCGACGCCGTGGACGCACGGGCGCAAGACGCTGCGCGCCGGGCCGACGCCGCCGCCGCCGCCGCGCAGCAGGCCGCGACCGACGCCCAGTCGGCCAACCAGCGGATCGATCAGCTGACCGGCCGGGTGGACCAGCTCGAACAAGCGCGTATGAGGACGCCCCGGAACTGACACCTTCACAGTAGAATAGGGGGGCCAAGGCGAGCTGGTCGGCGGGCGTCTTCGGCGCGTGCGGCAGGGCTCGGCTTGGCCCCTGATTCCAGTAGACCGCAGGCGACTTGAATGAAGACAGTGCTGACGGCCACAGCGTTCTGGCTGGGCGTAATCGGGGTGGGCGCGCCGTCGCTGGCGACCGCAGCCGTCGAGTCCAAGGAAGAGGCGCCGGCCGCCGCGCCGGCCTCCCACCAGGCGGCGCAGCTCGCCGACTGGATCATCGCTTCCGGCGACAACCGCGGCCTTCCGTTCGCCATCGTCGACAAGGCGACGGCCGAGGTGCTGGTGTTCGCCCCGGAAGGCGAGCTGCTCGGCGCGACGACCGCCCTGATCGGCGCCGCGTTCGGCGACGATTCGGTCCCCGGCATCGGCGACCGCGAACTGAACGAGATCGCGCCGGAGGAGCGCACCACCCCGGCCGGACGCTTCATGGCCGCCTACGGCCCCGCCAAGGGCCGCAAGAAGGTGCTGTGGGTGGACTACGCCACGGCGGTGTCGCTGCACCCGGTGGTCACCTCCAACCCGAAGGAGCGGCGCATGCAGCGGCTGCGCTCGCCAGAGCCGGACGACAACCGGATCACCTACGGCTGCATCAACGTGACCTCGGCCTTCTACAAGCAGATCGTGCGCCCGACCTTTTCCGGGCAAGGCGGCGTCTTCTACGTGCTGCCCGAATCCCGCTCGATGGCCGAAGTCTTCCCGGCCTTCCATTCGCCCCGCCACGCCGCGGCCGAAGCCAAGGACGAGCGGCGGCGCAAGCGCGTGCGGGGCCCCGATATCGCCGAGCCGTCGGACGAGCGCTGGCGCGAAGGTCCGCGCTCCATCAAGGCCCTGTTCGGTCGCTGGGGGCGGTAACTCCTACCTTACCGCGAAGCGGCGGGAGGCGGACCGCCCGCCCAATCCGGCAAGGGCCTGCTGAAGAGCGGGGGGCGGAGGGGGCGAGCCCACACACGGCGCCCACGACAGATTCAGCTGAGATGTTCGGGTCGCACTGGCTGCGGCCCGCCCCCTCCACCAGTCGCTCTTCGGCGACTGGTCCCCCTCCCGCCGCTTCGCGGGGGAGGTAAGGGATGCGGGCCGCTAGCCGCCTACTCCGCCGCGACTGTCACCGGGCGGGCCACCTTCTGCAGGCGGGCCAGCAGCTGCTCGTACTCGCGCCAGAGGGCCTTGGGCAGCCGCTCGCCGAACTTCTCGTAAGCCGGCGGGATCAGCGAGGCCTCTTCCAGCCAGACGGACGGATCGACGGTCAGCAGCAGGTTCAGCTGGGCCGGCGTGAGGTTCAGGCCCGACAGGTCCAGCGCCTCGGCGGTCGGCAGCCGGCCGATCGGGGTCTCGACCGCCTCGGCCTTGCCTTCCAGGCGGCCGACGATCCACTTCAGGACCCGCACGTTCTCGCCGAAGCCCGGCCACACGAACTTGCCGTTCTCGTCCTTGCGGAACCAGTTGACGAAGTAGATGCGCGGCAGCTTCGAGACGTCCGCCTGCTCGCCGATCTTCAACCAGTGGCCGAAGTAGTCGCCCATGTTGTAGCCGCAGAACGGCAGCATGGCGAACGGGTCGCGGCGCAGCTCGCCGATCTTGTTCTCGGCCGCCGCCGTGCCTTCCGAGGCGACGTTGGAGGCCATGAACACGCCGTGGGCCCAGTCGAAGGCCTCGGTGACCAGCGGCACGGCGCTGGCCCGGCGGCCGCCGAACAGGATGGCCGAGATCGGCACGCCGGCGGGATCCTCCCACTCGGGCGCGACCACCGGGCACTGGCTGGCCGGCACGGTGAAGCGGGCGTTCGGGTGGGCGGCCGGCTCCTTGGACTCCGGCGTCCAGTCGCGGCCGCGCCAGTCGGTCAGGTGGGCCGGCGGCTCCTTGGTGAGCCCTTCCCACCAGACGTCGCCGTCGTCGGTCAGGGCGACGTTGGTGAAGATGCAGTTGCCGTGCAAGGCCGCGACCGCGTTCTTGTTGGTCTCCTCGCCGGTGCCCGGGGCGACGCCGAAGAAGCCGGCCTCCGGGTTGATGGCGTAGAGCCGCCCGTCGGGCCCGAACCGCATCCAGCAGATGTCGTCGCCGATCGTCTCGGCCTTCCAGCCCGGCAGCGTCGGCTGCAGCATGGCCATGTTGGTCTTGCCGCAGGCGCTGGGGAAGGCGGCGGCCACGTAGTGGCTCTTGCCCTCCGGCGAGGTCAGCTTGAGGATCAGCATGTGCTCGGCGAGCCAGCCCTCGTCCCGGGCCATCACCGAGGCGATGCGCAGGGCGAAGCACTTCTTGCCGAGCAGGGCGTTGCCGCCGTAGCCGGAGCCGTAGCTCCAGATCTCCCGGGTCTCCGGGAAGTGGACGATGTACTTGATCTCGTTGCAGGGCCAGGGAACGTCCTGCTGGCCGGCCTCCAGCGGCGCGCCGACCGAGTGGACCGCCGGCACGAAGAAGCCGTCCTCGCCGAGCTCGTCCAGGGCGGCCTTGCCCATCCGGGTCATGATCTTCATCGACACGGCGACGTAGGCCGAATCGGTGATCTCGACGCCCAGGGCGGAGATCTTCGAGCCCAGCGGGCCCATGCAGAAGGGGACCACATACATGGTCCGGCCCTTCATGCAGCCGTCGAACAGGTTCTTCAGGTCGGCCCGCATCTCGTTGGGATCGAGCCAGTTGTTGGTCGGGCCGGCGTCTTCCGGCTTCTCGGAGCAGATGAAGGTGCGGCTCTCGACGCGGGCGACGTCACGCGGATCGGAGGCGGCGTAGAAGGAGTTGGGGCGCTTTTCCGGATTGAGCGGTTTCAGCGTGCCGGCCTTGACCAGCTCGGCGGTCAGCTCGTTCCACTCTTCGTCCGACCCGTCGCACCAGCGCACCCGGTCGGGCTTGGTGAGTTCGGCGATCCGCCTCACCCATTCTACCAGCTTGGCATGCCGGGTGGGGGCAGGCTCCAGGCCGGCCGGGACGCGGGATACGGTCATCAAGCACTCCTTCGCCGTTGGCAGGCGCCCAGAACTCTAATGCCCCGGTTCGGGTTCGCCGCTCGGCCGTTTGTGACGGGTTCCTTAAACTGTGGAGCTTGCGCTGCAAACCGGGCGCCGCCCAAAACGGCGCAGGGCGCCACGATGGTCGGCGCCTTCAGCACCGCCACGCCTCAGCATTGAGCCAAGTTCCGGCCATTCCACGCGCCTCCCCGGCTAGCCGCCCGACCAGCTGAGCCACCACGTCAGAAACGCAGTTGAGCGAGATTTTGATCCCGTCCCGGGTCAGGTGACGGGATTCCCCCAGCCGCGCCAGGAGAAGCTTAACTATTCATTAGGCGGAGGGGAACGGCCCGGGCGCATTGCACAGCAAGCAGCGGAGTTTCTGCGGCCGCCGGCTCTCCCAGCATGGCCTCTCCAACATTGAGGAGAGACGACATGGGACTGCTCGAGAACAAGGTCGTGATCATCACCGGGGCGAGCTCGGGAATCGGCCTGGCCGCCGCGCAGCTGTTCGCGCGCGAGGGCGCGCGCCTGGTGCTGAACGCCCGCCGCAAAGAGCCGCTCGCCCGGGCCGCCGCCGAGATCGACGCGACCGGCCGGGCGGTCGCCGTCGTGGCCGGCGACGTCGGCGAGGCCGACACCGCCCGGGCTCTGGTCGATACGGCGGTGGAGCGGTTCGGCGGGCTGGACGCGGCCCTGAACAACGCCGGCGACGTCGGCGTCCCCGGCCCGCTCGCCGAGGTGGACGAGGCCACATGGCGCAAGGTCCTCGACGTCAACCTCACCGCCGCCTTCCTCGGCGCGCGGCGACAGATCCCCGCCATGCTGGCGCGCGGCGGCGGTTCGATCATCTTCACGTCCAGCTTCGTGGGGCATGCCGCCGCCTTCCCGGGCCTTGGCCCCTATGCGGCCGCGAAGGCCGGTCTGGTGGGGCTCGCGCGCGCCATCGCCGTCGAGTACGGACCCGAAGGGGTGCGGGCGAACGCCCTGCTCTCCGGCGGGGTGGACACGCCGATGGGGCGCAGCGTCGCCGGAACCCCGGAGGCCCAGGCCCTGGTGCGCTCGCTGCACGCAGTGAAGCGTCAGGCCGAGCCCGAAGAGATCGCCCAGGCCGCGCTCTTCCTCGCCTCCGACCGCTCGAGCTTCGTCACCGGCTCGGCGATGTACGCCGACGGCGGCGCCTCGATCTGCAAGGTGTGAGGCCCGACGGCGAGGCCACGTCCAAGGCAAGCCGCTCGACCGCCAAGACCGCCGCAAGCGCTGAGATTTGTGCGATGACCATCGGCGCCTCTTGGCGGTCTTGGCGGTCCAATGATGAGCCCGCCGGTGATCGCAGAGGCCCGGTTTCAAGGACAGGAAGCCCTATGCGCATCGCCCTCGCCGCCGCCGCCTCGCTCGCCGCCCTCTTCGGCGCGGCCCCGGCCATTTCGGCGCCGGCCGTGGCCCACGTCGCCATCGTGCAGCACCCCGACCAGCGGGGCGACAGGCTGAGGTATGTCGCCCGCGCGCAGCGCTGCAAGGACGAGTTCTTCAAGGAGCTGCGGCTGGCCGACGGGCGAGCCCGCCCGCCGTCGTGGGCCTACGAACCCGGCCCGGCGACCGCGCCGAGCCCGACGATCCGGCTGATCCTGGACGAAGGCGGCCTGCCCGCCGCCCAGGTCCTCGTCGCGGCCGTGAACGTGTGCCTCGACTCCCAGGGCCTGGCCGGCGTCAGGGCCGTGCTCTCGGCCGAGCCGTCGCCGGACGCGCCGCTCGAGTAGGATGGCGAGGCCGCCTTGCACCCGGCCCCTCTCGTTCCCGCCCTTAGCCCTGACGGGCGTCAAGCGCGGCGCGCCGCCGCTCAGAGCGCCTTGGAGTGGCGCACCGCCTCGGGGGCGAAATAGGCGTCGAAGCAGGCGCTGACCGAGCGGACCAAGATGCGGCCCTTGTCGGTGATCGCGATCTTGCCGCCGTCGATGGCCACCAGTCCGTCCGCCTCGAACGGGGCCAGCTTGTCGACCGCCGGGGCGAGCTCGGCCACCTTGCGGCCGTGCCGGGCGCAGATCGCCGCCAGGTCGACGGCGAAGTCGCACATCATCCGCTCGATGATCTCGCCGCGGAACCGGTCCTCGTCGGTCACCGGCGCGCCCCGGGCGATCGGCAGCCGGCCCTGGTCCACGGCCGCGCGCCACCCCACCTCCTGGGCGATGTTCTGGACGAATCCCTGGGGGAGCGAGCCGATGGCCGAGACCCCGACGCCCAGCAGGGTGCGGGCGGAGTCGGTGGTGTAGCCCTGGAAATTGCGCCGCAGCCGGCGCTCGGCGTGGGCGATGGCCAGCTCGTCGGTCGGCAGGGCGAAATGGTCGATGCCGATGCGGACATAACCCTCGGCCTGCAGCCGCTCGGCGGCCGACTCGCTCTGGTCGAGCCGCTCCGCGGGTCCCGGCAGGGCCTGCTCCTCGATCAGCTGCTGGTGGCTCTTCATCCACGGGACGTGGGCGTAGCCGAACAGCGCCAGCCGCTCGGGCTTGAAGGTAAGGATCCTGTCGACCGTGGCCAGCACGTTCTGCGTCGTCTGGTAGGGCAGGCCGTACATCAGGTCGAGGTTCAGCGAGCGGACCCTGATCTCGCGCAGCGCCGCCACGCAGACGGCGATCTCCTCGTAGCTCTCGCGCCGGTTCACCGCCTCCTGCACCTGGGGATCCAGGGTTTGCACGCCCAGGCTGGCGCGGTTCAGGCCGTTGCGGCCGGCGGCCAGCACCCAGTCGCGGGTCAGGCTGGCCGGGTCCAGCTCGGCGGCGATCTCGGCGCCCTCTTCGAAGCCGAACACCCGGCGCAGCTCGGCGACGATGGCGTCCAGCTCCTCGATGGCCAACATGTTGGGCGTGCCGCCGCCGAAGTGCAGGCCGCTGGCGCGCAGCGGGCCCGGAAGCGCGCCTTCCAGCATGGCGATCTCGCGCAGCAGGTAGCGGACGTATTCGCCGATCGGCTCGTGCCGGTTCACTGCCCGGGTGTTGCAGCCGCAGTACCAGCACAGCCGCGAACAGAACGGCACGTGGACGTAGAGGCTGACCGCCTCGTCCGCCGGCAGGGCCTTGAGCCAGCCGCGATAGGTCTCTTCCTGCACGTCCGGCGTGAACTGCACCGCCGTCGGATAGCTGGTGTATCGCGGCGCGCGGCCGTCGTACCTGGCGATGAGCTCGGGCGTGGGTCGGGGGGTCGGACGGACGGGGGTCAGGAGGTCGGTTGCAGGCATGGCCCCGCAATGCCTTGGCGCCGGACGCCCGGCCCTGATCTGGATCAAGCCGGAACTAGGTCCGGCTAAGTCGATACAAGTCCTCGGGGGTATTGGCGCTGGCGAAGGGGTCCGGCTCCGGCGCGCCCCAGTCGACCAACCGCAGTCCCGCCTCCTCGGCGAAGCCGCGGAGCGATCGCCCACCCCGGGCGGCGTAGTCGGCCAGCGCGGCGGCCAAGGTCGATCTCCAGAGGGCGCAGGCCGGCTGCCACTGGCCATGGCTCACCGGCATGGCGACGCCCTGCCCGGCGGTCAGCGCTTCGGCGAGCCGCCCGGCCAGGTCCTCGGGAAGCAGCGGCGCATCGCAGGGCGCCGTCAGGACCGCCTCGGCGCCGACCGACTCGGCGAAGGCGACAGCCGATGCGAGCCCTGAGAGCGGCCCCGCCAGGTCGGCGCGGTCGATCAGCAGCGGCGCGTCGACCAAGCCGACCTGATCCGCGGAACGCACCGCGACGGCGACGTCGGGGGCGAAGCGGCGGGCCTTGCGCAACGCCTCCTCAAGCAAGGTTCCTTCCCGCCAGGCGCGCAGCGGCTTGCTGCCCCCCATCCGCCGGCCTTCCCCACCGGCCAGGACGACGGCGGCCAGGCGGAGACTCATCCGATCCGGCTCCGCGCCTGGCCCTCAGCGGCGCATCGATGATCGACCCCTTGGTCCAACCTGGATCTCCTCGTCCCCGGCAGCGGCTCCTCCGTACGACTACTTAAGCGCATTCCCCGAATTTCGCCTCGCCCAGCCGAGCCGTACCTCTGAGGCGCTGGCGAGGAGCAAGACAGATGTCTCTGGCGTATGCGTTCGAAGATCTCGGTGATCCGGCCCAGGACGGGCTGGCCGACGCGCTCATGCGGCACGGTGTGCGCATGGCCTTCGCCAAGGACGAGGAGATCTATGCCCAGGAGGATGGGACCGAGTTCGTATACGCCGTCGTCCGCGGCGGCGTGCGCACCATCCGCCTGATGAGCGACGGCCGCCGCCAGATCGGCGAGTTCTACTACGCCGGCGAGGTCTTCGGTCTGGAGCCCGGCCCTGAGCGCCGCTACGCCGCCGAAGCGCTCTGCGAATGCGAGGTCCTGGTGCTCAAGCGCTCCGCCTTGCGCAGGCTCGCCGACGACGAGTCCCTGGAGCGGGCGGTGTGGCAGGCCACCCGCCGCGAACTCGAACGCACTCAGGGCCACCTCATGCTGCTCGGCCGCAAGACGGCCTGCGAGCGGGTCGCCAGCTTCCTCGCCGACATGGTCGAGCGCCGCGGATCCGGCGCCGTCGATCTGCCGATGAGCCGACAGGACATCGCCGACTACCTGGGCCTGACCATCGAGACCGTTTCACGCATGCTGACCCAGCTGCAGACCAGCCGGATCGTCGAGTTCGCCGGCTGTCGTCACTTCCAGGTCAGGAACCACGACGCCCTCTCCCGGCTCGCCGCCTGACCAGCGCCGCACCGGATCGTCGCGTCGGGCACGGGAGTTGGCTAGGTTGCCTCACCAACCGGGGGCGAGCGGCCAGTCACGTGTTCGAGCGACCAGCAAGTCCGAGAGGGCCGATCCGCCGCCCACTGGCCGCCTATGCGTTCGCCCTCGCCGCGACGATAGCCACCGCCGCCCTCCGCCTGCTGCTGGATCCCGAGTTGCAGGACCAAGCCCTCTTCCTGCTGTTCGTGCCGGCGGTCGCCATCAGCGCCGCGGTCGGCGGCCTGGGCCCTGCCCTTCTGGCGAGCGGCCTCGCGCTCACCATGCTCGCCGCCATCACCGGATCTCCTCTGCTGACCGACGCGGCCAACCAGGTCAGCGCCCTCGCCTTCGTCGCCATCGGCCTCGGGGCCGGCGTGGCGGGCGAATACCTGCGCCGCACCGTGGCCCGCCGCGAAGAGGCCCTGCGGGAGCTGCGCCAGCGCGAGGCGCATCTCCAGTCGATCCTCGACACCATCCCCGATGCGATGATCGTCATCGACGAGAAGGGGCTGATGCAGTCGTTCAGCGCCGCTGCAGAGCGGCTGTTCGGCTGGGCGGCGCCGGAAGCCGTCGGGCGCAACGTCAGCATGCTGATGCCCAGCCCGTATCGGGAGGAGCATGACGGCTACCTTCAGCGGTACCTCGCGACCGGCGAACGCCGCATCATCGGCATCGGCCGGGTGGTCGTGGGCGAACGCAAGGACGGGTCCACCTTCCCCATGGAGCTGGCGGTCGGGGAGATGCGCTCGGCGGAGCGGCGCTACTTCACCGGTTTCGTCCGTGACCTGTCCGAGCGGCAGGAGGCGGAGCGGCGTCTGCAGGACCTGCAGTCCGAACTGGTGCACGTCTCGCGCCTGACCTCGATGGGCGAGATGGCCTCGGCCCTGGCGCACGAGCTCAACCAGCCGCTGTCGGCCATCGCCAACTACGTCAAAGGCTCGGTGCGGCTGATCGACAGCGGGCGGGGCGATCCGGAGAAGCTGAAGGGGGCGCTCACCCAGGCCGGCGAGCAGGCGCTGCGGGCCGGCACCATCATTCGCCGCCTGCGCGACTTCGCCGCCCGCGGCGAGGTCGAGCGCCGCATCGAGAGCCTTCCCCAACTGATCGAGGAGGCCGGCGCCCTGGCCCTGGTCGGGGCGAAGGAGTACGGCATCCGCGTCCGCTACGATCTCGACCGGCGCGCCGAACTGGTGCTGGCCGACAAGGTGCAGATCCAGCAGGTGGTGCTCAACCTGATGCGCAACGCCGTCGACGCGATGCACGAGACGCCCCGGCGCGAACTGTGGGTCGCCACCCGCCAGGCGCCGGATGACATGATCGAGGTCATCGTCTCCGACACCGGCCCAGGGATCAGCCCGCAGATCGCCGACCAGCTCTTCCAGCCTTTCATCACCACCAAGAGCCAGGGCATGGGCGTCGGGCTGTCCATCTCGCGCACCATCGTCGAGGCCCACGGCGGCCGCATCTGGGTCGAGCCCAACCGCGACGGCGGCGCCGACTTCCACTTCACACTGCGCGCCGCGCGCCTGGAGGAACTGAGCGACAGTGACTGACCCTGTTGTCCATGTGATCGACGACGACCCGGCGATGCGGGAGTCCCTCACCTTCCTGCTCGACAGCGCCGGCCTGAAGGCGGCGACCTACGAGTCCGCCGTCGACTTCCTGGCGGCCGGCGATCCCGCGCCCGGATGCATCGTCAGCGACGTGCGCATGCCGGAGATGAGCGGCCTGGAGCTGACGCGGCGCCTCAAGGAGCGCGGCGTGCCCCACCCGGTGATCATGATCACCGGCCACGGCGACGTGCCGCTGGCGGTCGAAGCCATGAAGGCCGGAGTCGTGGATTTCCTGGAGAAGCCCTTCGACGACGAGGCGCTTCTCTCCGCCATCCGCACGGCGCTCTCCGCCCGCGGCCGGGAGGCGGAAGAAGACGAGGAGCGGCGACGCTTCCATACGCTGCTGGAGCAGCTCTCGCCCAGGGAGACCGACGTGCTGCGCGGCATCGTCGCCGGCAAACCCAACAAGGTGATCGCCTTCGACTTGGGGATCAGCCCTCGGACGGTCGAGGTCTATCGGGCCAATGTGATGACCAAGACCGGAGCCGGGAGCCTCTCCGAACTCGTCCGCATGGCCCTGCTGGCCGGCTTTTAGCGCCCGCGCGCCTCAAGCGGGCCGATCGTCCCCGTCCTCGATGAGGATCCGCGCCGCGTCGCCGGCCGGGTCCTCGTACTGGCCGCTGCGCAGCGTCCACCAGAAGGCCCCGAGGCCTGCCAGGCCCAGGGCCAGCGAGAACGGCGCGAGCAGGAAGAAGATGTTCATGCGGACCTCCCGGCCCGCGCCAGGCGCAGGGCGTTGAGGGTGACGACCAGCGAGGAGCCGGACATGGCCAGGGCCGCGACCAGGGGGTTGACGAAGCCCAGCATCGCCGCCGGCGCCGCCACGAGGTTGTAGAGCGCCGAGAAGCCGAAGTTCTCCAGCGCCCGGCCGCGGGCCGAGCGGGCCACGTCGATCGCCTCGACGATCGCCCCAAGCCCCTCCGCAGAAAACACCAGGTCGGCGGCGTTCTGGCTGGCCTCCAGGGCCGAGCCGGGGGCCATGGCCGCATGCGCCTTGGCCAGCGCAGCCGCATCGTTGAGCCCGTCGCCGACCATCAGCACCTTGCGCCCCCCCGCGGCCAGGGCGTCGACCGCGCTGGCCTTCTCCTGCGGCGTGAGGCCCGCCCGCCAGGCGCCGACGCCGGCCTCCTCCGCCGCGCGCGCCACGGGCGCGGCCAGGTCGCCGGAGAGGATCTCGACGCTCAGGCCCCGCCGCTTCAGGGCGGCCACGGCCTCGGCGGCGTCAGGCCGCAGCTGGTCGGAGAAGCGGAACCGCACCTTGAGGTCGTCCTCGAAGCCGAACCACAGCTCCGTCTCGCTGGCGCCGCCGCCTTGGACGCCGACGAAGGCGGCGCGGCCGAGGCGGGCGCGCCGGCCGCCGATCAGCCCCTCGATCCCCTGCCCCGCGTGCTCGACGACGCCGTCGGCCATCGGGCCGGGCCCGGCCTGCGCCGCCAGCGACCGGGCCAGCGGGTGGGCCGAGGCCCGGGCCAGCGGCGCGGCCTGGGCGACGAGGGCGGCCGGCGCGTCCAGCAGCCGCGGCCGGCCCTCGGTGAGCACGCCGGTCTTGTCGAGGACCACGTGGTCGATCTCGGCCAGCCGCTCCAGGGCCGCGCCGGACTTGACCAGCACGCCCCTGCGGAACAGCCGCCCCGAGGCGGTGATCTGCACCGCCGGCACCGCCAGCCCCAGCGCGCAGGGACAGGTGATGATCAGCACCGCCACAGCCCGCAGCAGCGCCTCGCGCGGCCCCAGGCCCAGCGCCCAGCCGCCCGCGAAGGTGGCCGCCGCCAGGGTGTGCACCACCGGCACGTAGACCGCCGCCGCCTTGTCCGCGAGGCGGACGTAGAGCGACTTGGTCTGCGCCCCGGCCTCCACCAGCCGGGCGATCGCCGCCACGGCCGAGTCCTCGGACCTGGCCAGCGCGCGCAGCTTCATGGGGGCGGTCAGGTTGAGAGCGCCGGCCCGGCAAACCGCGCCCGGCCCTGTCTCCACCGGCCGCGTCTCGCCGGTCAGCAGCGCGTTGTCGAGGGTCGAGGCGCCCTCGATCACCTCGGCGTCCACCGGCGTGCGCTCGCCGGGCCGGACGATCAGCAGGTCGCCGACCGCCACCTCGCTCAGCGGCGTGCGCCGCTCCACCCCGTCCGCCCCGAGCACCGCCGCGACGGGGGCCTGCATGGCCAAGAGGTCGGCCGCCGCGCTCTTGGCGCGGGCCCTCAGCCGATGGTCCAGCCAGCGGCCGATGAGCAGCAGGAAGAGCAGCGAGACGGCGGCGTCGAAATAGGCGTCGCGGCCGCGCAGCACCGTCTCGACGAAGCTGATGGCCAGCGTCAGCAGCACGCCGATGGAGATCGGCACGTCCATGTTGGCCCGCCCCCGCCGCAGCGAGCGCCAGGCGGACTCGAAGAACGGCAGGCCGGCGTAGAGCGCGCACGGCGCACCAACGATGGCCGACGCCCACATCATCATCGTGCGGGCCGCAGGCCCCAGCTCCTGTCCGAACAGTCCGGCCCAGATCGGCACCGAGAACATCATCGCGTTCATCGCGCCGAACCCGGCGACGGCGAGCGCCAGGGTCAGCCGCCGACCCTCGGCGTCGTGGGCCAGCTGCGCCTGGCCGGGATCGTACGGGGTCGCCGGATAGCCCAGGCCGTCCAGGGCCCGCACCACCGCGGCCGGATCGCCGGCGCCCTCGTAGGTCACCGTCAGCTTGCCGCTGGTCAGGTTCAGCCGCGCCGAGGCGACGTTCGGCAGGCCGGCCACCGCCGTCTCGATCTTGGCGAGGCAGGCGGCGCAGCGGGCGCCCTTGACCAGCAGCTCGAGGCTGGCCTGGCCGCGGGGGGTCTTGCGCAGGAAGGCGGAGAAGTCCGCGCCCGGCGCGAGGTCGTAGGTCAGGGCCATGAGACCCTCCGTTCGGCTTCGAAGCGGGCGCCCTGCCCGTCCTGGGCGGCCACCGTCAGGTCCCAGGCCCCGGCGGCTCCGGCCGCCGACGCTTCGTAGTCGCCCGGCGCGCGCTCGGTGAAGGCCAGCGCGCGGGCGCCGCTCTCGGTCGCCGGCCGCTGCAGCTTGCCGGCGAGGCTCAGGCCGGTCAGCGGAGCGCCCTCGCGGTCGCGCAACCGAACCAGCACGGCCCCGGGCTCGGCCGCCACGCCCGCGGTCCAGCCGAGCTGCTGCTGGGCTTCCAGCTGGGCGATGCGCCGGTTGAAGGCCAGCCCGTCCTCGTACGGGGTGACGGACACCTCACCCGGATAGGTCTTCAGCGCCTGCACGACGAACACGGCGTCGATGGCGATGATTGCGGCGAAGAAGCCGACCACGCCGGCCAGGACGTGCCAGCCCTTGATGACGAACGGGGCATTGGAAGCGGTGCGGCTCATGGGTTGGCGGCTCCGGAGAGGAAGGCGGTCTCGGCCTGCGCGGTCGCCTGGGCGGTGCGGACGGTGAAGCGGGCCGGCATGTTGGCGGCGGTCAGCGCCTCCTTGGGCGCGATCACGAACAGCCGCACGGCGCGCGTCTGGTTGGGCTCGACGCGGGCGGTGAGCGGACCTTCGGCGGCGTCCTGGCCGGGCGTCTTGAGCCTGGCGCCGGCCACGCCCTCGAAGCGGATCTCCACGTCCTGCGGCTGGAAGCTGCGATTGGCGATCTTCAGGGTGTAGCCGTCGCGGACAGAGCCGTCCTTCAGGCGCACGAAGGTGGGGTTGCGGTCGCGCAGCACGTGCAGGTCGAGACTGGTCCTCTCGGTGAAGCCCCAGGCCATCGCCGCCGAGACCAGCAGGAGCGCCACCGCGTAGTAGAGGGTGCGCGGACGGATCAGCTTGTAGACGGCCGCCTCGCCGCGGCTGCGGGCGGCGACGGCCGCGTCGGTGTCATAGGCGATCAGGCCCTTCGGACGGCCGAGCTTGCCCATGATCTCGTCGCAGGCGTCGATGCACAGGCCGCAGTTGATGCACTCGAACTGCGGGCCGTTGCGGATGTCGATGCCCATCGGACAGACCACGACGCACTGGTTGCAGTCCACGCAGTCGCCGCGGCCCTCCCAGGTCTGGCCCTTCTTGTGCGCCCCGCGCGGCTCGCCGCGGTCGAAGCGGTAGGTGACCTGCAAAGAGTGGTCGTCGAGCATCGCGCCCTGGATGCGCGGCCAGGGGCACATGAAGTGGCAGACCTGCTCGCGCATGTGGCCGGCCAGCACGTAGGTCGTGAAGGTCAGGACCGCGCAGGAGACGTAGGCCGTCATCGGCGCCTTCCCGACCCAGAACTCCCGGATCAGCGTGGGCGCGTCGTGGAAGTAGAAGATCCAGGCGCCGCCGGTGGCGAAGGCCACGGCCAGCCAGACGGCGTGCTTGCCGCTCTTGCGCCAGAGCTTGTTCAAGCTCATCGGCGCCGCGTCGAGCCGCATGCGGGCGTTGCGGTCGCCCTCGAACAGCCGCTCCACATAGAGGTAGAGGTCGGTCCAGACCGTCTGCGGGCAGGCGTAGCCGCACCACAGCCGCCCGAACAGGGCGTTGGACAGGAACAGCGCCAGCGCCGCCATCACCAGCAGGCCGGTGATGAAATAGACCTCCTGCGGCCACAGCTGGATGAAGAAGAAGTAGAAGCGCTCGCCGGTGAAATCGACCAGCACGGCCTGGTCCGGCAGGTCCCCGGGGCGCTCCCACCGGATCCACGGGGTGACGTAGTAGATCCCCAGCGTGGCGATCAGCAGCGCCCACTTGATCGCCCGCCACCGGCCGTGGACCAGCTTGGGATAGATCGGGGTGCGCTTCTTGTAGAGGCCGCCGCCGGGGTCGCCCTTGTCCCGCGCCTTCTGGGCGGCCGAGACCGGGCGCCTGGCCGGCGCTTCGCCTGTCTTACGCGAGACTGTGTCGATGACGACGGTCATGACGGGCGCCGGCTACTGCCCCCCGGCGTTGGCGTGGATGTAGACGGCGAGCGCCTTGAGCGTCTCCGGGTCGAACCGGGCTTCCCAGGTCGGCATGACGCCGTTGCGGCCGTTGGCGATCTGGCCGCGGATGTCGTCGCGCTCGTCGCCATAGAGCCACTCGCCGTCGGTCAGGTCGGGCGCGCCCTTGGACACATCGCCCTTGCCGGCCGGGCCGTGGCAGGCGGCGCACTGCTCGGCGAAGACCGGCGCGGCGCGGCCGGCGGCGGCGGCGTCCGCCTTGCGGCCGGACAGCGCCACCACATACTCCGTCAGGTCCGCGATCTGCGCCGCGCTCAGCAGCTGGTCGCGGCCGAAGGCGGGCATCTGCGAAGTGCGCGCGTCCGGCTGGTCCGTGCGCACGCCGGCGCGGATGGTGTGGTGGATGTCTTCCAGGCTCCCGCCCCACAGCCACACGTCGTCGCGCAGGTTGGGATACCCCTTGGCGCCGGTGCCGCCGACGCCGTGGCAGGTGGCGCAGTTGTCGCCGAACACCGACTGGCCGACGGCCAGGGCGTAGGCCTGCAGCTCGGGATCCTGCTCGATCTGCTGCAGGCTGGCGGTCTTCAGCCTCACCGCGCCCTCGCCGCGCACCTCTTCCAGCGCCGCCAGCTGGCGCGCGACGTCGGCGCGGTCGGACTGGCCGAGCACGCCGGTGGTGTGGCCGCTGATGCCGGGCCAGGCCGGCATCAGCACCCAGTAGACGACGGCCCAGGCGACGGTGAGCCACAGCACCCACAGCCACCACCTGGGCAGCGGGTTGTTGAGTTCCTTGATGCCGTCCCACTCGTGTCCGGTGGTCTCGACGCCGGTGACCTCGTCGCTCTCACGCTGCGACATTGTCGTCATCGTCCTTTTCGAGGGGCGCGCGCGCAGCCCGTTGGAATTCTTCGCGTTTTCTGGGCCAGAAGGCGTAGGCGACGCCCGCCAGGAAGACGGCGGCGAAGTAGAGCGTCCCGCCCTGCTGGGCGAACTGGGCGACGGTTTCGTAGGAGAGGCCGCTCACCGCAGGTTCTCCGCGTCCCGGGCCTTGTAGGTCTTGAAGTCGACCAGCGTGCCGAGCATCTGCAGGTAGGCGATCAGGGCGTCCATTTCGGTGACCCGGTTCGGGTCGCCGTCGAAGTCGCGCTGGATCACTTTGTCGCCGTAGCGGGCCTTCAGGTCCCTGGGGCTGGCGAAAGGATCGGCCTGGGTCTCCAGGTCGGCCCTGGCGTTCTCCAGCATCGCCGCGGTGTAGGGCACCCCGACCCGCTGCTGGGCGGTCAGCTTGGCCACGATGTCGCGGTACTCGAGATCCTTGTCGGCCAGGAAGGCGTAGGGCGGCATCACCGACTCCGGCACCAGCGCGCGCGGGTCGATCAGGTGGTCCTTGTGCCAGCTGTCCGAATACTTGCCGCCGACGCGGGCCAGGTCCGGCCCGGTGCGCTTGGAGCCCCACTGGAACGGGTGGTCGTACATGCTCTCGGCCGCCAGGCTGTAGTGGCCGTAGCGCTCCACCTCGTCGCGCAGCGGGCGGATCATCTGCGAGTGGCAGGTGTAGCAGCCCTCGCGGATGTAGATGTCCCGGCCGGCCAGCTCGAGCGGGGTGTAGGGGCGAACGCCCTTCACCTTCTCGATCGTGCTCTCCAGCCAGAACAGCGGGGCGATCTCGATCAGGCCGCCGATGGAGACGGCGATCAGGATCCCGATGGCGAGCACGATGGAGTTGCGCTCGAACTTGGCGTGATGCTTCCACATGGGGGAGGTCCCTTACTCGGCCGCGACGAGCGCGGGGGCGGCGGGACCCTGGGCCTGGGCGGCCGGCTCGGCGGCCGGGCTCGGCATGCGGATCGTACGCCACACGTTGTAGACCATGATCAGCGCGCCGGAGAGGAACATGACGCCTCCCAGGGTGCGGATGATGTTGGGGATGTGCTTGGCCGCGACGGTCTCGACGAAGGCGTTCGCGAGGTAGCCCTGGGGCGTGTACTCACGCCACATCAGGCCTTCCATGATCCCGGAGACCCACATCGAGGAGATGTAGAGGAGGATGCCGGTGGTCGCGATCCAGAAGTGCCACTCGATGAGGGCCGTGGACCACATCCGCTCCTTCTTCCAGAGCCAGGGGACCATGCAGTAGACGCAGGCGAAGGTGATGAAGCCGTTCCAGCCCAGCGCGCCCGAGTGCACGTGGCCGACCGTCCAGTCGGTGTAGTGGGAGAGCGAGTTGACCGCCCGCACGCTCATCAGCGGGCCTTCGAACGTCGCCATGCCGTAGAAGGCCATGGCCACGACCATCATGCGGATCACCGGGTCGGTGCGGATCTTGTCCCACGCGCCCTGCAGCGTCATGAACCCGTTGATCATGCCGCCCCACGAGGGCATCCACAGCATGATCGAGAAGGTCATGCCGAGCGTCTGGGCCCACTGCGGCAGCGCCGTGAAGTGCAGGTGGTGCGGGCCCGCCCAGATGTAGATGAAGATCAGCGACCAGAAGTGGACGATGCTGAGCCGGTAGGAATAGACCGGCCGCTCCGCGCGCTTGGGCACGAAGTAGTACATCATCGCCAGGAACGGCACGGTCAGGAAGAACGCCACCGCGTTGTGGCCGTACCACCACTGGATCAGCGCATCCTGCACCCCGGCGTAGGCCGAGTAGCTCTTGGACTCCAGCAGACCCACCGGCATCGCGGCGTTGTTGACGATGTGCAGCAGCGCGACGGTGACGATGAACGCCAGGTAGAACCAGTTGGCCACGTAGATGTGGGGTTCCTTGCGCTTCCAGAGCGTGCCCAGGAAGACCAGCAGGTAGGCGACCCAGACGATGGTCAGCCACAGGTCCACGTACCACTCCGGCTCGGCGTACTCGCGCGACTGGGTAATGCCGGCCAGGTAGCCGGTGGCCGCCAGGACGATGAACAGCTGATAGCCCCAGAACACGAACCAGGGCGCGACGCCGCCCGCCAGCCGGGCCTTGCTGGTGCGCTGGACCACGTAGAAGCTGGTGGCGATCAGGGCGTTGCCGCCGAAGGCGAAGATCACCGCCGAGGTGTGCAGCGGCCGCACCCGTCCGAAGTTCAGCCAGCCGTGCTCGGGGAAGTAGAGCAACTCCGGCCAGGACAGCTGGGCGGCGGCGAACACGCCCACGCTCAGGCCCACAACGGCCCAGAACATGGTGGCGATGACCCCGGCGCGGATCACGCCGTCCTCGTACCGCGAGGGATCGATGCGGAACCGGCCGGAGTTGAGCCCGACGGTCATCACCGACGAGGCGATCAGGCCGGCGACGACGAACACCCACCCGTGCAACCGGAACAGGCGGTCGTCGCTGAAGGCGGTGGCCATCAGCGCGCCGAGCGTGCCCAGGGCGGTCAGGGCGTAGAGCAGGAGGGCGCCGAGGGGCGCGCCATCCTCTTTGACTGCGATCAAGGTCATAGCGCCACAGCTGGATTGAACGGTGACGCCGTGAGTGGCCGATCGCGTCGCGATGGGCCTTGATCTGCGTCAAGGCAGGTCCGCTGCGGCCGCGGCCACATGGCTGTCGTTTCCGGAGGCCAACCCGATGCGCGACCGTCCCGTGCGGCTGCAGACCCTGCTCGCCACCCTCTCCTTCTCGGGCGCCGCGCTCTCGGCGGAGATGGCCTGGCTGCACGCCCGCGGCCTGCACCTGGCCGACGCCTTCTGCGGCGTTGCGCCGCGCGAGCATTGCGGATGGTGCGTTGCGGCGGTGGCCCTTGGCCTCACCGGCGCGGCGGCGCTGATTCATGGCCGCCGTGACTCGCGGGCGGAGCAGCCGGCGCGGGTCCGGCGGCGCTGGACCACGGCCGACTGAGGTCCGGCCATTGCGGTGGTGGTACGGGCGGCCGGGGTCGAACCGGCACGAGCCTTACGGCCCTACGGATTTTCGTACCACTTCGGCTTTCGCCGCCGCCGATCGGCGTTCGTGGTCTGGACTATCCCTTCGCCCTGGCCCGAAGGCTGTAGGCGCCGCCCGTCTAGTCTCTACACCTTCCTGAGGAGCGGTCTCCCCAGGCTTGGCTCGGGATTCCCATCTGACAGGGTTCCCCGAGTTTGAGCGGTTCTACGTCCGGGGTTTCCCCCAGCGCACTCAAGGCCCGAAGCCCAAGTCCGTTGCGTCTACCAATTCCGCCACGCCCGCGTGACGGTCCCGGCTTGCCACAGGGGAACAAGGTCCGTCCATACGGATTGGCCGGTTCGCGCAAGGCGCGCCTGGGCGTTCGCCGGCGCGCGGCCTCCCGCGCCGCAGCTTCGAGGCGGAGGGATCGCGCGGCCCCCCGCCCCCGGGGCCGCCGATCATGGTTGCTACTGGTTCGGGTTCACCGACTGGGCGGCGTTCTCGGCCGCACTGCCGACGCTCTCGGCCGCGCCGCCGACGCTTTCGGCCACGCTGGAGGCCGCGCCGCTGATCGCCTGAGTCTCCGCCGCTTCCTGACGGTTCATGTTCAGCAGGAAGAAGGCGATGATGGCGACGAGGGCCAGGACGGCGATGCCGATGATCACGCCGCCGACGCCCGAGCCGCCGCGCTCGACATAGGTCGTGCCGCCGCCCTCGTTGCGCTCGACGGTGCGCTCGCTGGTCAGGCCGTCGGTACGATCAGTCACTCGTTCGGTAGCCATGGGGAAAACTCTCCTCTGTGCAGCTACCAGAACGGCCCGCTTGCAAATGACGTTCCCGACGGGTCGGCCAGGCGACTCTTCGCTCAGGCGGTCGCGACCTCCGCGAGCCTCTCGACGCCGGCCCCCTGCAGCGCCTCGATCAGCTCGGAAACGGCCCGTCCGACCTCGTCCGGATCGCGCCCCCGCAGCACCAGGTTCGACCCGAAGCCCTCCGGTCCATAGAAGGGGTAGCTGCCCAGGCTCATCGCCGGGTGGGCCTTGGCCACCCGCTCCAGCGGCTCGGCGATCACCCCCTCGCCCTGGCCTTCCACGCGCACGGTGCGCGAGACCACCACCGCCCCGCCCTTCAGCCGCGGCCCGACGTCTTCCAGCATGCCGCGCATGATCTGCGGCACGCCGGCCAGGACGAAGACGTTGCCGATGGTGAAGCCGGGCGGGCCCTGGACCGGGTTCTTCACCAGCTCGCCGCCGACCGGCACCCGGGCCATGCGCCGGCGCGCCGCCGTCAGGTTGTCCGGCCCCCAGCGGGCCTCCATCATGCCGATGATCTCCGGGTGCTCGTAGAGCTCCACCCCGAAGGCGGCGGCCACCGCGTCGGCGGTGATGTCGTCGTGGGTCGGGCCGATGCCGCCGGTGGTGATGACGTAGTCGTAGCGATCCCGCAGGGCGTTCAGCGCCGCCACGATCTCCTCCAGCACGTCGGGGACGGTGCGGGCCTCCAGCAGGTCGACGCCGTGCGCCCCGAGGAATCTGGCGATGTCGCGCAGGTTGGTGTCCTGGGTGCGGCCGGAGAGGATCTCGTCCCCGATGATCAGCACCGCCGCGCTCGCCCCGCCCCCGCCCGGACTCCCCATCGCCGCGTCCCTCGCCTTAATCGGATGACCCTTGCCTTTCGGACTACCCCCGCCCGTGGAGTTTCCGCAACCGCTCGTCCGCGGCCGCGCAGGTCAGCCGAAGTCGTGAGCCATTCGCAGCACGCGGTTGGAGCCGGTCCTCAGCGTCTGCTCGGCTCGGCCGATCTCGCGAAAGCCCATCGCGCGCCAGAAGGCGAGCGCGGACGGGTTCTGCTCCTGCACGACCAGCTGGATGCGGCGCGCCCCGTGGGCGGCGGCCCACCGCCGCATGGCCGCGTAGACAGCCGCGCCTAGGCCGCCGCCCCGGAGTTTCGGGTCGAGCAGGAGAAGGCCGAGATACCAGGTCTTGGGATCGGGATAGCCCTGCAGCACCTCCAGCACGCCGACCAGGCCCCCGTCGCGCCGCAGTCCGATGAGGAGCTTGCGCGCCGCCGAGAGCCCCTCGGGCCGATCCTGGATCAGTTGCGCCGCGTCCTCGCGTTCCGGCGGATATCCCTTCACAAGCTCGAAGAACCCCGAGCACGTGCTCATGAACGCAAGCAACTCGTCGATGTCGGGATCGCCCAACTGCTGCGATGCGAGGCTGGCCGCGGTCACGTCCAATCCGCCGACCATGCGAACTCGATCCTCGTTCGAAGCGTCGCGCCCTTGGGCGACTTGCCGAATGATCTTAGCGGCACGATTCCGTGTAGGAACACCTCCATGCACTTCCCCTCCCCCCTCGTCCGCGGCCGCCTCGTCCAGCGCTACAAGCGCTTCTTCGCCGACGTGGTGCTGGAGGACGGAACGGCGATCACCGCCCACTGCCCCAACCCCGGCGCGATGCTGGGGCTGAACATGCCCGGGCTGCCGGTGTGGCTGTCGCGCTCGGACGATCCCAAGCGCAAGCTGGCGCACACCCTGGAGCTGGTGGAGGTCGACGGCGGGATCGTCGGGATCAACACCATGCACCCCAACCGGCTGGTGGCCGAGGCGCTGGCGGAGGGGGCGATCGCCGAGGTGGCGGGCTACGAGCGGATCCGGCGGGAGGTGAAGTACGGGTCGGCCAGCCGGGTCGACTTCCTGCTGGAAAGCGACAACGCCCCGCCCTGCTATCTCGAGGTGAAGAACGTCCACCTGCGCCGCTCGGGCACGCTGGCCGAGTTCCCTGACTGCGTGGCGGCCCGCTCGCTGAAGCATCTGCAGGAGCTGGAGGCCGAGGTCGCCAGAGGGAACCGGGCGGTGATGCTGTTCGTCATCCAGAGGACGGACTGCGACGCCTTCGCCGCCTGCTCCGACCTCGACCCGAAATATGCCGCGGGGCTGACCGCGGCGGCCCGGGCGGGGGTTGAGGTTCTGTGCTACGATTGCGACATAGGCCCGGAAGCCATCAAGATCGCGCGGCGCCGCCCCTGGGTGGACGCGCCGGCCCTCGCGGCCGCGGAGTAACCCTATGAACGACACCGGCGTCCTCGAGGTCGAGAGCCGCACCGGCCAGCCCAAGATCCACGGGCCCGAGGCCTTCGAAGGCATGCGCAGGGCCGGGCGGATCGCCGCCGAGTGCCTGGACATGCTGACCCCGCATGTGAAGCCCGGCGCGGTCACCGCCGAGCTCGACCGGCTGGCGCGCGAGTTCGTGCTGGACCAGGGCGCCCTGCCCGCCTGTCTGTTCTACCGCGGCTACGGCCACACGGTCTGCATCTCGCCGAACCACGTGGTCTGCCACGGCATCCCCTCCGACCGGGCCCTGCGCGAAGGCGACATCGTCAACATCGACGTCACCGTCATCGTCGACGGCTGGCACGGCGACACCTCGCGGATGTACGGCGTCGGCGCGGTCTCCCCGCGCGCCAAGCGGCTGATCGACGTGACCTACGAGGCGCTGGACCGCGGCCTGGCGGCGGCCAAGCCCGGCGCGCGGACCGGCGACATCGGCCATGCGATCCAGAGCTATGTGGAATCCATGCGCTGCTCGGTGGTGCGCGACTTCTGCGGCCACGGCCTGGGCAAGGTGTTCCACGATGCCCCCAACATCCTGCACTTCGGCCAGCCCGGCACGGGCGAGCTGCTGAGGCCGGGCATGTTCTTCACCATCGAGCCGATGGTGAACCTCGGCAAGCACCCGGTGAAGCTGCTCGCCGACGGCTGGACGGCGGTGACGCGGGACAAGTCGCTCTCGGCCCAGTGCGAGCACTCGATCGGGATCACCGAGGACGGGATCGAGATCTTCACGGGCTCGCCGGCAGGGATCTTCAAGCCGCCGGTGGTGAGCGCCTAGGGCGGGGGCCCTCTCAGGACGCCTCCTCCAGAAATCCCCTCAGCATCGCCGTCCGCTCCTGGGTCAGCCGCGCGGCGAGCGCGTCGGGGGAAACCTGCGGATACTTCACCTTGGCGAAGGCGAGCCAGGCGTCGCGGTACCTCAGCCAGATGCGTTGCGTGGCGCGGATGTCGTCCGGCGCCACGGTTCCCCAGTCGAGGCGGGTGTCCTCGCCGGCGTTCATCACCTGCCGATAGACCCGGTTGAGCTCGGCGTCTGCGGGCGCGAGGCCGCCGCTCGGCGCCTTTCCGGCCTCGAGCTCCGTCAGCAGCGCCTTGAACGCGTCGCGCTGCCGCTCCTCCTCGCCCAGCGAGAGGGCCGCACGCATTGTGCCGGACATGTCCACCTCATTCTCTGCGCGGGCGGCGATGAAGGCGTCCGCGGCCGTGCGAAGGGCGGCGAACGCTTTGCGCTCGGGCGGGCTCCAGGCGGCGGTCAGCGTGGCGATCTCGGCCTCGCGCTTCGCCCCGTCGATGCGTGCGAAGTGGGCGGCGCACACCCCCATCATCCGTCCGCTGGTGACGTGGTCGCACCAGTGGAAGCTCTCAGGGGGCGACGAGCCTGCCAGGTCGCGCACTCGTCCGTCGACCTCGGCGGGAGCGCTGTCCTCGTCCTGGCAGGCCAGGCGTATCGCCAACCGGGTGTCGCGCCCCGCGCCGACACCGTTGGCGTAGACGGTGGCCAGGATGGTGCGGCCGGCGAAGTAGCCGGCGTCCGAGGCGGCCGTCCCCTCCAACTCCAGAATAGCGCACTTCCGCGCCGCGACCGGATCGGCCGGGCGGCCTATGCCGTAGTAGAGCGCCTCGGAGTCGCAGCCCTTCAGCTGGGCGGCCTCGGCGGCGGTCGGCCGGTCGGCGGCCGGGACCGTGCGATCCCTCACATCGCGGCAGATCGCCCGGGATTCGGGGTAGCTGTCGGCCCACTCGGCGTCGTCGCTCCAGTCGGCGCCGGCGGCCGCGAGCGCGAGCGCGGCGGCGGCGAGGCCGACGAAGCCTGCGACGATGGTCCTTTTCGTCATGTTCCGCCCCAGGTGTTCGGCGGAAGGCTAGCAGCGGGCCGTGCGCCCTAGAACCCCACCGCCACGCCGCCCTGGAACAGGCGGGCCGCATCCAGCATCACAGCGCGGTTCACGGCGGCCATAAGGCGCGAGACCAGGATGGGCTTGGTCACGAAGTCGGCGAAGCCAAGCGAGAGGTAGTCGGGCAGGCTGCGGGTGACCGCGTCGGCGGTCAGGGCGATCACCGGCGTCTCCTGGTTGGGCCCTTCGAGGGCGCGCAGGCGGGCCACCGTCTCGATGCCGCTCATCTGCGGCATGTGGATGTCCATCAGCACGACGTCGTAGCGCCGCCTGGCCAGCCGCTCGAGCGCCTCGGCCCCGCTCCAGGCCTGGTCGGCGCCGTGACCGAAGGCGGACATGATCTCCTTGACCACGACCAGGTTCATCGCCTCGTCGTCGACGTGCAGCACCCGCAGCTGCCGGCGCGGCTCCAGGCCCTCGCCGTCGCAGGCGGCGGGCTCTTCGATGGGCGAAAAACGCTTGGCGAAACTCGACAAGGCACCGAACTCCTCGGCAGGCCGAATTCGTCGGCCCACGTTGAGGTTAACCGCGGAACCTTGATCTTCTGCTGAAGCCGTATGGTTAGCCGGCGTTTACCTTCGCGACGCAGCGCCGCAGGGGAATCGCCCAATGCGGCGGTTGGCGCTTGCGCGGGTGGAACATTTGCGGAACATTGGTCGCCATGACCCGCGCGCCCGCCCGCGAAGTGCAGGACGTCGCCCAGGCCGACCTGTGGGCGCAACGCGAGAGCGCGCCCAGGCCGCACCACCTGGGCCATCGTGAGCGGCTGCGCGAGCGGGCAAGGGCGGGGCTCGATCCCCTGCCCGACTACGAACTCCTGGAGCTGATCCTGTTCCGCTCCATCCCGCGGGGCGACGTCAAGCCCCTGGCCAAGGCGCTGCTGGCCAGGTTCGGCAGCCTGGCCGCGGTGTTCGCCGCCTCGCCCGAGGCGCTCCGGACCGTGCCGGGCGTCGGCGAGGCCGTCGCGCTGGACCTGACGCTGGTGCAGGAGGCGAGCCTGCGCATCGCCCGCGAGGCGGCGCGCAAGCGGCCGGTGATCTCCTCCTGGTCGGCGCTGCTGGCCTACGTCCGCACCGCCCTGGCGCACGAGCCGCGCGAACAGTTCCGGGTGCTGTTCCTCGACAAGAAGAACCAGCTGATCGCCGACGAAGTCATGAACCGGGGCACTGTGGACCACGCGCCGGTCTATCCGCGCGAGGTGATGCGCCGGGCGCTGGAACTCTCGGCCAGCGCCCTCATTCTCGTCCACAACCATCCTTCGGGCGATCCTTCGCCCTCTTCCGCGGACGTGGACATGACCCGCCAGATCGTCGAGGCCGGCCGCAGCCTTCGCATCGTCATCCACGACCACCTGGTGGTGGGCGCCGGCGGGGTCGCCAGCTTCAAGGCCCTGGGGCTCCTGTGACCCGCGAGGCCGAGGTCCGCGCCGAGGTGGAGGTCCCGGTCCCGCCGGAGGCGGCGTTCCGGGCCTTCCTGGAGCTCGGACGCTGGTGGCCGCCCGCCTACACCTTCGCCGGAGAGGCGGGGTTCGCCGACGGGCGGATCGAGCCGCACGCGGGCGGAGAATGGTTCGAGCTGGACCGGACCGGCCAGCGCCTGCCCTGGGGGCCGGTGCGGGTGGCCGAGCCAGGCCGACGGCTGGTGCTGGGCTGGGGCGTCGCCCTCGACCGCACGCCCGAGATCCCGGAGCGGATGAGCGAGGTCGACATCGCCTTCACGCCGCTCGCGTCGGGAACCCGGATCGAGCTCCACCACCGCCAGATGAACCGCCACGGCGAGGGCTGGGCAAGCTTCCACGAGGCCATGGAGGGCCCGCAGGGCTGGCCGCTGATCCTGGCGGCGTTCGCGGCGAGCCTCTGAGCGGGCTCAGGCGGCCTGCGCCGTCTCCGGCAGGGCCATGTCCAGGTCGAGCAAGGTGACGATCTCATCGCCGAGGGTGATGACGCCGCGCACGAAGTCCACCTCCATGCTGTTGGACAGGGCCGGCGCCGGCTGCACCTGGTCCGGCGTGATGGTGATGATGTCGCAGACGGCGTCGACCACCAGGCCGACCGCCCGCCCTCCGAGCTCGGCCACGATGATCACCGACGATGCGTCGGGCGTGCGCGGCGCCAGCCCGAGCCGGCCGGACAGGTCGAGCACCGGCAGCACGGCCCCGCGCAGATTGATCATTCCCAGCACGTAGGCGGGCGCGTGCGGCAGCGGGGTGGAGCTGGTCCAGCCGCGGATCTCCCGCACCGTCATGATGTCCAGCGCGAACATCTGTCCGCCGACCCGGATGGAGACGAGTTCCGCCGGGAACGCGTGCCTGTCCTCGCGCGGCCGCATCAGAAGGACTCCCAGCCGTCTTCGTCGACCTCGGGCTCCGGCTTGCGCAGGGCGCCTCCGCCGGATGAGTGGGTGGAGATGGTCTTCAGCGACCCGGCCGACCGCGGCGCCTCCCGGCGGACCTGCGGGGCGCGCCCGGCCTCGCCGACCTCGAAGCGGCGCATCAGGCCGGCCAGTTCCTCGGCCTCCTTGGCGAGGCGGTGGCTGGCGGCGGTGGACTGCTCCACCATGGCCGCGTTCTGCTGGGTGACCTGGTCCATCTGATTCACGGCCGTGTTCACCTGGTTCAGGCCGGTCGCCTGCTCCTGGGCCGACACCGAGATCTCGGTCACCACGGTGGCGATGTCGGCGACCTGGGCGACGATGCGCGTCAGCGCCTCGCCGGTCCCGCCGACGAGGACCACGCCCTGTCCGACCTGCTGGCTGGAGGTGGAGATGAGCGCCTTGATCTCCTTGGCCGCGTCCGCAGAACGCTGGGCGAGCGCTCGCACTTCCGAGGCCACGACGGCGAAGCCGCGGCCCGCCTCGCCGGCGCGGGCGGCTTCCACGCCGGCGTTGAGCGCCAGCAGGTTGGTCTGGAAGGCGATCTCGTCGATCACCCCGATGATCTGGCCGATCTGATTGGAGGAGCGTTCGATCTCCCCCATGGCGGTCACCGCCTGCCGGACGACCTCGCCCGAGCGCTCGGCGTCCGCCTTGGCGGCGGTGACGACGTCGCGGGCGTGGTTGGCGCCCTCGGCGGTCTTGCGGACCGTGGCGGTAATCTGGTCCAGCGCCGCGGCGGTCTCCTCCAGGCTGGCCGCCTGCTGCTCGGTGCGCTTGGAGAGGTCGTCCGCGGCCTGGCTGATCTCACCGGCGCCCGCCCGCATTCCGCCGACGTTGACGGCGACGGTCTTCATCGTTTCCTGAAGCCGTTCCATGGCGGCGTTGAAGTCGCCCCGCAGCTTCTCGTACTCGCCCGCAAAGGGCTGACGGATGCGGAAGACGAGCTCGCCGGCCGAGAGCTTCGCAAGCCCGTCGGCGAGTTGTTCGACCACCAGCGCCAGCTGGGCCGCGGCCTCGGCCTTGGCGGCTTCCTGGCGCTTGCGTTCGTCCTCGGCCGCCTTCGCCTGTTCGACGGTCATGCCTTCGAGCCGCAGCTTCTCGATGGCGGCGTCCTTGAAGGTCTGGACGGTTCGCGCCATCGCGCCGATCTCGTCGGCGCGTTCGGCGCCCGGGGCGTCGGCGCTGAGATCGCCTTCGGCCAGGCGCTGCATGGCGCGATTGAGCCCGTTGATCGGGCCCGCGATCGCACGCGTCAGGAGAATGGCCATCGCGATGGCGCTGAGAACGCCGGCGAGCCCCCCGAGCATGAGGGTGATCTCGGCCTGCGCCTGATCGTCCGCCTGCGCCTGCGAGCGCTCCGCCAGCAGACGCTCCTCCACGCTGCGGATCTCCGCGAGCGTGGCGCGGATGCCGTCCATGTGCACCTTGCCGGCGCTGGAGGCCTCCATCTGCCGGGCCTGCTCGACGGTGGCCGGATCGCGCATGCCCTGGATTTCGACTTCGGCGATCTCCGTGGTCCAGCGGTTCGCCGCCGCGGCGAGGCTGGCGATGCGCGCCTGCTGTTCGGGATTGTCGGCGGTGAGCGTCTTCAGTTCGCTCACGGCCTCGGCATAGGCCTTCCGGCCGGCCTCGTACGGGGCGAGGAAACGCTGATCCCCGGCGATCAGGTAGCCGCGGACGCCGGTCTCCTGATCGACCATCGAGGCGCCGACGGACGCTGCGGCGGCGAGCACCTCGTGGGTGTGATTGTTCCACTTGGTGGCCTCGGCGACTTCGCGCATCTTGATGACGCTGAATGCCGAAGACGAAACACTGATCGTCAGAAGAACCCCGAACGCGGCGACGAGCTTCCTGGAAATAGAGAGATTAGAGAACCGCACCCATTGCCCCCAAAGAACGCAGAGGCGTCGCCCCAACATTCGCGCAACAAAGAAGAAAGGCGAACGGGGTCCCGTCCGCGGCGCGGTTGTCGGATTTCAGGTATTTAGAATGTCTTTCCGGCACAGGTCCGCCGCTGCGGCCGCGCGACGCACCCCCCGACCGGTTCGGCGTTGCGGCGCCTAGCCCCGGCCCCGCGGGCCGAACGTGTAGGCCCAGGGGAACGGGTCAGCGTCCTCGTCGGGGAGCCGCGCCGGCGGGAGCCCGCGGGCGCGGCGGTAGTCGTCCAGGCAGATGATCTCGGCGGACCGGGTCGCGGGCGGCTCGGCGGCCTGGGTGTCGATGACGGCGTCCATCGCAGATCCCCTCTAGCGAAGTCCGGGGCCATTCAACGCCATCGGCCCTGAACGCTCGCCGAAGGGCGCGATTCAGCCGGCGTTCATCCGCCGCCCCGCCGGCCGAGCAGCCCGCCGACCGCGACGCTCGCCGCGATGCCGATGGCCACGCCGATCCCGATGTTGTCGAGCGCCGCACCGAGGGCCGCGCCCACGGCGACGCCGATGGCGATCCACAGGGCCAGCTTCATTGCCGCCCCGCCCCGCCAGGCGCGGAGGCCTGCAAGGCGAGCTCGTGGATGCGCCAGGACCGCTGCTCGGGGGTCGATCCGGGCACGTCGTTGACCCGCCGCAGGGTCGCCGACCCGAGCCGGTGGACCTCGCGGCCGTCCTTCAGCCGCCCGTAGACCTGCACCGGCACGCGAACGTAGAGCGATCCGGCCGCGCCCTCGGCCGGACCGGGCGCGCCGATCAGGGCGTTGTAGCTGTCGTAGGCGTCCAGGCTGCGGGCCAGGGCTTCGGCGTCGGCCGGCCGCCCCGGGGCCTCGCCCCAGAGCCTCCAGGCGGCGTCGTAGTCCCGTTCGGCGATCTCGCCGAAGTAGCGCTCCAGCGTGCTGGCGGCGCCCTGCGGGCTGTTGGGGGCGAACGGGGCCTCCGAGATCGGCGTACGATCGTCCGGCAGGCCGCCGGACTCGCCCGGATCGGGCGGGTTCGCCGCCGGGTAGGCGCCGCCCGCGCAGCGCACGAGGCCGATGTCGTTGAACGGGCCGCCCTCGATCATCAGGGCGCGGGCCGACTGGGCGTAGGCGAACCGCAGCCGCCGCGGCTCGGGCGGCCCCTCGGCGGTGCAGGTCGACGCGGCCTCGAGGCCCTGGGCCGTGCGGCTCACCTGCTCGAACTTGCAGACCACGTGGCCGGGGGTGTTCAGCTCCTGGGCGGTGATGATCCAGGGATCGCCGCACATCTTGGCGTCCGCCGCCCAGCGGCCGACGAAGAACAGCTCTTCGGGCGCAAGGCCCCCGGGCGCAGCCGCAGCCGGCGCGGGCGGCGCTGTCGCGGCGGGCCGCTGCGCCTCGGGCGCCGGCGCCTCGCCACGCTCACATGCCGCCAGACCGAGAACTGCCAGGGCCAGGACCACGCGCCGCATAGCGACCTCCGAAAGACGCTTCACCTGCGGCTCAGGTCCCACCCCCCGGCGGCGATTGTGCGGCAAGTGGCAAACTCGCCCGCACTGCTCGTCATCGCCGGGCCTGTCCCGGCGACCCATCCCGTTGCTGCGGGCGCGAGCCCGTCAGGATGGGTGGCCGGCATGAAGCCGGCCATGACGAGACGGGGAAGGCCCGGCGGGGGCCCCGCTAGTTGCTGTTGTTGGTCGTGTTGGACGTGGTCGGACTGCCGGACGCTCCGCCCGAGGCCGTGCCCGAGGCCGGGGCGGCCGTCCCGGTCGCCGCCGTCGAGCCGCCCTGGGCGCCGCCGCCCACCGAGCCGCCGGCGGCCATCTGCTGCTGGACCACCTGGGCCAGCTCCTGAGGCGCGCTCTTGGCCTCGCACTGGGCCTGGCCGCCGGTGGAGACGGCGAGCACGTTGACCGACACGCCGCAGACGTTGGCCGCCAGGTTGATCGGCAGCTGGATGTTGATGGGCACGTTGGCGCGGTCGATCATCAGCTGGACCGACAGGTCGTTCAGCACATTCTCGAGGTTCACGTTCACCAGGGTCGGCACCTGCACCCCCCCGGTCCCGCCGGTGGAGGCGTTGGTCGAGGTTCCGGTGCTGGCGCCGCCGGAGGTCCCGCTGGCGGACGCCGAGCCCGACGTTCCGCTGGAGGCGGTGGGCGAACCGTTCTGACCTTCCGACTGGCAGGCGATGAGCGGAACGGCCAGAGCGGCCGCGATGAGCGGGGCGAACGATCTGCGCATGGGGTCTCCTGCCCGTTTGGCGATTGCAACGCCAAGCTCAACGTCGGCTGGAGAACTCTGGTTTCCGGCGGCGCCGCAGTTCGCCGAACGGGCGAATCGCGCCGCCGCCGCTCGCCTACTGGGTGAGGCGCATCGCGGCGATGGAGGCGCCGATGTCGCGGAAGGCGGCGTCGAGCTGTTTCGCGTCCTGCACGTCGTAGAACATGTCCGCCTTGGTGGCGCAGTTCCTGAGCGTGGCGCTGCTGCCGGACTTCACCTCCAGGCGCACCGTGTAGAGGACGATCCCCTTGGCCTTCATGGCCGTGCAGAGCGCCGCGAGGCGGGCGTTCATGAGGCTCGTGGCGTCGCCGCTCGGCAAGATGTCCTGCCACGGGTAGCCGAGGCCGCCGTACCACGCGCCGTCGAAGGTGTTGTTGCCGTCGGTCATCAGCACGACGATCTTGCGCAGGTGCGGCGTGGCGTAGGGCAGGCCGTCGCCGTAGGGGCCCTCGGGCGAGAGCGCGTGCCAGCCCCAGACCAGCCCCAGGGGGATGTTGGTCTCGCCCATGGCCCGCATGCCGTCCACGGCCTTCTTGAGCGCCTTGGCGTCGGCCGTCAGGCGGGCGACCGGCTCGTGCTCGCAGCCGGCGTTGGGCCCGTGCTTCATCGGGTCGCCGTAGCCCGGGCCGAGGGTGAAGGCGGCCTCGTTGTTCCTCAGATAGGCGGCCTGGTACTTCCCGAGCCGACGCACCTTCTGCCTGGAGCTTGTGAGCGTGGGCTCGAGCGGATCGTTGATGTAGTCGTTCTTGCCGTGGAGCGGCTGGTCCGGCCAGAAGTAGGGCGTGTACGGGCTGTTGGCGTCCACCGTCTCCTGGATGTCGAAGGGCTGGCGCCGCGCCTCGATGCAGCCGTCCCAGGACTCGTCCAGGGTCTTCATGATCTTCAGCCGATCGACGCTGGCGTGGGGCGGCGGATCGGCGGCCGGATCCCAGAAGATGTCCTTGTTGGTCCCGCCGGCGCGGTGGGCCCTGGCCTCAGGGTCGATCCAGGCCGGCACGTCCGGCCCACGATGGGTCGTGCTGACGTACTTCTTGAGGCTGACGGTGTCGACGGCCCGGACGGTGTTCGAGAACGGCACCAGGGAGATCCGGATCGGGTCGGGCGCGAGGCTCGTCTTGCCCACGTCGTCCAGGTACTGGATCAGGTTCTTGGAGGCCTTCTTCAGCACCGCCAGCTTCTGCCCCTGCATGGAGCCGGTGTTGTCGAGGACCAGGGCGATCTCGAGCTTGTCGAGCGAGCGGTTCACCACCGCGCGGGCGCCGACCTGCTTGGGCTTGAAGCACCAGGCGTCCAGGCAGAAGTTGAAGAAGCCGCCGGGCCGGGCCGTGGCCTGGCCGACCACGGTCTCGCCGTTCAGCACGAAGCTGGCCGACAACAGTCGCGTGTCGGTCGCCTTCACCAGCTTCAGGTTGGCGGTCAGCGAGCGCTGGCCGGCGGCGTCGATCTTGTCGGCGTCCATCGTCCGCTCGCGCGCGGCGTAGAGGGTGGCCGCGTCGAGGGCGTCCTGCAGCTTCGCCGTCTGGTTCATCGCCAGGTACGAATCGAGGCCGACCAGCAAGAAGGGAATGACCACCAGGGCGCCGATCAGGGTGAAGGTCACGGCCGTGCCGCCCCGGGTGTCCGACCAGGCGCGCTTCAGCCAGCGCGCGCCGGCGCCCAGGCCCTGCGGCCCGGTCTTGGACGTCTCGATGGCCGCCACGCGGTTTTCTCCGCACCCCAGATGGGCGGCAGAGGTGGACGAAAATGCTGAATCGATTGGTGGGCAAGCGTGGTTAATCGTTGCGGTGGACTGCGCATCGCGACTTCGCGCCGCACGCGTGTCGCGCCAGCGGCGCCGTTTGGCCGCAAACTCGCCCCAACTGCCAAGCTCACTCCGCGCAGTTCCGCAGTAAGCGGTTGAATTCGGGGCGATTCGCCGGGGGCTGAAGCGCGGCCCGGACGCCTTGGCCGGGCCGACCTCGGTCGCGAGGCCCCGGCGTGCACGGGAGAAGGGCATGAACCGCCGCATCGTATTCGCCGGACGGTCCGGCGCCGAGTACAGCTATTCGCCGCTGACCCCTCAGGAGCGGTTGCGGCCGATCGCCGGCAACTATGTCGTGGCGCGGATGGACGGGGCCAAGCCCTCCATCGTCGCCGCGGGCGAGACCGACAACCTCTCCCGGATGAACTGGCACGACCTGCTGGAGCGTGCGCGGATGCTGCACGGGGCCACCGACATCCTCGTCCGCCTGAACGTGCGCAGCGCCATCCGCCGCGAGGAGCTGGAGGATCTGATCGCCATCCACCAGCCGCCGATGAGCCTGGAGACCGCCTAAGCGTCTCCGGTCAGGAAGGCGGCGATCGCCGGGGCCGCGGCGCGGTCCTGGATCATGAACAGGTGGCCGCCTTCGAACCAGCGCAGCTGCGCGCCCGGAATGCGGCCGGCCATCTTCTCCTGCGTCTGCGGCAAGGCGATGCCGTCGTAGCGGCCGGCCGCGATCAGCGTCGGGATGGCGATGTCCGGCAGCCGGTCCCAGGTGTCGTGCCGGGCCCGCGCCTCGAGCTGACGGTGCGCGCCCATGGCCCGGCCGGGCTCGTCCGCGAACGGGTCGGCCGCGGTCTGGGCGATCAGCTGGGCGTAGAGCTCGGGATGGGCCTTGGCCCACGCCTCGTCCCGGCGGGTGTCGGAGATCGGCAGCAGGTGACGCGCGCGCGCCTCGCCCTTCAGGTGCTCGATCTCGTGGAAGGGGAAGGAGGCGCCCCCCGCCCCGCCCGGCGAGGTGCAGGCCAGCACCAGCCGCTCGACCTTGCCCGGATGGCGCAGCGCCAGCTCCTGGGCGACCATGCCGCCGAACGAGACCCCCACCACGTGCGCCCGGTCCCAGCCGACGGCGTCCATCAGCGCGGCGGCGTCGTCGGCGTAGTCGGCCATGCTGTAGGGGACGTCCGGCTTTTCGGTCCGGCCCAGGCCGCGCTGGTCGTAGGCCAGCACCTCGAAGCTGCGGCCCAGCGCCCCGTCGAAGACGTTGGGCTTGTTGCGCAGGTCCCCGCCCGTGCCGGAGATGAACAGCAACCGCGGCCCGCTCCCGGCTCGTTCGTAGTAGATGTCGATCCCGTTCGCGCGGACACTCGGCATAGGCCTCTTCTCCCCTGGCGGACGCGCGAGCAGCGGCGCGAACTTCGCCTCAACAGCCAAGTCTAGATTGCAGACTCGGACAGGTGAACCGAGGCCCGGAAGGAATGCTGCGCTTAGTCGTTCATCTTAATGAGTTGCTAACGACAGCGTGCGCGTTTTGAGCGCACTTCCTTCGGTCGCAACTGCGTCGGGGAAATGACATATTCCGGCGGAGCGGAGGCCCTTCGTCCGATGTCCAGATCTTTGTTGTTCGCCGCCGTCCTGGTCGGCCTGTCGGCGTGCGCCAGCCACGCGCCGGTGCCCCTGACGGTGGCCGGACGGGCCGACGGCGCCGACGCGGCCCTGGGGCGCAAGCACGCCGTGCTGCCGGCCGACGGCGACACCGAGGGCGCGCCGTTCCCGGAAGTCGCCCTCCACGTCACCCGGGCGCTGAAGGGCGCGGGCTTCGTCACCGTCGACGATCCGAAGTCGGCCGACGTGCTGATCTTCGTCAGCTACGGCGAGGCCGACGACGAAGAGGACGAGAACCACCTGGCGCTCGCCGCCTACGACGCCAGCCGCTACGCCAAGGATTCCAAGGCGCGCCAGACCTGGATGGTGCAGGTCACCAGCCCGGCCGCGTCCGGAAAGCTGCGCAAGACCCTGCCGGCCATGGTGCGCGCGGCCCAGCCGCAGCTCGGCAAGACCACTCCGGCCAGCGTCTTCTCCCTGCTCTCGCGCAAGGATTCCGGCGTCCGCTACATCGAGACCGGCGAAGCGGCCCACTAGCGGGAGGGCACGGCCCGCCCCGCGGCGCGTTGCTGCTCCGAAAGGAGCCGCCATGCGCGCCGCAATCCTCGTCCTGACCGCCGTCTCGCTGACCGCCTGCCAGTCCGGATCCAAGCAGTTCGCCCGCGAGTCCCGCGTCAGCGCCCCGGTCGAAGCCGTCGTCCAGTCCGAGCCCGCGCGCCAGGCGGCGTCCGAGGCCGTGCAGGAGGGCGAGAGCGCCGAGGCGGCCGTCGAGGCCGCGCCGGCCGCGGCCGCCGCGACCGGGACCAGATAGCCGCTCAGAGCGAGGCGGTGAGGGCGAACACCCCGGTCACGAACAGTCCGAAGGCGACCAGGCTCAGCGCGCCCAGCGCCACGCTGCGCAGCGACGCGCCGGTCCACGAGAGGCCGTAGGCGCCCTTCAGGTGGACCATGGCGTGCAGCGGCAGCACGATCGGCAGCAGGTCGGCGTACCAGCCGCCGACCGGTTCGGGCAGCAGCATCCCCAAGGCGATCATCAGGCCGAAGAAGCCCAGCCCGTAGAGGCTCACCACGCCGTGGTCGTAGAGGGTGTAGCCGCGCCTGAAGGCCATCAGCAGCGCGAGGATCAGCATCGACAGCGGCGCCAGCACCCAGGCCAGCTTGTAGGCCATGGCCATGAATTTGGTGCGGAAGTAGGCCCGCTCTTCCGGCGTATCGAGCTTTCCGACGCCCTTTTCGAGCAGCTTGCCGATCGTCGTGCCCTCGAGCTCGCCCAGCTCGAGCTGCTGGCCCTCGGCGGGCAGCACGACGTTGGCCTGCGCCGACCGCTCGGCGACCTCGGACGCGACCCGCGCCCGCGCCTCCGTCGCGTCCTGCGCGGTCAGCGGCTCCGAGGACGAGCCGGTCACGTAAGGCAGGGTGAAGACCAGGAAGATGGCGAACAGGAAGACGTGCAGCGGCGGCACGAACCTGGCCCGCTCGCCCGCCTTCCAGCGTCGGGACAGCTCGCCCGGCCGGAACGCCAGCAGCGGCAGGGTCCGCCAGAGCCGGCCGTCGAAGTGGGCCACCCCCTCGAACATCTCGCCGAGCAGATCGACCAGACGGCCGTGCAGATGCGCCTGCTGGCCGCAGTCCTGGCAGTACTTCCCGCCGAGCGGCGCGCCGCAGTTGCGGCAGGCGGCCGGCGCGGCGTGGTCGGAAGCGGCCGCATCGGGCGGCTCGACCGCAATCGGCTGTTCAGCCAAGGTCATGGCGCCCTCCCCTTCTCGCCAATCCGAACGCACAGAATCGCCACGGATCGGAACCGGCGACAAGCGGGCGAGACGGCCTAGCGGGCGGCGAGCATCGCCAGCTGCAGTTCCACCCGCTTCAGCTCGCGGACCACGGCGTTCTTCTGCATCTGCAGCCAGAACCAGACCTTGATTAGCGCCACCCCCATGGCAGCCAGGCCCGCCGCCGCGCCCCAGCGGAGCATCTCGGCCAGGTCCGCCGCCACCCAGAAGCGCCAGCCGAACAGGAACACCAGGCCGGTGAGGACGAAGCCGGCCACCCAGCCCGCCACGTTCAGCCACCGCAGCCGGCCGCCGAACGTCTCCAGCAGCTGCTGGTGCAGCGCCGCGTCGGCGTCCAATTGTTCGAACATCCGGGCGTCCTCCTCGGACAAGGTCCGCCGGATGGCCGCATCCAATCCGCTCATGACGAGCCTCCTTCCATGAACTCTGCGAGTGCGCGCCGCGCCGCGAACAGACGCGACTTGACGGTGCCGGGCGCCACGCCAAGCGCCCCGGCGATCTCGCCGACGCCGAGGCCCGCGCCGTAGAAGAGCGCGACGGCGGCCCGCTGGTCGTCCGGCAGGCGTGCGATCGCCGCGGCCAGGTCGAGCCGCTCGCCGGGCGCCGCGACCGCCGGGACGGCGAGCAGCGCTTCCGACGCGACCACCGCCCGCAGCCGGCGGACCCGCACCGCCGACCGCTGCGCATCGGCGCAGCGACGGGTCGCGATCCCGAACAACCAGGCCCGGAAGCGCGCCGGATCCTCCAGCCGCCCCAGCCCCGCGACCACCGCGGCCCAGGTCTCCTGGACCACGTCGCGCGCCGCCTCGGCATCGCCGAGCACGCGCGCCGCGTAGCCCTGCAGGCGGGGCGACCACCGCATGACGAGCCGGGTCAGCGCCGGCCGCGAGCCGGTGCGCGCCAGGACCACGAGGTACTCGTCGAATATGCGGTCCGGCTCGCGCCCCATGACCCCGCCTTTCGTCCCCCATAGTCGTCCGGGAACGCCGATCGGTTCACTGAAATCGTGGGCGTTGGCTCAGGCCGCGTCGTGGAAGATGACGCCGAGGGTGAAGCGGCGGCCCGAGCGCAGGCGGCTGACGCCGTGGCGCAGGTTCACGCGGTAGGTCCCGCGGGTCCCGGCGACCGGCCGGTGGTGCACCGCGAAGACGACGCCGTCGCCCTGGGCGAGCGGGACCACCTCGGCTCTGGACTGCATGCGCGGGCGCTGCTCGGTCAGCACGAACTCGCCGCCGGTGAAGTCGCGCTCGGGCGCCGAGAGCAGCACGGCGACCTGCAGCGGGAAGACGTGCTCGCCGTAGAGGTCCTGGTGCAGGCAATTATAGTCGCCGGTCTCGTACTTCAGCAGCAGCGGCGTCGGCCGGCTCTGGCCGGCGGCACGGCAGCGGGCCAGGTACTCGGCGTGCGTCTCGGGATAGGCCGCCGGCAGCCCCATCGCCGCGTTCCACCGGTTCGCGACCGGCGCCAGGCGCGGGTAGAGGCCGGTGCGCAGCGCCTCGACCGGCGGCGGCAGGGGATAGGCGAAGTACTGGTACTCGCCGCGGCCGAAGCCGTGCCGGCTCATCACCACTCGGCTGCGGAAGCGGGCCTCCTCGTCGTAGAGCCCGGCCAGGGCGGCGCATTCCTCCGACGTCAGCAGGCCCGGCAGCCGGGCGCAGCCGAAGGCGTCGACCTCGCTCTCGACGCCGGCCCAGTCGAAGCCGGCGAAGCGGTCCGCCAGCGGGGCCGGAGACAGGCTCGCCAGCGCGCTCACGCCGCCGCCTCACGCTCGAGCAGCGCCTGCTTTCGCTCGACGCCCCAGGCGTAGCCGGAGAGGGCGCCGTCGGTGCGCACCACCCGGTGGCAGGGGATGGCCACCGCCAGGTTGTTGGCCGCGCAGGCCTGGGCGACGGCCCGGACCGCCTTCGGCGCGCCGATCCGGGCGGCGATCTCCGCGTAGCTGGCGGTCTCGCCGGCCTTGATCTGGCGCAGCGCCTGCCAGACCCGCTGCTGGAAGGCCGTGCCGCGCACGTCGAGCGGCAGGTCGACCTGCGCCGCCGGCCGCTCGACGAGGCCGACCACCTGGGCCACCAGCGCCTCGAACCCGGCGTCGCCGCCGACCAGTTCGGCCCGGGAGAAGCGGTCCTGCAGGTCGCGCACCAGCCGGTCCGGATCCTCGCCCAGCAGGATGGCGCAGACGCCCTTGTCGGTGGCCGCCACCAGGATCGCGCCCAGCGAGCACTCGCCGACGGCGAAGCGGATCTGGGCCGTCTCGCCGCCGCGCCGGTACCGCTTTGCGCTCATGCCCAGCACCTGGTCGGCGCGCTCGTAGAACCGGCTGCTGGAGCCGAACCCGGCCCCGTAGATGGCGGCCGTGACGGGCGCATCTGCGGCCAGCTCCTCGCGCAGCCGGCGGTCACGGTGGGCGGCCGCGTAGGCCCTGGGCGTCACGCCGGTGACGGCCTTGAACAGGCGATGGAAGTGATGGGGGCTGAGGCCCGCCGCTCGGGCCAGTCCGGCCAGCGTCGGCGGCGTCTCGGCGGCCTCGATCATGCGACAGGCGGCGGTCACGGCTTCGGCGTGGCGCTCGGCCAGGGGCGCCTCGTTGGGACGGCACCGCCGGCAGGGGCGGAAGCCCGCCGCCTCGGCCTCGGCGGTGGTCTCATGGAAGCCGACGTTCTCGCGCCGCGGCTGGCGGGCCGCGCAGGAGGGGCGGCAATAGACCCCCGTCGTGCGCACGGAATAGAAGAACTCGCCGTCGGCGGCGCGGTCGCGGGCGACCACCGCGGCCCAGCGGCGATCCTCGATCGGTGTGGCGGTCAGCATCTTGGGCTCCTCGGATCTTCCGGAGCGCATGGGTACCCCTGACCGGCGGGCGGAAAACTCCGCGCCTTGCTTTCGAATTAGATGGGTTCAACGCTCCGCCAGCGCAGCCCTCTCCCACGCCAGGTATTCCGGCGTCTGGAGCAGCCGGTCGGCGTAGGCGCCGGCCGCGCCGTCGGAATCGCCGAGGTCGCGCAGGTCCACCTGGTAGGTGCGGAATCGGGTGGCGACGGGCGTGTAGAAGGCGTCGGCGATCGACCAGTCGCCGGCCAGGAACGGCCCGCCGAAGCGGCCGAGCATGTCCCGCCACAGCTCGACGATGCGGCGCACGTTGGCCTGCGCCGCCTCGGAGAGCTCGCGGCGCCGGGGCGGCTCGTCGAGGGCCATCGGGCACTCCTGGCGGAGCGCCTGGAAGCCCGAGTGCATCTCGGCCGCGGCGCTGCGGGCCAGGGCCCGGGCGCCCGGATCGGCCGGCCAGAGCTGCGGCGCCCGCTCGGCCAGGTATTCGCAGATGGCCAGGGAATCCCAGACGGTGACGTCGCCGTCCTTCAACGCCGGGACCAGGCCCGAGGGCGAGTGGGGCAGGATCGCCTCCCGCGTGCGGTTCTCCTCCTGGCGCAGGGCCACGAGGGTTTCGGAGAACGGCAGGCCCGCCCGCCGGATCGCCAGCCAAGGCCGCATCGACCAGGTGGACCACCGCTTCGTCCCGATCACCAGTTCCACGTGTTCAGCTCCCCTTCATCTCGCGCGTTCGTCTCTTGCCGAACGGCCGAGAAGCCCGTCTAGAGTGCTGGCCACAAAAGCAAAACAGGCACCAGGGAGGGAAGTTGATGAGCAGCGCCGCCACGGGGGCCCCGGCCGCCGCGACCGACACGGGGATCACGCCCCAGCCGCCGGGCTACCGCAAGTACGCGATGGGGCTGCTGCTCGCCATCTACATGATCAACTTCCTGGATCGGCAGGTGGTCAACATCCTGGCCGAGCCGATCAAGAACGACCTGAACCTCACCGACACCCAGATCGGCCTGATGGGCGGTCTCGCGTTCGCGATCTTCTACACCTTCCTGGGCGTGCCGATCGCCCGGTTGGCCGAGCGCAAGAACCGGCCGATCATCATCGGTACGGCCGTGGCGGTGTGGAGCGGCATGACCGCCTTGTGCGGCATCGCCCAGAACTTCGTCCAGCTGGTGCTGTTCCGCATCGGCGTCGGCGTCGGCGAGGCCGGCTGCACCCCGCCGGCCCACAGCCTGATCACCGACTATGTGCCGAAGGAGAAGCGCGCCTCGGCGCTGGCCTTCTACGCCATGGGCACGCCGCTCGGCGGCCTCCTCGGCCTGATCATGGGCGGCCTGATCGCCGACGCCTACGGCTGGCGGATGGCCTTCTTCGTGGCCGGCGTGCCCGGCATCCTCTTCGCGCTGCTGGCCATCTTCACGCTGAAGGAGCCGCGCAAGCAGCTCTCCGAGGAGTTCAAGCGCACCCAGGCCGCGCAGCCGAGCTTCGGCGAGACGATGAAGGTGCTGGGCGGCAAGCGGACCTTCTGGTTCATCGCCTTCGCGGCGGCCATCAAGGCCTTCATCGGCTACGGCCACGCCCCGTTCACGGCCTCCTTCTTCCTGCGCAACCACACCGAGGAGGTCGCGAACCTGGCGAGCTTCTTCGGCGCCCAGCTCGGCTTCAACCTGCAGTCCCTGGGCTTCCTGAGCCTGGCGCTCGGCCTGATGAGCGGCACGGCGGGCGCCGCCGGCTCGCTGCTCGGCGGCTGGCTGGCCGACAAGTTCGGGGCCAAGGACCTGCGCGCCTACATGGTGGCGCCGGCCATCGCCAGCCTGATCACCATCCCGGTCTACGTCAGCGCCATGCTGGTGGACTCGGCGGCCCTGGCGCTGTGCATCCTGGTGATCAACGGCCTCCTGGGCACCATCTGGTACGGTCCGGTCTACGGCACCGCCCAGAGCATCGTCCCGCCGCAGATGCGGGCCACCACCTCGGCGATCCTGCTGTTCATCATCAACCTGATCGGCCTGGGCCTCGGCCCGGTGGCGGTCGGCGCCCTGTCCGACGGCATCGCCAACTTCCGCCTGAACGAAGTGGGCCTGTCGGTCGACGCCTGCCGCGCGCTGGCCGAGGGCGCCGCCGGGGCGACCCGCGCGGCCTGCGCCGAGCACGTCGGCGAGGGCGTCCGCTGGGCGCTGATCGTCTCGACGCTGTTCGGGGTGATCGCCTTCGCCTTCTTCTGGATCGCCCGCCGGACGATCCGCGAGGACACCGTCAGCTGACGTAGGGTGCGGGGGACGTCGCCGCGGCGTCCCCCATTTCCAGCGACCGCCGCTACGGCTAGGCTGCACCCGAAGAACACCAACGAATCTAAGGGGAACGCCTCTCATGTCAGACGCCGCGGCCGCGCCGGGAGCCTTCCAGGGCTACGGCACCAAGGCCTACCGCGCCTGGGTGCTGTTCGCCCTGGTGGTGGTCTACACCTTCAACTTCATCGACCGGGTGCTGGTCTCCATCGTCCAGGAGCCGATCCGGGCCGAGTTCAACCTCACCGACACCCAGCTCGGCCTGCTCGGCGGACCGACCTTCGCCATCCTCTACACGCTGCTGGGCATCCCCATCGCCCGGCTGGCCGAACGCAAGAACCGGATGACCATCCTGTCGGTCTGCGTGGCGCTGTGGAGCGGGATGACGGCGCTGTGCGGCATGGCCAACAGCTACGTCACCCTGCTGCTGGCCCGGATCGGCGTCTCCATCGGCGAGGCCGGCTGCACGCCGCCCGCCCAGTCGGTGATCGGCGACTACTTCCCTGAGGACAAGCGGGCGACGGCGGTCTCCATCTACTCGCTCGGCGTGCCGCTGGGCTCGATGCTGGCGGCCATCGGCGGCGGGTTCATCGCCGAGGCGATGGGCTGGCGCGAAGCCTTCCTGGTGCTGGGTCTTCCCGGACTGGCCCTGGCCATCCTGGTGAAGCTGACCGTGAAGGAGCCGCCCAGGTCCGCGGCGGCGGGAGAGACGCCGAGCTTCGCCCAGGGCTTCTCGGCCCTGCTGAAGAAGCCCAGCTTCTGGTGCGCGGCGCTGGGCGGGGCGGTGGCCTCGTTCGTCGGCTACGGCGTCGGCCAGTTCACCAACTCCTTCTTCATGCGCAGCCACGAGCTGAGCATCCTGCAGGCCTCGCAGATCACCGGCCTGCTGATCGGCTTCTTCGGGGCCATCGGCACCTTCTTCTCCGGCTGGCTGGCCGACCGGCTGGGCAAGCGCTTCCCGAACGCGATCGCCTGGCTGCCGGCGCTGGGCTTTTTCATCGCCGCGCCGCTGAACATCGCCGGCTACATGTCGACTTCGCTGCCGCTGGCGGTGGGGCTGCTCGCGGCGGCGACGCTGACCCAGTACTTCTACCTCGGCGCGATGTACGCCATCGCCCAGGGGGTGGTGCACCCGAGGATGCGGGCCACCGCGGTGGCCATCCTGCTGTTCATCGTCAACCTGATCGGCTACGGCGCGGGGCCGCCGGTGATCGGGGCGATCTCGGACGCCATCGCCAACAGCCAGCTGGCGCCGGCCGGCCTGACGCTCGACGCCTGCCGCGCGGCCGGCGCGGCGGCCGCCGCCGCCAACCCCGTCTGCGCCTCGGCCTCGGAGGTCGGGCTGCGCTGGGCGATCATCATCGGCTTCTCCGGCTTCTTCGTCGCCGCGGCCCTGTTCCTGGCCGCCTGGCGCACGCTGCAGCGGGACTGGCATCGGGGTTGACTTAGAGAGCCCCGGCTCACATGAGCCGGGGCATGATCCCCCGCTACGCACGGCCCGAGGCCGCCGAGATCTGGGCGCCCCAGACGCGCTTCACCATCATGTTCGAGATCGAGGCCCACGCGGCCGACGCGATGGCCGATCTCGGCGTCATCCCCAAGGAGGCCGCCCAGGTCATCTGGGAGAAGGGCCGCGGCGCCATCTTCGACGTCGAGCGCATCGACGCCATCGAGCGCGAGGTGAAGCACGACGTCATCGCCTTCCTGACTCACGTGACCGAGCTCGTCGGGCCCGAGGCCCGCTTCCTGCACCAGGGGATGACCAGCTCGGACGTCAACGACACCGCGCTCGCCGTCCAGCTCTCGCGGGCCACGGACCTCTTGATCGAGGATGTTGACCTGGTGCTGGCGGCCCTGAAGCGCCGCGCCTTCGAGCACCGGCTGACCCCGACCGTCGGCCGCAGCCACGGCATCCACGCCGAGCCCACCACCTTCGGCCTCAAGCTCGCCGGCCACTACGCAGAGTTCCAGCGCGCCAAGGAGCGACTGGCGATGGCCAAGTTCGAGATCGCCACCTGCGCCATCTCCGGCGCGGTCGGCACCTTCGCCAACGTGGCCCCTCAGGTCGAAGCCTACGTCGCCGAGAAGATGGGCCTGGCCGTCGAGCCGGTCTCGACCCAGGTGATCCCGCGCGACCGGCACGCGGCCTACTTCGCCGCCCTGGCCGTCGTCGCCTCCTCCATCGAGCGGCTGGCGGTCGAGATCCGCCACCTGCAGCGCACCGAGGTGCTGGAGGCCGAAGAGCCCTTCGATCCGGGCCAGAAGGGCAGCTCGGCCATGCCCCACAAGCGCAATCCGATCCTGACCGAGAACCTGACGGGCCTGGCCCGCCTGGTCCGCTCGGCGGTCGTGCCGGCGATGGAGAACGTCGCCCTCTGGCACGAGCGCGACATCAGCCACTCCTCCGTCGAGCGGGCCATCGCCCCCGACGCCACCGTCCACCTGGACTTCGCCCTGCGCCGGCTGGCCGGCGTCATCGAACGGCTGGTGGTCTATCCGGAGAACATGGCCAGGAACCTCGACCGGCTCGGCGGTCTGGTCCACTCCCAGCGGGTGCTGCTGGCGCTGACCCAGAAGGGCCTCAGCCGCGAGGCCTCCTACGCCGCCGTCCAGCGCAACGCGATGAAGGTCTGGCGCGGGGAAGGCAGCTTCCTGGACTTCCTGAGGGCCGACCCCGAGGTCACCCTCTCCGAGGCCGAACTCGGCGAGCTGTTCGACCTCGGCTACCACTTCAAGAACGTCGACGTGATCTTCGAGCGGGTGTTCGGCAAGGACGCGGTCGCGAAGGCGGCGGAGTAGCGCCTTCCCTACCCGTTCACCCTACCTCCCCCGCAAAGCGGCGGGAGGGGGACCAGTCGCCGAGCGCAGCGAAGAGCGACTGGTGGAGGGGGCGGGCCGCAGGCGCGGCGCCTTGGCCAGCGACAAGATCGCGGTGGAGAGGCGGAGCAGATGGCCCGCCCCCTCCACCCCCCGCTCTTCAGCCGGCGTTCGCCGGCTTCGGCGGGCGGTCCCCCTCCCGCCGCTTCGCGGGGGAGGTAGGAGCGCGGAGATGAGCGGCAGTCATGATGTCCGCCAGTACACCCCCGCCTCGCGGGCCATCATCCCGTGGCCGATCATCTCACGGCGGAGGGTGGCGCTGTCCCAGTGGCGGCGCTGGAGGATCTCGTTGACCTCGGCCTCCTTGTAGCGCCGCCCCTCCTCGAACTGGTCCGTGAGCCAGCGCAGCACCACCTCGCGCTTGCGGCGGCTGGCGGGAATGACCTTCAGCCGCCCGTCCGGCTCGACGAAGCCGGCGAGCACCTTTTCCTCCCAGCTCTCGGTGGCCGGGGCCATGGCGCTCACCGCCTTGGGCTCCAGCAGGGCGCGGTTCATCGCCGTCAGCGCCTCGGGCCTCAGGGCGTGCCAGCGGGTGACTCCCTCGGCGCGCGCGCTCACCAGCCCCAGCGCCTTCAGCGCCGCCAGATGGTGGGAGACCGTCGGCTCCTTCAGGTCCAGCAGCTCGGCGAGCTCCTGCACGCTGCGCTCGCGCTCGGCCAGCAGGCCGACGATCCGCAGACGGCTCTCGTTGGCCATCGCCTTGAAGAAGGCCAGCAGGGTCTGGAAGTCGGGCGTGTCCACGTTCGCTCCTTCGACGCTCATCTAATTAGCAGACCATCGAAGGAATTGCACCCCCTGCCGCGAGGTTAGGCTTGCCAACCGGCGCAGTCGGCGCACAGCGTTCTGCGGCAAGAGGAGGAAACCTCATGGAAACGTCCGCAATGCACGCTCTGCTGGCGCGCCAGAAGGCGGCGCAGCTCGCCGAGGGCGCGCCGTCGGCCGAGACCCGGATCGCGCGGATCGAGCGCTGCATCGGGCTGCTGATCGACAACCGGAAGGCCATCGAGGAGGCGCTGAACGCCGACTTCGGCTCGCGCTCGCGGGAGGCCACCGCCTTCACCGACATCGCCGGCTCGATCGGCCCGCTGAAGCACGCCCGCGACAACCTGCGCCGGTGGATGCGGCCGGAGAAGCGCAAGACGACGCCCGCCCTGCTGGGCCTGTTCGGCGCCAAGGCCGAGGTGCGCTTCCAGCCCAAGGGCGTGGTGGGCGTGATCAGCCCCTGGAACTTCCCGGTGAACCTGACCTTCGCGCCCCTGGCCGGCGTGCTGGCGGCGGGCAACCGGGCGATGATCAAGCCTTCGGAGCTGACGCCGGCCACCTCCGAGCTCTTGAAGACCATGTTCGCGTCCGCCTTCCCGGAGGAGGAGATCGCGGTGATCACCGGCGGCCCGGACGTCGGCCAGGCCTTCGCCGGCCTGCCGTTCGACCACCTGATCTTCACCGGCGGGACGGCCATCGCCAAGCACGTGATGCGGGCCGCCTCGGAGAACCTCGTGCCCGTCACCCTGGAGCTCGGCGGCAAGAGCCCGGTGATCCTCTCCAAATCGGCTGACCTGGACGTCGCCGCCGCCCGGATCATGAACGGCAAGACGCTGAACGCCGGGCAGATCTGCCTCGCGCCCGACTACGTGCTGGCGCCGCGCGAGAACATGGCGGGCTTCGTCGAGGCGGCCCGCAAGTCGGTGGCGAGGATGTTCCCGACCATCCGGGACAATCCCGACTACACCGCCATCGTCGCGCAGCGGCACTACGACCGGATCCAGGACTATGTCGCCGACGCCCGGGCCAAGGGCGCCACCGTGGTCGAGCTGAAGCCCGACGGCGAGGACCTGACCCAGCAGGAGCACCGCAAGATCGCCCCCACCCTGATCCTCGAGCCCACCGACGACATGAAGGTGATGCAGGAGGAGATCTTCGGCCCGGTCCTGCCGGTGAAGAGCTACGTCTCCGTCGACGACGCCATCGCCTACGTGAACGCCAAGGAGCGCCCGCTGGGGCTCTACTACTTCGGCGACGACGCCGCCGAGCGGGAAAAGGTGCTGGGCGCCACCACCTCAGGCGGGGTCACCGTCAACGACGTGGTCTTCCACGTCGCCCAGGAGGAGCTGCCGTTCGGCGGCGTCGGCCCGTCCGGCATGGGCAGCTACCACGGCCGCGACGGCTTCCTCGAGTTCAGCCACCGGAAGGCGGTCTACACCCAGATCCGCAAGGACATCGGCCCGCTCAAGCAACTCCGCCCGCCGTTCGGCCCGGGCATCCGCAAGTACCTGGACAGCCAGATGCGGGGCTGAGCGGAAAACTGGCCGGAGGTTTCGCGCCACGCCCCCACCGTCATCCCGGCCGCAAGCCCGCCTGAGCGGGCTGGAGAGCCGGGACCCAGAGGTCACGAGCGCAGCATCTGGGTCCCGGATCGGCCTTGCGGCCGTCCGGGATGACGTCGCTAGTTGTCGAGAGGGTTGGCCTGAAGCCCCTACTTCCCCGCGCGCACCTGCTCGCGGGCCTGGGCCATCAGCTCGTCCATGCGGCGGCGGACGTCGGCTTCGGTGACCGAGACGCCGGCGCCCTTCAGGTCTTCGAAGACCTTGCGCAGCACGTCGTCGTCGCCGGCTTCCTGCAGGTCGGAGCGGACCACGGCCTTGGAGTACTCGGCCACGCTGTCGCCGGACAGGCCCATCAGGCCCGCGGCCCATTCGGCCAGCATGCGGTTGCGACGCGCGGAGGCCTTGAATTCCTGTTCCTGATCGAGCGCGAACTTACCCTCGAAGCCCCGTTCACGATCGTTGAAGGTGGTCATGTGATCCCTAAAGCTTACGCCCCGCGAAGGCACACTCCCTATCGCGCGCGGGCGCGGGCCGCAATCGAAACGCGTCAGCCTGCGCAAGGCGCCGCAGGGCTCTGTTTGCACCGCACACTGCGTTCCGCTAATTTCCCCCTCGCCTCATGAGAGCCAGAGGCCGAGTCGGAGCCGCGCGCGTTCGGAAGGGCAGCGCGCGTTTTTCGTTTTCCGCCGCCGGCAGCCCTGGCTCATGGAGAAGGCGACAGATGACCCGCCGCAAGAAGATTTACGAGGGCAAGGCCAAGATCCTCTATGAAGGCCCCGAGCCCGGCACCCTGATCCAGTACTTCAAGGACGACACCACCGCGTTCGACGCGAAGAAGAAGGCTGTCCTGGAAGGCAAGGGTGTCATCAACAACCGGATCAGCGAATACGTGATGACCCGGTTGAACTCGATCGGGATCCAGAACCACTTCATCCGCCGGCTGAACCTGCGCGAGCAGCTCATCCGCGAGGTGGAGATCATCCCGCTGGAAGTGGTGTGCCGCAACATCGCCGCCGGCAGCCTGTCGACGCGATTCGGCCTGCCCGAGGGCCAGCCGCTGCCGCGCTCGATCATCGAGTTCTACTACAAGGACGACAAGCTCCACGACCCGATGGTCGCCGAGGAGCACATCACCGCCTTCAACTGGGCCTCGACCCAGGAGATCGACGACATGATGGCGCTCACCCTTAGGGTGAACGACTTCCTCACCGGCATGTTCGGCGCCGTCGGCATCACCCTGGTGGACTTCAAGATCGAGTACGGCCGCATCTGGGAGGGCGACTTCGCCCGCGTGATCCTGGCCGACGAGATCAGCCCCGACAGCTGCCGGCTGTGGGACAGCGCCACCAACGAGAAGCTCGACAAGGACCGGTTCAGGCGCGACCTGGGCAACGTCATCGAGAGCTACACCGAAGTCGCCCGCCGGCTCGGCATCATGAAGGAGATGCCGACGGTCATCCAAGGAGGCCTCCACTAGTGCGCGCCAAGGTCCACGTTTTCCTCAAGCCCGGCGTCCTGGACGTGCAGGGCAAGGCCGTCGAGCACGCCCTGCACGGCCTGGGCTGGACCGGCGTCGAGCACGTGCGGGTCGGCAAGACTATCGAGTTCGACCTGGCGGCCGAGGACCGCGCCGCCGCCGAGACCGAGGTCAAGGCGATGTGCGACAAGCTGCTGGCCAACACCGTCATCGAAAGCTACCGGGTCGAGCTGGCGTGAGGCCGTGGGCCGCCGCGGCCGTGGCGGTCCTGCTCGCCGCCTGCGGGGCCGATGAGAAGGCCTCGGCCCCCGCGCCCTCGGTCCCTGCGGCCCTCGACTGCGCCAAGGGCTTCGACGCCCTCGCCGCCGAGCTCGCCGGCCAGCCGGACCTTGTGCAGGCGCCCTCTCCCGGCGAGCCCTACCGCTTCCTGAACCACCGCAGCGGCTCGCCGTCCTACGTCGTCACCCTGCCCGAAGCGCCGGCCCATCCGGCGATCCTGATGCAGCGGACCGTGGCCGGACAGATGCAGACGACCGGCTGCCGGTTCGGCGACGAGGCCGCCTACGGCCAGCTCGTCGCCTATATCGAAAGCCTGCGGGCCCACCGATGAGCGCCCAGGCCCTGGCCCACGCCCAGGCCGCCTTCCGCGCCGGCGACTTCACCACGGCCGCGCGCCTCGCCGACGAGCTCGTCGCCCGCCAGCCGGCGCTCATGCCCGCCCTGCAGCTGGCGGCCCTGGCCCATATGCGGCTCGGACGGCCCGACCTGGCGCGCGAGCGGCTGGAGGCGGCGCTGAAGGCCGCGCCGGGCGATCCCAACCTCGTCAACAGCTACGGCAACGTGCTGGACGCCCTCGGCGAGACCGGGGCCGCCCTGGCCGCCTTCCGCCGCGCGCTGCAGATCGCGCCGAGCCTGGTCGACGCCCACCTGAACCTTGGCCGCGTCGCGCTGAAGGCCGGCGAGACCGACGCCGCGGTCGCCGCCTATCGCCGCGCCTGCGAGCTCGCGCCCGACCGGCCGGGCGCCTGGCACGGGCTCGGCCTGGCCCACGCCGAGGCGGCCGATCCGGACGCCGCCGCCCAGGCGCTGGACCGCAGCCTTTCCGTGCGCCCAACGCTCGGCGCGCTGCACGCCCGCGCGCGCCTGGAGCACGACCGCGGCCGCGACTCGCTGCCCTTCTGGGACCGGGCGCTGGCCGCCGCGCCGGGCCAGCCGGACCTCCTCGTCGGCCGCGCCGCCGCCCTGCGCCGGGCTGGCGACGAGCCGGCCGCGATCGCGGCCCTCGAGGCGCTGGTCCAGGCCCAGCCGGATGCGCTTTCTGCCCACGCCGCGCTCGCCAAGATGCGGTTCGAGGCGGGCCAGGCGGACGGCTTCGACGCCGGCTACGCCGAGGCCCTGGCCCGCAGCGCCAATCCCGCCGCCCTGTGGGCCGCCTGGTTCAGCAGCCTGCTGCAGGCGGGCCGGCCGGACCAGGTGCTGGCCCGGCTCGACGCGGCGCGCCCGGCGCTCGGCGACAGCGCCGGCCGCTACGAAGCCGCGGCGGCCGTCGACGCCGGCCAGCTCGAGCGCGCCGAGGCGGCGCTGGGCGGTCTCGACCTCTCGCGCGATCCCGAGCTGCAGCTCGTCAACCTGCGCTTCCTGCTCAAGGCCGGCCGCCCCGACGCGGCCGCCCGTTTCGGCGAGCCGCTGGCGCTGGAGGCGGGCCGGCGCAACGTCTGGCCCTATCTCGGCCTGGCCTGGCGGCTGACGGGGGACGCCCGCTGGGAGTGGCTGGAGGGCGATCCGCGGCTGATCGGCGCCGACGACCTGCCGCTCTCCGCCGCCGAGCTGGCCGAGACCGCCGAGGCGCTGCGCGGCCTGCACCGCTCGCGGACGCATCCGCTGGACCAGACCCTGCGCGGCGGCTCCCAGACAGAAGGCGACCTCTTCGCGCTCGACCACCCGGCCATCGGGCGGCTGAAGGCGGCCCTTTCCGAGGCCGTCCGCCGGTTCGTGGACCAGCTGCCCCCGCCCGACCCGCGCCACCCGCTGCTCGGCCCGCCGCGCGAGCGCTTCCGCTTCACCGGCGCCTGGTCCGTGCGCCTGACCGGGCAGGGCTTCCACATCAACCACGTGCACGAGAAGGGCTGGATCAGCTCGGCCTTCTACGTCGTCCTGCCGCCCGGCGTCGGCGAGGGCGCGGAGGATCGCGCCGGCTGGCTCGCCTTCGGCCAGCCGCCCGCCGAACTCGGCCTTTCCCTGGAGCCGGTCCGCCTGATCGCGCCCAAGCCCGGGCGCCTCGCCCTCTTCTCCTCCCTCATGTGGCACGGCACCCTGCCTTTCGACGAAGGCGAACGGCTGACGGTGGCGTTCGACGTGGCGAGCCTGGGCGGGGCGCGTTAGCCTCGCTGGCCATGGCCGGCCACCATCTCGCGCAGATCAACATCGCGCGCCTGAAGGCGCCGTTCGACGCGCCTGAAACGGCGGAGTTCGTCGCCAACCTCGGCCGCATCAACGCCCTGGCGGAGGCCGCGCCCGGCTTCGTCTGGCGTCCCGTGGACGAGCCGCCGGAGGTCCCGCCGGCCTTCGAGGATCCCATGCTGGTCGCCAACCTCTCCGTCTGGGAAGACCTCGAGTCGCTGGCCGCCTTCGTCTACCGCTCCGGCCATCGCGACGTCATGCGCCGCCGCCGCGAGTGGTTCGTGGACACCCCTGTCTACATGGCCTTGTGGTGGGTCCGCGCGGGACACCGGCCCCGGGAGAGCGAAGGCAAGGCGCGGCTAGAGCTGCTGGCGCAGATCGGCCCCACCCCGGAGGCCTTCACCTTCCGCTATCCCTTCCCCGCGCCGGGCGCGGCCGACACGCCCTTGCCGATGCCGGACCGCTGCGCCTAAGGCCGCACGGGGTTGATCGCCGCGGCGAGAGGCGCCACCTCCCGAGCCTCCCCTCCCCGGCCGAACAATGCTAAGGGCCCGCGCCATGAAAGCCGCCGTCATCGTCTTCCCCGGGTCCAACTGCGACCGCGACTGCAAGGTCGCCGTCGAGCGCTCCACAGGCGCGCAGGTGGAGATGGTCTGGCACGGCGAGACCGAGCTGCCGAAGGGGCTCGACCTGATCGTGCTGCCGGGCGGCTTCTCCTACGGCGACTACCTGCGCTGCGGGGCCATGGCGGCGCTGTCGCCGGTGATGGGGGAGGTCAAGGCGGCGGCCGAGCGGGGCGTGGCGACCGTGGGCATCTGCAACGGCTTCCAGGTGCTGACCGAGATCGGCCTTCTGCCCGGCGCGCTGCTGCGCAACGAGAAGCTGAAGTACGTCTGCAAGCCGATCGCCCTGGAGGTGACCAACGCCCAGACCCGCTTCACCGCCGGCTACCAGGGCCGCCGGGAGGTGGCGATGACCATCGGCAACGGCGAGGGCAACTACTTCGCCGACGAGGAGACCCTCGACCGGCTGGAGGGCGAGGGCCGGGTGGTGTTCCGCTACCTCGAGAACCCCAACGGCTCGGCCAGGGCCATCGCCGGCATCGTCAATGCGGCCGGCAACGTGCTCGGCCTGATGCCCCACCCCGACCGCGCCTTCGAGCCCGAGCTCGGCTCGGCCGACGGCGCGATCCTCTTCCAGAGCGCCCTGGCGAGCGCGTAGCGCTGAGCTCCTACCTCCCCCGCGCAGCGGCGGGAGGTAGGAGACCGAGCTACCCCGCCCCGAACGGCACCACCTTGTTCGCCGCATCGTGGCCGATGTCGGCGCGGCCGAGGTAGGGGATGCCGGCGCGCTCGCACCAGTAGCGGGCGACCTCCTCCTCGGTGAGGACGAAGTCGGGGTCGTTCTCCGGCACGCCCGCGCAGCGGCCCATGCGCAGGCCGGCGAGGCGCCGCATGCCGGGCGCCTGCGTCACCTGACAGAGGTCCCGGTCGATCCGGTACATGTATTCGCCGATCTCCTCGACCATCAGCACGTGGCCGGTCAGGTCCGGCTCCTGAGGCGTGCCGATCAGGTGGGCGAGGATGACGAGGTTGAAGGCGGCGGCCGGGCCCTCGGCGCCGACGCTCGGCTCCAGGGCCTCGGGCGCGCGGTCCACCAGCCAGGCGAGCCCGCGCGCCACGGCCGCCTCGCCGCCGGCCATGCGGATGTCGCCGGGCATCGGCCCATGCGCCACATTCCGGAAGCCCTTCATGTGGAGCGCCGAGAGGAAGGTTCCGGCGTCGGAATAGCCGAGGTAGGCCTTGTCGGCGGCGGCGGGCGCAAGCTGCGCGCACGCCGCTTCGACGATCCGGTTCGAGCCGTAGCCGCCGCGGCCGAACCACAGGGCGTCGAAGGCCGGGTCGTTGGCGATCTCCAGGAAGGCCTGGGCGCGGCGCGCATCGTCGCCGGCGAAGTGGCCGCAGCGCTCGAAGCACTGGGGATGGAAGACGAGCTCGACACGGCCGCCGTAGAGCTCGGCCGCCAGCGCCCGGACGCGGGGCTCGACCTCGGGCGCCAGCGCCCCGCCAGGCGCCATCACACCGATGCGGAAGGCCCGGTCAGTCATGGCTCATCTGCCGCATTCCCGTTGCTTGCACGCACCTGAGGGCGCCCATACCCTCCGCCGATGACTCGCGACAGAGCCTATTTCTTCTGCGGCGTCGGCGGCAGCGGCATGGCGCCGCTGGCCCTGATCGTGAAGGCCCGAGGGGCCGAGGTCGAGGGGTCCGACCGGGCCCTCGACCAGGGCCGCAACCTCGACAAGTTCGAGTTCCTGAAGCGCAGCGGCGTCGGCCTGCACCCGCAGGACGGCTCGGGCTTGACCGGGCCGCACCAGACGCTGGTCGCCTCGGCGGCCATCGAGGACTCGGTGCCCGACGTGGCCGCCGCCAAGCGGGTCGGGGCCTCGCTGATGCTGCGGGCCGAGCTGCTGTCGCAGCTGTTCAACGACGCGCCCGTCTCGGTGGGCGTGGCGGGCACCAGCGGCAAGTCCACCACCACCGGCATGATCGGCTGGATGCTGGCCCAGGCCGGGGCTTCGCCGACCATCGTCAACGGCGCGGAGATGAAGAACTTCATCACCCCCGAGACGCCCTACGCCAGCGCCGTGGTCGGCGAGGGCGAGGTGTTCGCGGCGGAGGTGGACGAGAGCGACGGCTCCATCGCCCGCTACACGCCGACCATCGCGGTGGTGAACAACGTCTCCCTGGACCACAAGTCGATGGAGGAGCTGCGCGAGCTGTTCGGCGCCTTCGTCGAGAAGTCCCAGGTCGCCGTGCTGAACCTCGACAACGAGGAGACCGCCGCCCTGGCCGCCGGGCCGGGCGAGGGCAAGTCGATCACCTACAGCCTGACCAACCCCGCCGCCCGGCTGATCGGCGGCACGCCGGTCCCGGCTCCGGACGGCATCGAGATCTCCGTCGCCGACCAGCACACCGGCGACATGGCGCGCCTGACCCTGCAGGTCCCGGGCGTGCACAACGTCTACAACGCCATGGCGGCGATGGGCGTCGGCCTGGCGCTTGGCATGACGCTGGAGCAGACCGCCGAGGCGCTCGCCAGGTTCACCGGCATCCGGCGGCGGATGGACGTGGTGGGCACGCGCGGCGGCGTCACCGTCATCGACGACTTCGCCCACAACCCCGACAAGCTGACCGCGACGCTGGACACCCTGCACGCTTTCGACGGCCGTCTGCTGCTGATGTTCCAGCCGCACGGCTTCGGCCCGCTGCGCCTGATGAAGCAGGAGTTCATCGACGTCTTCGCCGGCCGGATGACCGACGAGGACGTGCTGGTGATGCCCGAGCCCGTCTACTACGGCGGCACCGTTGACCGCAGCGTCTCCACCGCCGACGTGATCTCCGGCATCGCCGAGCGCGGCAAGCGCGCCGAGGCTTTCCCCGACCGCGCCGCCTGCGGCGAGCGCCTCCTGGAACTCGCCCGCCCCGGCGACCGCATCGTCGTCATGGGCGCAAGAGACGACACCCTGTCGGCGTTCGCCGCCGAACTGCTCGAGCGGCTGGCGAAGAAGGCGGCGTAGGGGTGGTGGTGGGTGACAGGTAGGGCATGGCCCAACCAGTCACCGGCCGGCTTTGGTGACTGGTTGGGCGAAGCCCTACCTGTCACCCCTCGAAGCGCATTTCGCCCCCTCCCCGCGCGCCGCGGAACCCGCTAGAAGCCCGCCCATGAACGCTCCGACAAAGCCCATGGCCGAGACGGCCGTCGAGTTCGGCCTGAAGCCCGAGGAATACGACCTGATCGTCAAGCGGTTGAACCGCGAGCCGAACCTGGTCGAGCTCGGGGTCTTCTCGGTGATGTGGTCCGAGCACTGCTCCTACAAGTCCTCGCGCAAGCACCTCTCCAAGTTCCCGACCAAGGGTCCGCGCGTCATCCAGGGCCCGGGCGAGAACGCCGGCGTCGTCGACATCGGCGACGGCCAGGCCTGCGTCTTCAAGATGGAGAGCCACAACCACCCCTCCTTCATCGAGCCCTACCAGGGCGCGGCGACGGGGGTGGGCGGCATCATGCGCGACGTCTTCACCATGGGCGCGCGGCCGGTGGCGCTGCTGAACGCGCTTCGGTTCGGCGATCCGTCGCACCCGAAGACCCGCCGGCTGGTCTCAGGCGTGGTCGCCGGCATCGGCGGCTACGGCAACTGCGTGGGCGTGCCCACGGTGGCCGGCGAGACCAACTTCCACCGCGGCTACGACGGCAACATCCTGGTCAACGCCATGTGCGTGGGCCTGGCCGACGCCGACAAGATCTTCTACTCGGCCGCCCCGGCCGCCGGACTGCCGGTGGTCTACTTCGGCTCCAAGACCGGCCGCGACGGCATCCACGGCGCGACCATGGCCAGCGCCGAGTTCGACGAGGCCTCGGAGGAGAAACGCCCGACCGTGCAGGTCGGCGATCCGTTCGCCGAGAAGCTGCTGATCGAAGCCACCCTCGAGCTGATGGCCTCCGGCGCCGTCGCCGCCATCCAGGACATGGGCGCGGCGGGTCTGACCTCCTCCTCGGTCGAGATGGCGGGCAAGGGCAGCGTCGGCATCGAGCTCGACCTCGACGCCGTGCCCCAGCGCGAAGAGGGCATGAGCGCCTACGAGATGATGCTGTCGGAGAGCCAGGAGCGGATGCTGGCCATCCTGAAGCCCGGCCGCGAGGACGACGGGCGGCGCATCTTCGAGAAATGGGGCCTGGACGCCGCCGTCATCGGCCGCACCACCGACACCGGCCACATCGTCCTGAAGCACAAGGGCGAGGTGGTCTGCGACGTGCCGCTGGCGCCGCTATCGGAGGACGCTCCGCTCTACGACCGGCCCTGGACCGAGCCTGCGAAGCACCCCCGCCTCGGCCCTGCCGAGGTCCCGGCGCCGGCCGACTGGCGCGAGGCCGTGCTGAAGATGATCGGCTGCCCGGACCAGGCCTCCAAGCGCTGGATCTGGGAGCAGTACGACCGCCACGTGATGGCCGACACCCTGGAGGACTCGGGCACCGCCGCCGACGCCGGCATCGTGCGGGTGCACGGGACCCGCAAGGCGCTGGCCGTGACCTCCGACGTCACCCCCCGCTACGTCCAGAACGACCCGTTCGAGGGCGGCAAGCAGGCCGTCGCCGAAGCCTGGCGCAACCTGACCGCGGTGGGCGCGACCCCCATCGCCATCACCGACAACCTGAACTTCGGCAATCCCGAGCGGCCCGAGATCATGGGCCAGATCGTGCGGGCGACGGACGGCATGGCCGAGGCCTGCGCGGCGCTCGACTTCCCCGTCGTGAGCGGCAACGTCAGCCTCTACAACGAGACCAACGGCGTCGCCATTCCGCCGACCCCCACCGTCGGCGGCGTCGGCCTGATCGCCGACTACGACCGCCGCGCCGACTTCGCCGGCCTGAAGCCGGGCGATTCGCTGGTGCTGATCGGCGAGACCCGTGGCGAGCTGGGGGCCAGCCTCTACCTGCGTGAGGTGGTGGGCCGCGAGGACGGCGCCCCGCCGCCGGTCGACCTGGCCGTCGAGCGCCGCAACGGCGACTTCGTCCGTGGGGAGATCCAGGCCCAGCGGATCGGCGTCGTCCACGACCTCTCCGACGGCGGCCTCGCCCTGGCCGCAGCCGAGATGGCCCTGGCGGCCGGCGTCGGGGTGCGGCTGGCCGCGCCGGCCGACGCGCCGCACGGCCACCTGTTCGGCGAAGACCAGGCCCGCTACCTGATCGCCACGGCCGATCCCGACGCCCTGATCGCCGCCGCGAGCGCCGCTGGCGTCCCCGCGACGATCGTGGGCCGCGCCGACGGCGACGTCCTCGCCGCCGAAGGCCTGTTCGACATCCCCCTCGACGACCTCCGCACCGCCCACGAAGGCTGGATGCCCGCCTACATGGACGCGCCGGTGGCGGCGGGGTAGCTGCAGAGCCTCCCCACCCCCGCTCATCCCGGCGGAGGCCGGGACCCAGAATGGCGGGCTCAGCCTGCGCGGGTTCGCACGTGCAAGCCTCCAGCCACCTTGCGGCCGTTCAGCTGAACGGCAGCAGGTTGTTCAGGTCATCGTTCAGATCCCGCCAGGTCGGATTCTGCTCCTCGATCAGTCGGAGCTTCCACTTCCTGCGCCACTCCTTGATCTGCCGCTCGCGGCGGAAGGCGCCCGCGCGTGTCTCGTGGCCTTCGAACCACACGAGCATGGTCACGCCGTACTTCTGAGTGAAGCCATGGCGGGCCGCTTCCTTGTGCTCATAGACCCGCTTGGGGAGGTTGTCGGTAGAGCCCGTGGAGAGGGTTCCGTTCCGTTGGCTGGCCATGATGTAGGTGTAGAACACAACAAGAACTTACCAGCCTTGGCTGTGGCTGGAAATGCGTACGCGCAAATACGGATGGTCTGCATCCGCCATTCTGGGTCCCGGCCTCCGCCGGGATGAGCGGAGTTCGTGAGGCCCCCGGACTCACCCCTCCAACCCCCGCTTCAGCAGTTCCAGCGCGGCCGCGGCGAAGGCCTGCATGTTGGCCCAGCGGTCGTCCTCGCCGGTCTCGATGGTGAGGGCCATCTCGACGGGGCCGGAGATGGCGATGCAGGTGTGGCCGGAGGCGTCGCCGTAGCGGTTGCCGGTGGGGCCGGCGGCGCCGGTTTCGGAGATCCCCCAGGTCGCGTTGTGGCGCTCGCGGGCGGTTCTCGCCAGCAGCAGGGCGTAGGGCTCGCTGGCCGAGCGCATCCCCTCCACCGCCTCGCGCGGCAGGTCGAGCAGCTGCATCCGCGCCTTGCCGGTGTAGACCACCGCCCCGGCCACGTAATAGGCCGAGGCGCCGGGGACCGCGAGCAGGGCCGCCGAGATCAGGCCGCCGGAGGAGCTTTCGGCCACCGCCACCGTCTGCCGGGCCTCCTTCAGCCGCGCGCCGACGTCCTCGGCCAGTCGCTTCAGCTCGTCCATGGTCTCTCCTCGCTTGGCTTTGCGCCCTGTCCCGGCCCATGATGGAGCCAATAACAAGCACAGCCCATACTTCCGGAGGATTTGATGGACGCCCAGTCGCAATGGACCGGCCTCGACGCTGGCCGCCTGACGCGGATCGACGAACACATCGAGCGCAACTACATCGCGCCGGGCAAGATCGCCGGCTGCCAGATCGCCATCAACCGGCGCGGCCACCAGGCCTACTTCAAGTCCTTCGGAAACATGGACCGCGAGCGGTCCCGGCCGATGGCGGAGGATGCCATCTTCCGCATCTATTCGATGTCCAAGCCGATCACCTCCGTAGCGCTCATGCAGCTCTACGAGAAGGGCTACTTCCAGCTGAACGACCCGGTGAGCCGCTTCATCCCCGAGTGGAAGAACCACCAGGTCTGGGTCAGCGGCCAGGGCGCCGACATGGTCACCGAGCCGCCGAAGCGGCCGGTCTCGATGCGCGACATGCTCTGCCACACCGGCGGCATCACCTACGGCTCGGCCCTGGTGGCGCTGGGCGCGCCGGACGCCGGCCACCCGGTGGACAAGGTCTACGCCGAGAAGGGCGTGCGCCGCGGGCGTGACGAGACGCTGCGGGATTTCGTGAAGAAGCTCGGTGACGTGCCCCTGCGCTACCAGCCGGGCGAGCGGTGGATGTACTCGCTCTCCACCGACGTCTGCGGCGCCCTGGTGGAGATCATCTCCGGCCAGCGGTTCGACAAATACCTGCAGGAGAACATCTTCGGCCCGCTGGGCATGGTGGACACCGCCTTCCACGTCACGCCCGAGAAGGCCGACCGCTTCGCCGCCTGCTACCGCCGCGCGCCCGACAAGAGCCTGCAGTTGATCGACGATCCGACGAAGTCCGACTACCTGAAGGAGCCGGTGTTCTTCTCCGGCGGCGGCGGCCTGACCGGCACCAGCGCCGACTACATGCGCTTCTGCGAGATGCTGCGCCGGGGCGGCGAGCTGGACGGGGCGCGGATCCTCGGCCCCCGCACCGTCGAGCTGATGCACCGCAACCACCTGAAGGACGGCAAGGACCTGACGGAGATGGCCATCGGCTCCTTCTCAGAGACGGCCAACGAGGGCGTCGGCTTCGGCCTCGGCTTCGCCTCCACCCTGGACCCGGTGCAGGCCGGCTCGATCGCGGCCGGCGACTACTACTGGGGCGGCGCGGCCTCGACCATCTTCTGGGTCGACCCGAAGGAAGAGCTCTCCGTGGTCTTCATGACCCAGCTGATGCCCTCGGGCGCCTTCAACTTCCGCGGCCAGCTGAAGAGCATCATCTACGCATCGATCGTGGACTGATCCTGGACCTCTCCCTCCGCTCTCGGAGGGAGAGGGTTGGGTGAGGGAGGTCCCGACCTCGGAGCCGCGCGAAGGCTGGAGGCCCTGCGCTGCGCTCCGGGCCCCCTCACCCCACCCTCTCCCCGCTTCTCGGGGAGAGGTCTGACTCCTGGCCACATGGTGAGGCGATTGTTAACTCTCCGGCCGCAACACTGGCCTTCGTATGGAGCGCGTCGCCGATGCCGATGCCCATGAGTGAACTTCAGAGCTGCCTGCGCGAGGCCTTCCCCGACGCCGACATCCAGGTCACCGACCTGGCCGGCGACGGCGACCACTATCGCGCGCGCATCGTCTCGCCGGCCTTCGCCGGGATTCCCAAGGTGAAGCAGCACCAGATGGTCTACGCAGCCCTGAAGGGGCGCATGGGCGGGGAGCTGCATGCGCTCGCCCTCGAGACCGCGGCTCCGACCTGACATGCGCTACCGCCCCTTCGGCGCCTCGGGAAAGGCCGTCTCGGCCGTCAGCCTGGTCCTCACCGAGACCACGGCCGCGCCGACGCCGCAGGCCTGGCGGGGCGTGCTGTTCGGGGCCATGGAGTGCGGCATCAACTGTTTCGAGCTGGTCTCCGGCTCGGAGACCCTGGCCCGGGGCGTCAGCGAAGCCCTGCAGGCGGTCGACCGCGGCCTGCTGTTCCTGACCTGGCGGATCCGGGGCGAGGCCGGCGGCGGGGCCCTCGACGCCGGCGCCCTCGGCCAGACCGTCCGCCAGGCCCTGGCCCTCACTTCGGCCCGATACTTCGACCTCGTCATGTTCGACGAGGCCGCGCTCCAGTCGCTGACGCCTGACGCCGAAGCCCTGCTCGGCGACCTGAAGAGCGCCGGCCTCGTGGTCCACAGCGGAATCCGAGGCGACGGGCCGGCGACCGACGAGGCGGTGCGCAGGGGCGGCTTCGACGCCCTCGCCTCCCCCTTCAGCCTCATCTCCGACGGCCGCACGCGCCGGCGGGTGAAGGACGCCGCCGAGGCCGACATGGCGGTGATCGCCTACGACGCCATCCCCGCCGAGCTGTGCCGCCCGGTGCAGCAACAGCAGAAGGCGGCCGGGCTGCTGCGCCGCGCGGCCGAGCCCCTGGCCGGCGTCGGGACCTACAACTTCCTGCACGACACCCGCGGCTGGCTGCCCGAGGAGCTCTGCCTCGGCTACGCCCTGACCGAGCCGGCCTTCGCCACGGTGCAGATCGACACCCTGACGCCCGCCGCCGTCGAGCGCCTGGCCGCCGTCGCCGAGCGGGACCTGCCCACCGGCGTCGTCGCCCAGATCGAGATGGCCCGGTTCGGCGCGCGCGAGGCCGCCCAGGCCCAGCGCGCCTGAGCCCGCGACGCCGCCTCGCCTTGACCCGGGCCCCGCGGCTCCCTAGCTCAGGGCCTGCAAGATCTCACCGCCGAAAGGGCGCGCATCCGCCATGACCGAGACCGTCGCCGCCACCAGCGCCAAGGACTTCATCGCCAAGACCGTCCAGGAGAACCCGGTGGTCCTGTTCATGAAGGGCGTGCCCGAACAGCCCCGCTGCGGCTTCTCCGCCGTGGTCGTCCAGATCCTCGACCACCTGGGCGTCGACTTCGTCGGCGTCGACGTGCTGCAGGACGAGGAACTGCGCCAGGGGATCAAGGAATTCACCGACTGGCCGACCATCCCGCAGCTCTACGTGAAGGGCGAGTTCGTCGGCGGCGCCGACATCGTCCGCGAGATGTTCCAGTCCGGCGAGCTGAAGAGCTCCCTCAAGGACCAGGGCGTCCTCGCCGAGTGAGCCGGGCGATCGAGCCGCCATCCGGTCGCCAGGTCTTTTCCCGCAGCTACACGCCCGAGCCGTCGGACATCGACGAGAACGGGCACGTGAACAACGTCGTCTACCTGCGCTGGGCGCAGGAGATGGCGATCGCCCATTGGGAGGCCCGCGCGCCCGAGGACGCCAAGGGCGCCTGGGCCTGGGTCGTGCTGCGCCACGAGGTCGACTACCGCCGCCAGCTGCTGCTGGGCGAGACCGCCACCGCCCGCACATGGGTCGCCGAAGCCGCGGAAGGCCCACGCTTCGACCGCTTCGTGCGCATCGACGGACCGGACGGCGTCATGTGCGCCCAGGCCCGCACCGTCTGGTGCCTGGTGGACGTGGAAAGCCGCCGCCCGCGCCGCGTGCCGGCGTGGATGGTCGAGCTGTTCACCTGAAAAAGACCTCTCCCCCCCATCGCGGGGAGAGGTCAGAGCGCCTCGAGCGGGTTGAGCAGGAACACCGGCGAGCGGGGGCCGACGCCGAGTTCGGCGAAGGTGAAGGTGATGTCGACCGGGCTGGGCGCGGCCTTGCACACGTCGATCCGCTTGCGCCCGAAGGCGAGCCGGACGGCCTCGCCGTGGCGCTCCAGGAAGAAGGCGAAGTCCTCCTTCTTGGTGCAGCCGTTCGAGACGACGGTGATGGTCAGCGCCTCGCCGCCCGCGCGGGCGGCCAGCAGCGGCTCCAGCTCCTGGAACGGCGCGCCGGCGGGCGCCACGATCGGCGGCGGCGTGGTCGCGCACCCGCCGAGCAGCAGCAGGCCGGCGACGAGCAGGAATCGGCGGTTCATCCGTCGACTTGGCCACAGGCCCGCCGGCCCTGGAAGCCCTCAGGCGAGGCGCTTGAACATGAAGCTGCAGTCTTCCAGCACGTCGGCGACAGGATGCCGCGCATAGGCCGGGGCGATCCCCATCAGCTCGAAGCCCAGGGACCGGTAGAGCGCCTCGGAGGGGTCTCCGGTGCGGGTGTCGAGGTTCAGCAGGGTCCGCCCCTCCAGGCGGGCGCAGGCCTCGGCGGCCTGCATCAGCGCCCGGCCCAGGCCGCGGCGGCGCGCGGCCGGGTGGACGAGCAGCTTGGCGATGTCGGCCCGGTGGCGTTGGTTGGGCTTGGCGGCGAGCTGGAGGAGGACGCAGCCGACGAGGCGGCCCTCCAGGCGCGCGACGCAGATGCGCGTGCCGCCGTCTGCGACCTCCGCCTGCACCTTTCGCCAGAAGCCGGCGGCCTCTGCGGGCGCGAACGGCAGCACGAATCCGATGCTCGCCCCGTCCAGGACGCAGGCATGGAGGACGTCGGCCAGCGCCTCGATCTCGGCGGCCATGGCCTCGGGGGTCAGTTGTTCGATCTGCATGGGGTCTAGACCAGCGCCAGGACGTAGCGGGCCGGTCCCGGCCCCAGGCTCAGGAACCGGCTCGGCCCGTAGAGCCGCCAGCGCAAGGCGTCCCCCGCCGCCAGCCGGTGCGCCTGGCCCTCGACCTCCAGCTCCAGACCGCCCGCCAGCAGGTACAGGTGGTGCTCCAGCCCCGGCCGCGGGCTGGCCGGGTAGCGGATCTGCGCGCCCGCCGGCAGTTCGCCTTCGATCATCTCGGCGGCCAGGCCCGGCGCGGGCGGCGAAACGCCCCGGCGTCGGAAACCAGTCTCCGGGTCGGTCCAGACCGGCTGGTCGGCGGCGCGCACCAGGGCCGCGCCCTGGCCCTCCACCTCCGCCAGCAGGCGCGACATGGTGATGCCGAAGGCGGCGGCCAGGCGCCCCAGCACCTGGGCGGTCGGGCTCACCTCCCCCCGCTCGAGCCGCGAGAGCGTCGGCCGGCTGACGCCGCTCACCCCCGCCAGTTCGTCCAGCGACCAGCCCCGGCCCTTGCGCAGCTCGGCCAGACGCTGCGCCAGCCGATCCTCGATAGCATCCACCTCGACCATGAGAGAGAATTTCTCTCACTTTTGAGATGAGTCAAGCCGGCGTCTTCGCCCGGTACGCGGCCACCGCGTCGGGATAGCTTCCGAGCACCCGCTCCTCGTGATCGGTGTCGCTGTACTCGACCACCTCGGCGATCCTCCCGTCGCGGAAGCGGAAGATGAAGCAGTAGTGGTTGGTGTATCGCGGCCCCTGCTTGGTCGCGACGTCGCCGCGCACCTCCGCCACCACCTGGTCGCCCTCGGCGACCAGGTTGATCGCCCGGGCCGTGTATGGCGACGCGAAGAGCGCGAAGAGGGGCCGGATCAGCTCCCGCTGGATCGCCTCTTGGCCCTTCAGCTCACAGGCCCAGCTGCTGAGAGCGGGCTTTCGCCACACGTAATCCGGATGGACGCTGTCCCGGAAGGCGCTGAGGTCCCCGCGCTCCATGGCGGCGTAGATGGCGCGCACCGTCTCCTTGTTGGCTTCGGCGGTCATGGCTTTCTCCTTCGCGCCGAACGTGACATGCACGGGAACATGATCCGAATGCATGTTCCGGAAGCATCACATGCAGGATATTGATCGACTTCGCGGCCGGCTCGATCTGCTCGCGCCGCTGAACGCGCTGCTGGAGACCAGGAGCGTCGGCGCGGCGGCCGAACGGCTGGCCCTGTCCCAACCGGCGATGAGCCGCATCCTGGGCCGCCTTCGGGAGGTGTTCGGCGACCCGCTGCTGGTCCGGGTGGGGCTGCGCATGGAGCTGACGCCCAGGGCGCAGGCGCTGAAGGCGCCGCTCGCCGAGCTGCTGGCGGCCGCGGCCGAACTGCTGGCGCCGCAGGCGTTCGACCCGGCGAGCGCGCAGCGCACTTTCCGCGGCGTGCTGCCCGACGTCGTCGCGGCCTATCTGCTGCCGAGGCTGCTGGAGATCTTCGCCGCCGAGGCGCCCGGCTGCCGCCTCCACCTGCGGCCCTGGCTCTCTGGCGGGCCGGCCGACGCGGAGGTGGACTTCGTGATCACCACCGAGCCCGGCTTCTACCCGCGCATGCGGATGGAGCCGCTGAACGAGGACGTGGACGTGCTGGCCTTCGCCGGGGGTGCGCCGGCGGGCCCGGACGTGCTGGAGCTCGACCATGTCGCCGTCGTGCCGGCGGGCCTCGCTGTCGATCCGGTGGACAGGTGGCTGGCCGAGCATGGCCTATCGCGGAACATCGCCGTGACCGTGCCGCACTACCTGATGGCCGCGCAGCTGCTTCAGCGCCGAAAGCTGGTGGCGATCCTGCCCAGCCGCATGGTCGGCGCCCTCGGGCTGGGTTCCCAGGGCTTGGCCATCCCGCAGGACCCCGACCGGCAGTGGCTGCTCTATCCCGCCGCCCACATCGCCGATCCCGCCTCGCTGTGGCTGCGGCGGACGCTGAGCCGCGCCGCCGCCTGAGGCGCAAAGCAAAAGGCCCGGGATCGCTCCCGGGCCTTCGGCAATTCGGATCGGGTCCGCCGCCTTAGGAGGCGTAGAACTCGACGACCAGGTTCGGCTCCATCTTCACCGGGTACGGCACTTCGGCCAGTTCCGGCGCGCGGACGAAGCGGGCGCTCATGCCCTTGTCGCCCACCTCGATGTAGTCGGGGATCTCGCGTTCCGACGACTGCAGCGCTTCCAGCACCAGGGCCATGTTGCGCGAACGCTCGCGCACGGTGACCACGTCGCCCGGCTTAACCCGGTAGGAGGGGATGTTCACCCGCTTGCCGTTCACCAGCACGTGGCCGTGGTTGACGAACTGGCGGGCGGCGAAGGGGGTCGGCACGAACTTGGCGCGGTAGACGATGGCGTCCAGCCGGCTTTCCAGCAGCGCGATCAGGTTCTCGGAGGTGTTGCCCTTGCGGCGGGCGGCCTCCTGGTAGATGCGGCTGAACTGCTTCTCGGTCAGGTTCCCGTAGTAGCCCTTCAGCTTCTGCTTGGCGCGCAGCTGCAGGCCGAAGTCCGACACCTTGGACTTGCGGCGCTGGCCGTGCTGGCCGGGGCCGTAGGCGCGGGAGTTGATCGGGGACTTCGGACGACCCCAGATGTTTTCGCCCATCCGGCGGTCGAGCTTGTACTTGGCGCTATGGCGCTTGGTCATAGATCGTCTCTTCTACTCGACGCGGGCCGGCCTCCCCATCAGCGGGAAGGCGATCTCAACGGCGGCGCTCGCGTCACCCGTATGCGTTTCGACGCCGCCGAGGGGTCCCGGCGGCGTGAAGGGGCGGGTTATGGGCGCCGGAGCCCTTGGAGTCAACAGCCGGCCTCGGGATCGGTCTCGATGGCCGCAACCCCGCCCGGCCCGCCGCGGGTGCGGGCGGAGACCTCGGCGGCGGCCTGGCGGGCCTCGTTCCACCACTGCTTCACCAGCGCGCCGGCCCCGCCGGTGCGGGCGAGGCCGATCCCCTGCCCGGCCCACAGCGGCATGGCGCCGGGATCGCCCGCCTTCTCGGCGGCGGCGCGCAGCGGCTGGGAGAGGCGGTACTGCACGGGATAGGCGGGGACCTCGTCCTCCACCGCCTTCATCTCGCGCATGAAGCGGTTCTCGACCCCGCGGGCGTGGCGGCCGGTGAAGGCGCGGGTCAGGGCGGTGGGATCGTCGCCGGCCTCGGACACCGCCTTGCGCCAGACCGGCCCCATCAGGGACTCCTCGGCCAGCAGGAAGGCCGAGCCCATGCCGGCCGCCGAGGCGCCGAGCGCCAGCACGGCGGCGACGCCGCGCCCGTCCATGATTCCGCCGGCGGCGATCACCGGCAGGTCGACGGCGGCCCGGATGGTGGCGACCAGCGCCAGCGTGCCGACCAGACTTTCCTCGACCGGCTTCAGGAAGGTCCCGCGATGGCCGCCGGCCTCCAGGCCCTGGGCCCAGATCCCGTCGGCGCCCGCCTCGGCCCAGGCTCGGGCCTCGGCGACCGTGGTGGCGGTCCCGACGACGTAGGTCCCCGCCTCCTTCAGGGCCGCGACCTCGGCCCTGGAGAGCACGCCGAAGGTGAAGGAGGCCACCGGCGGGGCGGCGCGGGTGAGCGCGGCGAGCTGGGCCTTGAAGTCGAGGCTGTAGCGGTTGGGCGGCGACGGCGGCTCGGCGCCCACCGCCTCGTACCAGGGCTTCAGCCGCGCGATGGCGGTCTCCACCTCGGCCGGGTCCGGGCTGACCTCCGGGGCCATCTGCAGGTTGACGCCGAAGGGGGCGGCCGAACGGCCGCGGAAGGCCTCCACCTGGCCCTCGATCTCGTCCGGCGGGGTCATGGCCAGCGCCAGGAAGCCGAGACCGCCGGCCTCGCGCACGGCCTGGGCCATCTGCGGCGGCGAGGAGCCGGCCATCGGGGCCTGCACGATGGCGATCGGCAGGCTGTCCAGCATGTCCTTCAGGCTCATGCCTCGTCTCCTTTCTCGCGCCGGGCGAGCTTTTCCAGAACCTTGCCGCGGCCGCGCGCCAGGGCGGTCACGACGCCGCGCAGGGTGCGGACCTCCTGGTCGGTGAAGGCCGCGCGGCCCAGGGCCGCCCGCAAGTTCTGGACCATCGAAGCGGTCTTTTCCGGCGGATGGAAGAACCCGCCCGCCTCCAGCTCGCGTTCCAGGTGCTCGTAGAGGCCCATCAGCGCCTCGTGGCTGGCCGGCGGCGCACCGGGCCGGAAGGCCGGCGGCGCCTGCTCGTCCTGGGTCAGCCGCCACTCATAGGCGTTGATCGCCACCGCCTGGGCGAGGTTGAGGGAGCGGAACTTGGGGTCGATGGGAATGGTCACCACCGCCTGGCAGAGCGCGATGTCTGCCGTCTCCAGGCCCGCGCGCTCGCCGCCGAACAGCAGGCCCGTGGCGATTCCCGACGCCGCCGCCTTGGCGAGTTCGGCGGCCGCCTGCCGGGGCGTCAGCACGGGAAGCGCCAGCTCGCGCGGCCGGGCGGTGGCGGCGAACACCAGCTGCAGGTCGCCGATCGCCTCGGCGACGGAGGCGTGCACCGGAGCGGCGTTGAGCGGCCAGTGGGCGCCCGAAGCGGCGGCCCAGGCCCGCTCCTGGGGCCAGCCGTCGCGCGGATTGACCAGGCGCAGGTCCTCCAGGCCGAAGTTGGCCATCACGCGCGCGACGGCGCCGATGTTCTCCCCCATCTGCGGGGCGTCTAGGATCACGGCGGGCGCGCGGGACATGGCGGGCCTTTTCCTCTGCGGTCCTTGGCCGCGCAAGGGAGTGCGAGGCCGTTGACCCTTCGACCGCTGCTGCTGGCCTGTCTCGTTGCGGCCGTTTCGCTGGTCGGATGCGGCCCCCAGCGCACCACCGAGCTCGACCCGCGCTTCGACATGCAGGCGATGAACCGCAAGGTCACGGCGATTGTCGAAGAGGCCGCGCCGGCGCGGGTGACCGTCGCCTTCATGGACCTGGGGAACGCCGAGGTCTGGAGCCACTACGGCGACACGCCCATGCCGATGCAGAGCGTCTTCAAGGCGCCGCTGGCCGCGGCCGTGCTGTCCGAGGTCGACGCCGGGCGGCTGTCGCTCGAGGAGGTGGTCACGATCGGCGAGGAGGACCTCTCGCCCCAGCTCAGCGCCATCTCCCGGGCCTGGCCCGCGGTCCGCAGCTACACCGTACGCGAGCTGCTGGTCCGGGCGGTGCGCGATTCCGACAACACCGCCGCCGACGTGCTGATGAAGCGGATCGGCGGGCCCGGCGCCGTCACGGCCTGGCTGGACGCCCAGCGGATCCGCGGGATCCGCATCGACCGCTACGAACGCGAGATCCAGATGGAGATCGCGGGCCTGGCCTCCTTCCGGCCGGCATGGAAGGACGCCGCGCCCATCGCCGCCGTGCCGGAGCCGCAACGGCGGGCGGCGCTCGAGGCCTTCCTGGCCGACCCGCGCGACACGGCCACCGCCCATGGCATGATCGACTTCCTGAGCCGGCTGGCGGCGGGCGAGCTGCTGTCGAAGCCCTCCAGCCAGCTGCTGATGCAGATCCTGGGCGAGAGCCGCACCGGGCCCCGCCGGATCGCCGCCGGCCTGCCGGAGGGGGCCAGCCTGGCCCATAAGACCGGCACCGCGAGGCCGGACCTCGGCATGAGTCCGGTGGTGAACGACGTGGGAATCGCCACCCTTCCCAATGGACGGCGTTATGCGATCGCCGTCCTGATGAGCGGCTGCCGCGCCCAACTGGCGGACTGCGAGGCGGTGCTGGCGCAGGTCACGCGGGCGCTGATCGACGAGGCGGGCTGAGAGCTGCGCCGGCGCCCTTCCCCCTCCCGCCTTGGCCCGCTATACGCGCGGGCGACATTTCCCCTCAAACGAAAGCCAGGAGCGCCCCTCGCCTATGGCCAAGATCAAAGTCGCAGGTCCCGTCGTAGACATCGACGGCGACGAGATGACCCGCATCATCTGGAAGTGGATCAAGGACAAGCTGATCTTCCCCTATCTGGATATCCAGCTTGACTACTACGACCTGGGCATCGAGCACCGCGACGCGACGGACGATCAGGTCACCATCGACGCGGCCGAGGCGATCAAGCGGCACGGCGTCGGCGTCAAGTGCGCCACCATCACCCCGGACGAGGCCCGGGTGGAGGAGTTCGGCCTGAAGAAGATGTGGAAGTCCCCCAACGGGACGATCCGCAACATCCTGGGCGGCGTCGTCTTCCGCGAGCCGATCATCTGCAAGAACGTGCCGCGCCTGGTGCCGGGCTGGACCCAGCCGATCATCATCGGCCGCCACGCCTTCGGCGACCAGTACCGCGCCACCGACTTCCGCGTCCCCGGCCCCGGCAAGCTGAAGATTTCCTGGGAAGGCGAGAACGGCGAGACGATCGAGCACGAGGTCTACGACTACAAGGGCGGCGGCGTCGCCATGGCGATGTACAACCTGGACGACTCGATCCGGGACTTCGCCCACGCCTGCTTCCGCTACGCCCTGCAGCGGGACTATCCGCTCTACCTGTCCTCGAAGAACACCATCCTCAAGGCCTACGACGGGCGCTTCAAGGACATCTTCGCCGAGATCTACGAGAGCGACTACGCCGCCCAGTTTAAGGAAAAGGGCATCACCTACGAGCACCGGCTGATCGACGACATGGTCGCCGCCTCGCTGAAGTGGTCGGGCGGCTTCATCTGGGCCTGCAAGAACTACGACGGCGACGTGCAGTCGGACTCGGTGGCCCAGGGCTTCGGCTCGCTCGGCCTGATGACCTCGGTGCTGATCACGCCCGACGGCAAGACCATGGAGGCCGAGGCCGCCCACGGCACCGTCACCCGCCACTTCCGCCAGCACCAGCGCGGCGAGTCGACCTCGACCAACTCCATCGCCTCCATCTTCGCCTGGACCCAGGGCCTGGAGCACCGGGCCAAGCTGGACGGCAACGAGGAGCTCGCCCACTTCGCCAAGACCCTGGAGAAGGTCTGCGTCTCGACCGTCGAAAGCGGCTCGATGACCAAGGACCTGGCCCTGCTGGTCGGCGACACCCAGGGCTGGCTGACCACCGAGGGCTTCCTCGACAAGGTCGCGGCCAACCTCGACAAGGCGCTGTCCCAGAAGCAGCCGGCGTAGGCCGCTTTTTTCCTACCTCCCCCGCGAAAGCGGCGGGAGGGGGACCGCCCGCCGAACCCGGCGCAAGCCGGGTGAAGAGCGGGGGGTGGAGGGGGCGAGCCCCGCGCTCGGCCTCTCCGCTGCGACCCGTGCTTCCTGCGTTGCTGGGTGGCCCCAAAGACAGCGCCTGCGGCCCGCCCCCTACACCAGTCGCTCTTCGGCGACTGGTCCCCCTCCCGCCGCTTCGCGGGGGAGGTAGGGGGAGGAAAGCATCGCCGTCGCGCGGGCGGCGTTTCCACTCCATGCCGCGCGTCTCCACCCTGCTGGCGCTGGTTGCAGCGTTCCTCGCCCTGGCCTTCCTGGCCGCGCCCTGGTTCGCATTCCGGGCGCTCAGGGAAGCCGCCGCAGCGCAGGACGCCCAGGCGCTGGCCGAGCTGGTGGACTATCCGGCCGTGCGGGCCAGCCTGAAGCCGCAGCTTTCCGAGGCCGTCGCGCCCGGCCCGCCGCCCGATCCCTGGCGCGATCCCATCGGGGCGCTGAAGCGGGCCATCGACCCGATCCGCCCCGCGCCGCCGGCCGTGGACCGCCACCTGACGCCCGAGGGCCTGCACGCCCTGACCATGGCGGACCCGGGGGCGCCCCCCGCGCCGGGCGCCCGGCCGCCCTTCCCTGCGCTCGACTACTGGGGCTTCCGCCGGGTGCGGTTCGCGGTCCACCCGAAGGGCGCGCCCGCGCGGGAGGTGACCTTCACCTTCCAGCGCCGCGGCCTCTTCACCTGGAAGCTGACCCACGTGGACCTGCCGGAGGAGTCCACCGCCGCGGTCGCTAGAGGTCGTCCAGCCGGCTGAGCTCGATCCCGGAGCCGAGGGGCAGCAACACCGAGGAGACGCCGGGCCTGGCCCGGACCGCCCGGCGGTAGGCGAGCGCGTCCTCGCGCGCTGAGACCGGCTGCAGCATGTTGTCGGCGGCGACGATCGCGCCCTTGGCGAGCTTGGGGAAGAAGCGGTCGAGGCAGGGGACGTAGATGTCCTTCCAGCAGTCGAGCAGGACGAAGTCGAAGTGGCCCTCGAGGGCCGGGATGAGCTCCAGCGCATCGCCGCTGCGGTGCTCGACCACCTGGGCCAGGCCCGCCCGCTCCAGCCGCTCGCGGGCGTAGGCCTGCTTGTAGTCGGCCAGGTCGAGCGAGATCACCTGGCCGCCGATCGCCGCGGCCGCCTCGGCCAACCAGACGCCGGAGTAGCCATACGAGGTTCCGATCTCCAGGATGCGCGCCGCCTTCGCGCCCTTGATCAGCCCGTTGAGGAACCGGCCGACCTCCGGCCCCACGGGCAGCAGCCGCTCGTCGCGGGACAGCTCGGGGTCCTGCGCCTCGCGGGCGGCCCGCTCGTGATACTCGGCCAGCACGGCCTCGACACGCTCGTCCATCGTCTCGTCTCCGCCCCCGCGGCCACGCTAGCACGGCCAAGCTCCGACGCTTATGGGTTCGTCAATGGAGCTCGCCGTCCGCATCGCCCCCTTCTTCGCCCTGATCGCGGCCGGCGCGGTGCTGGCGCGGCTGAGAATCCTCGACGAGCGGGTGGGCCGATGGCTGTCCGCCTACACCTACTGGATCGGCTTTCCGGCCCTGCTGGTCAGCTGGCTGGGAACGGCCCCGCCGCCGGACGCCGGCCTGGCGCGGGCGCTGGCCGTCTACGCCGCGGCGATGGGCGCGGTGCTGGGGCTGGCGCTCCTGGCGGGACGGGCGCGCCCCTGGCCGGCGGAAGCTCGGGCGGGCGTTCCGCTGGTGGCCGCAGTGGGCAACACCGCCTTCCTCGGCGCGCCACTGGCGGTCTCGGTGCTGGGCGCCGAGGCCCGGGCGCCGGCGGCGGCGATCGTGGCGGTGGACTTCATCCTGCTGCTGGGGATCGGCGTCGCCGTGCTGCAGGGCGGCCGCGATGAGCCGGCCTGGCGCGGGCTGCGGCGGGTGCTGCTCAACCCCACCGTCGTCGGGGCGGGGATCGGCCTCATGCTCTCGACGCTGCGTCTGCGCCTTCCCGAGACGGCGGCCGGCGGGCTCGCGCTGGTCGCGGCGACCGCCAGTCCGGTGGCGCTGGTCGCCCTCGGCGGGCTGATCGGCCGCGAGCGCGCGCTGCCGGGACGGCCCGAACTCGGGCCGCTGGGCGCCGCGCTGGTCCTCAAGCTCGCCCTGGCGCCGCTCCTGGTCTGGCTGGCGCTCGCCGCCGCCGGGACCACGCCGGAGCTGCTGGCCGTCGCGGTGCTGCTCGCCGCCTGTCCGACGGCGGTGAACGTCTTCATCCAGACCCGTGCGGCCGACGTCTTCGCCCGGCCCGCCGCCCAGGCGGTGGCGATCGGCACGGTGATCTCGGCCTTCACTTTGACGCTGGCGGCGCACCTGCTGGCGTGAAGGCGTTCTTGATTTGTTCTCTCCCGGCCGCTAGGTTCGTCCTCGGACAGGAGATGACGCGATGATCGGTTACGTGACCCTGGGCGCCCACGACGTCGAGGCCGCCCTCCCCTTCTTCGACAAGGTGCTGGGCGCCATCGGCTACGAGCGCGGCTTCTTCGAAGGCGGCTGGGCCGGCTACGGCCCGAAGGGCGAGAGCCAGAACCTCTACATCTGCCCGCCGTTCGACGGCCAGCCGGCGCGGGCCGGGAACGGGATCATGCTCGCCCTGCGCGCACGGGACATCGCCGCCGTGGACGCCGCCCACGCCGCGGCCCTGGCGGCCGGGGGGACGGACGAAGGCGCGCCCGGCCCGCGGCCGGAGGATTCGAAGAGCTTCTACGGCGCCTACTTCCGCGATCCGACCGGCAACAAGATCTGCGTCTTCGCCAAGGCCGATGCGGCTTGACCTCATGGGCCGTCGACGGCGAGGCTCGGCCGATGAGCGGCATCGACCTTGACGCCTATCTCGCCCGCATCGGCTACGCGGGCGAGCTCGCGCCGGACCTTCCCACCCTCAGGGCCCTGCATCGGGCGCACCTGCTGGCGGTCCCTTACGAGAACCTGGATGTCCAGCTCGGGCGGCCGCTGACCACCGACCCGGCCGCAGCGTTCGACAAGATCGTCCGGCGCCGGCGCGGCGGCTGGTGCTACGAGATGAACGGCGCCTTCGGCCTCGTGCTGGAAGCCATCGGCTTTCCCGTGGCGCGGCTGGCCGGCGCGGTGATGCGCGAGGCGCTGGGCGCGGCCAACCACGCCAGCCATCTGGTGCTGAAGGTCGACCTCGACGAGACCTGGCTCGCAGACGTGGGCTACGGCGACGGGCCGATCGAACCCTTCCAGCCGGGCGAGGGGCCGTACCATCAGCGCGGCTTCGCGTTCGGCCGCGAGCGGACCGAGGACGGCTGGTGGCGGATGCGCAACCACCGCTTCGCCCCGCGCAGCTTCGACGTGCGGCTGGAGCCCGCCGACGAGGCCGAGCTGGCCGGCAAGTGCGCCCAGCTGCAGACCTCGCCGACCTCGGTCTTCGTGCAGCACGCCATCGTCCAGCGGCACACGCCCGACGGCATCGTCCTCCTGCGCAACCGCACCCTGCGCCGGATCTGGCCGGACCGGGCCGAGGAGCAGCCGGTGGAGAGCGCCGCGCAGTACGTGGCCCTGCTCCAGGATCTGTTCGGCCTGGATCTGCCGGAGGCCGCGGACCTGTGGCCGCGCATCTGCGCCCAGCACGAGGCGAGCCTCGCCCCGGCCGCGGGCTGACCCGTGGTCCGCATCGCCGCCGCCCAGACGCCGGAGTTCATCGAAGACGTCGAGGGCGCCCTCGCCTACGCCGCCGCGGCCATCGCGCAGGCGCAGGCGCGCGGCGCCGCGCTGCTCTGTTTCCCGGAAGGCTATCTGCAGGGCTACCTCACGGAGGAGCGCGCAGCCCGCCGCTGCGCCTTCGACTTGTCCTCATCCGCGTTTGAGGCCGTGCTCGATCGCCTGCCGAGGGACGGCCCGACCGTCATCCTCGGCCTGATTGAGCTCGAGGCCGGCCGCCTCTTCAACACCGCCGCCGTGGTTCGCGGCGGGACGCTCCTCGGCCGTTACCGGAAGAGCCATCTGCTCGGCGGCGAGCGCACCTTCACCCCGGGGGACGACTGTCCCGCCTTCGAGGCCGCCGGCGTCAGGTTCGGCGTCAACATCTGCTACGACACCAACTTCCCCGAAGCGGCCCGCAAGGTCGCCGACTCCGGCGCCGCGCTGATCGTCTGCCCGGCCAACAACATGATGCCGCGTGCGGCCGCCGAGATCTGGAAGCACGAACACAACCGCGCCCGCGGCGCGCGCTGCCGCGAGACCGGCCTGTGGCTCCTCTCCGCCGACGTCACCGGCGAGCGCGACGGCCGCATCGCCTGGGGCCCCACCGCCGTCCTCGATCCCGCCGGGGCCGTCGCCGCCCAGCTGCCGCTCGGCGAGCCCGGCCTGCTGGTGTTCGACCTGCCGGCCTGAGCGCCCCTTCCTCCGTCATGGCCGGCTTCATGCCCGCCAGCCATCCTGGTGAGCCGGAGCCGGGCTGGGTCGCCGGGACAAGCCCGGCGATGACGGAGGGGGACGAGACCACGCCGCCTCACTCCGCCGGCCAGTTCGCCGTCGCCGCCGATCGCCGCTGGAAGGTCACGGACCTGTGGTATTCGCTCGGGTCCGACTGGCGGCTGAGGGCGCACCGGGATGGGCCACCGTATTTCCTTCGACCTGGACGCCGCCGCCGCGGACGCGATCGTTCGCGGCCTTCCAGGCAGCCCTACGCTCGCCGGCGTGACGCCTCTGACCGGCGGCGGCAGCGAGCTCTTTCGGCTGGAGTTGCAGGACGCCTCGCCCGTGGTCCTCAAGGTCTACCCGGACGCGCCGAAATGGGGGCCCAGGAAGGAGGTGCTGGTCGCCGGCTGGATGGATGGCGCTCTCGATGTGCCTACGCCGCGGCTCGTCCGCTTCGACGAGAGCCGAACCCTGCTGCCGCTGGTCTATGCGGTCTTCACCTGGACGGCGGGGTCCGACCTCAGGAGCTACTTTTCAGCCCCGGACCTTGAGGACGCCTATCGCCAGATGGGCGCGCTGCTGAGGCGGGTGCACCGGGTCCCGATGCCGGCCTATGGCTACATCCTCGACGAGGGCGTCAGCGATCCCAAACCGACCAACGCCATCTACATGGCCGGGGCGATCGAAGGCGCCCTGCGGAAGTTCCGCAGCCTCGGCGGCGACGTCGGACTGGCTCGCGAACTCGAGCAGATCCTGCAGGGTGGAATGGACCTCATGGCCGAGAGCGCTGGACCCGTCCTCTGTCACGACGACTTCCATCCCGGCAACCTCCTCTTCGTGCGCGAGGAGGCGGGCCGGCTGCGCCTGAGCGGCCTGATCGACTTCGGCAACGCCCGCGCCGGCGACGCCCTCATGGATCTGGCCAAAGCGCTGTTCTGCTCCAAGCACGAAGACCCGCGCAGCTCTGTCCCGCTGATGGAAGGCTATGGCCCAATCGACCACAGCGACCCGGACCGCGCGCTGTGGCTCTACACCCTGTTCCACAGGGTGACGATGTGGAACTGGCTCACAGCTCTTGGCGCCGATCCCGGTTCGCCGACCGGCCCCGGGGGCCTGCTCCGGGACCTGCACGAGATGGCCCGGGCCTCCTGAGCCGCGCCTTCCTTTCCCGCGAACCGGGAGAGGAGGCGTGCTCGATCAGCCGGCCAGCGCCGCCTTGACCGCGGCGACGCCTTCGGCGGCCTTGGAGCCGTCGGGGGCGCCGCCCTGGGCGAAGTCGGGGCGGCCGCCCGCGCCCTGGCCGCCCATCGCCTGGACCGCCGCCTTGGCGAGGTCGACGGCGCTGAGCCGGTCCTTGGCCGAGCCGGTCAGGGCGACGGTCACCGCCGCCTTGCCGTCGGCGACGCCCACCAGGGCGATGACGCCGTCGGCGACCTGCTTCTTGAACTCCTCGGCGATGGGCCGCAGGTCCTTGCCGCCGACGCCGTCCATGACGCGGGCGAGCAGCTGAACGCCGCCGACCTCCTCGACCGCCCCGCCGCCGCCGCCCGAGCCGCCGCCCATGGCCAGCTGGCGCTTGGCCTCGCCGAGCTCCTTCTCCAGCCGCCGGCGCTGGGCCTCCAGGGCCTCGACGCGGGCCGCCACTTCGGAGACCGGGACCTTGAACTGCTCGGCCAGGCCCCGCGCCACCGCCGCCTGCTCGAGCAGGAAGCGGCGCGCCTCTTCGCCGGTCAGCGCCTCGATGCGGCGCACGCCCGCGGCCACGCCGCCTTCGGAGACGATCTTGAACAGGGCGATGTCGCCGGTGCGCGAGACGTGCGTGCCGCCGCACAGCTCCACCGAATAGGCGCCCTCGCCGCCCAGGGCCTGGCCCAGGGTCAGCACGCGGACGGTGTCGCCGTACTTCTCGCCGAACAGGGCCATGGCGCCGGCCTCGATCGCCGCCTCCGGCGCCATCACCTCGGTCTTGGCCGGCAGGTTCTGGCGGATCACCGCGTTCACCTCGGCCTCGATCCGGTCGATCTCCTCGGCGGTCAGCGGCTGGCCGTGGCTGAAGTCGAAGCGGATGCGCTCGCCGTCGACCATCTGCCCCTTCTGGGAGACGTGGTGGCCGAGGACGTTGCGCAGCGCCGCGTGCAGCAGGTGGGTGGCCGAGTGGTTGGAGCGCGTGGAGGCGCGCCGCTCGGCGTCCACCGCCAGCCGCACTCGCGCGCCGGGCTTCAGCACCCCTTCGAGCACCTGAAGCACGTGGACGTGCAGGTCGCCCGCCTGCTTCTGCACGTCGAGGATGCGGCCGTGGCCGCCGGGCCATTCGGCCTCGCCCTGGTCGCCCGCCTGGCCGCCGCTCTCGGCGTAGAAGGGGGTGCGGTCGAAGATCGCCTGCACGGTCTGGCCGGCCTGCGCCTCGTCGACCTCCTGGCCCTGATCGACCAGGGCCAGCAGCTCGCCCATGTCCTCGATCTGGTCGTAGCCGCTGAACACCGTCGGCCCCAGCCGGTCGCGGATCGCGAACCACTCGGCCGCCTGGGCGACGGCGCCGGAGCCGGTCCAGGCCTCGCGCGCCCGCTCGCGCTGTTCGCGCATGGCCGCCTCGAAGCCGTCGAGGTCGACGGTCAGGCCCTTGGCGCGCACCGCGTCCTGGGTCAGGTCCAGCGGGAAGCCATAGGTGTCGTAGAGCTTGAAAGCGGTCTCGCCGGAGAGGACGCCGCCCGCCTCCAGCTTGGCCGTCGCCTCGTCGAGCAGGGCCATGCCACGGCCGAGGGTGCGGCGGAACCGCTCCTCTTCCTGGCGCAGGGTCTCCTCGATCACGGGCTGGGCCCGCTTCAACTCGGGATAGGCCGCGCCCATCTGCTCGACGAGCGCCGGCACCAGGCGGTGCATCAGCGGCTCCTCCGCGCCCAGCAGGTGGGCGTGGCGCATGGCCCGGCGCATGATCCGGCGCAGCACATAGCCGCGGCCTTCGTTGGAGGGGCTGACGCCGTCGGCGATCAGGAAGCTGGTGGAGCGCAGGTGGTCGGCGATGACCCGGTGCGAGGGCCCGTTCGCCCCGCCGCCGGCGCCGCCCACCGCCTCGCGGCTGGCCTGGATCAGCGCCCGGAACAGGTCGACATCGTAGTTGTCGTGCACGCCCTGCATGACCGCGGCGATCCGCTCCAGCCCCATGCCGGTGTCGATCGACGGGCGCGGCAGGTCCACGCGCGAGCCGTCCAGGAACTGCTCGTACTGCATGAAGACGAGGTTCCAGATCTCGACGAAGCGGTCGCCATCCTCGTCCGGACTGCCCGGGGGGCCGCCGGCGATGTGCGCCCCGTGATCGTAGAAGATCTCCGAGCAGGGCCCGCACGGGCCGGTGTCGCCCATGGACCAGAAGTTGTCGGCCGTGGCGATGCGGATGATCCGCTCGTCCGGCAGGCCGGCGATCTTCTTCCACAGGCCGTGGGCCTCGTCGTCGGTGTGGTAGACGGTGACCAGCAGCCGGTCCGGGTCGAGCTTGAACTCCTTGGTCAGCAGCGCCCAGGCGTGCTCGATCGCCCCTTCCTTGAAGTAGTCGCCGAAGGAGAAATTCCCCAGCATCTCGAAGAAGGTGTGGTGGCGGGCGGTGTAGCCGACGTTGTCCAGGTCGTTGTGCTTGCCGCCGGCGCGCACCGATTTCTGCGACGAGGCTGCGCGCGGAGCCGGCGGGGCCTCGGCGCCGGTGAAGTAGTTCTTGAACGGCACCATGCCGGCGTTGACGAACAGCAGCGTCGGGTCGTCCTTCGGCACCAGGGGCGACGAGGGGATGATCAGGTGGTCCTTCGACTTGAAGTAGTCGAGGAAGGTGCTGCGGATGTCGTTCAGGCTGGCCATGGAAGCGTCTATGTAAGCCTTCGGCCGCAGGCGCGCACCCGCGGCGTCAGGGAATAAGAACCGCGGCTGCTCTACGAAATTTGCTGCGGCGCGACAAAGGAAAAGGGGCGGCGGGTCGCCCATCGCATGCGGTGACGGGTTGCGCCGGCCCGGCGCTGCCTGTCACCGTTCGGAGCGCCGGGGCGGGTGACAGGTCGTGGCCGTCGGGCGCAACCTCTCACCGGCCGGTTCGGCGACCGCCCCTTGCAGGCCGTCCGGGATGACGCGCTAGTTGGCGCGACATGACAGGGACCCCCATGCTCCGCATCCTCGGCCGCCCCAGTTCGATCAACGTGCGCAAGGTGCTGTGGACGGCCGCCGAGATCGGCCTGGAGTTCACGCACGAGCCGCAGTGGGCGAGCCCGGAGGCGCCGGCGAGCACGCCGGAGTTCCTGCGCCTCAACCCCAACGGCCTCGTGCCGGTGATCGAGGACGAGGCGGGCGTGCTGTGGGAGTCCAACACCATCTGCCGCTATCTCGCCCGCAAGCACGGGCGCACCGACCTGCTGCCCGCCGAGCCGGCGGCCCAGGCGGGCGTCGAGATGTGGATGGACTGGCAGGCCACGGAGCTGAACGGCGCCTGGCGATACGTCTTCATGGCGCTGGGCCGGCGCGATCCGGCCTACACGGACCCGCACGAGATCGCCGCCGGCGCGCGGCGCTGGCGCGCGGCGATGGGGATCCTCGAGGCGCGGTTGGCCAGGACCGGCGCCTTCGTGGCGGGCGAGCGCTTCACCCTCGCCGACGTCGTGGTCGGACTCTCCGTGCATCGCTGGCGCGCCACGCCGATGGAGCGGCCGCCGTTGCCGGCGGTGGAAGCCTACCACCGGCGGCTCCTGGGCCGGCCCGCGTACGCGGCGCACGCGCGGCCCGACGTCCCCTGAAGACGGAGGCCGCGCCTGCGACGTCAGAACACGTCCAGGTCGTGGCCCGTCACGACGGCTCCGTCGTAGGTTCGCCGGATCTCCTGCAACAACGCCTCTTCCGGATTGGGACGACCCACGCCGCCCGGGTTCGCCCGGTGATAGAGGATCAACAGGCCGGGCCTGGCCCTCTTGGCTATCTCCGCCAGCTCCGTCGAGGAGGTGTGGTGTCTTCGCCGGTACGACTGGTAGGGAGGCGAGACATTGCGGTAGGTCATGAGGCTGTAGGCCTCGTGGATGAGCACATCGCAGCCGTTGCAATTGTCGACGACGCTCTGGCTGGGCGCTGCGTCGCCAGAGATCACGATGGTGCGGTCCGGGGTCTCGAAGCGGAATCCGAACGCCTGCGGCACGTCCCCGTGTTCGACCAGGAACGCCTTCACCGTGACCTTCTCGTCCTTGTAGACGACGCCGGGCCCGATCTCGTGGGCGTTCACCTTGTAGCCGTCCAGCTGGTCCAGCGCCCCCAACGCCGCCTTGTCCCGGAGGCGTATCCGGATGTCCTCGCGGTAAGCCTCGAGGATGTGCTCCGTCATCGCCTGGAGCCCCTTTGGGCCGTAGACCTCGAGCGGATGCCGCCGGCCCACCGCCCACGGCGTGAGGATGAGGTCCGGGTAGCCCGCCGTATGGTCCGAGTGGAGGTGGGTGAGGAAGACGACCCGAAGATTGACGACCGACAGGCCCTTCACCCCCTTCTCGGCCGCGGCGGCGGCCCGTCGGACGACTCCGGGACCGAAGTCCACGAGGTAGGGCGTTCCATCGACGACGATCGCGGTCGCCGGACCGGACCGCGCCGGATCCGGGCTCGGCGTTCCCGTCCCGAGGAGCACGATCTGCGTCCTGGACGCCGCCGGGGCCGCTTCGGACCGAGGCCAGATGCCCAGAGGCCAGCCGAGCAACATGGCCGCGGCGAAGGCGCAGCCGGCGACAAGGCGTCTGCTTGTGGGGGGCATGGCGGCCCTTTCAGCATCTGTCGAGGCGATTGTAGCCGTCGGCCGGGCCTTTGGCGTGCCGAACCGGGGATCGGATCTGGCGCCGGGCCGCCTCGGTCCGCCGCCGACCGCCGCCTGGCGGCCAAAAAGAAAGGGCGTCCGCCCTTGCAGGAGGCGAACGCCCTTTCCCGCCGCAGGCTGCGCGGGGTCTTGGAGAGCCGGCCGGACGGGGTTGGCGGTAGCGCCCGGCAGGTCTTCGGAATGCAGCTGCGGCGGGATCTCCGCGGGGAGGAGATTTCGTCCCGGAAGGGCGGGCGAGCGGCGGCGCCGCTCGCCGGCGCCCCTAGTCCTCGTCGCCCTCGGGGCCGCCGACGAGGAGCTCTTCCTCGATCTTGGTGGCGTTGCCCCGCACGGCCCGCTCGATATCGGCGGCGATGTCCGGGTTGTTCTTCAGGAACTCGCGGACGTTGTCGCGGCCCTGTCCGATCCGCTGGGAATTGTAGGAGAACCACGAGCCGGACTTGTCGATCACCCCGGCCTTGACGCCCAGGTCGATGATCTCGCCCAGCTTCGAGATCCCCTCGCCGTACATGATGTCGAACTCGACCTCGCGGAACGGCGGGGCGACCTTGTTCTTGACCACCTTCACGCGGACGTTGTTGCCGATGATCTCGTCGCGCACCTTCACCGAGCCGGTGCGGCGGATATCGAGGCGCACCGAGGCGTAGAACTTCAGGGCGTTGCCGCCGGTCGTCGTCTCCGGACTGCCGTACATGACGCCGATCTTCATCCGGATCTGATTGATGAAGATGACCAGGGTGCCGGCCTTGGAGATGGAGGCGGTGAGCTTGCGCAGCGCCTGGCTCATCAGCCGCGCCTGCAGGCCGGGCAGGCTGTCGCCCATCTCGCCTTCGATCTCGGCCTTGGGCGTCAGCGCCGCGACCGAGTCGATCACGATCACGTCCACCGCGCCCGAGCGCACCAGGGTGTCGGTGATCTCCAGCGCCTGCTCGCCGGTGTCGGGCTGGGAGACCAGCAGGTCGTCCAGGTTGACGCCGAGCTTGTGGGCGTAGGAGGGGTCGAGCGCGTGCTCGGCGTCGACGAAGGCGGCGGTGCCGCCGGCCTTCTGCACCTCGGCGACCACATGCAGGGCGAGCGTCGTCTTGCCCGAGCTCTCGGGCCCGTAGACCTCGACGATCCGGCCCTTGGGCAGGCCGCCGATGCCCAGCGCCAGGTCGAGGCCGAGCGAGCCGGTCGAGACCGATTCGATCTCCACCACCTTGCCCTTGTCGCCCAGCTTCATCACCGAGCCCTTGCCGAAGGCCCGGTCGATCTGCGCCAGGGCCGCCTCCAGGGCGCGCTGCTTATCTCCGTCTTCTCTGGCCACGAGCTTCAACGCTGACTGACTCATCCTGATGAGCCTCCCTTATCCCACGATTCCGCCAACCCGACCGGGGCTAAGATGGCTTGTCCCGCCGCGCGTCGAATGATCGATGCGTACCTTGTTTGTTCTCTGTTCGCAAGATGTTCCTGCAGAGCTGGCCCCCGCTCGCGGAACCGTGATCGAAAAAGGGCCGCGCCCGGAGGGGCGCGGCCAAGGCTTTAGGGAGGAAACGTCCCGAAGGACGGCCCCTTAGGTGGCCGCATCGTGTGTCGGGGCAATGACAAGCTTGGCCTGAGGGGGGCCGCCGCCGGGGCTGTTCACGCGCGCGGCGCCCCGCCCCGGGGACGCCCGAAAACGCGCCGCTCCCCCGCTCCCGTGCGGCCCGGGGCGGCTGAAGGTCACGAATTCGGCGTCGGCGTCCCACTCGACGTCGAGATCGACGGCGGATTGGCCGCAGCCCACCCGAAGGTTTCTCACGCGACCAGGACCGCATCGCGGCAGCGCAGGCCGTGGACCCGCACGTCCGCCTCCCCGAGCCGCACCCCAAGCAGGCCGGTGAGTCGGCCAAGCACCGCGTCCAGCGGCTCGCCCAGCGGCGCCAGCACGGAGAGCACCGAGCCGGCGATCGTCGGCGCCGGCAGCGCGCCGACCTGGGCGGTCACCCGCGTGTTGGCGACCAGGGAGCCGATCGTGGCCTCGGCGATGTCGCTCGTCTGAACCGACTTGATCTTCCTGGCCGCGATGTCCGAGGCGTTGAAGCTCACCGACTTCCAGGCCTCGCCGCCGATGCTCGCGCGGGCCGAGCCGCGCGCCTGGATGAGGCCCAGGTCGAGGAGCCTCGCGGGCCCGACCTCGAGCTCCTGCTTGAAGTCGGCGAGCTTGGATTCGTCCAGGTCGCCGACCACCAGCTCTCCCACGCCCGGGCGCACGTCGAGGACGACGCGCCGCTGCGCCGCCTCGGCCGGACAGCTGATGGCCCCGAGCTTCGCCTCGCCGGGGGCCAGCTCGACCAGCACCGGCAGCCGCACCGGCTTGAGGCCGATCGCGCCCAGAAGGCCCAGAGCCTTGGCCTCCAGATAGATGCGGGCCTGGCTCGTGCGGATGGTCACGCCGCCCTCGCCGTCGACGGCGAGCCAGGGCGACTGGTTCGGCCGCTCGCCGATGGCGAGCCGCACGTCGAGGTCGACCAGGCCAGGCGCCTGGCCGGCAAGGTCCAGCTCCACCGCCCGACCGCCCTGCGCGGCGGTGAGAAGGGCCTGGGCCAGGTCGAGCGCCGAGACGTTCAGGCTCGTGGCCTTGACGGAGGCCAGCTTGTCCTGCGCGCCGATCGGCCCGAGGTCCAGGAGCGTGCGAAGCCGCGCATCGCCCAGCTTCGAGGCTGCGGCGGAGATCTTGGCGGCGGCCGAGGCCGCGCGGGACTGGCCGTCCTTGCTGAGCGCCTTCGACAGCGCGGCCAGCGCCTGGGCCGTGGTGAGGTCGGCGGACAGCACCTCGTCGAAGCTGCCCGCGTCGAGAGCCGCCTCGGTGCGGAGCGCGTCCACATAGTCGAACAGCTCGACGTCGGCCTGCGCCAGCGCCTCGTAGTCCATCAGCGACAGCGACACCTGCCCGCCGGTGAGCGCGGACAGCAGCTTGTTCGCGACCCCTCCCTCCAGGGCGGCCAGGCCGGTCCCGATGGAGAAGCTCGCGAGGTCGGCCCGCGCCGCGGTGGCGCTGCGCCGGACGGCCAGCGTCTTCCTGCCGATCAGCATCTGCGCGAAGTACAGGTCCGCCTCGGCGGCGAGCTCCACGCGCGCGGCGTTCGACTGGGGATCGCCCGCCGTGAACCGCTCGTCCGGCGCCTTGTCCGGCAGCGCCCGATACCGGCCCAGCACGACGTTCACCGACACCGGCCCGTCCCAGCCGTTCGCCGCCACCGTGGCCTCGGCCGCCGCCTGGGCGTTGGCGAGGTCCCGGGCCGCCGCGATGGCGGCGAGGTCGGCCATGCCCTGCAGCTTGCGGGTCTGCAGGTAGACCGAGCCGAGGTCGACCGCCAGGGCCGAGACGCCCATCAGAAGGCCCCCGGCCGCCGCGATGGCGACCACGACGTTGCCGCGCTCGCAGGCGAGGAACCGCCCGCCTCGGGTCAGGGCGCGCATCAGTAGCCTCCGAGCCGCACGGCGGCCTGCCGGTCGATGATCGGCGGCGGCATCGGGATGAAGTCGAAGAGGAAGATGAAGCTCTCGGAGGCGTCGAAGGTGACGCTGACGGCGACGCCCTCGGCCGCCTCCATCACCGTGACGCCGGCGCGGTCGGGATCGAGGAACGGATGGTGCGCCAGGCCGGCGGCGAGCGTCGCCTCGGCGATCTCCTGCCGCTCCTGGGCGTCAAGGCCGGCGATCGCGGCCCGGGCGCTGTCGTTGGCGAGCTGCTGGACGCTGTGCGCCGTCCAGAAGTAGCCGCCGTAGGTCATGATCCCGACCAGCAGCATGGTCAGGAACGGCGCGATCAGCGCGAACTCCACGACCGATACGCCGGCACGATCCCTGGCAAGAGCCCGCCAAAGTCCTGATCGGCTCATTTTTCACCCTCGCAAGCCGCTTCCGTGGACGGAGCAGCCTGCGCCGGCCTGGCTTGCCAGGGCGTGCGGCGGCGAAATCCGGATTCTCCGGACAATCGAGCGCGCGGGATCTGCGCGCTGTGACCAAAAGGCCAGTCGCTAGAGCGGACTACAAGGTAAAGGCGAGTTTACTGTCGCCATGGTTGCTAGAAGGTGCTAGCTCACTGTACAAGTTCCGCGTAAGTTGGGGGCATGATGGGGGGATCCATTCCAAATGCTGTCGAGGTGACGGCTGCCGCCATCAGCCGGAATTTCGGTACATGGCAGGATAAGGCCATGACCACCCCGGTCATCGTGACCAAGCATGGTAAACCTCGCGTCGTGCTTTTGTCCGCCGACGCCTACTGCGCGGCCCGTGCGCCTCAGAACGACCAGTCGTCGTCCCAGCCGACATTGGACTGGGCGCTGGCGACGCTGCTCGACAACATCAACCAGGGCTTTGTCGCACTCGATCGCGAGCTGCGGATCCTGAGCGTGAACCGGGCCTTCTGCGTGATGGCCGAACGGGGCGAAGCGCACCTGGTCGGCAGGAGCCTCGAAGAGGCGTTCCCCAAGTCCTACGCGATCGTCCACGCCTTCCTGCACCAGACGATGGCGGACGGCGAAGTCGCCGACTTCGAAGCGCCCTCGGCGCTGGCCTCCGGCCGCTTCTACCGCGTCCGCGCCTTCCCCTACCTCGGCGGCGTGGCGGTGCTGCTGCAGAGCCGCCGCGAAGAGGTGCTCGAACGGGAGACGAGACAGCGGCTGGAGTCCGAGGTGGCCGCCTTCCGGGCCCTGCCCGGCGCCTGCTGGGCCGCCATCAACCTGAGGGGCCGGTTCACCGAGGTGGGCCAGGGGCTGGCCCACCTCACCGGCCTCGCGGCCGAGGACCTGGCGGGACTTCAGCTTGTGCAGATCATCCGCCCGGCGGCCCGCCACACCGTGGCCGCCGCCATCGAGGCGGTCATCGACCAACGCCAGGCCCAGTCGCTGACCTCGGCCGTGCTCTCGAAGGGACTGGACGAAACGCCCGTCCATCTGGCGCTCTCGCCGGTGCTCGACAACGGAGCGGTTACGGGGATCAGCATGGTGGCGCAGACGATGCGTGACGGGTCCGCCTCCCCGGGCTAGGCAGCGGGCCTCGGCATCGGGAGGTCACATGCACACGGGCAGCTGTCTCTGCGGGGCGGTCCGCTTCGAAGTCGAAGGGCCGCTGGCGCCCATCCAGCTGTGCTGCTGCGGCCAGTGCCGCAAGGCGCAGGGCTCGGCCTTCGGGGCCAACATCCCGGTGGCCAGCGCCGACTTCCGCCTGCTGAGCGGCGAGGCCGAGCTGAGGGAATACCGGTCCTCGCCCGGCAAGCGGCGGGTGTTCTGCGGGGTCTGCGGCAGCCCGGTGTTCAGCCAGCGGGACGAGACGCCGGAGGTGATGCGGCTGCGGGCCGGATCGCTGGACGAGCCGGTGGAGACGCGTCCCGGCTTCTGGTTCTACACGGCCTCGCAGGCCAGCTGGTGGCCGCCCGAGGACGACCTGCCGCGACATGCGGACGCCGCGCCCGCCTGAAGCGGCGCCAGAACCCGCCGGGCGCGGGGGCGTTGAAGGACCCTGACTCAACGGGGGCGGCTCATCAGAGAGGTGATCCGATGCGCAAGACGCTCGCCATCGCCGCGGCCGCCGTACTGATCCCATCGGCCGCGCTGGCGGAAGAGAAGGAAAAGCCGGGCGTGGTCGACAGCCTGGGCGCGGCCGTCGGCGGGGCCCTGGGCTACACCGCCGGGGCGGCCGGCGGGCCGCTGGGCAGCGCCGTGGGCGGGCTCGCCGGCCAGTCGATCGGCAAGGGCCTGGTCGGCGGGGTGAAGAAGCTGTTCGGCATGGACAAGAAGGAGGAGAGCGCCAAGGGGCCGGGCCCTGCGACGCTCGCCGAAGTCGCGCCTCCGCCCGGCGCGGCCGGTTCGCCGCCCGGGAACGCGCCCGCCACGCTGGCGGATCTGGAGGCGGCGGGTGGTCCCCCTCCGGCGCCGGTGAGCGCCGCCAGCGCCGGCGAGGCGGCGGCCGCGCAGGCCGAGGCGGTCCCGCAAGTCCAACCCGAGCTCATTCCGGCCCCCGACGCCGCCACGCTCGACGCGGCCCCGCCCGAGGCCGTCCCGGAGCCGGCGCCGACGCCATAGTCTCCCGCCCTCGTCATGGCCGGCTTCATGCCGGCCACCCATCCTGACGCGCCAACCCCTCACCGAGGCGCGCCGGTGACGGGTTGCGCTACCTGTCACCCCTCACCGGATCACCAGCGGCTCGGCCGGGTAGCGGCCGGCCAGGACGTCGGGGAGCAGCTCCCGCAGCCCGAGGGGATAGACGTCCTCCTCGCAGGCCATCAGCTCCTCGAGCGTCCACCAGCGGATGTCGTCGACGAGGTCCAGTTCGTGCGGCTCCCAGGCGTCGCGGCAGGGCTCGCCGCCCCGGCAGCGGGCGACGAGGTAGTGTTCCTGGAACATCACCAGCTCGCCGCCGACCAGCCGGTAGGGCGCAGTGCGCCGCCACACCACCGGGCCGATCTCGACGTCGGTGAAGCCGGTCTCCTCGACCACCTCGCGCGCGGCGGCCTGATGCACGGTCTCTCCGGGCTCGGCCCCGCCGCCGACGGTGAACCACGCGCCCGGTGCGTCCGGCGCGGTGGGCAGCCGGCCCTTCATCAGCAGCAACCGGCCGGCGGCGTCGAACAGCAGGATGCGGGCGGTGAGTCGGTCGCGCATGCGGCGCGAGCATGTCCCGGCGGCGGACCGGAAGGAAGCGACGGCGCCCCTGGCGCACCATGTGGTTGCGTCCGGCAACTTTTTCGCGCGCCCTCAAAGGCCCATTAAGGCTGAGCTCGGATAGTGGCGCTATATGGGGGGAAGGAGCCGCGCTTGAACGCTGCCCTGTCACGGTTCGTCGGCTTCGCGTTCGCGAGCGCCGACCTGCTCATCGAAATCGCGCCGGACGGGCGGATCGCCTTCGCGGCGGGCGCCGCCGAGGCCCTGTCCGGCTCGCCGGACGCGCAGCTGGTCGGCCGGCCCTGGTCGGACTTCATCGACGACTACGACCGGGCCATGGCCGAGGCCCTGTTCCGGGGCCTGAAGGACGGCCTGCGGGGCGGGCCGGTGGTCGTGCGGCTGGCGGGGGACGCTGGGCAGGCCGAGCGGGCCGCCGCGCTCTCCGTCTTCCGCCTGCCGCAGAACGAGGGGGCGATCTCCTGCGCGCTCACCCGCGCCGCGCCGCCGCCCCGCACCGCCGCCCTGGGCCTGCACTCGAAGGACAGCTTCGAGCAGGTCACCGCCACCCTGTTCGAGAGCGCCAAGACCACCGGCCTGGAGCTGGAGCTGGCGCTGGTGGAGCTCTCGGGCCTGACCAGCGTCCGCGGCGGCCAGGGCGACATGGATCAGGAGCTGGCCGGCCTCCTGCGGGCGCATTCGCACGGCGGGTCGGCGGCGGCCGAGCTGGGCGAGGACCGCTTCGCCCTCGTCCGCCCGCGCGGCGAGAGCCCCGACGGCCTGGCGCGCCGGCTGCTCAGGATGCTGGGCGTGGCCGAGGACACGGTCACCCCCGCCGGGCAGGCCATGTCGCTGACCGGCGAGGCCTCGCCCAACCAGGTGATCCGCGCCATCCGCTACGCCGTCGACAGCTTCATCGCCGACGGCCTGGACGCGGCGGTGCCGGCCAGCCTGAGCCAGGCGGTGACGGACTCGGTCCGCCGGACGGCCATGGAGGTGGGCGCCCTCGGCCAGGCCCTGGCCGACAAGCAGTTCCGCCTCGTCTACCAGCCGGTCGTCAACCTGAAGGCCGGCGGGGCGGTGCACCACCACGAGGTGCTGGTCCGCTTCGGCCAGGACGAGAGCCCCTTCCCGATGATCCGCATGGCCGAGGAGCTCGACCTGATCGAGAGCCTGGACCTGGCGGTGGCCGAGCAGTCCATCGCCAAGCTGGTCGCCACGCCGGGATTGAAGCTGGCGGTCAACATGTCCGGCCGGACCGCCCAGTCCGGGAGTTTCGTCGCCAAGGTCGCCCTGATGATCGCCGGCAGCCCCGCCGTCCGCGGCCGGCTGCTGTTCGAGCTGACCGAGAGCGCGGCGATCACCGACATGCCGATGGCCCAGGCGAACCTGCAGCTGCTGCGCGAGGAAGGCTGCAAGATCTGCCTCGACGACTTCGGAGCCGGCGCGGCCTCGCTGGCCTACGTCCAGCAACTGCCGCTCGACTTCGTCAAGATCGACGGCCGCTACATCAAGGAACTGCAGCACGGCGGGCGGGAGACCACCTTCATCCGCCACCTGGTGCGGATGTGCGCCGAGCTGGGCGTCGGCACGGTCGCCGAGATGGTCGAGACCAAGCCCGCCGAGCAGGCCGTGCGCCAGGCCGGCGTGGACCTGGCCCAGGGCTACCTCTACGGCGCCCCCTCCGACGAGCCCGCGCGCATCGAGGCCCGCGCGCCCGCCATCCGGCCCGGGCTGAAGCGGGCGGGGTAACCCAAGCCCTAAACCGCCCGGCCCTCGCTCCAGTCGGTGACGCGGCGCTCGAGCACCGTCAGCGGCACCGAGCCGCTCGCCAGCGCCATGTCGTGGAAGGCGCGCAGGTCGAACCTGGCGCCCATCTTCGCCTTGGCCGCCTCGCGCAGGCGCAGCCAGGTGAGCTTGCCGACCATGTAGCTGCAGGCCTGGCCCGGCCAGACGCAGTAGCGCTCGATCTCGGTGGTGGCGGCGCTGGTCGGCGAGCCGTCGATGGAGGTCATCGTCTCGATCGCCTTCTCGCGGCTCCAGCGCTTGGCGTGCAGCCCGGTGTCGACCACCAGCCGGGCCGAGCGGAACAGCGAGGACTGGAGGTAGCCGATCTCGCCCAGCGGATCGTCCTCGTAGACGCCCATCTCCCGGGCCAGTTCCTCGGCGTAGAGCGCCCAGCCCTCGCCGTAGGCGGACAGGAAGGTCGCCCGCCGGATCATCGGCAGCTCGGTCTCCTGCTGGATGGCCAGGTGCATGTGATGGCCCGGCACGGCCTCGTGGTAGGTGAGCGTCGGCAGGGTCCACTTGGGATACTCGGCCGTGTCGCGCAGGTTGATCCAGTAGATCCCCGGCCGCGAGCCATCGAGGGTGGGCTGATTGTAGTAGCCGCCCGGCGCGCCGGCCTCGATGAAGCTCGGCACGCGGCGCACTTCGACGGGCGCCTTGGGGAGGCGGCCGAACACCTCCGGCAGGCGAGCCATCATGGCCTTCACCTGGGCGTTCAGATCCTCGATCAGCTTTTCCTTGGCAGGGTCGGTGTTGGGATAGTGGTGCTTGGGATCGTCGTAGAGCGCGCGGATCCGCTGGCCGACCGTCCCCTTCGTCATCCCCAGCTTGCGCAGCAGCACCTCGGCGCGGTCGGAGAGCCGGCGGGACTCGTCTAGCCCCATCTGGTGGATCTCGTCCGGCGTCATCCGGGTGGTCGTCGAGGCCTGGGAGGCGTGGGCGTAGTAGGCCTCCCCGTCCGGCAGCCGCCAGACGCCGGCGTCGTGCACCGCGCGGGGCTTCAGCCCCTCCATGAAGGCGATCTGGCGGTCGAGCGCCGGGACCACCTTGTCCGCGTAGATCTTCGCCGCCTGGGCGGCGTAGTCGCCGGCGATGCCCTTCTCCCGGGCCCGGTCCGCGACCGAGCTGACCAGCGGGGAGGCCTCAGGGGCGACCTTCAGGGCGCGCATCTGCTGCAGCGAGCGCTCGATGACGAAGTCGGGCGGGACGACGCCCAGGCCGACGTCGCGACGGGCCCGCTCGGCCTCCTGGTCCATCACAGTGGCGTAGGCCTCCAGCCGCGCGAGATAGGCGTCGGCGTCGGCCTTGGTCTCGATGGTGTGCTGGGTCCCCAGGAAGTCGGGGATGGAGCGGTAGGCCCCGGTGAGCTGGCTGAGGACGTAGGGCTGGCCCGCCCCGCCGTTGCCGTAGACGAAGCGCCGGTTGGCCGCGTCGGCCCGCTCCAGGCCGTCGAGCACGGCGTCGTAGTTGACGGCGGCCATGCCGGTGAGCGGGGCGCGGGGCACGGCCTTCAGCCGCCGCAGCTGGTCGGCGGTCCGGGCCTTGTCGCGCTCGAGGTCGGCGATGGAGCGGTCGTCCAGCTGCGACTTGGCCGCGGCGCGCGCTCCGGTGTCGACGCCGAGCTGGGTGGCGAGCTGGGGCGAGTCGTCCAGCGCCTCCTGGAAGAAGGCCTCCAGCAGGGCGTCAAGCTGCGCCTGCGGCGAGCCCGCGGGCGCCGGCTGTGCCAGGGCCGGCGCAGCGGCGGAGCCGGCGAGCGCGGCGGCGGTTACGAGAAGATGGCGGCGGTTCAGCACTTCGCGGGCCCCAGCGTGTTACCAATGTTACGCTTGCAGGCTTGGCGCACCGGCCCGCGCCCGGCAAGCCGTCGCGGGTTAAATCGCTGTAATCCGCCGCCTATTCGGCGGGCCGCGGCGAGGCCTGAGGCGGCGTGCCGCCCCCGCCCAGCGGCTCGGGCGCATCCTCGGCCCCCTGCACGGCCGCGGCGGCGACCGCCGCTTTGGGCCGCAGCGCCGCGAGCGCCGCCTTGGTGGCCTCGTAGGACTGCCGGTTGATGCCGTACTTGGCGTAGAACAGCGCCGCGATCAGGCCGGGCACGCCGCCGATCACGCCGTCCCAGAGCGCCAGGTTCCAGACGATCTCGTCCGGCACCTGGCCCGGCTTGGCCTTGGTCGGGAAGGCGATGATGGTCAGCACCAGGCCGCCGATGAAGGCGCCCACCGCCTGGTCCACCTTGGCGAACAGCGCCCGGGTCGAATAGAGCACCCCTTCCTGGCGCACCCCGAACTTCAGCTCGTTCTGGTCGGCGATGTCGGCCAGCGCCGACATGACGCTGATCGAGAGCACGCTGACCGCGCCGTAGCCGAGGGCGGCGATGGCGATGAGGATGGCCAGCAGGCCCGGCGTCTGCGGCGTGAGGATCCCCATCCCGCCCAGCACGACCGGCAGGCCGGGGATGACGGCGTAGAGCACGCAGGCGACGATCATCGTCAGCCGCTTGTCGAACCGGCCGTGCAGCCGCGCGGCGACCACGAAGGCGGTGAAGTAGCCGGCGAAGGAGCCGATCACGAACCAGCGGATCTGCTCCGACCCCAGCTCCCAGTAGAAGGTGTTGACGTAGAGATGCAGCGTCTGCCGCAGGCCGATCATGATCGACAGGAAGAAGTAGCCGACCAGCAGCCAGACGTAGTTCACGTTCCGGAACGCCTTGCCGACGTCCTTCAGGAACTCGAGCGGACTCCAGCGCGGCAACTCGGCCGGGGGCTTGGGCAGCAGGGGGATGCGGTCGCGGGTGAACCAGGCCGATCCGAAGAGCACCGCCAGGGCCACCGCGCCCATCACCAGCGAATAGGGCGCGTAGGGCTCCGGGTTCAGCAGCCCGCGCGGGTATTCCGGGGTGTCGACGAAGAAGTAGCTGAGCGCGATCCAGCTGGTCGCCGCCCCGCCCGCCCAGGCGAAGAAGCTGTTGTAGCTCATCACCTTGGACCGCTCGGTGTAGTCGCGGGAGAGCTCGCCGCCGAGCGCCAGGTGCGGCGTGTGGTAGAAGGTCATCGCCTGCCGGAGCAGGATCACCGTCAGCATGAACCAGGCGAACAGCGCCCACTGGGAGAGCCCGGCCGGCGGGTTGAAGATGGCGATGAAGGCCAGGACGATCGGGATCGGGGCCCAGAACATGTAGATGTGCCGCCGGCCCCACCTGGACCGGGTGCGGTCCGACAGCGAGCCGACCACCGGGTCGGACAGGCCGTCGAGGATCAGGCTGGCCGAGACCGCCAGGCCCGCCAGGTGCCCGGGCAGCCCGAGCACCTGGTTGTAGTAGAGCATCGCGAACTGGCTGACCGTGTAGAGCGCGATCGTCTCGGCCCCGCTGCCGAGGCCGAAGGCCAGCTTGGTCTTGAAGGGGAGCCGGTCCGCGCCGGCGGCCTGGGTGCTGCTCACGGGACGGCTCCTCCTTCTTGGGTTTTAAGGCCGGCGGGTCATGCCTGACCGGGGGCGGGCTTGGCGCCGCCCGGGTTCTCGAGGGGGCTACCGATGTCCTCCGCCGCCATCACGCCGGTGAGCGTGGGCGAGGCGGCGAGGCCCTTCTTCTCGTTCAGCGCCGCCCGGGTCGCGTCGTAGCTGCCGCGGGTGATCTTGTACCGGGTGTAGAAATACACGGCCAAGACGCCCGGGATCATCGCCACCAGGGCGTCCCAGATGACGAGGTTGTGCAGCACCTCGGGCGCGACCTGGCCCGGCTTGGCCTTCTCAGGGAAGCTGATGAAGCCCAGCACCACGCCGGCGAAGGCGGTGCCGATGGCGGCGTCCACCTTGGCGAAGAAGGCGCGCGTCGCGTAGAGCACCCCTTCCTGGCGCACGCCGTGCTTCAGCTCGTTCTCGTCGGAGATGTCCGCCAGCGCCGACATGATGCTGATGTTCAGGATGCTGATGGCGCACCAGCCGGCCCCGTGGAAGACGATGAGGATCGGCACCAGGCCCGGGGTCTCGGGGCCCATGATCCCCAGCAGGCCCAGGACCATCGGGATCGCCGGGACGATGGCGTAGGCCAGCCCGGACACGATCATCGTCAGCTTCTTGTCGAACTTGCCGTGCACCCGCGGGGCCACGACGAACGAGGTGAGGAAGCCGAAGAAGCTGCCGATCACGAACCACGACAGGTCGATCGTCTTCAGCTCCCAGAAGAAGGTGTTGGTGAAGATGTGCAGGCCGTTGCGCAGGCCCACCATCATCGACAGGAAGAAGTAGCCGACGATGATCCACACGTAGTTGATGTTGCCCATCGCCCGGGCGATGTCCTTGAAGAACTCCAGCGGGCTCCAGGGCGGCTGGTTCTCCGGCGGCTGCGGCAGATGGGGGATCCGGTCGCGCGTGAACCAGGCCGAGCCGTACAGGAACAGCAGGGCGACCACGCCCATCGTCATCGAATAGGCGAACCACGGCTCCGGATTGAGCAGTCCGTTCGAGTACTCGGGCGTCTCCGGGAAGAACAGCCGGGTGGCCACCCAGAAGGTCGAGGCGCCCCCGGCCCAGCCCAGGAAGCTGGCCCACGCCATGACCTTGGACCTCTCGACATAGTCCGTGGAGAGCTCGCCCCCCAGCGCCAGGTGGGGCGTGTGGTAGAAGGTCATCGCCTGGCGCATGACCACCACGCTGGCCAGGAACCAGAAGAACAGGCCCATGTCGGTGAGCGCGGCGGGCGGGTTGAAGATGGCGATGAACGCGGCGACGATGAAGATCGGCGAGGCGAACATGTAGGGGTGCCGCCGGCCCCACTTCGAGCGCGTGCGGTCCGACAGCGACCCGGCGAAGGGGTCGGAGAGCGCGTCGAGCACCAGACTGACGGAGACCGCCAGGCCCGCGAGGGCCGGAGACAGGCCGCGCACCTGGAAATAGTAGAGAACCGCGAACTGGCTGATGGCGTAGAGGGTGACCGACTCCGCGCCGCTCCCCAGGCCGAACGCGACCTTCGTTCTTGTTGGCAGGCGAGATGCGCCGCCGCTGGCAGTATCGACCAAAACAATAACCTCCCGGGCGCCTCTTGGTGCGCCGATCAATCCGGCAAACAAGGATGATCCGGCGGGCCTCGTCAACGGCCGAGACGTTACAGCGCCGACACAGCGTCGCCGCAGGCGGATGTCCCCCGCCGCAGCGGTCGGATTGGCGGAACGGAGGGATGCGGCTGTCGGCCGCCGGTCGCGCCGCAGGCGCTGCCCGTCGCCGCCGACCCGGGCGGCGGGGAACTCTCTAGGCCGCCTTCTGGAGCTCGAGCTTGACGCGTTCGGCCAGCGTCTTGATGTCGATGGGCTTGGGCAGGAAGGAGATGTTCTTCTCGCCCTCCAGCAGGTCGGAGAACTCGCTCTCGGCGTAGCCGGAGATGAACATCACCGGGGCCGCGCCCAGGTAGGCCCGGGCGTGCTTGAGCAGGTCGGGCCCCTGCATCCCCGGCATCACCACGTCGGAGATCATCAGGTCGATCTCGCCGGCGTGCTGTTCGGCCAGTTCCAGGGCCTCCTCGCCGGACGCCGCCTCGATCACCTCGTAGCCGCGGGCGCGCAGCAGCTTGGCGGCGACGCCGCGCACCGCGTCCTCGTCCTCCACGAACAGGATCTTGCCGGCGCCGGAGAGGTCGCGGGCCACCGGCCGCGGCTTCACCGGCGCGGGCGCGGGCTCGACCGAGGCCAGCGGCACGTGCACCGGCAGGAAGATGCGGAAGGCGGCGCCCTGGCCGGGCTTGGTGTGGACGCTGATCCAGCCGTCCGACTGCTTGACGATGCCGTAGACGGTGGCCAGGCCCAGCCCCGTCCCCTCGCCCACCGGCTTGGTGGTGAAGAAGGGGTCGAAGATCTTGTCCATCACCTCGGGCGGGATGCCCGGCCCGTCGTCGGCGACTTCGATCAGCGCCTGGTCGCCCTTGGCGGCCGCAAAGCCCATCGACTGGGCCTGCGCCTCGGTCAGGCGGGCGGTGCGGATGCTGACCGTGCCGCCGCCATGGGCGCGCACGGCGTCGCGGGCGTTGACGGCCAGGTTCATCACCGCCGTCTCCAGCTGGCTGCGGTCGGCCTTCACCTGCGGCAGGTCGCGGCCGTACTCGGTCTTGAGGTTGACGTCCTCGTAGAGCACCCGGCGCAGCAGCACCTCGAATTCGGAGATGAGTTCGCCAAGGTCCAGCACCTCGCGCTGCACCGTCTGCTTGCGCGAGAAGGCCAGCAGCTTGCGGACCAGGTCGGCGGCCCGGGCGGAGGTCTGGCGGATCTCGTTCAGCCCCTCGTAGCTGGGGTCGCCCACCGGATGGCGGGCGGCCAGCACGTCGAGCTGCATGAAGATGGCGGTGAGCAGATTGTTGAAGTCGTGGGCCACGCCGCCGGCCAGCTGGCCGATGGCCTGCATCTTCTGGCTCTGGGCCAGCTGCAGCTCGATCTGCTTCTGGGCCGAGACGTCGACGAGGTAGGCCACCCAGCGGCCGTCGCTCTTGGCCAGGTACAGGTGGGCGATGCGCGAAGGGTCGCTCGACAGCCGCACCTCCAGCGCGCCCTGGGCGCCGTCCTGCAGCTTCTGCGCCGCGTCGGCCCGCGAGGCCGGCTCGATCAGCTCGCCGAACACCTGTCCCGGCGCGCCGCCGCCGGCCACCGCCGCCAGGGCGGGGTTGGCCTCGACGATGGCCGCAGCGAAGGGGTCCTCCCCTTCCAGCAGCGCCGCGCCGAACGGCGAGGCGGCGGCGAAGGCGTCCAGCACCTTGGGCGGCGGGGGGCTGGCGGTGGCCACCGCCGCCAGCACCTCGAGGGCCTTGGCCGGCAGGCGCAGCGGCTCGGGCCCGCCCTCCAGCAGCCGCACCAGGAACCGGCGTGGCCCCGCCGGGGTGATCTCCACCAGACGGTCCTCGCCGGCGATCTTCAGGCTGGCGCGGCCGGTCTCGCCGCGGCGGGCGGCGGACAGGCCGGCGAACAGGCCCGCGCCGCTGGCGCCGTTCTTCGGCAGGCGCGGCGCCATCCCGACGCTGCCCCGCCAGGCGCCGTTGCAGGCGTGGATCCGCCCGTCGGCGGCGGCCAGCGCGGTCGGCTCCGGCAGCGCCTCCAGCAGCGCCTCGGGGCTGAGCTCGGGATCGCTCGCCGGCTCGGCCGGATTGCGCAGGGCGAGCAGGCCCAGGCAGGCGACGCCGGCCAGCCCCACCAGCAGCATCAGGCTGGCGGCGGTCACCGGGGCGACGAGCACGGGGGCGGCCGCGCACAGGGCCGCGACCCCGAAGAACAGGCCGATCAGCCAGTTCAGGGCGCTGCCCTTGCGCCTGGGGCGCGCTGCGCTCGCGGCGTCCGCCATTCCGGACCTTCGGCTATCGTTCGGCGCCAGGGCGGCCAGCCCGTCCGAATCACGCATCGATCATACTCTCACAGTGCGCTCGCCCCACGCTTTCGTGCGGCGGCCAGCACGAAGCCGATGATCTTGGCCACGGCTTCGTAGTGTTTGGGGGGAATCTGCTCGTCGATCTCGACGGCGGCGTAGAGCGCCCGGGCCAGCGGCGGATCCTCCACCACCGGCACGTTCGCGTCCTTCGCCACGTCGCGGATCTTCAGGGCCAGGGTGTCGAGGCCCTTGGCGACGCAGGTCGGCGCGCCGAACTCGCCCGGCTCGTACTTCAGGGCCACGGCGAAGTGGGTCGGGTTCATGATCACCACGGTGGCGTCCGGCACCGCGGCCATCATCCGCCGGCGCGACCGCTGGATACGCAGTTGCCGCAGGCGCGCCTTCACGTGCGGGTCGCCGTCGGTCTGCTTGAACTCGTCCTTCAGCTCCTCCTTGGTCATCCGCATCCGCTTGATGAACCGGTGGCGCTGCCAGAACCAGTCGATCCCGGTGACGACGGCGAGCAGCACCACCACCGCGAACACCAGCCGCCGCATCAGGTCGGCGGCGAGCGGGAGGATGGCCATGGGCGAGATGCGCGCCAGCGTCTGCAGCTCGTCGTAGTGCGGATCCACGGCCCACCAGGCGACGCCGGCGACCAGCAGGATCTTCACGATCGTCTTGAGGAAGTTGAACAGCCCGTCCGGGCCGAAGATCCGCTTCGCGCCCTGCATGGGCGAGAGCTTCTTCCACTCGAACTTCAGCTTCTCCGGCGTGAACATGAAGCCGTGCTGGACAAGATTGCCGGCGGCCGCGGCCACGGCGGCGGTCCCCAGCACCGCCAGCAGCACCGGCGCGCCCAACTGCATCGTCTGGGCCAGGAGCTGGGCGCCGGCATGGCCCTCCAGCGACATGCTCCCGGCCTCGGCGATATAGCTGCGAAGCCCCACCGCCAGCTCGCGCGCCAGGGGCCCGCCCATCACCGCCATCACGCCGGCCGCCGCCAGCAGCGCCGCCAGCGGCGCCAGGTCCGCCGACTTGACGACGTCGCCCTTCTCCCGCGCCTTCTGGAGCTTGTGCGGTGTCGGCTCTTCTGTCTTCGAGGCGCCTTCGTTTTCCTCAGCCATGGATCACACGAAGATGTCCGCCAGCTGGCGGTAGCGGTCGACCCAGACGAGGCCGACGGCCCCCAGGCTGAGGGCGAAGATCGACAGGCCCAGCAGCACCATGATCGGGCTGGCCACGAAGAACACCGGGAACTGCGGCATGATCCGCCCGACCAGGCCGGTGGCGATGTTGAACACCAGGCTGAACACCAGCACCGGCGCGGCGAGCTGGATCCCCAGGGCGAAGCTGTCGCCCACCGTGCGGATCGCCAGCTGGGCGGAATCGGCGACCGGCAGCGGCTTGATCACCGGGAACAGCGCGTAGGAACGCACCATCGCCGAAATGAACATGTGGTGCAGGTCGGTGGTCATGATCAGCACCAGGCCCAGGAGGCCCAAGAAGGTGGCCAGCGTCGCCGTAGGCTGCGCCTGACCCGGGTTGGCCGTCTGGGCGATCGACAGGGTGGTCTGCAGCGAGACCACCTCGCCCGCCGTGGCCAGCGAGGCCAGGAACAGGCGCAGGACGGTCCCGATGACCAAGCCGATCAGGATCTCCTTGATGACCTGGGCCGCCAGGCTGCCCACCGTGCCCGGCACGGGCGGCATCGAGGGGGCCAGGACCGGGTAGAGCATCAGGGCGAACAGCAGGGCGAAGCCCAGCCGGACGCGGGGCGGCACCGACTGCTCGCCGACGCCGGGAATCACCATCAGCAGGGCGCCGATGCGGGCGAAGATCAGCCCGGCGGCCCAGACCTGGCCGGCTGTGGCGTAGGATTCCATGGGGCTGCGCGCCCCCTCACATGCCGGCGATGCGGGCCGCGATCTGCCGCATGAAGCCGCTCATCAGCGCCCCCATCACCGGCAGGAACAGCAGCAGGGACACGAAGATGGCCACGATCTTCGGCGCGTAGACGAGCGTCGCCTCCTGGATCTGGGTCAGGGCCTGGAACAGGCCGATGGCGACGCCGACGATCAGACCGACGATGAGCACCGGCGCCGAGAGCTGGATGGTCAGCCAAATGGCGTCTCTGCCGACGTCCAGCACCTCGGCGCCGTTCATGGGAAAGCCTCTTTGCGTACTGCAGTTTGGGTGGTCGAGCGTGTCGATCCGAAAGCTCGCCGATCATGGTTAACGAAGGGCTACCTTTGTTAACGGATCGGACCGGCTGGACGCCGCGGCCGCGGGGCCTCACCCTCTGCGCCGGGGAGGTGCGGATCATGCGCAGGCTGCTGGGGTTTCTCGCGCTCGCGGGCGCAATGGTCGGACCGGCCGCCGCCGCCGAACGGGTGTGCCAAGGCGAGGCCAAGGGTGCGGCGGGCGAAGTGCTCGTCGTCCTGGAGGTCGACGGCGGCCGCATCACCGACGGCGGGGCCCGGTGGATGCCGCCCGCCGACCGCTCGTCCACGCCCGGCGCGGCGCTGCTGCTCGAGCGCCGCTATGCCGATCCGGAGGCGGGCGTGCTGGGCGAGTACACGGCGCTGCAAGCGCTCAATGCGGCGTCCATGGATCCCCCCGCGGCCGACCGCGCCGCCGTCGGGGTGTCGAGCAACACCATCCAGCCGATCTTCAAGGAGTGGCGCATGTACGGCCAGGCCGTCGCCGACCTGAAGGCCGGCGCCCCCTGCTCGGCGCGAGCGAAGCGGGCCAGCCGGTCAGCGTGATGGGGACGGTCCCCTTCACCCGCGAGGACGAAGGCGCCGCGCCGCTGCTCGATTCGCTGACCAGCGCGCGGACGGTGATCACCAGCGTCACCGACTTCCAGGGGGAGGTGCTGATCAGCCGGGGCCTGTTCTGGCTGACCGACCGGGCGGCCGCCGAGGCCCTGACCCGCGAGGCGCACGCCAAGGCCAAGGCCGCGACCGCGGATCCGCAGACGCTCTGCCAGGCGCCGAAGGACTAGAGCCCCAGCTTCTGCGCCAGCGCCGCCGCGGCCTGGGCCGGGGTCGCCTTGTCCGCGTCGCGGTCGACGCTGTAGTTGGCCTCGCGCATGGCCTCGACCGGGATCTTGCCGATCAGCGGCCGCAGGGCGGCGAGCAGGCGCTGGTCCCCGGCCCGTTTCGGCGAGACGAGGATCACCGCATCGTACGGCGGCAGGGCGCCCTTGGGGTCGGTGAGCACCACCAGCCGGTCGGCGGCGATCCGCCCGTCCGAGGAGAAGGCGCTGATCACGTCGGCGTCGCGCGCCAGCGCCCGGTACATGAAGGTGGGCTGGAAGGTGCGCTGCGCGCGGAACCGGAGCCCATAGGCGCTCTCCACCGCCTTCCATTCGGGCCGCGAGAAGAACTCCAGGTCGGCGCCCATCACCAGCTGCGGCGCGTGGGCGGAGAGGTCGGCGATGGAGGCGATCCCCAGCGCCTGCGCCCGGTCCTGGCGCATGGCCAGGGCGTAGGCGTTCTCGAAACCGAGGGAGCCCAGGACGAGGACGCCGTCGCGGGCCTTGAGTTCGCGGGTCAGCTCGGCCAGCACCTGCTCGCGGCCGGGGTTGTCGTTGCGGCCCAGGACGTTGGCCCAGAGGGTGCCGGAGTAGTCGACGTAGGCGTCGATCTCGCCCGAGGCGAGCGCCCGGTAGGCGATGGCCGAGCCCAGGTCCTCCTTGCGGCGCACCTGCGCGCCGCTCGCCTCCAGCTTCTCGGCCATCAGCTCGGCCAGGATGTACTGCTCGGAGAAGTTCTTCGCGCCGACGACGTAGCTGGCGGGTCCGCCGAAGGCGGCCAGCGGCAGGAGGGCGAGCAGCACGCCGGCGGCCAGGCCGGCCGCCCCGCCGATCACCAGGGCCCGGCTGCGCCGCGCGGTCCCCCGCTCGATCAGCCCCAGCAGCTGGTCGGCGGCGAGCGCCAGGGCCGCCGAGGCGGCGCAGCCGAACAGCACGAAGACCCAGTTCTCGGTCTGCAGGCCGGCGAAGATGTAGTTGCCGAGGCTCGTCTGTCCCACCGGCGTCGCCAGCGTCGCCGCCCCGATGGTCCACACCGCGGCGGTGCGGACGCCGGCCATGATCACCGGGGCGGCGAGCGGCAGCTCGACGAGCCGCAGCTTCTGGCCGGCGGTCATGCCGACGCCGTCGGCCGCCTCCAGCACCGCCGGATCGAGGCTGGCCAGGCCGGTGACCGTGTTCCGCACGATCGGCAGCATCGAATAGAGGGTCAGCGCCAGCAGCGCCGGCAGGAAGCCGAGGGCCGAGAAGCCCCGCCCCGTGACCTCCTCGCTGAGCGCCGACAGCGCCAGCAGCAGCGGGAAGAACAGCGCCAGCAGCGCCAGGCTGGGGATGGTCTGGATCACCCCCGCCCCGCCCAGCACCGGCCAGCGCAGCGCCGGGCGCCGGGCCGCCGCGACGGCGAGCGGCAGGCTGATGGCCACGCCCAGGCCCAGCGCCGCGGCGCTGAGCAGCACGTGCCAGGCCAGGTACTCCGGCAGAAGGCCGAAGGCGGCCGAGACCTGCGGGCTCATCCGGCCAGCCTCGCGTGCAGGCGGTCGGCCTGGCGGCGCGGCGCCTCGATCAGGTCGCGCACGTCCGGATCGGCGCTGGCCAGCAGCTCGGCGGCGGTCCCGTCGCCGACGATCCGGCCCGTGTTGAGCACCACGATCCGGTCGGCCAGCAGCACCGCCTCGGCGATGTCGTGGGTGACCATCAGGGTGGTCAGGCCCAGCCGCTCGTGCAGCGCGCGGTAGTCGGCCCCCAGGGCGTCGCGGGTCAGGGGATCGAGCGCGCCGAACGGCTCGTCCATCAGCATGATCGCCGGCTCGGCCGCCAGCGCCCGGGCGACGCCCACCCGCTGTCTCTGACCGCCGGACAGCTCGGCCGGGCGGCGGGCCGCGACCTCGCCCGGCAGGGCGACGAGCTCGAGCAGCTCGGCCGCCCGCGCCGCCCGCCGCGCCTCGTCCCAGCCCAGCAGGCGCGGGGTGATGGCGATGTTCTCCCCGACCGTCAGGTGCGGGAACAGGCCGATCTCCTGGAACACGTAGCCGATCCGCCGCCGCAGCTCGTGGGGCGCAAGGCCGGACGCTTCCGCCCCGCCGATCCGCACGCTCCCGGCGTCCGGCGTCACCAGCCGGTTCAGCGTCTTGAGCAGGGTCGTCTTGCCGGAACCCGACCCGCCCACCAGGGCGACGAACTCGCCGGCCTCCACCGCGAGGCTGACCCCGTCCAGCGCCGCCACCGCGCCGAAGCGCTTGGAGACGGATGCGACCTCGATCTGCGTTCCGGCCATGGCCAAGGGTTACCACGGCCAAGCCGCGGGCGCCTCCCGTCAGCCGCCGTTGGCGGTCTTCTCGGGCGTGACGGGATCGGGCGCCGGCGCGGCCGCCGGCTGGGCGCCGGTCTGGGCCTCCTCCACCGAGCGGCCTTCCAGGATCGCCTTGGCGACGGCGGCGCTCTCGCCGCCGTGGGGCGAGTTCAGCACGGGCGACAGCACCAGCGCCGCCTCTTCCTTGCGGCCCCTGTGCATCAGCGCCGCTCCGGCGTGCATCGAGATCTCCATCACCGACGGCGCAAGGGCGCGGGCCTGCAGCAGGGCCGCCACATCGTTCTCCGTGGGATAGTTGGCTTCGAGCTGGCGGCTGCGGGCGTAGTGGTAGAGGGTGCGGAAGTCGTTCGAATCCAGCGCATGCGCCTTGCCGAAGTATTGGCGCGCGGCCCTGAACCGTTCCGCCGCGCGGTCGGGCTGACGCAGGCCGGCGACGTACTGCCCGACGCCCGCGAGCACGAGCGCATCCTCGTCCGTCGGATCGGCGGCGATACGCGCATCGAGGATCGCCTGGGCCTTGTCGAGGTCGCCGTAGGTGAACTCGGCCCGGGCCAGCGTCATCTCGGCCAGCCGGTCCCCGGGATAGCGGGCGGCCTTGGCGCGGACCTGTTCGAGGAAGCGGGTGTCCGGCGGCTCGAGCGGGCTGGACATCAGCCTGAGGTTCTCCAGCAGCAGGTCGTCCGCGGACGCGGGCAGCTGCGTGACCTTCACCTCGGGCGGCGGCTCGGTGTTCTTCATCAGCAGCACCGGCAGCTTGCGGTAGCGCTGGAGACGCTTGTCGATCTGGCTCGGCTCGGCGCCTGTGGCCGCCTTGAACGCGGTGAGCGGATCTTGTCCCCGCGATATGGCGAGCATGGCGGCGTTCAGCTGATCGGCGCGTTCGGCGTCGCTGCGCATGTAGTGCATCAGCAGCCAGGCCTGGGCGTAGAAGGCGGCCTGTCCGTCGTCACGCAGGTCCGAGACACGCTTGGTCAGCAGTTCGTCGAGCGGCAGCCAGCGGCCGAGCCACAGCCACTCGACGCGGTTCTCGCTGTAGTCGCCGACCTTGATCTGCTCGGGCGTGATCTCGACCGTCTGGTAGTACTCGGCCCAGCCCTCCACGAACCACGCGGGATAGGCGGCCGGGAAGTTGGCCAGCATGAAGTGGTGGGCGTATTCGTGGAACAGGACCTGCTGGGCCTCGACGTCCCTGCGGTCCAGATCGGCCACCGCGAACATGGCCTCGTTGTTGCCGGAGTAGAAGCCGGCGATGCTCTGGTCGATCCCCGGACGGACGCGCCGCATCTGCCCGACGCCGCGCACCAGATACACCTCGACCTTGGCGCCCGCAGGGCGGTCGGCGGCGACCGGATTGAGCTGGCGCAGCACGCGGTCGAAGACGGTGAGCTTGACGGCGTAGTCGCGGACCTGGGCTTCCCGCCCCTCGCCGTAGACCACGAACCGGTCGGTCTCGGCCCGGTACCAGGCCGCCTCGGCGACCCCCGCCAGCGCCAGAAGCGCGCCGGCCGCCGCCGCCGCAGCGACTCTCATGAGGTTGCGCCAGCCCGCCAGACCCATCGCCTCACCCCCCGATGCTCGCGGAGAGTGTAGCGATCTCACAACAACCGGTCGAGCCGCAGGGGGGCGAACGCCCCTAGATCGGCATCCGCATGATTTCCTGGTAGGCGGCGATCACCTGGTCGCGGACCGCCATGACGGTCTCCAGGCTCGCCTCGGCCGCGGAGATGGCGGTGACCACGTCGATCAGCTCGGCCTTGCCGGCGACCTGGGCGGCGATCTGGGTTTCGGCCGCCTTGGAGGTCTGAGTGACGTCGTTGATGGCGTTGCGGACGAGGTCGGCGAAGCCCGGCCCCTGGGCGGCTTCCGGGCCGTCCCCGCCGCCCACGCCCTTCAGCGCCTGGCTCTGGGCGGCGCCGTAGGCCTTGGCGGCGGCGAGCGGAGTGATCATCGGTCAGCCCTACTTCTTCAGGATGTCGAGCGTGCGCATCTCCATGGCGCGCTGCGTCTCGATGACGTTGAGGTTGGCCTCGTAGGCCCGCTGGGCCTCGCGCATGTCCATCGCCTCGATGAGGGTGTTCACGTTGGGCAGCTTCACATAGCCCTTGGCGTCGGCGGACGGGTGGCCGGGGTCGTACTCGGTCTTGAAGTCGGAGGGGTCGGCCTGGACGCGGGCCATCTTCACCCCCTCGGCGCCGCCGGCCACCTTGGCCGGCTCGAACACCGGGATCTGCCGCCGGTAGGGATCCCCGCCCGGCGTGCGCGAGGTCGAGTTCGCGTTGGCCAGGTTCTCGGCGATGATCCGCATCCTGGCCTGCTGGGCCTTCAACGCCGAGGCCGCGGTCGCCATGGTCGCCGCCGAACCGGTCTTGATCTCGGGCATCTAGGGCGTCCTCACTTCGGGGTCCGGGCGGCCATGCGCAGCAGGCCCATGGACTTCTGGTAGAAGCCGATGGCCGCGTCGTAGCTCATCCGCGCCTCGGCCATCTTCAGCATCTGCTCCTCAAGCGAGACCGCGTTGCCGTCGAGGGTGACTTCCGAATCCTTGCCCTCCACCGCCCGGTGCGGGCCCGCGCGCCTCACCGTGCCGGACAGGTGCGCCTTGTTGGTGCGGGCCGGCTGGTCGGCCCCGCCGGACGCGGCGGCGGCCAGGTGGGCCTGGAAGCCGAACGGCTTCAGGTCCTGCGGCCGGTAGCCCGGGGTGTCGGAGTTGGCGACGTTCTGGGCGATCAGCCGCTGCCGTTCGGACAGGTGTCCGAGGCGGGACTTCAGCATCGCAAAGAGCGGAATCTCGCCGAGGTTCATGGGGTCCATTGGTGAAGAAACAGGGTTAACCGCGGCTTAAGGGACTCATCGACAAATCGCCCTGCAAGACCGGCGCCCCGCCCGCCCGGCGCCCCGAGAGACCCTCGCTTCGATGAACTTCGCCGACTTCGCCCAGGCGGTCTTCGCCCTGGCCCTGGTGCTGGGCCTGATCGGCCTTTGCGCCGTCGCCCTGCGCCGGTTCGGGCCGGACGCCCTCTCCCGCTTCATCCCCACCCGCAAGGAGCGCCGCATCCGCATCGTCGAGACGCTGGTGCTCGACCCGGCCCGGCGGCTGGTGATCGTGGACGTGGACGGGACCGAACAGCTGCTGCTGCTCGGCGAGGGCAAGGTGATGCCGCACGGGACGCGTCGCGAGGGCGCCGATGCTTAGAGCCCTGCCCGTCCTTGCGGCCCTGGCGCTGATCGCCCTGCCCGCCGCAGCCCAGGCCCAGGCGATCAACATCGACCTCGGCACCGGCGCCGGCCTGACCGAGCGGGTGGTCCAGCTGGTCGGCCTGCTGACCGTCCTGTCGCTGGCCCCGTCGATCGTCATCATGACCACCTCGTTCGTGCGGATCGTGGTGGTGCTCAGCCTGCTGCGCACCGCGCTCGGCCTGCAGCAGAGCCCGCCCAACGCGGTGATCATCAGCCTGTCGCTGTTCCTCACCGCCATCGTCATGGGCCCGACCTTCGAGCGCTCCTACGACGAGGGCATCCGGCCGCTGCTCGACCAGCAGATGGAGCTGCCCGTCGCCTTCGAGGCGGCCGGCGCGCCGGTGAAGACCTTCATGCTGAGCCAGGTCGACCGCGAGGACCTGGCGCTGTTCGTCCGCCTCTCGCGGGTCGAGCGACCGGCCAACGTCCAGGACCTGCCGCTGCGGGTCGTCACCCCGGCGTTCATGATCAGCGAGCTGAAACGGGCCTTCGAGATCGGCTTTCTGCTGTTCGTCCCCTTCCTGGTCATCGACCTCGTCGTCGCCAGCGTGCTGATGAGCATGGGGATGATGATGCTGCCCCCGGTGGTGGTGTCCCTGCCCTTCAAGCTGATCTTCTTCGTCCTCGTCGACGGCTGGCGCCTCGTGGCGGGGAGCCTGGTGGAGAGTTTCCAGCGGGGCGCGGGGGGATGAGTCTCCTCTCCCCCGACGCGAAGCGCGGGGGGAGAGGATTAAGGAGAGGGGCGGAGCGGCCTCTCCGCTTGCGAAGAAGCTGGTCAATGGCCCACCCTCTGGTTGTGGGCAGGATCCGGACCATCAACGAGGACCCGCTGCTGGCGCGCGCCAACGCGATGCGGCGGGACGACACCGACGCTGAGGCGAAGCTCTGGGGCGCTTTGCGCGCCCGCCGGCTCGGCGGCTGGAAGTGGCGCCGGCAGGTTCCCAAGGGCCCCTACATCGTCGACTTCATCTGCAATGACGCTGGTCTGGTCGTGGAGGTCGACGGCGGCCAGCACGATGAGCAGGTCGCGTACGACGCGAGGCGGACGGCCTTCCTCGGAGACCTCGGCCTTCGAGTTCTGCGGTTCTGGAACAGGGACGTGTCCGAGAACCTCGACGGCGTGTGCCTGACGATCCTTGAGGCCTGCGAGAGCGGCGGCGGCCCGGTGGACGATCGCTGAACCATCCGGAGCGGCCGCGATGACGGCGTCGCCCCTCTCCTCAATCCTCTCCCCCCGCACTTCGTGTCGGGGGAGAGGAGGCCTTAGCCGCGCGATCTCCTCTCCCCCGAGGCGAAGCCCGAGGGCAGGGAAAGGGTTAGCCGCGCCTCTCCGGTCCCGCAGCCGCCGCCTGCTTCTGGGCCGCCGGAGGGGGCGCGAGCACCGGGGGTTTGGCGAGCGGCGCGGGGGCGTACTGGGTCGGGCCCTGGCGGAAGCGTTCCTTCATCTTGGCGACCCAGCCGGCGAAGGCCTCGGTGTCGGCGGTCAGGCGGCCGAACTCGGCGGCGCCGAGGGAGCCGGAGCCGGCGCCGCTGAGGGCCACGCGCAGGGCCTCGGGGTTGCGCGCCTTTTCGTAGAAGCCGCTCCAGCGGCCCTCGAGGCGGTTCAGGGCGGCCTCGTCGCCGGCCAGGCTGTAGGCGACGCCGGCCCGCAGCAGGCGGCCCTCCTCGTCCGCGGAGAGGATGGCGGGGTTCTTCCAGCGCTCGCCGAGGGAGCGCTCGAAGGCGGACGCCGCGCCGGCCCAGTCCTTCTGCCGCCACATGATCTCGGCGCGCAGATCGTTCGCCTCGCGGGAGTTGTCGCGCTGGATGACCTCCAGGGCGTGCTCGTAGCGGCCGAGCATCATCAGCGCCCGGCCCTCGATGAGCCGCCGCTCGACGTTCAGCGCCGTCGGCAGGACGGTGGTGCGCGAGGCGTTGATGGCGGCCAGGGCCTTCTCCGGTTGGCGGTCCATCAGATGGATGAGGGCCAGGTCCGTGGCGACCTGGGCGCGCGGCACCCCGTCGAGGCGGTTGTTGGCCTGATAGTCGAGCAGCTCGGCGGCCTGGGCCAGCAGGTCCACGTCCACCAGCCGGCGGGTCAGCTTGCGGACCATCATGTCGCCGTCGGCGCCGATGGGGGTCAGCTCCTTGAAGTCGAAGAACAGGGCCAGCGCCTGGATCGGCTCCAGGCCGTCGGCCATGCCGTCGAGGAACAGGGTCCGGAAGGCGCCCGCCAGGTCCGCCTGCAGGGCCACCGCCTCGGGCAGGTCGGGCAGCCGCATGCCGGCCGAGCGCAGCGCCTCCAGCGCCTCGCGGTAGCGGCCCTGGTCGAGATAGAGGCGGCCGAGCGCGCGGATGGTCTCCAGCTCGGTGGCGTCGCCCCGCCAGCGGAAGCGCAGGCCGTCGAACACCTGGGCCGCCTGGGCCGGCGTCGCCTGGCCGGTCTGGTAGCGGATCTGGGTGGCGCGCAGCAGCGCCGGCGCGGCCAGCTCCTCCAGCGGCGCCTTCTGGACGGCCTGGTAGATGGCCAAGGCCCGTGCGTTCTGGCCCTGGGCCTCGAGCAGCCGGGCCTGGACCAGGCGGGTGGCGAGGTCCTCCCGGGGGCCGGCCCGGGCCATCAGGGCGAGGTTGACGCGGGCGGTGGCGCCGGCCAGGTCGCCGAGCGCCAGGGCGGCCTTGGCGTCGCCACGGGCGAAGCGGGCCTTCCACCGGGCCGGGAACTGGTTGAAGGCGGAGGCGCCGGCGGCGAAGGCCTGCCGCCCCTCGGTCCAATCGGCGCCCTGCACGGCGATGTGGCTGCGCCAGAGCGCGCTGGCCGGATCGTCCGCCAGGGCGGGCGAGGCGAAGTCGGCGGCCGCTTCCTGATGGCGGCGGGCCATCACCTTGGCGATGCCGCGCAGGCCGCGGAACTCGGGGTTGGAGAGCTGCCGCGGGTTGGTGCGGGCCAGCTCGTTGAGCACGCCGATGGCTTCGTGCGCCAGCTCCGAGCCGACCAGGAACCGGGCCAGGGCCAGGCGGGCCGCGACGGGGGCGTCCTTGCCCTTGGCGATCTCCTCCGAGGCGGCGTCGAGCAGGGCGTTGTAGCGGGCCAGGAACCCGCCCGAGCCGGTCTTGGCCCAGTCCTCCCGGACCAGGCCCGGCAGCGCCGCGGGCAGGGGCGCGCCTTCCAGGCCGGCGGCGGCGTTCTTGCGCGCGCCGCCCTTCGAGAGCACCAGGCCCTGCGGCCGGACGATGCTGACCAGGTCGCCCCGCCGCGAGACCAGCAGGTTGTCGGCGTAGGTCTCCATGGCCAGGCCGTGGGCCGTCGGCAGGAAGGCGAGCTGGACGTACTCGCGGCGCGAGGGGAGCACCTTGGCGGGACCGAGCGCGGTGGCGATGGTCAGCTCGTCGCCGACCACCGGGTCCGTCATCCGCACGATCCGGCTGACGCCGGCGACCGCGGCGACCAGGCCGGCCGGGCCGGCGACATCGTTGCGGGCGACGCCGATCACCCCCGGGGTGACCGGAGCGCCGGCGCCCAGGGCCACGGTCCAGACCGGCCCTTCCTGGCTGACGCTCACCGGCACGGTGGCGGGCGAGGCGATGCGCACCGCCGCATAGTCGGCGCCGTGATAGGCCCGCGCGCCGCTCAGCTGGCGCAGGCCGCGGGGCGTCTTGGAGACGTCGATCCGCGCCGGGGCGTCGAACACCACCCAGACGGCGTCGCCGCGCCGGAACACCGCCGCCCCGTTGGGATTCGCCCACGGGAAGGTCAGCAGCACCTGTCTGCCGTCGAGCTCGGCGCCCATGCGCACGACGCCGCCGGCCGGGATCGGGTTCGGGCGGGCGACCTCGGACGGGTCCGCCTCGGCGGTCTTGGGCTCCGGCGGCGGCGCGGCCTTCTCGAAGACCACGACGTAGGGCGCGCCGTCGGCGACGCCGGTGCGGGCGTCGGCGTCGTCCGCCAGCGTCAGGTGCAGCTCCAGGGCCCCGCCCACATGCTTCTGCTCGGCGCCCTTCAGCCAGCGCGGCGGGCTGACCCGCAGGCGGGAGATGTCGGGCCGGGCGTCGCGGCTGAAGCGCAGGACCAGCAGCTGGCCCTCGCGCCGGGTCGTCATCCTGGCCCCGCCGCGCCAGTGGAACTCGATCCGCGAGAAGTCGTCGGCCTGGCCGACGCGGACCTCCAGCGCCCCGTTCGCGGCGGCCACGCGTTCGGGCGCGGCCAGACCGGCCGGCGGCAGGGCCACGGCCAGGATGGCGGCCGCGGCCGCCGAGGCGCGCAGGGCCCGGGAGAGGCTCATCAGCCCGGCTTGGCCGCCGGCTCGGCCGGCTTGGCGGGGGCGGCCTTCTCGGCCGGCGCGGGCGCGGCCGCCGCGGTCTTCTCGGGCGCCGGCTTGGGCGCGGCGGGCTTGGGCGCAGGCTTCTTCGGCGCCGGCTTGGCGGCGGGCGGAGCGGTCGCGGCGGCGAGCTTGACGGGGTCGGCGGCCGGGGCCTGGGCGGCGGCCTGAGCGGCCTGAGCCGCAGCCTTGGCGGCGGAGTGGCGGCGCGCCAGGGCCTCGGTCAGGCGCTTGGCCTCGGCCGGCTTCATCTCTGCGAGGATGGCCGAGAGCACCCGCTCCTTCATCTTGGCGGCGATCGGCAGGCGCACGGAATCGTCCAGCAGCTCCATCCGCGGGGCCGCGTCCTTGGCCTTCATGGACTCGAAGACCTTCACCAGCCGGTCGGTCTCGGCGGCCTCCTTCTCGTCGGCCTGGGTCATCAGCCCCTGGACCTCGGCCTTGAGGGTGTTCATCTGCTTCAGCTTCGCGTCGAGCTTGGCCTCGGCGGCGGCCAGCAGGGCGAGCTGGACGTTGAGGTCCTGTTCCCGCTGCTCCAGCTGGCCCCTACGGGCGCCCAGGCTCTGCAGGACCTGCAGCTCGGCGGGCGAGAGGCCGGCCTGGCGGGCGAGTTCGGCGGCGGTCGGGGCGCACACCGGGGCCGGCGGCTTGGGCGCTGCGGCCGAGGCGCCGGGCGGCACAGCGGCCTTGCCGGCGGCGGGCGCGGCCTCGCCGACGGCGGCCTTCTCGCCGGGCTTGGCCTCCTCGGCGAAGGCGGTCGCGCCGGAAAGCAGGTCCGGCAGCGCCCGGGCGCCGGAGACGGCGTTGAGGGCCAGCACGCCGCCGATGGCGACGCCGATCAGCGGCAGGATGCGGGGCATGTTGCTCATCGGCGAAGCCTCAGGCGGCCAAGCCCGGCCTCGTCGGCCGGGCTGTCGAACAGGTCGTCATCGAAGGATCTGGGGCGGGCCAGGGTCAGCGGCCGCTCGCCGCCCGCGGGCGGTTCGGGCGTCGCGCGCCGGCGCTGGGCCTCGGCGAGCAGCGCGCCCAGGCGCCGGTCGCGGTCGCCCAGCTCCAGCACGTCCTCGTCGCCGGCCCGCGGCGCAGCCGCGCGGGGCGGGACCCGGCTCGCGGCGGCCTCGGCGGCGGCGGTCAGGCTCTCCAGCTTGGAGGCCAGCTCGCGGCCCTTGGTGATGCGGTCGGAGAGCAGGTCCATCGCCTCGTCGCCGGCGGCGCGCAGGTCGGCGAGGCCCTTCTCCGCCCGGGCGGCGGCGGCGTTGAGGTCGGCGACCGCCTTGGCGAAGCCGGCCTGGCTCTCGCGCAGGACGTTCAGCCGCCGGTTCAGCCGCCAGCCCATGGCCAGCGCCGCGGCCAGCAGCGCCGCCAGCAAGACGTTCAGCCCGATCGCGACGGCGCTCATGAGGTCCTCTGGACGGCGCGCCGGGCGTGGGGCGACAGCGGCGCCTCCACGCGGACGGCGATGTGGTGGTTGCGCCGGCCCATGCGGCCGACGGTGAGCGGGATCGACCCGGCGCGCAGTTCAACGACGCTGTCGGGCGTGGCGTTGAGCATCAGGGTGTCCCCCTCCTTCAGCGCCAGCACGTCCTTGAGCGGGATCTGCAGCTCGTCGAGGACCGCGCGGACCTCCATCTGCGTGGTCCACAGCTCGGTCGCCAGGTGGCCTTCCCAGATGTTGTCGCGGCCGAACTTCTCGCCCATGAACTGCTGCAGCAGCAGCTTCCGGACCGGCTCGAGCGTGGCGTAGGGCAACAGGAGCTCGATTCGCCCGCCCCGGTCCTCCATGTCGATCCGAAGCTTGACCAGGATGGCCGCATTGTTCGGCCGGGCGATGGCGGCGAAGCGCGGGTTGGTCTCCAGCCGGTCGAGGGTGAAGTTGATCGGCGCCGAGGGGCGCAGCGGCTGGAAGGCGGTCTTGGCGTCGGCCAGGATGACCTCGACCATCTTCTGCACCAGCACCCGCTCGATGGTGGTGTAGGGCCGGCCCTCGATGCGCATGGCCGCGGTGCCGCGCCGTCCGCCCAGCAGCACGTCGACGATCGAGTAGATCAGGTTCGAATCGACCGTCAGCAGGCCGTAGTTGTCGAGCTCCTCGGCCTGGAACACGGCCAGGATGGCCGGCAGCGGGATCGAGTTCAGGTAGTCGCCGAAGCGGATCGAGGAGATGTTGTCGAGGCTGACCTCGACGTTGTCCGAGGTGAAGTTGCGCAAGGACGTCGTCATCAGCCGCACCAGGCGGTCGAAGACGATCTCCAGCATCGGCAGGCGCTCGTAGGTGACGAGCGCGGAGTTGATGATGGCGCGGATGCCGGTCCGCTCGGCGGCCTCGTCCTCGGTGAGGTCGAAGCCCAGCAGGCTGTCGATCTCGTCCTGGTTGAGGATCCGCTCGGCGCTCATCAGCGCTTCCGGATCGGGCGAGTCCTCCCAGCCGCCCGGAGCCGCCTCGCCCTTCTCGGCGGCCTCGGCGTTGGCGGCGGCGGCGGCGGCGATGGCCGCTAAGGGGTCGGTCTGGTCACTCATGGCGGGGCGTCACGAGGCGCAGGGAGCGCCTAGTTGATCAGCATCTCCTCGATGAGCACGGCGTTGACCTTGGCCGGGGCGACCACGAGGTTCACCCGCCGAAGGATCTCCATGCGCAGCTGGTAGCTGCCCTGGCTGCCGTTCAGGTCCTCCGGGCGCAGCTCGCGCAGGAAGGTCTGGAACATGTCCTGCAGCCTGGGCATGTTCGGATCGAGCACCTCGACGGTGTGCTCGTCGGGCAGCTCGAAGGTCAGCTTCAGCTTGAGGAAGGTCGGCCGCCCGTCGGCGGTCTGCATGTTCACGACGATGTCGGGCAGGGTGTAGAAGGTGACGCCGTCCGGGCCGGCGCGGACGACCGCCCCGCCGGGCGCGGCCTTGCCCTTCTCGGCGTGGCCGCCCTTCTCCTTCTTTTTCGGCTTCTCGGCCTGGGCGCCGGCCTTGTCGCCTTTCGGCGCCAGGAACATGTAGGCCGCGGTCCCGCCCCCGCCGAGCACCACCAGGGCGCCGGCCGCGCCCATCAGGACCAGCTTCAGCGGAAGCTTCTTCTTGCCCTCTGCGACCTCGCCTTCGGCGCCTTCGCCCTCGGGGGCGTCGGTCTCGGTCGCCTCGGCCTCTTCGGGCTTGGGCTTCTTTTTCCCGAACACGCGCGCGTTCCTTAGAATCCTTGTTGCTCGTGTGTGCGCGCCGATTGGTTAACGGGTCGTTTTTAGAGCTTGTTAAGGCGGCAAAACCCGGCCCGGAAATTTCCGCCGGCCGGCCGCCGTTAACCGTCTTTTCCGCTGAATTGATTGGCGTTTCGGACTGGCCTGAAGCTTGCAGGCGGAAGGGCGAGCAAACTGTCGCAACGAGCAAAAGCTTTACGATGGACAACGCCCTCTATGTCGGACTGTCGCGGCAGATCCTGCTGCGCCGCGAGCTCGACATCGTGGCCAACAACATCGCCAACGCCGACACGACCGGCTTCAAGGTCGAGTCGCTGCTGGCGAGGGCCGAGCCGGCCGCCCCGGCCCACACGGCCGACGGGCCCAAGCCGGTCAAGTTCGTGGTCGCCAACGGCGTCGCGCGCGACTTCGGCCAGGGCGCGCTGCGCCAGACCGGCGGCGCCTTCGACCTGGCGATCGAGGGCATGGGCTTCTTCCAGGTCGACACCGCCGACGGCCCCCGCTTCACCCGCGACGGCCGCTTCCGCCTCGACGAGGCGGGCCGCATGGTCAGCCAGAGCGGTCATCCGGTGCTGGGCGACGGCGGCGAGGAGATCGTCATCGACCCGGCCCAGGGCCCGGTCGCCATCGGCAAGGACGGCACCCTCAGCCAGGGCGAGGAGCAGGTCGGCCGGATCGGCGTCTTCACCTTCGACGACCTGACGGTGCTGGAGAAGACGGGCGACAACCAGCTCCGCAACGCCTCCAACGCCCAGCCCCAGCCGGCGGCCGACGCGGTCGTCCGTCAGGGCTTCATCGAAGGCTCCAACGTCAATCCCATCGTCGAGATCACCCGGATGATCGAGGTCAGCCGGGCCTACACCTCGATCTCCAAGATGATGGATTCCGAACAAGAACTCGCCCGCCGCTCCGTCGAGCGGCTGGGCCGCGTGCAGTAAGAGGAAGGGCTCCAGCGATGCAGGCTCTGCGCACCGCCGCCACGGGCATGTCCGCCCAGCAGATGAACGTCGATCTCATCTCGAACAACATCGCCAACATGAACACCGTCGGCTTCAAGCGCCAACGGGCCGAGTTCCAGGACCTGCTCTACCAGACGCTGGAGATGCCCGGCGCGCAGTCCTCGGACCAGGGCACGGTGGTGCCGACGGGCGTGCAGATCGGCGCCGGGGTGAAGGCGGGCTCGACCTACCGCATCCATGCGCAGGGCTCGCTGACCCGCACCGACAACCCCTACGACCTGGCGATCGGCGGCCGCGGCTTCTTCCAGGTGCAGATGCCGTCCGGCGAGATCGGCTACACCCGGGCCGGCAACTTCTCGGTCAACAACGAGGGCCTGCTGGTCACCGAGGACGGCTACGCCATCGAGCCGGCGATCAACGTCCCGGCCGACGCCACCGCGGTGACCATCTCCAAGACCGGCCAGGTGCAGGCCGCGACCGCGGGCCAGACCGAGCCGCAGGTGCTGGGGCAGATCGAACTGGCCACCTTCGTCAACGAGGCCGGGCTGATGGCCATCGGCGACAACCTCTACCTGGAGACCACCGCTTCCGGCGCGGCGACCGTCGGCGCCCCCGGCGCGGAGGGCGTCGGCGACCTGATCCAGGGCCACATCGAAAGCTCCAACGTCGATGCGGTGAGCGAGATCACCGCCCTGATCGTCGCCCAGCGGGCCTACGAGATGAATTCCAAGGTCATCTCCGCCGCCGACGAGATGCTGCAGACCGCCAGCCAGGTGAGCCGCTGATGGTCCGCAAGGTGAAGGTGCTGGCCGGCGCCCTGGCGGGGCTGGCGAGCGTGGTCTGGGTCTCCTGGGCCTGCGCCGGCGTGCCGGTCGTGCTCAAGGCGCAGACCGTGGACGACGACGGCGTGGTCACCCTCGGCGACCTGTTCGAAGGCGCCGGCGAGGCCGCGAACGTGCCGGTGGCGGCCAAGCCCGGCCGGTCGGTGATGTTGCACGCCGCGGCCGTGCAGTCCCTCGCCCGCCGCTCCGGCCTCGACTGGCCGAACGCCCAGGGCCTGCGCCTGATCGCGGTGCGGTCCGGCGAGACGGGCGCCGCCGCAGCTCCGGCGGCGACCGCCGTTCGCGGCAACGTGGAGGTCCTGACCTACGCCCGCAGCCTCGCGGCCGGCGAGATCGTGGGACCGGAGGATCTGGTCTGGGCCAAGGCCGCGGCCGCCCCGGCCGACGCCCCGTCCGACGCCGAGCGGGTGATCGGCCTGGCCGCCAAGCGCCCCCTGCGCGCCGGCGCGGCCGTCTCGGCCCGCGACGTCTCGGCCCCGCAGGTGATCAAGAAGGGCGACATGGTGCTGGTCACCTACGCCGACGGTCAGATCAGCCTGACCCTGCAGGCCAAGGCCGTCGGCGCCGCCGCCGCCGGCGAGAGCTTCAACGTCCAGAACCCCAGCTCGGGCAAGGTGCTGCAGGCCGTGGCCACCGGTCCCGGCGAGGCCGTGGTCGGCCCCGCCGCGCTCCAGCTCCGCGCCCGCACCTTCGCGTCCCGCTAGAGGCCCATCCCATGCGTCCGCTTCTCGTCGCCCTCGCCGCCCTGGCCCCGCTCTGCGCCTGCACCACCGTCAAGGAGGCCGTCCAGGGCCCGGACCTGACGCCGGTGCGCTATCCCGCCGTCCTGGTCCCGCAGCAGCAGGACGTCATGCACCTGGCCTCGGCGCGCGAGCCGGCGCCCCAGCCGGCCTCGGCCAACTCCCTGTGGCGCTCGGGCGCGCGGGCCTTCTTCAACGACCAGCGGGCCAACCGGGTCGGCGACATCCTGACGGTGCAGATCGAGATCGACGACTCGGCCAAGACGACCAACGCCACCAGCTCCTCGCGCACCGCCAACACCCACGCGGGCGTGGAGAACTTCTTCGGCCTGGAGTCCAGCCTGGGCCGCGTCTTCCCGGGCGGCTTCGATCCGGCCAACGCGATCAACACCGGCTCGACCACCTCCAACGCCGGCGCGGGTTCGGTGAACCGGGCCGAGAAGATCAACCTGACCATCGCCGCGGTGGTCACCGCCGTGCTGCCCAACGGCAACATGATGATCCAGGGCACCCAGGAGGTGCGCACCAACTACGACGTGCGCCAGCTGGCGGTCAGCGGCATCGTGCGGCCGGAGGACATCTCCAGCGCCAACACCATCCGCCACACCCAGATCGCCGAGGCGCGGATCAGCTACGGCGGCCGCGGCGACATCAGCCGCGTGCAGAAGACTCCGGCCGGCCAGTCGCTCGTGGAGCGTTTCACCCCGTTCTGAGCGGGGCCGGTGAACCTCCGCCGGTTTCAATAGTTAATGAGTGACGTCCGGGAGCGTCACTCATGCGCCGTCGCGCCATCTTCACCCTCGTCGCCTCATGCCTCGTCGTGGCCTGCGCCAGCCAGGGCCAGGGCGCCCTGCCGGGGCTCGCCTGGTTCCTCTACGAGAGCGAGGGGGAAGGCGCGAAGCTGGCCTACGGCGCCCCGTCGAGCGACAACGTCGTGCTGATGATGACCTGCCAGCCGCACTCCGGCCAGGTGACGGTGTCGGCCGTGAACTCCGGCGATTCGGCGCAGATCCGGCTGACCTCCGCCGGCGAGCGCGCCGACTTCTTCGGCGAGGCCGGTCCGGCCGGCCTCGGCCAGGGCGTCTATGTGGAGGCCGCCGCGCCGGCCGATCATCCGGCGCTGGCCCGCTTCGCCCGCACGGGCGAGCTGTCCCTGCACGACGCCGACCACTCGGCCCGGCTGCCGGTCCGCGTCGCCGAACGCGGCCGGATCCGCGACTTCTTCGCCGCCTGCCGGGCCGAAGTCTGAGCGCACGTTCCGGCGAGGCCGCGCGTCGCACTGGACCGGCGCGGGCGCGATGCTAGCTTGGCCGCATGAAAGCCCTCCCCTTCCTCGCCGCGCTGGCCGTGCTCGGCGCCTTCCCCGCACAGGCCCAGGACCTCGACTGGAGATTCCGCACCAGCCCGGGGCATAGCCACCTGGTCTACGGGCCGGAGGGCAGCGACGTGGGCGACCTCTGGTTCCGCTGCCGCGACGCCAGCAGCCGCATCGTCGTGGCCTTCAACGTCGAGCGCCGGATCGGGGTCGAGCTGCGCGGGACCACCTACTACGACGAGGCCGGCCGCCCGGCGCCCTGGCCGGTGCGGGTGACTGTCGCCTCCGGCCAGCACCGCGCCGCGCTCAGCGGCCAGGCCCATCACGACGAGGCCCGGGAGGCCTCGTTCATCACCGCCGACTTCCCCATGGGCGGGCCGGTGCTGTCAGCGTTCGGCCGCAGCGGCGAGTTCTCCGCGAGCGCCTTCGGCGAGACCACCAGCACGCCGCGCGCCCCGGCCGAACTGGTCCGCCAGTTCCTCGAGGCCTGCCAGCCCTGACCATGAGAGCCGCGCTTATCCTCGCCGCCGTCCTGACCGCCGGCGCCGCCCAGGCGCAGGAGGCCGACCCCGCGCCCCGGTGGATGGGCGCGGTGGAGAAGACCGAGGCCCACCTGACCTACGCGGTCCCGGAGTCGGACGAGGTGGAGCTCTCGCTGAACTGCACCCGCAAGACCGGCCAGATCCGCATCTTCTTCCCAGTCGAGGAGCGGCTGGCGGAGACCCTGCGGGGCTCCACCTGGCTGGACAAGGTCGGCCGGCCCGCCCCCTGGCCGGTGAGCGTCACCGTCGCCTCGGGCGCGCAGTCCACCACCGTCCGCGGCGAGGCCCACCCCGACGAGCTGGCCGGCGGCTCCAGCATTAGCGTCGAGCTCACCGACCGCGCCCCGGTGATGCAGGCCTTCGCCAAGACCGGCGAACTGCGGGTCAGCGCGCTGGGGACCACCGTCGCCGTGCCACCCGCCCCCCGCCGCGACGCGAGCCGGCTGGTGAGGGCGTGTCGCTAGGGCGTTCACCCGGTTGAGTCGTCATTTGCAGACCACCGCCCGGTAGTTGTAGACAACTCCCAGGGGGGAGCATGGCCTCAGGGTCTAAGCGTGAACCGCTGCCGCCGGCGGCGCTCGGACGGACCGTCGTGCTTTGGCTGCGGCTCGACATAGGAGGCAACGCGCTGGTGTTGCTTGTCACCTGGCTGCACCTGCGCGCCCTCAGCGGCCTCGACCCGGCAAAGACGTACGATCCCGTAACCGGCGTAGCTGAAACGGCGACCCTCGACATCCTGCTCAGCTCGGTGGCGCTATTGCAGCTCGTCATCTGGGTGATAGCCGCCTTCCTGGTGTTGAAGTGGATCTACCGGACGAAGCTCAATGCCCATGAGCTCGCCACCGGTCTGCAGACCTCGCCAGGCTGGGCCGTCGGCTGGTTCTTCGTTCCCGTCGTCAGCCTTTGGATGCCGTTCGAATCCCTCCGGGAGACGTGGAAGGCGAGCCATGACCCCGCCTCCTGGCCAGGCCTCAAGACCCCGGCTCTGCTGTATGGCTGGTGGGCGCTTTGGATTCTGTCATCGGTGATCGGCCTTGCCGCCCTTCCCGCGACCCTGCAGGCGGACACCGTCCGCGAGCTCCACACCCTGGACGTGGTTGCGATGGTGACCTACCCGCTGAATATCGTAGTGAATCTGATGTTCGCGCAGATCGTCCGACGCCTATCGGAGGCGCAAACTCACGCGCTGAGTGCGAGAGCATTCGCGTAAAGGCCGACGGCCGCCAAGATCGCCTGGCTTCAGCTCTTCGCCGCCATCCCCAGCGGCCGAACCTCCTCGACGAGCAGCCGGCGCAGCTGCGGCCAGTGGCTCACCTGGGCGAAGTGCCCGCCGCCGCGGACGGTGACGAACCGCTTGCGCGGCGCCTCGACCACCTGGAACCAGCGCCAGGCGAGGCCGTGGGGCGTGAAGTCGTCCGCCTCGCCCTGGAAGACGAAGATGGGCGTGTCGAACTCGGGCCCGAGGGCGAACAGGTCCCGGTCCTGTCGCACGCGGTAGAAATGCGAGGTCCCGCCCCTGAATCCGTCCATCCAGTTGCGCGCGTCGTCCAGGCTGAACCCGGGCGCGGTCATCAGGCCGCCGAGGATCTCGACTGCGCCGGGCGCCCCGTCCTCGTACGCCATGGCCCACCTGCGCTGGACGCCCAGTTCGTCCTGGGAGCGCCAGGGCGGCGGCCCGAGCCGCTCGAGTTCGGCGATCGCACGGCGGTCGCCGCGGGCCCGCGCCTTGGCGAGCACCTGCCGGTAGCCGATCTCCTCGCCCATCCGGCCGTGCACCACCTGGCCCGCGCCGACGTAGGCGTAGAAGAGCTCCGGCCGACGCCGGATCATGTTCACCCCGACGTAGGTCCCCCACGAGGAGGCGAGGAGGCCCACCCTGGCCTTGCCGAGCCGCCGGCGCACATGCTCGGCGACCGCGATCCCGTCCTCAGCGAAGCGGTCGTCGGTCAGCCCGGGATCGATCCGCCGGCCGGCCCGGGCGAACGAGCGGCCGGCGCCCGGCTGGTCCCACTTCACGATGGTGAAGCGGTCCTCCAACGGATGCGGGACGAGGTGGCTGGTGGCGTAGCCCGGGCCGCCGTCCAGGATCAGCAGGACGGGGTTGGCCCGGTCGCGGCCCCGGATGGTGACCCATTGCTCGGTCCCGTTGATGCGGACGTAGCCGGCCTCGGAAATTCCTGCCGGGTCGCCGATCTGCGCCGTCGAGGCCGCCGCGGCCTGGGCCGCGGCCCTGAGGACGAACCCCGAGACGACCGCCGCCGCGATCACCACCACAACGCCGAGCGCCCACCGCTTCAGTCTTCGCATCCGTACCTCCCCTGCTCTCGTCGACCCCAAGGGAGCCGGCCGGGCCGGGACCGGCAACGACGGTTGCGCCAGTCGGCCGCTCGGGTGCGCGGACCCGCCGCGCGGCCAATTCACGAACCGCCGTTCGGCAGCTAGCATCGGGCCATGACGCCGGCGGAAGCGATCGGGGATCGGCGGGTCTGGGTGCGCGACATCGCGTTCACCGCGGTCGCCGCGCTGACCATCGCCGTCATGGGACCCTACGGCTCCTACGACGCGCCCCTGGAGGAGCGGATCGTCCGGAGCTTCGCCTACGGCTTCTCGGGCCTGCTCATCCTCTGGCCGCCGATGCGGCTGGCGCTGCGCGCCGGCGCGCGGGCAGGCCTTCCGGACCTGTTCGTGATGGTGGCCGGGCTAAGCCTGCTGGCCGTCCCGGTCAGCGCCGTCACCTGGCTGGTCGGCCGCCTGTTCGAGGCGGACCCGGTCTCGAGCGGCCTTCAGCGCTACTTCGCGGTTCTGGCGATGGTGCTGCCGGTGGGCGTCGGCTACCTGTTCGTCGATCGCTGGCTGGAGCGGGAGGAGAGGCCGCCGGTCCGCCCGGAACCGGCTCCGCCGAGGCTGCTCGCCCGCCTGCCCGGCCGCCTCGGCCGCGAGGTGCTGGCCCTGCAGGCCGAGGACCACTACGTGCGGGTGCACACGAAGGCCGGGTCGACCCTGATCCTGATGCGGCTGGCGGACGCCATCGCCGAACTCGACGGGCTCGAGGGCGAACGGGTGCACCGGTCGTGGTGGGTGGCGAGGTCCGCGGTCGCCTCGGCGCGCCCCGACGGGCGGCGCATGACGCTGACGCTCGCCAACGGCGTCGAGGCGCCGGTCACGCGAGACGCAGTCCCGCGCCTGAGGCGCGCCGGCTGGATCTAGGCCCGGCGGCCCGCAGCCGAGGCGTTGTCGACGCCGAGTGCCGAGAGCGCCGCGCGGAGGATGCCGTCGGCGTCCAGACCGGCCTGGGCGTACATGGCCTCGGGCTTGTCCTGGTCCTGGAAGACGTCGGGCAGGGTCAGGGTGCGGATCTTCAGGCCACGGTCGAGGGCGCCGTGCTCGGCCAGGGCATGCAGGACGAAGGCGCCGAAGCCGCCGACGGAGCCTTCCTCGACGGTGATCAGGCACTCGTGCTCGCGCGCCAGCCGCAGCACCAGGTCGAGGTCCAGCGGCTTGGCGAAGCGGGCGTCGGCGACCGTGGCGGTGTAGCCGCGCACGGCCAGCAGGTCGGCGGCGCGCAGGGATTCGGCCAGACGGGTGCCGAAGGAGAGGATGGCGACGGCGTTGCCCTCGCGCACGATGCGGCCCTTGCCGATCTCCAGCGGCTCGGCGACATCGGGAATGGCCACCCCGGTCCCCTCGCCGCGCGGATAGCGGAAGGCGCTGGGCCGGTCGTCGATGGCCACGGCGGTGGCGACCATGCGGGCCAGCTCGGCCTCGTCGGCGGCGGCCATCACCACCATGCCCGGCAGGGCGCCCATGTAGCCGACGTCGAACGAGCCGGCGTGGGTCGGTCCGTCGGCGCCCACCAGGCCCGCCCGATCGATGGCGAAGCGCACCGGCAGGCGCTGGATGGCCACGTCGTGCACCACCTGGTCGTAGCCGCGCTGCAGGAAGGTCGAATAGATCGCCGCGAACGGCTTCATGCCGTCGGCCGCCAGGCCCGCGGCGAAGGTCACCGCGTGCTGCTCGGCGATGCCCACGTCGAACATCCGGTCCGGGAAGCGCTTGGCGAACATGTCGAGGCCGGTGCCGCTATCCATCGCCGCGGTGATGGCGACGATCTTGTCGTCCTTCTCGGCCTGCTTGATCAGCTCGGCGGCGAACACCTTGGTGTAGCTGGGCGGCCCGCCGGAGCCCTTGGACTGCTCGCCGGTGACGACGTTGAACTTCTGGACGCCGTGGTACTTGTCCGCCGCCTTCTCGGCCGGGGCGTAGCCCTTGCCCTTCTGGGTGACCACGTGGACCAGCACCGGCCGGTCCTTGATCGAGCGGGCGTTCTTCAGCACCGGCACCAGGGCGTCGAGGTCGTGCCCGTCGATGGGCCCGACGTAGTAGAAGCCCAGCTCCTCGAAGAAGGTGCCGCCGGTGACCATGCCGCGGGCGAACTCCTCGGCCTTGCGGGCGGCCTCCTGCAGCGGCTTGGGGAAGGCGCGGGCCATCGACTTGCCGACCTTGCGCAGCTGCTGGTAGCCGCCGCCGGAGACCAGCCTGGCCATGTAGGCGCTCATCCCGCCGACCGGCGGCGCGATGGACATGTCGTTGTCGTTCAGCACGACGGTCAGCTGCTTGGTCGACTCGGCGGCGTTGTTCATCGCCTCGTAGGCCATGCCGGCGCTCATCGAGCCGTCGCCGATCACCGCCACCACCGAGTTGTCGCGTCCCTCGCGGTCGCGCGCGACGCAGAAGCCGAGGGCGGCCGAGATGGAGGTCGCCGCGTGGGCCGCGCCGAACGGGTCGTATTCGCTCTCGGCCCGCTTGGTGAAGCCGGACAGGCCCCCGCCCTGACGCAGGGTGCGGATGCGGCTGCGCCGGCCGGTGAGGATCTTGTGCGGATAGGCCTGGTGGCCGACGTCCCAGATCAGGATGTCCTTGGGGGTGTCGAACACGTGGTGCAGGGCCACGGTCAGCTCGACGACGCCCAGGCCCGCGCCCAGGTGTCCGCCGGTCTGGCTCACCGCCTCGATGGTCTCGGCGCGCAGCTCGGCGGCCAGCTGGTGCAGGTCAGCCTGCGCCAGGGCCCGCACGTCGGCGGGCGAGTCGACCTTGTCGAGGAGGGGGGTGTGGGTCATCGGGGGTCTGGGGCTGGTCCCAAATCAGTTGCGGCGCTCTAGCACGAAATCCACGCTGGCCCGCAGGATTTCGGCCGGCGGCCCGAAGGGGTCGAGGTGGGCCTTGGTCTGCTCGGCCAGCAGGGCGAGGCGCTCCTTGGCCGCGTCGGCGCCCAGCAGAGTCACATAGTTGGTCTTGCCCTTCTCCGCATCCTTGCCGGCCCGTTTACCGAGCTTCTCCGGGTCGCCCTCGGCGTCCAGCAGGTCGTCGACGATCTGGTAGGCCAGGCCCAGGTCCTGGGCGAAGGCCATCAGCGCATGGCGCTCGGCCTCGCCCGCGTGGGCCATCACCAGCGGCAGCTCGAAGGCGCAGGCGATCAGGGCGCCGGTCTTCATCCGCTGCATGCGGGCCACGCCCCCGAGGTCGTCGGAGACGCCGACCATGTCGATCATCTGCCCGCCGACCATGCCCCGCGCGCCGCTGGCCAGGGCCAGCTTGAGGATCATGTCCGAGCGGACCGTCCCGTCCTTGTGGGTGTCCGGGTGGGCCAGGATCTCGAAGGCGACGGTTTGCAGGGCGTCCCCGGCCAGCACGGCGGTGGCCTCGTCGTAGGCCTTGTGGACGGTCGGGCGGCCGCGGCGCAGGTCGTCGTCGTCCATGCACGGCAGGTCGTCGTGGATCAGGCTGTAGGCCTGGATGCACTCCAGCGCGCAGGCGGCGCGCAGCACCGGCCGCTCGTCGATCTCGAACATCCGGCCGGTCTCGATGGCGAAGAAGGTGCGCAGCCGCTTGCCGGGGCCGAGCACCGCGTAGCGCATCGCCTCGGTCAGCCGCGATTCGGGCCCGTCGGCTCTGGGCAGCAACTCGTCGAGGGCGACGGTCACCAGATCCGCCGCCTCGGCCACCCGCCTGGCGAGGTCGAGCATCAGCCGAACTCGGCCGGCTCGACGCCCTGGGGTCCCCCCTGACCCATGACGATCTTCTCGACGCGCAGGCGCGCGGCCTCCAGCCGCTTTTCGCAGTGGGCCTTCAGGAGCGCGCCGCGCTCGTACATCTGGATCGACTGCTCCAGCGGCGCCTGGCCGGATTCCAGCTTGGCGACGATGCCTTCGAGTTCGGCCAGCGCCTGCTCGAACGACAGGGCTTCGATGTCGGGGGCCTCGGCCATGACGCTCCTTTCCACGAGCCGGCAACCTAGAGAGCGGGCGCGGACGCCGCAACGGGCGAGAGGCGCCTGCGCCGAAAAGGCGCCGCAGGTGCATCTTCCCTCCCCTTCAGGGGAGGGTGGCGCGGAGCGCAGCGACGCGACGGGTGGGGAAGTCTTGGTCTTCGCGAGCGCTGGACGATCGGCGCCTCGCCGGCCCGATGCTTCCCCACCCCGGTCGGCTCCGCCGACTCGGCCCTCCCCTGAAGGGGAGGGAAGGAGAAGCGCTATCCCCGCTCGAAGCGGCGCATGGACCAGTATTTGTAGCCCTGGCTGGCGACGCAGCGCCAACCTCGGCGGCGCAGGGCCCGGCCGATCATGAAGTTGAAGAAGCCGTGGGCCAGGACGACGACGTCCTCGCCGCCCTCGGCCATCTCGACCAGCATGTCGGCGGCCTCTTCGGCGCGCTTGACGGCCTGGGCCCGGGTCTCCTCGCCCTCGTGGTGGTTGAAGCACCACCACCAGACGCGGGCGAAGAAGCCCCAGAACTTGGGGGACATCTTGATCCACGAGGGCCAGTTGGGCGGCGGCAGGGGCGCCTCCACCAGCAGGTCGTGCTGGGCGAACTGGCGCTCGCCGGCCAGCGCCTTGGCGCTTTCGATGGAGCGAAGCCGGGTCGAGGAGACGAGCGCGCCGCACTTGGCCACGAACTGCATCAGCGCGTCCGGCGGCGTCTGGCCGGGCAGGATGCCGAGCACCTCGTAACTGGCCCAGAACCTCCGGTACTCCTCGGCGGAGAGCAGCACCTTGCGCGACAGCGCCGGCTCGCCGTGGCGAGCGAGCACGATGGCGCCGGCCTTCTGGGCGACGGCTTTGGGCGGCGCGGCGGTCAGGGCGTCTGCCATCGATTCGGAAACTATGCGCCTCGCCCCACGAGAGCCGACCATGGCCCCGTTACGCCTCCTGCAGCGCCCGCACGTGCGCCAGCGCCGAACGGCCCAGCGCCTCCAGGTCGTATCCGCCCTCGAGCGAGGAGACAACCCGGCCCTTGGCGTGGGCGCGCGCCACATCGAGCACGGCGCGGGTCGCCCAGGCGAAGTCTTCCTCGGTCAGGTTCTGCCCGCCGTCCGCGCCGCCGAGGGGGTCGCGCTCGTGCGCGTCGAAGCCGGCCGAGATGATGATCAGGTCCGGGGCGAAGCCGTCCACGTGGCTCATCAGCTTGAGGAATTCGGCGCGCCAGGCGCTGGCCGGGGCCCCGACCGGCACCACAGCGTTGCAGATGTTGGCCGCCGCCGGCTGCGAGGGATGGCCGGTGCCCGGCCACATCGGCCAGGACTGCACCGAGGCCAGGAACAGCCCGTCCTTGCCGGAGAAGGCCGCCTGGGTGCCGTTGCCGTGGTGCACGTCGAAATCGACCACCGCGACCTTGGAGAGCCCCGCCTGCTGGGCCGCCCGGGCGGCGATGGCGACGTTCGAGAAGATGCAGAAGCCCATCGGCACGCCGGGCTCAGCGTGGTGGCCGGGCGGGCGCACGGCGCAGAAGGCCCGCTCCTGGTGTCCAGAGGCGACGTCGCGGACGGCGGCGATCACCGCGCCGGCCGCCCGTCGCGCGGCGATCAGGCTGCCCGCCGACATCGCCGTGTCGGGATCGAGCTGGCGCAGGCCGCCGCTCGGCGCAGCCTCCAGTATCGCCTTGATGTAGGCCCGGTCGTGGACGAGCTCGAGGTCGGCGAGCTCGGCCAGGGGCGCGTCCTCGAGCTCCAGGTCGAGGTCGGAGGCGTCCTCCAGCGAGTCGATCACCGCCTTCAGGCGGGCCGGACGCTCCGGGTGGCCTTCGCCCGGACGGTGGTCGAGCATGTCCGGGTGCGTGTAGAGAGCGACAGACATGTCCCCATACTAGCGCGGAACGTCGTCCTTTCGATGCAACAACCGATCATCCGGCGCGCGGGTCCCGCCGAGGCGCCCCGGCTCGCCGAGCTCGGCGCCGCCACCTTCAGCGAAACCTTCGCGCACCTCTACCCGCCGGAGGACCTCGCGGCCTTCCTCGCCGAGACGCATACGCCGAGCGCCCACGCCGCCATCCTGGCCGATGCGCGCCAGGCGGTTTGGGTGGCCTTGGCCGGCGAGGAACCGGTCGGCTACGCCCACGCCGGCCCCTGCGAGCTGCCTCATCCCGAGGTCACCGCCCGCTGCCTGGAACTGAAGCGGCTCTATGTGCTGAAGCCATGGCAGGGCGCCGGGGTGGCCGTCCGCCTGATGGACGCGGCCATGGCCTGGATGCAGGCCGCCGCGCCCCCGGCGATCTATCTGGGCGTGTGGTCGGAGAATCACCGCGCCCAGAGGTTCTATGCGCGCTACGGCTTCGGGCACGCCGGCGAGTACGAATTCCCCGTCGGGGCGAGCCGCGACCGCGAATACATCTACAAGCTGCGCCCTGCGCACAGAATTTCTACATCAGGGGCGAGTTAGGCTGAACGCACGCCCAGTTTTTCGCCAAGAACCCCCTGGATTCGCAGTTTTATTGCGCCGATTTAACGCGAGACACTTTGACGGCGGACCCACGGTTTGCGATTTTGTCGCAACTGGGATGGGCGACGGTAGGTGGGCGGGAGTGATGGTGCGGATCGGCTATGTACGTCTGCGGGATGAGGCGTCGGCAGAGGACAGTGCGACTCTCAAGGGCGTCGGGTGCCACGTCGTACGCGCCGAGGAGCCGGCCGGGCCGAGCGATCCCGGCTCGTCGGTGCTGACCGCCATCCTCGACTTCATCGGCGACGGCGACCAGCTGGTCGTCACGCGGCTGGAGCACCTGGCCCACTCAACCCGCACGGTTCTGGAAGTCCTCGACCGGCTAGAGGAGAAGGGCGCCAGCCTCTACGTCGTGGAGCCGGAGATCACCACCAAGGGCGAGAGCGGCAAGGCGCTGCGGGCCGTCCTGCAGGCGGTCGCAGCGGTGGAACGCCCCCTGCCCATGCGCCGCCGCCGCTCCGCGCCGCCCGCCCACGAGATCCGCGCCCTGCAGCAGGCCGGCCACGGCCCGGTCGAGATCGCCCGCCGCCTGGGCGTCTCGCGCATGACCGTCTGGCGCAAGCTGAAGGCGGCGGAAGCTTAGCTGCCCCCACCGTCATCCCGGCCGGAAGCCCGCAACTGCGGGCTGGAGAGCCGGGACCCAGCCATGCACGCGGGGCCTCTGGGTCCCGGATCGGGCCTGCAGCCCGTCCAGGATGACGAACTTTGATTTGCGGCGGACGTTGTCCCGGCGGGCCCCGCTGGACTTTGCGGGCGCGCCGCCCCATCCTCGGCGGTCAAACGCCCGTTCGTCTCGAAGGACGCTTCGCCCATGTTCATGCGCTTCTTCACCGAGCTGCGCCAAGCCAAGGTGCCGGTGACGCTGAAAGAGTACCTCATGCTGATGGAGGGGCTCGACAAGGCGGTGATCGACCGCTCCGTGGACGACTTCTACTATCTCTCGCGCGCGGCGCTGGTGAAGGACGAGAAGAACCTCGACCGCTTCGACCAGGTGTTCGGCCACGTGTTCAAGGGCCTGGACAGGGTGGACGGCGACATCACCGCCGACATCCCGGCCGAGTGGCTGAAGAAGATGAGCGAGAAGTTCCTCACCGAGGAGGAGAAGGCGCAGATCGAGGCCATGGGCGGCTTCGACAAGCTCATGGAGGCGCTGGCCCAGCGCATCAAGGAGCAGAAGGAGCGGCACGAGGGCGGCAACAAGGCCATCGGCACCGGCGGCACCAGCCCCTTCGGCGCCAACGGCTACCACCCCGAGGGCATCCGCATCGGCCAGGACAAGGGCCGGCACGGCAAGGCCATCAAGGTCTGGGACAAGCGCGAGTACAAGAACCTCGACGACTCCGTCGAGCTCGGCACCCGCAACATCAAGGTCGCCCTGCGCCGGCTGCGCAAATGGGTCCGCGACGGCGCGCCGGACGAGCTCGACATGGACGGCACCATCAAGGGCACGGCCGAGAAGGGCTACCTGGACATCCACCTGCGTCCGGAGCGCCGCAACAAGATCAGCGTGCTGATCTTCTTCGACATCGGCGGCTCGATGGATTCCCACATCAAGCTCTGCGAGGAGCTGTTCTCCGCGGCCCGCTCCGAGTTCAAGAACATGGAGTTCTACTACTTCCACAACTGCCTCTACGAGGCCGTGTGGAAGGACAACCGCCGCCGCCACGCCGAGAAGATCCCGACCTGGGACGTGCTTCACAAGTTCCCCAGCGACTACAAGGTGATCTTCGTCGGCGACGCCACCATGAGCCCCTACGAGATCACCTATCCGGGCGGCTCGGTGGAGCACTGGAACGAGGAGGCCGGCGCCGTCTGGCTCGACCGGGTCTCGCAGATCTACGAGCACGTGGTGTGGCTGAACCCCACCGCCGAGCGCCACTGGGACTACACGCCCTCGGTCGGCCTCATCAAACAGCTGGTCAACGACCGGATGTACCCCCTGACGCTGGAAGGCCTGGAGAAGGCGATGCGGGAGCTCGCCCGCTGACCCAGGCGAGAACGGGATGAGCGATCCTCTCGCCCACGAGGCTCCGGCGGAAGAGAACGAGGCCGCGACCAAGGCCGCCGTGCTGGCGGCCGCCGAGCGGCTGTTCGCCCTGCACGGGTTCCAGAACGTCTCGGTGCGCGACATCACCGCCGAGGCGGGGGTGAACCTGGCCTCGGTGAACTATCACTTCGGCTCCAAGGACGCCCTGCTGTTCGAGATCTTCCGCCGGCGCACGGCGGAGCTGAACCGCGAGCGGGCCCGGATGCTGCACGAGGCCAACGCCCGCCACGGCGGCGCCCCGCCGGTGCGCGAGATCCTCGAGGCGCTGTTCGCCCCGCCGCTGCGCTGGAGCGCCCCCGACAACGCCCGGCGCATCTCGCTGCAGTTCATCATCCGCGCCCGCGGCGAGGGCACGGCCGAGATGCGCGAGGCGCTGCAGCACGACGTCTCCCACCTCGCCCGCTTCGCCGACGCGCTGATCGCCGCCCGTCCGGACCTGCCCCGCGAGGAGGTCTATTGGCGGCTGCACTTCTGCCTGGGCATGATCCACAACAACCGCTTCGCCGAGCTCGACCGGCTGCACCACCTCTCCGGCGGGATCACCCGCGAGGGCGACGTGGAGGCCCTGCTCGGCCGCATGCTCGACTTCGCCGAAGCGGGGTTCAGCGCCTGACCCTCCTCTCCCCCGACTCGAAGAGCGGGGGGAGAGGCCGGGAGAGGGGTGACTGGACCTGTCCGCGTTCGAGGCGGCGGCCCGGTCACGCCCAAGCGATCAAGCATCCGGCGAAGTTCGAAACGCCGCTCCGCCCCTCTCCCTACCCTCTCCCCTCGGGCTGCGCCTCGGGGGAGAGGATGAGCCCCCCGTAATACCGCCGCAGCAGGACCCCGGTCAGGGCGATCGCCGGCAGGGCCAGCAGGATCGACGGCGCCAGCGGCGCGCCGGCCGCCGCGATCCCGGCCGCGGTCAGGCAGGCGGCGAAGCAGCCCACGTCCCAGGCCCCCTCGTTGGCCATCGTGGCCCGCAGGCAGCAGGGCGAGGCCTTGACCAGGTTGCTGTTCGCCACGCCCACGGCCGGGGCCAGCAGGGCGATGGCCACGGGCCCGGCCGCGTTGGCCGCGACCGCCAGGGCCGGGTGCCCGGCCGCCGCCGAACGGACCAGCACCACCAGCCCCATGGCCGTGTAGGCGATCAGCGCCGCGCGCCGGCCGCCGCCCAGGTCCACGTGCCGGCCCAGCACCAGGCCGAACGCCGCCCCGGCCAGCGCCGCCAGCGCCATCGCCCCGCCGTAGGCCGAGAAGCTCTCGGCCAGGGTCACGAACAGCACGATCTGCCAGACGTAGAAGAAGAAGCTGTCGATCCAGCCGTCGAGGGCGTTCAGCGCCATGGTCAGCCGGGCGGACCGAAGGACGCCGGCCGCCTCGCTCCGCACCGCAACGTTCGGGGCGCCGAGAAGCGGCAGGACCGACAGCGCCTGTACCAGGGCGACGCCGGCGAACATCCAGACGGGCCCGGCGCTCACCAGCGCCCAGGCGCCGACAAGGGGCGCTGCGACGCTCGCCGCCGCCACCGCGGCCTCGCGGGCGCTGATCTGGTGGCCGCGATGTTCGGAGTCGCCGACGCTGGCGAAGTAGGCGTTGTACGAAACCCAGTAGACCACCTCGGCCACGCAGCGGGTGAGGGCCAGGATGGCGAGCTTTCCGCCGACGCCGCTCACCTGGGCCAGCAGCAGATAAGGCAGCGCCGTGGCCAGCGCCCCGGCGATGAGCAGGGGCTTCAGCCCCCACCGCCGGGCGAAGGGCAGGATCGCCGGCCGCAGGACGAACCGCCCGGCGACCACCGCGGCCTCGGCCGCGAGCGCCCAGTGCGCCGGCACGCCGGCCGCGAGCAGGAACGCGAAGAAAAAGACGCCCCCGCCGGCCTGGGCGAAGGTCTGCACCGTGGTGTGCAGGTTGAGGCGGTTGATCGCCTCGTTGCGAAAGAAAGCCATGAATGAGTTTGCCGAACAGCAGGTGAGGTCGCGGCTCAGGCGAGCCGGGGAAGCGGGGGCGTCACGCCGCTAGGAAATGACCTCACGCATGGGAGCGTCCTTGTTCAGCGAACGCAGCTTGGCGGCAGAAGCAGGCGTGGTCAATCGCTCTTAGACCTCTCCCCCCGCCAGGCGGGGGGAGAGGTCACTACGCCGCCAGCTTCCAGGCGAACTTCAGGTCGTCGACGAACAGGGCGAAGGCCTTGGCCTTGACTTCGGCGTCGGGGACGCGGAGCAGGTAGGAGGGGTGGTAGGTGACGACGCCCTGGGCCTGGTCCGGCAGCTGGATCGCCTGCTGGCGGAACTTGCCGATGGCCATCGGCTTGCCGAACACCGACAGCACCGCGGTCCCGCCCAGGGCGACGATCACCCGCGGCCGGACGATCGCCCGCTCGGCGTCCAGCCACCAGCGGCAGGCCTCGACGTGGCCGGCGTCCGGCGTCTTGTGCAGCCGCCGCTTGCCGCGCAGCTCGTGGCGGAAGTGCTTCACGGCGTTGGTGACGAAGGTCTCGCCGCGCGGCACGCCGGCCTCGTCCAGGGCCCGGTCCAGCACCTTGCCGGCGGGCCCGACGAACGGCTTGCCGGCCAGGTCCTCCTGGTCGCCGGGCTGCTCGCCGACGAACATCAGCTTGGCGGTCTTCGGCCCTTCGCCGGCCACCCCTTGCGTGCCTTCGCGGTAGAGCTCGCAACGGCGGCAGACCTGCACCCCACCCCAGACCTCCTCCAGGGTGGTGGGCACCGTGGCGTCGTAGGTCGCGTCGCGGCTGACGCGGGCGGCCTGGCGGACGATGCGGCGGGAGGGCTCGGTCGGGGGCTGGGCGACCATGGCGGCGGTGCGGCTTTCGGCGGCCTCGATCAGTTCGGGAATGAGCCGCGCCTCGGGCAGGTTCCGCCAGTAGCGTTTGGGCATCTCCTTCTGCATCTGGGCGACCTTCAGCCGGGCCGGGTTGAAGATGGCCGCGTAGTAGGTGCGCCAGTAGTCCTCGAGGGAGTCATGGGCCGGCGCGTCGGCCGGGTCCGCGCCCGGCGAGAAGCCCAGCCGCTCGCCGTCCCAGTGGACGCAGACGTCCGGCGTCAGGATCGAGAACCGCACGTTGGTGAACCGGCGGGCGAAGAACGGGGCGACCTTCTCGGCCACCCGGTGCGCCGGCTCGAACCAGGCGGCGTAGGTCTCCGGCTGGTCGGGATCGCTGACCAGCCGGAAACGCACGAAGGCCTTCATCTTGTGGGCGGCCTTGTCGACGTTGCGGGCCATGTCGCGAAGTCGGGCGACGTCCGGATCGGTGGCGATGTGCATCAGGGCAGGCTCGGCGCCGAGCCGCCAGAGCACCCGGTACATCAGCGCGAACCGCTCGTCCGAGCGGTGCAGGATCGCCTCCTGGGCCAGCTCCACGAAGTCCTTCGGGACGGTGAAGGCAGGCGCGGCGGCGGCAAGCGCCGGCTGGCCGGCCGCGAACAGGTCGCCCTCCCCGTCCACGGTCCAGACCACCGCCTCCGGCGCGACGCCCTCCGTTCGCAGTGCGCGGGCGGCGCGCCGCCAGCCGTCGAAGTCGATCTCGGAGGCAAGGCGCACCAGCCGCATCAGAAGAGCCTCAGCTGCTCCGGCCCGGGCGCGATGCGCGAGCGCAGGTCGGCCCGGTCGGTCAGGCCGCCCGGCGTCCAGTCCTCCACCACGATGAACGGCTTCAGCTTCTCCAGGCTGCGGGCGGCGCGCTTCACGTCTTCGAGGCGCAGGCGCTTGTAGCGGCGCACCTCGAGCAGCTTGTCGACGCTCTTCACCCCCAGGCCCGGCACGCGGAGCAGCCGCTCGCGCTCGGCGAGGTTGAGGTCGACCGGGAAGGCGCCGCGGTTCCTCAGGGCCCAGGCGAGCTTGGGGTCGATCGCCAGGTCCAGGTCTTCGCCCGTCGCCGCGATCTCCTCGCGCTCGAAGCCGTAGAAGCGCATCAGCCAGTCGGCCTGGTAGAGGCGGTGCTCGCGCATCAAGGGCGGCTTCACCGGCGGGAGGGCCGCCGCCGCATCGGGGATCGGGCTGAAGGCGGAATAGTAGACGCGCCGAAGGCCGTAGGCGCCGTAGAGGCTGGCGCTGCGGGCCAGGATCTCGCCGTCGCTGGCGCCGTCTGCGCCGACGATCATCTGGGTGGACTGGCCGGCCGGCGCGTAGGCGGGCGCCGCCGCCGTGCGGGCCGGCTCCTTCGCAGAGTCGATCGCGAGCCGCACCTTGCCCATCGACCGCTTGATGCCGACCAGGTCCTTCTCGGGCGCGAAGGCGGCCAGGCTCTCGTCCTTGGGCAGCTCGATGTTGATCGAGACCCGGTCGGCCCACAGGCCCGCCTCGTTCACCAGCTCCGGCGAGGCCTCGGGGATCAGCTTCAGGTGGATGTAGCCGCGGAAATCGTGGACCTCGCGCAACGTGCGGGCCACCCGCACCAGCGCCTCCATCGTGTAGTCGGCGCTCTGGATGATGCCGGAGGAGAGGAACAGGCCTTCAATGTAGTTGCGCTTGTAGAAGCCCAGGGTGAGATCGACGACCTCCTGCACCGAAAAGCGCGCCCGAGGCACGTTCGACGACACCCGGTTCACGCAATAGGCGCAGTCGTATACGCAGAAGTTGGTCAGCAGGATCTTCAGCAGGCTGATGCAGCGGCCGTCCGGCGCATAGGCGTGGCAGATGCCCATCCCCTCCGTCGAGCCGACGCCGCGGCCGCCGACGGAATCCCGCTTCTCCGTCCCCGAGGACGCGCAGGACGCGTCGTACTTGGCGGCGTCCGAGAGGATCGCGAGCTTGCGCTTCAGGTCGAGAACGGCCATTCCCGCAAGTTAATGTTCCACTTTTGTTCTGTCGAGCTGAGCCGTAGCGATTTCGCGTTTCGACCTCTCCGTCATCCCGGTCGCAAGCCCCAGCGGAGATTGGACGAGGCGCGTTCCTGCTCAGCCGAACCGCTCGTAGACCCGCAGGGGCATGCCGCCGATCGGCTTCAGCGTCATGTCCGAGAACAGCTCGACCTTGTGGCCGGGCACGGGATCGAACTCGTACCTGGCCAGCCAGTGGGCCAGCGCCAGCAGCGCCTCGGCCATGGCGAACTGGGCGCCGATGCAGATCCTGGGACCGGCCCCGAAGGGGATGTACTGGAACCGGTGGCGGCCCTCCTTGGCCTCCGGCGAGAAGTTCTCCGGGTCGAACAGGTCCGGGTCGCGCCACAGGGCCTTGTGCCGGTGGACGAGCCAGGGCCAGACGCCGACCCAGTCGCCTTTGCGGATCCTGAGGTCGCCCAGTTCCTCGTCGCAGACCGCCTCGCGTTCCAGACGCGGCGCGGGCGGATAGAGGCGGAGCGCCTCCTCCAGCACCATGCGCAGGTAGATCAGGCGCTCCAGCGTCTCGGCGGGCGTGGCGGCGCCGCTGAGGGCGTCGCGCGCCTCCTCGGCCGCCCAGGCCTGCGCCTGCCGGTCGTTGGCGAGCAGGTAGAGGGTCCAGGCGAGCGCGTGGGCCGTCGTCTCGTGGCCGGCGACCAGGAAGACCACCGCGTTGCTGAGCGCCATCCGCGCGGCCGCCTCCGGCGGGTGGTCGGCGGCGAAAGCCCGCAGGATCTGGGTCATGAAGTCGGCCGGCGGGTCCGGATCGGCCTGGCGAGCGGCGATGAAGGCCGACAGGCGCGAGATCAGGAAGGCCTCCGCCGCCCGGCCCTTGCGCGTGCGCCGGGTCTGGTCGAGCCATCCCAGGCCGCCGAGGATCGCGCCCGGCCGCAGCACCGAGGCGAGCAGGTTCTCCACGTGCTCGGCCGCCTCGTCGGTGCCGAGGCCATGCTCGGCCGAGAACAGCGCCCGGCTGATCACGTCGAAGGTGGTGCGCACGGCCTCGGCGTCCACGTCCAGCACGCCGGGCGCCTCGCCGGCCCAGCGGTCGGCCGTCCGCTGCGCCGCGTCGACGAAGATGGGATGGAAGGCGGACACCGCGACCGGCGTGAAGGTCGGCGCCATCAGCCGGCGCTGGCCGCGCCAGGCCTCGCCCTCCTCCATGAACACGCTGCCGCCCATGTAGCGGCCGGCCAGCCGCTTCATCAGCGCGGGCTTGCCGAAGCTCGGCTGCTTGTCGAGGAGGACCTGCTGGATCAGCTCGGGATCGTTGACCGTGTGGTAGGTGAAGCCCGGGAGCCGGCGGCTGTCGTGCGAGATCTCGAACGAGGCCCTCGGCCAGCCGTTGATCGGGTTGCGCGACTGGGCCCCGAACATGGCGCTCCAGTAGGACGGCGGCGCCTTCGGCCGCGGCGGACAGGCGGGGCGGAATCGCTCGACGACGACAGGCTTGTTCACCGGTCTCTCCCACGCTTCGCGCCACCTTGCGTTGCGGCGCAACCTTTATCCCACGGGGAGGATGCGGACGTTGCTGCAGTGCGACAAACGATATATGAACAAGGTTCTTGTGAGCTGAGGTCACATGGCCCGACGCACGCTGCCGCCGCTCGGGGCGCTCCGCGCCTTCGAGGCCTTCGCCCGCCTGGGCCAGATGACGCTGGCGGCGGACGAGCTCTGCGTCACCCACGGGGCGGTGAGCCGCCAGATCCGCAGCCTGGAGCGGGACACTGGTCTGCGCCTGACGGAGGGGCCGCGCCACAAGCTGCGCCTGACGGACGCCGGCCAGCGGCTGGCCGCCTCGCTGTCTTCGAGCTTCGACCAGCTCGAGCGCTGCTTCGTGGAGCTTAAGTCGGCGGCCGAGCACGAGCTTAGGCTCTCCTGCGTCGGCACCTTCGCCATCCGCTGGCTGATCCCGCGCCTGCCGAGCTTCCACGCCCGCCACCCGGAGTTCCGGGTCAAGGTCACCGAGTCCTTCGCGCCGGTGGACTTCGCGCGCCAGCCGTTCGATGCGGCCATCCGGCTGGCCGAGCACGTGCCCTCGCACGGGGTGGAGGCCCTGCCCTTCTTGGAGAATTTCCACGGGCCCGTCGTCGCCCCCGCCCTGCTGGCGGCCGGCGGCGGCCTCGACACCATCCCGCGGCTGCACACCCGCCCGCACCTGTCGGCCTGGGCCGAATGGGAGGCGCACAGCGGCGTGCGGCTTCCCCACGCCCCCGTCGACCGCGAGTTCGAGCACCTGTTCTACATGCTGGAGGCCGCCGCCGCCGGACTGGGCGCCGGCCTCAGCCCCTGGATCTACGTGGCCGGCGACATCGCCACGGGCCGGCTGGCGGCGCCCTACGGCTTCGTGCCCACGCCGGCCCGCTTCTTCCTGCTGCTGCCGCCGGGCGCGCCCAAGAGCGCCGCGGCTGCGTTCCGCGACTGGCTGGTCGAGGAAGCCGCCGCCGCGCCCGCGCCGCCGGCGCCTGGGCTGCTTCAGCCCGCCGGCTGACCGCTCCCCCCCCAACCGCTCATCCCACCAGGAAGCATCTGGCCGAAACATCTTCCGCCGCTCGCGGGTTGGGCTCCGAACCTTAAATCAGGAGGCCAGCCATGCCCCATCCCCAAGACGTCACCTGGCGTGAGGACCCGCCGCAGCCCCGCCGCGACGGTGAAGCAACCGGCCCCGACGGCCAGGGCGGACAGCGCACCGACGCCCCCCGCGAGAAGCGCGACGCCGCCGACCAGCGCGCCGCCGAAAACGAGGAGGAGGAAGGCTAGAGCGGCCGCTTTCCCCGGCGCAGCGGAGTTGCTAGGACGGGCCCATAATTATTCTTCTCATTAGGGAGTCGCCCGCGCCGGGCATTACGGGCGGCGCGCGCGGCAGGGTCGTTGGCAAACCTCGAGCGTGTGGACGCGCGGCCCGACGCCGCGCCAGTTGAAGCTGACCTCGCCGAGCGCGAGGCCGCCTACGAAAAGTTCGTTTGGGACAACCTCAAGCGCAACTACATCGGCCACTATCTGCACGGCATGCTGGGGATGACCGGCTTCAGGCTGGTCAACGCCCCCACCTTCCTGCCGGCCTATCTGTTCGCCCTCTCGGGCTCGAACACCATCGTGGGGCTGGGCCTGGCCCTGCAGCAGATGGGCGGGATCATCTCGCCGATCTTCGGCGCCACCCAGATCGAGCACAAGACCAAGGTGATGGGCGCGGCCATCTGGATGGGCGGGCTGGCCCGCCTCCAGGTGCTCGGCATGGCCATCGCCGGCTGGCTGCTCTCCGGCCAGCCGCTGGTCATCGCGCTGCTGTTCTTCATGTTCATGTTCGGGCTCTTCATGGGCACCCAGCGGGTCGTCTTCTCGATCCTCATGTCCAAGGTAATCCCGATCAGCCGGCGCGGCCGGCTGCAGGCCTGGCGCAACGCCACCGGCGGGGTGATCGCCGCGGCGCTCGCCTACGTGGCCGGACGCTACTTCATCGACGCCAACCTGTTCGGGAACGGCTATTCGACGACCTTCCTGTTCGCCTTCGTGCTCACCAGCCTGGGGCTGACGGCGCTGCAGTGGCTGATGGTCGAGCCGGAGCCGCCGACCGTTCGCCAGAAGACCCGCTTCCGCGACCGGCTGAAGGACTTCCCCGCCCTGATCCGCTCCGACCGCGGGTTCATGTGGTTCATGATCGTCCAGATGCTGACGGTCTCGGGCCGGATGGCGGTGCCCTTCTACATCCTGTTCGTCTCCAGCTCGATCGAGCTCACCGGGGCGAACCTCGGCGGACTGACGCTGGCCTACCTGGGGGCCGACACCCTTTCGAACCTGCTGTGGGGCTACGTCGGCGACAAGACCGGGTTCCGGCGCATCATGCTGCTGTCGATCGGCCTGTGGATCGGCGCGACCCTGCTGCTGATCGAATCCGAGGCGATCGCCGGCCTGATGGGGCTGGACGTCACGATCCCGATCTTCCTGGCCTTCTTCGGCCTGGGCGCCAGCCAGTCCGGCTACATGATGAGCGCCGGGACGATGATCCTGGAGTTCGGATCGCGCGACGAACTGCCGATGCGGGTCGCCTTCTCCTCGACCGCCGAAGGCATCATGGCCTCGGCCGGCCCGCTGCTCGGCGGGGTGCTGGCCGCGACGCTGGGCTACACCGTGCTGTTCGGGACCTCGATGGCCTTCCTGGCGGCCGGACTGCTGGTCCTGATCCTCATGGTGCCCGAGCCGCGGACTTCGAGGCTGACGCTGCAAGGCTGACAGTTGCGAGCGGTTCTCAACTGTGCGACTAGCTCGGCCGCATAGAGTATGAGGCCGTAGTCCATGAACCGCCTGATCGCCGCCCTCGCCGCCGCCGCCCTGGCCCTGACCGCCTGCGGCCAGCAGGGGGCGGAGACGGCCGGAGCGCCCGCCGGCGAGGCGCCTGCCATCCCGGACCCGGCCAAGGGCTCGGTCAACCTCTACACCGCCCGCCACTACGACGCCGACCTGCAGCTCTACGACGCCTTCACCCGGGCCACGGGCATCAAGGTCAACCGGCTCGAGATGGCGCCCGACCAGCTGATCGAGCGGATGAAGGCGGAAGGGGCGTCCTCGCCGGCCGACGTCGTGATCATGGCCGACGCCGGCGCCCTGTGGCGCGCCGAGGAGGCCGGCCTGCTGGCGCAGGCGAGCATCCCCGAGCTGGAGCAGGCCATCCCCGCCAACCTGCGCGACCCGGAGGGCGAGTGGTTCGGCTTCTCGCGCCGGGCGCGGGTGATCGCCTATCACAAGGCCAAGGTGAAGCCCGAGGAGGTGGCGACCTACGAGGCCCTCGCCTCGCCCAGGTTCAAGGGCCAGGTCTGCGTCCGCTCGGCCGACAACGTCTACAACCTCTCCCTGATGGCCGCGCTGGTCGAGCGCTGGGGGCCGGAGAAGGCGCAGGCCTGGGCGAAGGGCGTCGTCGCCAACATGGCCCGCCCGCCGGCCGGCGGCGACATCGACCAGATCCGCGCGGTCGAGGCGGGCGCCTGCCAGGTGGCCCTGACCAACAGCTACTACTTCCTGCGCATCGCCCGCTCCGAGGCCGAGGCGGACAAGCGGGTGGCCGAGGCGGTGACGCTGAGCTTCCCGGATCTCGCCGGCCAGGGGACGCACGTGAACATCTCCGGCGCCGGGATCGCCCGGAACGCGCCCAACCGCGCCCAGGCCGAGCAGTTCCTCCGCTTCCTGACCACGCCTGAGGCGCAGAAGATCTTCGCCGGGGCCAACAACGAGTTCCCGGTCGCGGCGGGCGTCGAGACGCCGCCGCAGGTCGCCGCCTTCGCCGACTTCAGGGCCGACCCGATGCCGGTCGCCGTCTACGGCCGTCGCCAGGCCGAGGCCCAGGCGATCTTCGACCGGGCGGGCTGGCGGTGAGAACGAGGCAGCTCCTCTCCTCCCCCCCTGGGGGAGGGGGACCGCGGAAGGCCGTGGAGGGGGCCTGCGCCGCCTCTGACGAGACGCGGACCGCAACCGCGGCCGAAAGCCCCCTCCACCACTTCGTGGTCCCCCTCCCCCAAGGGGGGAGGAGAAGGATCGCTTGACCGCAGCGACCTCCCCTTCCGCGCCTGCGTTCGCCCTCTCGCCCTTACGCATCGGCGCGCTGATCGCCGCGGCGCTGGCGCTCGCGCCGCTGCTCGCGGTGGTGTGGCTGGCGCTGACGCGGCCGGCCAGCGCGGCGATCCCGGCCGAGGTGATCCTGCGCTACGCGCGCGACTCCGCCGTGCTCGCGAGCCTCGTGGCGGTGGGCGCCTGCGCCCTGGGCGCGGCGGCGGCCTGGCTGGTGGTGATGCACCGCTTCCCGGGGCGCGACGTGTTCGCCTGGGCGCTGGCCCTGCCGCTGGCCGCGCCGGCCTACGCGCTGGCCTACGCCTACGCCGACCTGCTGGACATCGCAGGCCCGGTCCGCACGGTGTTGCGGGACGCCGGGATGGCCTGGTGGCCGTTCGAGATCCGCAGCCTGCCAGGGGCCGCCGCCATCCTCTCCTGCGCCTTCTACCCCTATGTCTACCTGACCGCCCGGGCGGCGTTTGTCAGCCAGTCCGTCTGCGCGCTCGAGGCGGCGCGCAGCCTGGGCTCCACCCCCTGGGACGCGTTCCGGCGGGTCGCCCTGCCGCTCGCCCGGCCGGCCCTGGCCGCCGGCGCGGCCCTGGCGGTGATGGAGACCCTGGCCGACTACGGGGCGGTGAACTTCCTCGGCGTGCAGACCCTGACCACCGGCGTGGTCCGCGCCTGGTCGACCTACGGCGCCCCGGGCTCGGCGGCGCGGATCTCGCTGATCCTCCTGGGGACCGCGGCGGTGCTCTTGTGGATCGAGCGGCTGGGCCGGCGCGAGCAGGGCTACGCCGCCGCCAGCGCCCGCTGGCGCACCCTGACGGAAGTGCCCCTGCGCGGGCCGGCGGCCTGGGCGGCGAGCGGCTTCTGCCTGCTGCTGCTCATCGTCGCCCTGCTGCTGCCGGCCGGCTGGCTGGCCTGGAAGGGCGCCTCCATCTCGCCCGAGCTGCCCCGGATCGCGCGCGCCGGCGGCGTGACGCTGGGGCTGGGCATGGCCGGCGCCCTGCTGACCGTGGGCCTGGCCGCCGTCATCGCCTTCGGGGGCCGCGGCAGGAAGCTCGCCCAGCGGCTGGTCAGTCTGGGCTACGCCACGCCGGGCGCGGTGATGGCCGTGGGCCTCCTGGCGCCCGCCGCCCTGATCTGGAAGGGCGCGAACGGTGCGGTGGCGGGCCTGGGCCTGCTGGTGCTGGCCTACGCCGCCCGGCTGATGGCCGCGGCGCTGGAGCCGATCGACGCCGGCCTGGCGCGCATCACCCCCTCCATGGACCGGGCGGCCCGCAGCCTCGGCGAGAGCGAGGCCGGCGCGGTGCGCAGGGTGCACGTCCCGCTGGCCTCCGCCTCCCTCTGGACCGCCGCCCTGCTGGTCTTCGTTGACGTGGTCAAGGAGCTGCCCGCCACCCTGATCCTGCGGCCCTTCAACTTCGACACCCTGGCGGTGCTGGCCGACCGCTACGCCTCCGACGAGCGGCTGGCCGAGGCCGCCTGGCCGGCGCTGGCCATCGTGCTCATCGCCGCGCCGGCGATGGTCGTCCTGTCCCGCCAGGTGATGGCCTCGCGCCCCGGCGGCCACGGATGAGCGTCGTCCTCGAAGCCCGCGGCGTACGCCGCGTCTACGGCCGCACGGTCGCCGTGGACGGCGCGAGCCTTTCGCTGGAGCCCGGCCGCATCACCGGCCTGCTGGGCCCGTCCGGCTGCGGCAAGAGCACCCTGCTGCGCTGCGTGGCCGGACTTGAGCCGGTCGATGGGGGCGAAGTGCGGGCGGGCGAACGGCTGCTGTCGGCGCCTGGCGTGCACGTGCCGCCCGAGGGCCGCGACGTCGGGCTGGTGTTCCAGGATTACGCCCTGTTCCCGCACCTGACGGTGGCCGAGAACGTCGCCTTCGGCCTTTCCGGCCGGCCCAAGGCCGAGCGGCGCGAGCGGGCGCTCGTCCAGCTCGAGCGCGTGCGCCTGGCCCATCGGGCCGACGCCTGGCCGAGCGCGCTGTCCGGCGGCGAACAGCAGCGGGTGGCCCTGGCGAGGGCGCTGGCCCGCGACCCCGCCGCCATCCTGCTCGACGAGCCCTTCTCCGGCCTGGACGGGCCGCTGCGTACCGAGGTGCGCGAAGCGACGCTGTCGGCCCTGCGCGCCGCCGGCAAGGCCGCCCTGATCGTCACACACGACGCCGAGGACGCCATGCTGACCTCGGACTCCCTGGCGCTGATGGAGGCCGGCAAGATCCTGCAGACCGGCGCGCCGCGGGAGTGCTTCCTGGAGCCGGTGAGCCTCGCCGCCGCGCGCCTGCTCGGCGACATCAACATCCTGCCGATCGAGGCCGGCGGGACGGCGTTCGGCCCCGCGCCGGCGCGCGACGGGGTGCTGATGGTCCGGCCCGAGGGACTGGCGATCGGGAGCGAAGGCGCCGCGGTGCGGGTCGAGGAGGTCCGCTTCGCCGGCGCGGCGGCGGTGGTCGCGCTGGAGGCCGGCGGCGTGCGCGCGAGCGCGCGGGTTCCGCTCGCCTCCGCGCCGAGCGTCGGCGAGACGGTGCGGGTGAAGATCGACCCGCAGTTCGCGCGCGCCTTCCCTCCCCTTTAGGGGAGGTCAGCCTCAGCGCCGCAACCGCTCCCGCGCCATCTCGTCGGCGATCTCGTGGGTGGGGCGGGCCTCGGAGAGGCTGCGGTCGAGGACCTCTTCCAGCGTCTGGGTCAGCCGGTCGAGCTTGGCGGCGACCCAGGCGGGGTCGAAGGCCTCGCCCCGGGCGATGGCGCGGATCTCGCCGGCCACGTTGATGATGCCGCCGCCGTTGATCACGTAGTCGGGGGCGTAGAGCAGGCCCTTCTCGAACAGGGCCCGGCCGGCCTCCGGCCCGGAGAGCTGGTTGTTCGCCCCCCCGGCGATCACCTTGGCCTTCAGCCGCGGCAGGGTCCTGGCGCTGATCGCCCCGCCCAGGGCGCAGGGCGCGAAGACGTCGGCCTCGGCCTCGCAGATGGCGTCCGGCGGCACGACCTGGGCGCCGGTGCGGGCGGCCACGGCCTCGACGGCGGCGGCGTTCACGTCGGCGATGATCAGCCTCGCACCGGCGGCGTGAAGCTTCTCCGCCAGGTAGGCGCCCACGTGGCCGACGCCCTGGATGGCCACCGTGACCTGCGACAATTCCTTGCCCAGCGCACGGGCGACGCAGAGGCGCACGCCGCGGAACACGCCCTCGGCGGTGACGGGGCTCGGATCGCCCGAGGCGGCGGGGTGGTGGTCCAGGCCGGCCACGAAGGTGGAGCGTTTGCGGGCGTGGGCCAGGTCGGCGGGCGAGACGCCGACGTCCTCGGCCGTCCAGTAGCGCCCGCCGAGCGAGTCCACCGCCGCCCCGAACGCCTCGAACAGCGCCGGGGTCTTGGCGGTGCGCGGATCGCCGATCACCACCGCCTTGCCGCCGCCCAGCTCCAGATCGGCCATGGCGTTCTTGTAGGACATGGCCCGGGAGAGGCGCAGGGCGTCCTCCAGCGCCGCCTCGGCGCTGGCGTAGGGCCACATGCGGCAGCCGCCCGCCGCCGGGCCGCGCGCGGTGGAGTGCACGGCGACGATGGCCTTGAGGCCGCTGGCGGGATCGAAAAAGGCGTGCACGCCTTCGTGGCCTTCGAAGGCGGCGGAGTCGAACAGGGTCATGTCTTCAAATCGGGACTTTTGAGCGCGTTCGTGTCGCCGGCGGCCATTTCCGTGGAACGCCCTTGCGACGGGGGGAGGCTCCGCCTCTACGCTCCCCGGCCCGCGGCCACAACCCTGCGGTCCGGCTCGCGCTCGCGTTCACGGCGCGGAATGGCGGGCGCGCCCGAGGGCAGCGGCCCCTGCGCATCCTTCAGCCAGGCGACCACGTCGTCGAACACCACCTGCCGCTGTTTGTCGCGCATCAGCAGGTGGTAGCCGCGCCGGTAGTAGGCGGTGCGGTCGGAAGGCTTGAGCTGGGCCGCCGCCTTGAAGCTGGGCCTCTTGGGGATGATCTCGTCGTTGGCCCCGTAGAGATAGAGGATCGGCGCCTCCACCTCGTCGATGCCCTGGAGGCCGGAGTCCATCGCGCTGACCAGGTGGTAGAGGGTGTCGCTCCGCGCGCCCCAGATCATCAGCGGGTCCTTGCCCATGGCGATCAGCTCGTCGCGGTTGTCGCTCGCCTGGATCTTGCGGGTGATCCAGCTGGGCGGGGTGTAGACCTTCGAGCCGGTCACGTGCGCCGCCAGCCACAGCGCGGTCTTGTAGGGCAGCGGCTGGCTGGACCAGCCCCAGACGGCCGGGGCGGAGAGGATCAGCCGGTCGGCGTCCGGCGGGCGGCTGGAGGCGAAGGCCTTGATGGCGATCGCCCCGCCCATGCTCTCGCCCATCACCGCGATGACCGCATCGGGATGCTTCCTGCGCACGAAGGCGGTGACGGCGCGCAGGTCCTCCACCATCGTCTCGTCGCCGCCCCAGACGCCCCGATTCGGCGAGCGGCCGAAGCCGCGCTGGTCGTAGGCGTAGGTGGCGATCCCCTGCTCGGCCCAGTATTCCCCGGCGAAGTGGAAGGCGTTGGCGTAGTCGTTCATGCCGTGCACGCCGACGATCACCGCCCAGGGCTCGCCCTCCGGCGGCAGCCAGGTGGTCAGGCCGAGCGGGGCGCCGTCGAAGCTGACGAAGGTCTCGCCGGCGACGTAGGGGCCCTTGAACCACTCGGGCGGGTCGCCGGGCCGCTGGGCCAGCAGGGGGGCGCAGCCGGTCAGCATCAAGGCTGCGATCAGGACAATGAGCCGCCTCATGTCCCGATGATGTCCTGCACGCGCCCGCGAAGGAAGGGCGTCACTTCGTCGTCGAACCAAGGATTGCGCTTCAGCCAGCCGGTGTTGCGCCAGGACGGATGCGGCAGCGGCAGATAGGCCGGCAGGTAGTCGCGCCAGGCCCGAACCGTCTCGGTCATGTTCGCCTTCACGCGCCCCTTCAGCGCCCAGGCCTGGGCGTAGGAGCCCACCAGCAGGGTGAGCTCCACGTTCGGCAGGCTGGCCAGCAGCCGGGGCCGCCACAGCTGCGCGCAGACCGGCATCGGCGGATAGTCGCCGCCCTTGGGATCGGTGCCCGGAAAACAGAAGGCCATGGCCGCGACGCCGATGGCCGGATGGCCGTAGAAGGCGGCCCGGTCCACCCCCAGCCATTGGCGCAGGCGGTCGCCCGAGGGATCGTCGAACGGCAGCCCGCTCTCGTGCACCCGCCGCCCCGGCGCCTGGCCGCAGATCAGCAGCCGCGTCGCCTCGCTGACCCGCACCACCGGCCGCGGCTCGTGCGCCAGCTCACCGGCGCAGGCCCGGCAGGCGCGGATCTCGTCGAGGAGGGCCGGAAGGGACATGGGGCGGATGTAGTGTCGGCCGGCGTCCTCGCCACGGTTGCGCCCAATCTCTCGGCATGCTGGGAAGGCGAAAGGTCGCTTACGGAGCCCCCATGAACCGTCACCTGATGATCGGCGCGCTGGCCGCCGCCGCCCTCGCCGGCCCGGCCCTCGCCCAGGAGGCCTGCACGCGGCCCGAAGCGCCGGCCATCGACAGCCAGGCCGCCTCGGCCAGCGTCGAGGCCCTGACCGCCGCCAAGCAGCAGACCGTGGACTTCATCAAGGCCTCGGACGCCTTCCAGACCTGCGTCCTGGCCGAGGCCAAGGCGAAGAAGGACGAGGCCAAGGCCAAGAAGGTCGCGTTCGATTCCTCCATCGCCGACCGGGCCCAGCGCCAGGTCTCCGCCAACCAGTCGGACAAGGAAAAGGTCGGCGCCGCCTACAACGCGGCCGTGAAGGCCTACAAGGCGGCCAACCCGTCCTGACACCCTCCCGTCATCCCGGCCGGAGCGGAGCGGAGAGCCGGGACCCAGCAGCGGTGCAGGAAACCTGGGTCCCGGGTCGGTCCTTCGGCCGCCCGGGATGACGAGATGAGAGCTTGGAGATGAGCGGGAGATACCTCGGAGCGTTGGGAGCGGTGCTTGTCGCCTGGCCCGCCGCGGCCGCGACCGAAGGCTGCCAGGCGCTGTCGCCAGGTGTGAACACGCTTAAGGGCGTTCTCACCGCACGCGGCCCTCAGTTCGCCCTGCAGTTGGAGCGGCCGCTGTGCGGCGGCGCCGGCCAGAGGCTCGCGCTCGCCTTCCCCGGCGGCGATCCGCGCCGGTTCGTCGGCCGTCGGGTGCTGGTCAGCGGGACCTTGCAGCCGGCGAAGGCGGGCGGTCCCGTGCTGCAGGTCGGCTCGTTCGCGCCCCTGCCGAAGGTCGCGGCGAACGTCAGCTAGCTGGGTGACAGGTAGGGCTGCGCCCAACCAGTCACCGGCGGGCGTTGGTGACTGGTTGCGCCCGCAGGGCGCTACCTGTCACCCCTCCTGGGCCTCATCCGGCAGCCGCATCCGCCAGACGCCCTTGAACTTCTCCGGATCGGCCGGCTTGCCGTGGCGGGTGATGACCAGCTTGCCGGCGCGGGCCAGGCCCACGGCGACGGGGCGCACCTTGCCGAGTTCGCGGCGCCAGCCGTTGGGGTCGACCGCGCGGGCGACCTCCTCCGGCGAGACCGACTTGCCGGGCGGCAGCTTGCCCAGGAGGTCGAAGATCGCGGCCTCCACCTCGGCGCTCATCTAGCCGCCCCGCTTCAGGGTCTCGCGGGCGATGACCACCTGCTGGATCTGGCTGGTGCCCTCGTAGATGCGGAAGATCCGCACGTCGCGGTAGAAGCGCTCGATGCCGTGGTCGGCGACGTAGCCGGCGCCGCCGAAGATCTGCACCGCCCGGTCGGCGACCTTCCCCACCATCTCGGAAGCGAAGTACTTGGCGGCGGCGGCCTCCATGGTGACGCTTTCGCCGGCGTCGCGCTTGCGGGCGGTCTCCATGGTCAGGGCCTTGGCCGCCATGGACTCGGTCTTGGAGTCGGCGATCATCCCCTGGATCAGCTGGAAGCCGGCGATCGGCTGGCCGAACTGCTTGCGCTCGGAGGCGTAGGCCACGCAGTCGGCGATCAGCCGCTCGGAGACGCCGACGCAGACGGCCGAGATGTGCAGCCGGCCGCGGTCCAGCACCTGCATGGCGACGCGGAAGCCCTGCCCTTCCTCGCCGAGGCGGTTCTCCACCGGCACCCGGACGTTGTCGAAGATGACGTCGCAGATGTGGGCGCCCTGCTGGCCCATCTTCTTCTCAGGTCTGCCCACCGACAGGCCCGGGGAGTTGCGCTCCACCAGGAAGGCCGAGACGCCGCCGGCGCCCGGCTTGGACGGATCGGACCTCGCCATCACCGTGAAGAGGTGGGCCCGGTTGGCGTTGGTGATGAACCGCTTGGCGCCGTTCAGGACGTAGACGTCGCCCTGGCGCTCGGCGCGCAACTGAACGTTGGCGCTGTCGGAGCCCGCCTCCGGCTCGGTCAAAGCGAAGGAGGTGACGATCTCGCCGGAGGCGATGCCGGGCAGGTACTTGGCCTTCTGCTCCTCGGTGCCGAACATGACCAGGCCCTGGGAGCCGATGCCCACGTTGGTGCCGAAGGCCGAGCGGAAGGCCGGGCTGGTCCGGCCGAGCTCGATGGCCACCAGGCACTCGTCCTCCATGGACAGGTCCAGGCCGCCGTATTCGGCGGGGATCGACAGGCCGTAGAGGCCCAGCCCCTTCATCTCCTCCAGCACGTCCTCGGGCACCGCGTCCTGCTCGGCCACCTGGGCTTCCAGCGGGCGCAGCCGCTCGGAGACGAACCGGCGGACGGTGTCCACCAGCTGGGTGCGGGTATCCATGTCGAGAGGCATTGGGGCGGTCCCGGTCTGTCGTTTGCGCCGTTTTGGTCCAGCGCCGGGCCCTGTGCAAGGCCGGCTAGACGGGCCGCGGACGGCGGGGCTCGCCGAAATCGCACTCCAGCGCCGCGCGGTCCCACCGGCCGGCGTTGGCCGCCGCCTCGTAGGTGGAGGTCAGGAAGGCCATCAGCTCGGCGTCCGGATCGGCCGCCGTCCGCACGGCCTCGTAGGGCAACAGGAATTCGCCGAGCCCAGTGTCGTAGCGCGCCGCCGCCGGCGCGACGGGCGCGTCGCGGAAGCCGGCCGGCTCTGGATAGGCGTAGGAATAGAACACCGGCTCCTCCGCGCCCGGCCCGCCGGGCCAGAAGCCGGCGCTGCTGACTTCGTGGGAGTAGGCTTCGCGGGCCACCGCGTCCGGCAGGTTCGGCACCCCGCCCGGGTGCGGCGGGGCGGCCCGGCCTGAAAAGCGGGTCACCGCAAGGTCGAAGCTGCCCCAGAAGAAGTGCACCGGGCTGGCCTTGCCCAGGAAGCCGGTGCGGAACAGCTTCATCACCCGATCGGCCTGAACGAGCGCGCGCCAGAAGGCCAGGACCTGGCCCGGATCGTAGACGCGCGGCGCGACGTCCTCGGCGAACGGGACCGCCTCCGGCAGCTCGTTCGGCGCGCCATGAATGGCCACCGGGACGGCGAGCTCTGCGAGCGCGCCCAGCACCGCCTCATGGAAGGCGGCGACCGACATGGGGCCGAGCGGCAGGTCCGCCAGCGCCACGTCGGTGCGGAACCTCAGCTGCTGGTCGACGAAGTCGAACTCGATGTCGAACAGGCGCCGGCCGTGGGTGACCGGTCCCGTGGTCAGACCGCGGGCGCTGACGTAGAGCGGCGCCTGCCAGGAGTGGTTCAACCAGGGCGTCTGCGCCAGCCGCACCTTCCCGACCACCTGGGTGAACAGGTGGAGCGTGCGGCAGGTGTCCTTCCACGCCGCGTAAGGGAGCGGCGGCCAGTCGCGCGGGTCGGCCCCGGCCGTGGCCCTACACCTTCGCCAGCGCCATGGCCGAGCCCTGGCCGACCCCGACGCACATGGTGGCCAGCGCCCGCTCGCCGCCGCGTTCCTTCAGCGAGCGGGCGGCGGTGAGCGCCAGGCGCGCGCCGGAGGCGCCGAGCGGGTGGCCGATGGCGATGGCGCCGCCGTTGGAATTCACGTGCTCGGCGTCGTCGGGCAGGCCCCAGGAGCGGGTGCAGGCCAGGGCCTGGGCGGCAAAGGCTTCGTTGAGCTCGACCACGTCGAAATCGCGCGGGCTGATCCCCAGGCGGGCGCAGAGCTTCTCCACCGCGGGCACGGGACCGACGCCCATGATCCGCGGGGCGACGCCGCCGGCCGCGCCGGCTTCGATGCGGGCGATGGGCTCCAGGCCGTACTTCTTCACCGCCTCCTCGGACGCCAGCAGCAGGGCCGCCGCGCCGTCGTTGACGCCCGAGGCGTTGCCGGCGGTGACCGTGCCGTCGGGGCGGACGATGGGCTTCAGGCCCTTCAGGGCGTCCAGGCTGGTGTCGGGGCGCGGATGCTCGTCCTGCGCCACGACGACGTCGCCCTTGCGGTCCTTGATGGTGACCGGGCTGATCTCGCCGTCGAAGAAGCCGCGCTCGCGGGCCTTGCCGACCCGCTGCTGGCTGCGCAGGGCGAAGGCGTCCTGGTCGTCCCGGGCGATCTGGTAGTCGGTGGCGACGTTCTCGGCGGTCTCCGGCATGGAGTCCACGCCGTAGTCCTTCTGCATCTTCGGGTTCACGAACCGCCAGCCGATGGTGGTGTCGAAGATCTCGGCGCTGCGGGAGAAGGCGCTGTCGGCCTTGCCCATCACAAAGGGCGCGCGGGTCATGCTCTCGACGCCGCCGGTGATGACGAGGTCGGCCTCGCCCGTGGCGATGGAGCGGGCGCCGGTGATGGTGGCGTCCAGGCCCGAGGCGCAGAGGCGGTTGACCGTCAGGCCCGGCACCGAGCTCGGCAGGCCGGCCAGCAACAGGGCCATGCGGGCGACGTTGCGGTTGTCCTCGCCGGCCTGGTTCACGCAGCCGTAGACCACCTCGTCCAGGTCCTCCCAGTCGACCTTGGGCAGGGCTTCCATCAGCGCCCTGAGCGGATGGGCGGCCAGATCGTCGGCGCGCACCTTGGCCAGCGCGCCGCCGTAGCGGCCGATCGGCGTGCGGATCCCGGTGCAGAGATAGACGGTACGGCCTTGCATCATCGCTCCTCGCCGACTACCCCGCGCGGCCGGCTGTTCGAAATTCGGCGGCAAACTAGTAGCGGAACCGGGCGCCCGCAAACGCTTCGCGCACCGGGACGAGAGGGGATTTCCATGGACGGCGGCGAACAGGGCGAAGTCTGGGGCCTGGAGACCATCACCGAGGGCGAATTCGCCGGCTGGAACCACTTCGTGGGCGGCGACCCGTTCGAGGACCACGCCGGCCCCTTCTACTGGCGCAAGGACGCCGACGGGCGGCCGCGCTGCGCCTTCCGGGCCGAGAAGAAGCACATGAACGGCGGCGGCTTCATGCACGGCGGCTGCATCATGACCTTCGCCGATTTCGCGCTGTTCGTGATCGCGAGAGACGTGCTGACCGAGAGCCACAGCGTCACCGCCACCTTCAATGGCGAGTTCGTGGGCTCGGTGCCCGAGGGCGCCCTGGTCGAAGCCACCGGCGAGGTGGTCAAGGCCGGCCGCTCCATGGTATTCGTGCGGGGGATGATCACCACGGGTGCCGACCCGGTGATGAGCTTCTCCGCGGTCATCAAGAAGACCGGCCCGCGCACCAAGCGGAGCTGAAGTCGTCGGTGACTGGTTGCGCCCCAGGCGCTACCTGTCACCCCGACCAGACATCCGCGAAAGGTGACAGGTAGGGCCGCTCCGCGCCCCAACCCGTCACCGGCCAGCACAGGGCTCGCCCGACGGCAGCTGGTTGAACACCAAGACCACAAAGACCACGAAGGGCCGAGTGCGCGCGCCCGCCGCGCGTGGATTGAGGACGCGGCGATTGAGCGCCTCAGTCGTCTTCGTGCTCTTTGTGGTCTTTGTGGTCTTCGTGTCGAATCTTCCGGCGCGCTTGGTTCCGCGTACCGCCCTTCCCCGTCGGTGAGCGGCGCCATACATCGATCCTCGTGGCCCTGCTTTCCGTCCTCGACCTGTCCCCCGTCACCGGCGACGCCACCCAGGCGCAGGCGGTGCGCGAGAGCATCGAGGTGGCGAAGGCGGCCGAGCGGTGCGGCTACCACCGCTTCTGGGTGGCCGAGCACCACAACATCGGCGGACTGGGCTCGCCCGCGCCGGAGATCCTGATCGCGGCGCTGACCCAGGCGACGAGCCGCATCCGGCTGGGCTCCGGCGGGGTAATGCTGGTCAACTACTCGCCGCTGAAGGTGGCCGAGGTGTTCATGGAACTGGAGGCGCTGGCCCCCGGCCGCATCGACCTGGGCGTCGGCCGGGCGCTGGGGACGGACCCGCGCACGGCGGGCGCGCTGCGCTCCTCCGGCTCGGAGGCGTTCGAGCACTACTTCGCCCTGCTGGCCGCCTGGCTGCTGGACGCCACGGGCAAGGCGCCCATCGGGCCGGAGCATCCGGCGCACGACATCCGCGCCAACCCCTCGGGCCCCTCCCACCCGCAGCTCTTCATGCTCTGCTCCTCGGCCGAGAGCGCCGCCTGGGCGGGCGCGTCGGGCGTGGGGATGGTCTTCGCCGAGTTCATCGCCCGGGCCGACGGCGGGCCGGCGGTGGCCGCCTACCGCGCCGCCTTCCGGCCGGGGCCGTTCCTCGACGCGCCCTGGGCGGGCGTGGCGACCGCCGCGCTGGCGGCGGACACGGCCGAGGAGGCGCGCCGGCTGGACGCCCCGCGGCGGGCCTCGCAGCTCGCCACCAGCATGGGCCGCCGGCAGCGGTTCCGCACCGTCGAGGCGGCGGAGGCCTTCCTCGCCGAACACGCCGGCTCTCCCGCCCTGGCCGCGATCGAAGCCCGCAGCCTGGCGGGCGCCCCGGGGTTCGTGCGCGCCCGGCTGGAGGAGAAGGCGGCGCAGACGGGCGCCGACGAGGTGTTCGTCATGGCCACGGGTCCGAGCCTCGCCACGCGCATCCGCTCCCTGGAACTGATCAAGGGCTGAACCTTCCCTCCCGTTGAAGGAAGGGAAGGCTAGTCCGCCGTCTTCAGCTCGGCGCTGGTCGCGCCCCAGACGCTGCGGGAGCCCTTGAGGTCGCCGTCGACGACGAGGCGGTAGGGGCCGTCGCGCTCGGAGAGGGGCTGGCCGTCCACCTTGTCGGCGAGGATGGCGAGGCCGTTCGAGAAGTCCTTGTCGGTCTCGGCGAGTGAGAGAACGGCGGCGAAGCCGTCCTTGGCGCGGACGACGACGTAGGTGCGCATGGCCGGCCCGTGCAGGCGCGCGCCGGACGGAGCGCCGGCCTCGCGCAGGACGTAGGCGAGCACCGGGCCCTCATAAGTCTTCTTGCCGGCGAGCTTGACGCTTTCCCGGGGCATGTCGGCCATCTGGGCGGCGGTCAGGGTCCTGGCCTTGCCGTCGAGGCCGACGACGGTGAAGTCCTGCGCCGCGGCGAGGGCGGGGGTCAGGACCAGCGCGAGGGCGGCGAGCAGGGACTTCATTGATCGGCTCCTCAGAACAGGCCGCTCGGCATGGCGCCGACCAGGGAGGCGGTCATGCAGGTGGCGAGGAAGCCGGCCAGCAGCGCCTTCCAGACCAGCCCGATGATCTCGCTGCGGCGCTCGGGCATCAGCACGCCCATCCCGGTGACGGTGATCCCGACCGAGCCGACATTGGCGAAGCCGCAGAGGGCGTAGGTCATGATGGTGCGGGTCCGCTCGCCCATCTCTTCGGGCGGCACGGCGCCCAGCTGGATGAAGGCGATGAACTCGGTGAGCATCAGCTTGACGCCCAGCAGGTAGCCGGCCGTCCCGGCCTCGCTCCACTCGACGCCGAGGGCCCAGGCCAGCGGCGCGAAGATCACGCCGAGGATGCGTTCGACGGTGAGCGGGCCGCCGGCGACGTCCGGGAAGGCGCCCAGCAGGCCGTTGGCGATGGCCACGAAGGCGACGAAGACGATCAGGATGGCGCTGATGTTCAGCACCACCGACAGGCCGTCCATGGTCCCCTTGCTGATGGCGTCGATGGAGCTGTCGTACTTGAGCAGCGAGCGGTAGTCGGCGTGGGCGCCGCCCTGCCCCGGCTTCTCCGGCACCATGATCCGGGCCAGCAGCACCCCGGCCGGGGCCGAGATGATCGAGGCGGCGAGCACGTGGGCCGCCGCGTCCGGCAGCACGGGACGCAGGATGGTGGCGTAGGCGACCATGGTCGAGCCGGCGACGGTGGCCAGGCCCACCACCATCATCAGGAAGAGCTCCGAGCGGGTCAGCTTGTCCAGGTAGGCCCGGATGACGATCGGACTCTCGATCATGCCGACGAAGATGTTCACCGCCACCGCCAGGGCCGAGGCGCCGCCCAGACCCATGGTCCGCTGGAAGAGCAGGCCGAAGCCCTGGGTGATCCACTTCAGGATCTTCCAGTGCCAGAGCAGGGCCGACAGCGCCGAGATCACCAGGATCAGCGGCAGCACCTGGAAGGCGAAGACGAACAGCGCCCCCTGGTTGGACACCGGGTAGGGCTGGGCCCCGCCGGCCATGTAGCCGAACACGAACTGGGCGCCGGTGGAGGTCGCGGCCGCCAGGCCGTCCACCACCGAGTTCACCGCCGCAACGGCGGCTTGCGACCCCGGCAGGCCGAACAGCAAGAGGACGAGGCCGATCTGCACGGCGATCGCCCCCAGCGCCAGCCGCCAGGGAAACCTGCGCCGGTCGTCCGACAGCGCCCAGCAGACGCCAAGGGTCAGGGACAGCCCGACCAGGCTCTGCGCATTCTCCGGTCCGAACATGCCCCGCCCCTGCGCGGCGCCGATTCGGCCGCGCTCCCGTGGATTTGAAGGATCGGGGCGGGCCCCGGCAAGGCGAAGCGTCGCCGCGGGCCTGTCAGCGACGCCGGCGCCACCGATGAACGCACAACACCCGCTCATCCCGGCGAATGCCGGGACCCATTGGCGGGCGCAAAATCGCCTTCCACCATCCTCAGCGGCTATCCAGCCACGTCTGAGTCCAGGACCTGGGTCCCGGCGTTCGCCGGGATGAGCGGAGTACTTTTGTGACGAGGCCTACGCGGCCCCGCCTCCGACCCGCTGAGCGGCGCCCCTACTCCGTCGTCTTGCCGTCGAAGTGGTCGTTGTCGTGGTCGCGGTCGGAGTCGGCCTTGGTCTTGTGGACCACGCGGTCGCGGTGCTCGGGCGGGCCGTAGAGGGTGTAGAACTGCAGCGGCTGGCCGCCCGCGTTGCGCACGTTGTGCCGGGCCCCAGCCGGGACGATCACCGCGTCGTCGTCCTCCACCTCGTGGCGGACGCCGTCGATGAACACCTCGCCGGCGCCGGACTCGAAGCGGAAGAACTGGTCGCGGTCGTCGTGCACCTCCTCGCCGATCTCCTCGCCGGGCTTCAGGCTCATCAGCACCAGCTGGAGGTTGGCCCCGGTGTAGAGCACGCGGCGGAAGTCGCCGTTCTCCGTCGTCAGTTTCTCGATGTTCTCGACGAAGCCCTTCATGACGGTCCTTTCGCGGCTGGGCAGGCGGAGAGGTTCAGAGGCAGGTCTGGCGGGCCGGCGTCAAGCCTCGCAAAGGTGACAGGTAGGCCCGTCCGCCGGACGGCCCAACCAGTCACCGACGATCCTCGGTGACTGGTTGCGCGAAGCGCTAGCTGTCACCCATCCCCGCCAGTCAGCGGGCCTTCAGCTCCTTCAGCAGCGCCTGCTGGCCGTAGACCTTGTCCAGGGCTTCGGTGATCGCCGCGGTGGAGACCACCACGGTGCGGTTGGCCGTGCCGTCGTAGCCGTAGTTGCCGCCCAGCGAGTGGATGTTGCCGTCGAAGGCCGCGCCCAGCACCTCGCCCTTGGCGTTGACCACCGGCGAGCCGGAGTTGCCGCCGATGATGTCGTTGGTGGTGACGAAGTTGAACACCGTCTTCGGGTTCAGCTTGGACTGGGCCTGGCCCCACCGCGGGGCGAGCTGGTAGGGCTCGGCGCCCGTCGCCCGGTCGTAGAGGCCGGCGAAGTCGGTGAAGGCCGGGACCGTCTGGCCCCGGTGGGTCCAGCCGGCGACCTTTCCGTAGGACAGGCGGGCGGTGAAGGTGGCGTCCGGGTAGACCGCGTCGCCGTAGACCGCGAAGCGGGCCTTGGCGATCTTCTCGGCCGCGCGGTCGATCGGGCCGCTCACCTGGCTCTCCCAGGCGCTGCGGGCGGCGCGGGCGGCCGGGTCGGTGCGCAGCACCAGCTGGATCATCGGATCGTCGGACGCCTGGACGGCGGCCAGCCCGCCGTCCCAGAGCGCCTTGCGCACGGCCGGATCGGCGAGCTTGCTGGTCGTGGCGAGCCGCTCGGCGAGCGCCTCGGGGCTCTCCTTGCCGAGCAGCAGCTTCACGGCCGGATCGTCGGTCAGCAGGTACTCGCGGGTCTTGGAGAGCCAGTAGGCGAGCGCCAGCTCCTCGAGCGGCGCTTCCACCGGCTGGGCGTCCAGCAGCTGCTTTTCGAGCAGCGGCAGGCGGGCCTCGCCGAACTCCGGCAGCCGCTCGGCCGCGGGCTTGGCCCGCTCCTGGGCGCCGCGCACCAGGGCCCGGGCGTAGGCGAAGAGGTCGGAGGTCGTCGGGGCCGTCTCCAGCTGGCGATAGCGCAGGAAGTGCTCGGCGTAGGCGGCCTGCGCCTTGTCGATCTCGCCCCAGGGGTCGCCGACCTCGGCGGCCAGCTTCGGATCGGCCGCGACCTTGGCCTTCAGCTCGGCCTCGGAGGCCCGCTTGGCGTCCATGAAGGCCTTGTCGTTCAGGGCGAACTGGCGGCCGTAGAAGACCTTGAAGCTGTTCTCGACGCCGGTGAGGGTGTCGAGGGCGATCCGCTTGTGCTCGGCGTTCTCGGCCGAGAACTGCAGCAGCCGGCCGCGCAGCTCCGAGCGCTGCAGCTGGGCGATGGGGATGGCCAGGTCGCGCTGGGTCTCCAGCTGCGAGACGGTCATCAGCCGGTCGGTGGAGCCGGGGTTGCCGGAGACGAACACCGGCTCGCCCTCCTTGGGCGCGCGGGCGACCCAGGTCAGGTGCTGGGGCGTGCGGGCCGGCTTGCCGTTCTCGTAGAGCCGCAGGAAGGCGGCATCGAGGTTGAAGCGGGGGAAGTTGAAGTTGTCGGGATCGCCGCCGAAGAAGGCGCTGGCGTACTCCGGCGCGAACGCCAGCCGCACGTCGGCGTACTTGCGGTACTTGTAGAGCTTGTACTGGCCGCCCCGGTAGAGGCTGACGACCTGGCAGCGCTCGGTCGCGGAGTCCTTGGCGCAGGCCGCCGACTCCGCCTCTGCGATGGCCGCGTCGCGGGCGCGGATGAAGTCGCCGCCGGTCTTGCCGGCCGTCGCCGCGTTGATCTCGCCGGTCACGTCGCTGATCGACGTCAGGATCTCGGCCTGCATGCCCGGGCAGGTGCGCTCTTCGCTGCGGCCGGCGGGCACGAACCCGTTCTTCACATAGTCCTGCTCGGCCGTGGACAGCGCCTGCTGGCAGTCGATGACGCAGTGGTCGTTGGTCATCACCAGGCCCTCGCCGGAGACCACCGAGGCCGAGCAGCCGCTGGTCAGGCGCACGGAGGCGGCCTGCACCGTGTCCAGCCAGCGCTTGTCGATCTTCACGCCGTAGGCCTTCTCGACCTCAGCCGAGGGGAAGTTGTCGAAGGTCCACATGCCCTCGTCGGCGAGGGCGGGCGCGGCGAAAGAGACCAGGGCGGCCGCGCTGGCGGCGGCGAAGAGCTTGGGGTTCATTCGTGTTCCCGAACAGCGGCGGGGCGCAATTTCGTCCCCGGATTGGGCTTTCCTGTAGCTGCACCGAAGCAGCGTGGCCAGACGGCGCGGCGCCCGTTACCTCGATTTAACTCGCGCCCGCCCTGGCCGCTTGCGATAGTCCGCACAACTAGAGGGGGAGGCGATGTCGCTGGCGCTGGCCACGTTGATCTACGAGTGGCGACGCTACATGGCCGCGGTGATCGCGCTGGCCTTCTCCGGCCTGCTGATCCTGGCGCAGGTCGGCATGTTCTCCGGCATCGTCCGCTCGGTCACCGCCACCATCGACCGCTCCCGGGCCGACGTGATCATCCTGGCGCCGAAGGCCGAGGCGCTGATCAACGGCGGCAACGTGGGCCTGCCCCGGCGCATCCAGCCGCAGATCTACATGCACCCGGAGGTGGTGGAAGTCGCCAGCTTCGAAGGCAACGGCGGCATGTGGATGAACCAGCCAAAGGGCGAGGCGAAGCGGGTCACCCAGTTCGTCGCCATCCGCATGGTCGACCCCCGTCCCGGCGCGGTCACCCTGCCCGTCGACTATCCCGAGAGCGTGCGCATCGCCCTCCTGGAGCCTTACGCCGTCGCCATCGACGAGACGGCGCAGGCGCGGCTGGGCGTGAAGCTGGGCGACAACGCCTCGATCAACGGCAAGACGGTGAAGGTGCGGGCCCTCCTCACCGGCTACGCGGACATCAATCAGGCCTCGGTGGTGATGTCGCGGGACAGCATGCGCCTCCTCGGGTTCGGCGTCGGCGCGGCCGGGAACGCTCGGACCGGCCCGCTGATGGTCAGCCTGAAGGACCCGGCCAAGGCCGACCTGGTCCGCGACCAGCTCAACGCCAGGTCAGGCGGCGCCTACAGGGCCTGGACCCGCCCCGAGCTCGCCCGCGCCAACGAGGAGGCGCTAATGAGCGAGCAGATCATCGGCGTGATGCTCGGGTTCTCCGTCTTCCTCGGCTTCCTGATCGGCCTCGGCATCACGTCCCAGACGCTTCGCGGCGCGATCCTGGCCAACATCAAGGAGTTCGCCAGCCTTCGGGCCCTGGGCGTCTCGATGCCCAGCCTGCGCATGGTGGTCCTGGAGCTGTCGTTCTGGGTCGGCGTCGTGGGCCTGCTGGCGACCACCGTCTTCACCGCCGGCGTCACCCTGCTCGGGCGCAGCGCGGGCCTGCCGATGAACTACCCGCCCGCGGCGGTGATCGGCGTCACCGTCCTCCTGCTGTTCATCGCCCTGGTCTCCGGCCTGATGGCGCTGGGCGTCCTGAAGAAGAGCCAGCCTGCGGACCTGTTGAGATGAGCATCGCGCTTTCCGCCACCGGCCTCTCCAAGCGGTTCAAGACCGGCCGCACCCACATCGAGGTGCTGAAGGCGGTCGACTTCGACGCGCTGCACGGCGACGTGACCATGGTGATGGGCCCGTCCGGCTCGGGCAAGTCGACCCTGGTCGCCACCCTGTCGGGCCTGCTGAAGCCCGACGCCGGCCAGGTGACGGCGCTTGGCCAAGAGCTCTGGGACCTGAGGCCCGCGCGGATCGACCGGTTCCGCCTCGACCACTGCGGCTTCATCTTCCAGGGCTTCAACCTGTTCTCGGCGCTGACGGCCCTGCAGCAGGTCACCACGGTGCTGAAGTACTGCGGGCTGACGCCCGAGCAGGCCCGCCGCAAGGCCGCCGCGGCGCTGGAGGAGGTGGGCCTGGGACCGCGCATGCACCAGCGGCCCGCCGAGCTGTCCGGCGGCGAGAAGCAGCGGGTGGCCATCGCCCGGGCCATCGCCAAGGATCCCAAGCTGCTGTTCGCCGACGAGCCCACCTCGGCCCTGGACGGCGAGAACGGCCAGGTGGTGATCAAGCTCTTGCACCGGGCCGCCAAGGAGCACGGGGCGGCGGTGATCTGCGTCACCCACGACACCCGCCTGGAAGCCTACGCCGACCGCATCATCCATCTGGAGGACGGGCGCATCACCAGCGACCGGCGCACCGGCCAGCCCGCCGCCGCGCTCGCCAAGCCCGCGCTCATCGGAGCCTGACCATGTTCGCCTTCCTTCGCCGCCGCCCCGTCTGGCTGATCGCCCTGTTCGCCGTCCTCCTCGGCGTGGGCGTGGTGGTCTATTCCGGCCAGGCCAAGGCCAAGAAGGACGAGGCGGCCGCCGCCGCCGCCAAGGCCGCCCCGCCCAGCCCCTATGTGGCCGTCGCCAACGGCAAGGCCGATGTGGAAGGCGGGCTGATCCAGGTCGCGGCGCGGACCGCCGGCATCGTGCGGGAGGTCTATGTCCACGAGGGCGATACGGTCACCCGCGGACAGGCGCTGGCCAGGCTCGAGGACGACCAGCAGCGGCTGAACGCCCAGCGGGCGCTGGCCGAGCTGAACCAGGCCCGGGCCCAGATCGCGATGACCGAGGTGGAGCTCTCCACCGCCCGGCGCGAGCACGAGCGGCTGAAATCGCTGTCGGCCTCGAATTTCGTCGCCGGCCAGAAGCTCGACCAGGCCGCCGACGCGATCCGCCAGGCCGAGGCGAGCCTCGCCGCCCAGCGCGCGGCCATCGCCACCGCCCAGGCCCGCCTCGCCCAGGCCAACTATGAGCTGGAGCTGACCATCATCCGCGCCCCGGCCGACGGGCGGATCGTCCGCCGCCAGGCCAACCCCGGCGCGGGCGCCTCGACCCTGAACGTGTCGAACATGTTCGACCTGGAGCCGGCCGGCGCCCGCATCGTCCGGGCCGAGGTGGCCGAGCTGGCGCTGCCCTCGGTGACCATCGGCCAGGCCGTGCAGCTCTCCCCGGAGGGCGATCCTTCGAAGGTCTACTCCGGCCGGGTGGTGCGCCGGGCGGGCATGTTCGGCGCCCGCAAGCTGCAGTCCGACGATCCCACCGAGCGGGCCGACGACCGGGTCGTGGAGGTGGTCGTCAGCGCCGACGACACACCCTTCCTGATCGGCCAGCGGGTGCTGGTGAAGTTCATGCGCACCGATGTGGCGCAAAGGTAGCTAGCTCCCCCGCGCTGCGCGGGACGCGGGACGAGGCGAGCCCCTGAGGTCAGGCGCCGGCCGTGTCCAGCCGGCTGGCGTCGACGCCGCCGCCGGTGACCTTCACCCCGAGGTAGCGCATTTCGCCGCCCTTGAAGCTGATGTCCTCCACCGCGACCGAGCCGTCGCGCTTGAGTTCGGAGAAGTCGGACAGGGTCAGGCGCAGGGTCATGTCGTCCTGGCCCGCCCCCTCCTCGAGGGCCTTGCCGATGGCTTCGCGGAAGTGGGCGGCCACCGTGCCCCGCTTGCGGGGCGCGGGCGCGGATCTGGCGGATTGGGCGGGCGGCATGGTCGGTCTCCTTCGGTTCTCGGCTAGTCGGATTGGGGGTCGAGGCGGTCGTAGCCCACCCTCAGCGCCTGCAGCTGGCGCCAGAGGTGGCCGCTCTGGATTTCGATGACCTCGCCGGGGCCCGGCAGCGGGCTCTGCGGCGGGGCCGACAGGCGACGATAGGCGTAGCCGTGCGATCCCGCCTGCTTCCGCGCAAGACCGAGCGCGAGGCCGCGGGCCTGGCGGTCGCTGGCGGCGTGGCAGAGGTAGCGCGGGCCGGCCGCCTGGCCGCGCAGCCGGACCTGGACGGTCCAGAAGCCGGGGGTGAAGGCGCCGTCGATCTTCCGGGATTCGACGCTCATCGGCCCCTCCCGGCGATACGGCCTAGTACTCGCCCCAGACCAGGACCTTGCACGGCCGTCCGGCGTCCTGCGAGGCCCTGGCCCGCTTGTTCGCCGCGGCCTTGGCGACTTCCTTGTCGCGGGAGTGGTCGCTGAAGAGGCCCTCGTGCTCCACCGCCCAACCGCCGTCGTGCGGCGATACATTGAAGATGGTCCGGTCGGGCCCGTCGCGAGATGACACTTGGTGACGCCTTTCGGGCGGCTTAGCCGCCGACACGCGAGCGGCGCCGGTGAGCGGCGCCTGAAGCGGGCGTGTATCAAGTTAATCTATAGTCAATCTTCGCCATTGTCGCCCTGATTTCCGGGCGTAGCCGTCAAATCGCGGGGCGGACAGGCGAAGTCGAGGCCAAAAAAATCAGGCCGGCGCTGGGCCGGCCTGATCTTCTGTTCGGTTCGGAGCCTTAGGCGCTCTGCAGTTGGCCGGCCGACATCTTGCCGCTGCGCTTGTCGCGCTCCAGCTCGAAGCTCAGCTTCTGGCCTTCGTGGATCGAGCCGAGGCCGGCGCGTTCGACGGCCGAGATGTGCACGAACACGTCCGCGCCGCCTTCGTCCGGTTGAATGAAACCGAAGCCCTTGGTGGCGTTGAACCACTTCACAGTGCCGATCATCTTTGTATTTCCCTTTCCGGGCATAGATATTCGCCGCGCCAAAGAGCGACGCTGCGATCAAATTTTCGGAGAGGTCGTGGGTAGTCCCGGAAGCCCGATCTGAAAATCGAGTAGAGAGCCGCCGAACCAAAACGATATTCGATGCAGAGAATGTCGCAGGTCTGGTCAGATCAGGCAAGCTGTTTCTGGAAATTCTTTTCGCCGATAGCTGTACTGTCAGGTATCCGGTTGATTTCACTGAGATGAGACAGCCCAGCTCGACCTCCTCTTCGCGCCGCTTGACGCCCTCCCCCGCCCAGGACTAACCCGCGCCGACCCTCACCCCTGGACACACGGGAGATCTCCTCCATGGCCGATATCCGCTTCGAGAACCGCGTCGCCATCGTCACCGGCGCAGGCGGGGGCCTGGGCCGCCAGCACGCGCTGGAGCTGGCCCGCAGGGGCGCCAAGGTGGTCGTCAACGACCTGGGCGGCTCGGTCGACGGCTCGGGCGGCGGCTCCGAGGCGGCGATGAAGGTGGTCGAGGAGATCAAGGCGGCCGGCGGCGAGGCCATCGCCAACGGCTCCTCCGTCGCCGACGACGCCGGCGTCGCCCACATGGTCAAGCAGGCGATGGACCAGTGGGGCCGGATCGACATCCTGGTCGCCAACGCCGGCATCCTGCGGGACAAGACCTTCGCCAAGATGGAGCTGGCCGATTTCGAGGTGGTCCTCGACGTCCACCTGATGGGCACGGTGAAGCCCGCCAAGGCCGTCTGGGAGATCATGCGGGCCCAGAACTACGGGCGGATCGTGGTCACCACCTCGTCGTCGGGCATGTACGGCAACTTCGGCCAGTCCAACTACGGCGCGGCCAAGCTCGGCGTGATCGGCTTCATGAACACGCTGCGGCTCGAGGGCCAGAAGAACAACATCCACGTCAACGCCATCAGCCCGGTCGCCGCCACGCGGATGACCGAGAACCTGATGCCTCCGCAGATGCTGGAGCGGCTGAAGCCGGAGTACGTCACCCCCGGGGTCGTCTATCTCTGCTCGGAAGAGGCCCCCACCGGGACCATCCTGACGGCCGGCGCCGGCGCCTTCGCCGTGGCGCGCATCTACGAGACCGAGGGCGTCTACCTGGGCGACAAGGGGCTGTCGGTGGAGGAGGTCCGCGACAACTGGACCAAGATCACCGACCCGGCGGGGCAGCAGGCCTACCAGATGGCGGGCGAGCAGAGCCAGAAGTTCTTCCGCAAGATGCAGGAGACGCAGGGCTCCTGAGGCGGTGGAGCGGCCGGATAACACGGTCGCTCGAATCCCCTTGCGTCGGGCTAGGTGATCGCGCGTAACTTACCGCCGGCAAGCGTCCGGCCAGAGGCGCCGCCGTTAGGTTGAGGAGACGCCACTTGGCCCCATCGAACGCGCCCGCGAAGCATGCACCGCTGGCTCTCACCGTCGTGCTGGCCTTCGCCGCCACCAGCCTGCCGCTGTCGGCGGTGACGATCGCGATCGGCGTCTACCTGCCGCAGTACTTCGCCCGGAACCTGGGCGTGGAGCTGGGCGTGGTGGGCGCCGCCTTCGCCCTCATCCGGCTGATCGACATCCCGCTCGATCCTCTGCTGGGCCTGGCGATGGACCGCACCAAGACGCGCTGGGGCCGCTACCGGATCTGGACCGTCGCCGGCGCGCCGGTGCTGATGGCCGCCATCTACATGCTGTTCATGGCCCCGCAGGGGGTCTCGCTGGCCTACATCATGACCTGGCTGCTGGTCATGTACCTCGGCACCTCGATGCTTCACCTGTCGCACGCCGCCTGGGGCGCGACGCTGGCCAAGACCTACAACGAGCGGGCGCGGATCTTCGGCGTGATGGCCGCGGTGGGCGTCGCCGGCTCGGTGCTGGTGCTCACCATGCCGATGGTGGTCAAGCTGCTCGGCTTCGACGAGGAGGCGCTCGGCGTGCCCGGCATGGGCTGGTTCATCCTGGCGCTGACCCCGCTGGCGGTGTTCGCGGTGGTCTGGAAGACGCCCGAGTACATCGCCCCCGAGGTGAAGGGCCACAAGTTCCAGCTGCGCGAGTACTGGTCGCTGATCGCCCGCCCGACCATGGGCCGGATCCTGCTGGCGGACCTGCTGCTGGCGCTGGGCCCCGGCTGGATGGCCGCGGTCTACATGTTCTTCTTCACCGACAGCCGCGGGTTCTCGACGTCCGAGGCCTCGCTGCTGCTGATGGTCTACATCGCCGCCGGCTTCGTGGGCGCGCCCCTGATGGGCCGCCTGGCCATGAGGATCAGCAAGCATCGGGCGGTGATGGTCGCCACCACGGGCTACAGCCTGATCCTGATCTGCCTGATGGCGATCCCGAAGGGCAGCGTCATCGTCGGCATCTTCCCGATGTTCGTCGCCGGCTTCCTGGCCGCGGGCTTCACCGTGCTGCTGCGGGCGATGACCGCCGACGTGGCCGACGAGGTGCGCCTCGAGCAGGGCAAGGAGCGCAGCGGCCTTCTGTATGCGCTGACCACCCTGACCAACAAGATCGCCGGGGCCTTCTCGATCTGGCTGACCTTCATGGTGCTGGAGCAGGTCGGCTATCAGGCCAAGGCGGGCGCGGTGAACACCCCGGAGGCCATTCGCGGGCTGGAGCTGGCCTACCTGATCGGGCCGATCGTGTTCGTGATGCTCGGCGGCTTCTGCATGATCGGCTACCGCCTGGGCCCGGAGCGCACCGCCGAGATCCGCCGCCTGCTCGACGAGCGCGAAGGCGCCGCCTACGACCAGGCGCCGGTGCTCGACACCCTGGACCCCGCCGAACCGGGCGTCGCCTCGCCGCTGGTGGAGCCGTCGCGGGGGTGACTATTTCAGCCGTTCATCCCGGCGAAGGCCGGGACCCAGATCCAGAGCGAGGCGGTCGCTGGATGAGCGCTGCGCTGGCTGGCGCCCGCATCTGAGCCCGCCACTCTGGGTCCCGGCCTCCGCCCGGGACGAGCGGAGAATTTAATCCCTGAGCTGGGCCATCACCGCCTGGGCCATCGCGCGGAACGCCTTCGAGGGCGCGCTGTCGGGGGCGGTGGCGACCAGCGGGCGGCCGTCGTCGCAGGCCTGGCGAAGGGCGACGTCGATGGGGATCTCGGCCAGCAGCGGCACGTCCAGCCGCTCGGCCTCGGCGGCCGCCCCGCCGGCCCCGAAGATCGGGATCGGCGTGCCGGTGGCCGGGTCCGGGAAGTAGGCCATGTTCTCGACCAGCCCGAGGATCCGCGCCCCGGTCTTCTGGTACATCGAGACGGCCCGCCGCACGTCGATCAGGGATATCTCCTGGGGCGTGGAGACCACCACCACCCCGTCGAGCTTCTGCTTCTGGACGAGCTCCAGCTGGATGTCGCCGGTGCCGGGCGGCAGGTCGAGGACCAGCACGTCGAGCGGCGCCTCGGCGGTCCCCCAGCGCACGTCGTGCAGCATCTGGCGGACGGCGGACGTGGCCATCGGCCCCCGCCAGATCATCGCCCGGCCCTCGTCGACCATGAAGCCGATGGACATCACCTTCAGGCCCCAGGCCTCCAGCGGCTCGATCTTGCCCTCTAGGAAGGCCGGCTCGCCGTCGACGCCCAGCATGCGCGGTCCCGACGGACCGTAGACGTCGGCGTCGAGGAAGCCGGTGCGCAGGCCCTGTCGGGCCAGGGCGGCGGCCAGGTTGACCGCCACCGTCGATTTGCCGACCCCGCCCTTGCCGCTGGCGACCGCGACAAGGCGGCGCACATGCTCGGGCCGTTTTGCGCCGGGCTGCTGGACGGGACGGGCCTGCGGATCCTCGGGCACCTGGGCGCCCTTGCGGACGCGGGTGACGCCGGGGGCCGGCGGGGCGGCGCTGGCCTCGGCGGTCAGCACGACCTGCGCCTTGGCCACGCCGGGCACGGCCGCCAGCGCCTGTTCGGCCGCCTGGCGGACCGGCGTGTAGGTGGGCACGTCCTGCGGATCGACCTCCAGCACGAAGGCCGCCCGCTCGGGCTTCAGCACCAGCCCGCGCACGAGGCCGGCGCTGGCCAGGCCCTTGCCGGACTTGGGGTCGATCACCTGATCGAGGGCCGCCAGGACGGCGGCGCGGTCGGGGGCAGCCGTCTCGGACATGAACCCTTTGTCTTGCTTTGCCTGCGCTCGGGCCTCATATCCGGCGGGCAGCGCCGGTTTACAAGGCCGCCCTGGCCGCGAGGCGGCCGCGCCGAGAAAAAAGAGACGACGCGACCTGAATGCCCTGGAATGACAACGCCAACCCCGGCCCATGGGGCTCGCCGCCGTCCGGCGACGACGACGGGGATCGGCGCGAGAACCGGACGCCCCGGCGGCCCACCGGCGGACCGCGCGGACCGCGGCGCCCGGACGGGCCCGACTTTTCGGCCCAGTTCGAGCGTATCAACGAACGCCTGAGGCGCTTCTTCGGCGGTCCCGGCGGCGAGGGCGTGCGCCCGGCCGCCGTCGCGGCCGTGGCGGGGATCGCCTTTGCGCTGTGGGCCCTGTCGGGCTTCTACGTCGTGCAGCCGCACGAGCAGGCGGTGGTGACCACCTTCGGCCGCTTCAGCCGCGTCGAGCTGCCCGGCCTGCGCTATCACCTGCCGGGCCCGATCGAACGGGTGGAGAAGGTCGGCGTCACCAACCTGAACCAGTCGATGGTCGGCGGCTCCAACCGCGGCGACCTGCCCGAAGAGAGCCTGATGCTCACCGGCGACGAGAACATCGTCGACCTGGATTTCGCCGTGACCTGGCGGGTCTCCGAGGCCGACAAGTTCGTGTTCAACGTCCGCGACCAGGAGGCGGCGGTGAAGGCCGTCGCCGAAAGCGCCATGCGCGAGGTGGTCGGCAAGACCCCGCTGACCGCCATCCTGACCACCGGCCGCGGCGCGGTTCAGGCCCAGGCGGCCGAACTGATGCAGCGCACCCTCGACTACTGGAACAGCGGGCTGACCGTTGTGGAAGTCCAGATCCGCTCGGCCAACCCGCCGTCGGAAGTGGTCGCCGCCTTCCGCGAGGTGGCCACCGCCGGCCAGGACGCCGAGAGCGCCATCAACGAGGCCAACACCTACCGCAACCGGGTGGTCAACGAGGCCAAGGGCGACGCCTCGCGCATCGTCCAGGCTGCGCAGGCCTACCGCGAGCAGTCCGTCCGCGAGGCGCTCGGTGAGGCGGCCAGGTTCAACCAGATCTACAACGAGTACTCCCGTGCGCCGGGCGTGACCCGCGAGCGGCTCTACATCGAGACGATGCAGAGGGTGCTGGAGAAGTCCAACAAGGTGGTGATCGACAGCCAGGGCGCGAGCGCGCCCATCATCCTGCCGCCCGACGTGTTCCGGCCGAGGTCCGGGACCGCCGCCGCGCCGGCCGCCCCGCAGGCCCAGGCCGCGCCGGCCGCCCCGGCCGCCGAGCAGGGGACGCAGCGATGAACAACCGCCGCTACACCGTCTGGGCGATCGGCGCCGTCGCCCTGCTGATCCTGATGTTCAACACCTTCTACGTGGTCGAGCAGCGCGAGCAGGCCATCGTCCTGCGGCTCGGCGAGCCGGTGCGGGTGGTGAACCAGCCGGGCTCGCCCAACGCCGGCCTGAAGATGAAGGTCCCCTTCCTCGAGAACGTGGTGAAGCTCGACAAGCGGAACCTCTCCCTCGAGGCCCAGCAGGAAGAGATCATCGCCGCCGACCAGGAGCGGCTGGTGGTTGACGCCTTCGTCCGCTACCGCATCGACGATCCGCTGCAGTACTTCCGCACCCTGCGGGAGGAGCGGATCGCCGCCGACCGCATCGAGCGGCTGGTGAACTCGTCGCTGCGCCAGGTGCTCGGCACCGCCACGTCGACGGACATCATCTCCGGCCGGCGCGGCCAGCTGATGCAGCGCATCCAGCGGGACGTGGCGACCCGGGCGGAGAGCTCGCGGCTCGGCATCCAGATCATCGACGTTAGGATCAAGCGCGCCGACCTGCCCCAGGCCAACCAGGCGGCCGTGTTCCGCCGCATGCAGACCTCGCGTCAGCAGGAGGCGGCCCAGATCCGCGCCCAGGGCGAGCAGCGCAAGCGCGAGATCATCGCCTCGGCCGACAAGGAGGTCTCGATCACCCTGGCCACCGCCACCGAGGAGGCCGAGCGCACCCGAGGCGAAGGCGACGCCCAGCGGACCCGCGTCTTCGCCGACAGCTTCGGCCGCGACGCCGGCTTCGCCAGCTTCTACCGCTCGATGCAGGCCTACGAGGCCGCCTTCGGCCAGGGCGACACGACCATGGTCCTGTCCCCCGACAGCGAGTTCTTCCGCTACTTCGAGCGCGGGCCCGGCGGCTAGCGGGGTGATGGGTGACAGGTAGGGCTCGCGCCCAACCAGTCACCGGCGGTTTTCGGTGAAGATGCTCCCCCACAGGGGGAGCTGTCGCGAAGCGACTGAGGGGGTTCAAGGGCGCTGACTCAGCGGCGCCTGAACCTCCACCTCGGGGCTTGCGAACCCCCTCCACCGCTTCGCGGTCCCCCTCCCCCTGCGGGGGAGGATCTTAGCGGAGCAGCTCCCTCACCTCGTGCAGGTCGCGGGCGATGCGGACGCACAGGCCGCACATCTCGTCCGTGGCCTCGAGCAGGTCGGGAACCATGATGGTCATCATCCCGGCCGAGGACGCGGCGCGGACGCCGTTGTGGGAATCCTCCAGCGCCAGGCAGTGCTCGGGCGCAACGCCGAGGCGTTCGGCCGCCACCAGGAACGGGTCGGGATCGGGCTTGCCGCGGGCGTAGTCCCCGCGGGCGACGATGGCGGTGAACCTCGGGATGACGCCGGAGAGGCCCAGGTGGGCTTCGACCGCGCGGTGGCTGGACGAGGTGGCGATGGCCCGCGGCAGGGCCAGCGCGTCCAGGTGGTCCAGCAGCTCGACGACGCCGCCCTTCAGCGGGATGCCGGCCTCGCAGGCGGCGGCGACCAGCTCGCCGACCCGGGCGTTGAACTCCGGGATCGGATAGTCATCGCCGAAATGGTCGCGCATCCGCCGGTCGCTGGCCTCGTACGGCAGGCCGATCATCGACTGGAAGAGGGCGAGCGGGAAATCGTGGCCGCGCTCGGCGGCGGTGGCGATCATCGCGTCTCGGTAGACGCTCTCGGTGTCGCAGAGCAGGCCGTCCATGTCGAAGACGACGGCGCGGACGGGTCTCGGCAGGCTCATGGCCGGGCCTGTAACGGCGTTCGGCCCGTGCGGGAAATCAACCGTTGCGTCAGTCCGTTACGAACTCTTCGGCGCGGTAGCCCTGGAAATAGAGCAGCGCGGTCAGGTCGGCGAAGTCGACCTTGGCGTCGGCCTCGGCCGCCACGATCGGCTTGGCGCGGTAGGCGACCCCGAGGCCCGCGGCCTTGATCATCGCCAGGTCGTTGGCCCCGTCGCCGACGGCCATGGCGGCGGAGAGCTCCAGGCCGAGCGCCGCCGCCTCCTCGGTGAGCGCCGCGAGCTTGGCCTCGCGGCCGAGGATCGGCTCGCCGACCAGGCCGGTCAGCGCCCCCTCCCCTTCGCCCAGGGTGTTGGCCCGCTGGGCGTGGAAGCCGGCGGCCTCGGCGACGCGCGAGGTGAAGAAGGTGAAGCCGCCGGAGACCAGCAGGCAGCGGGTCCCGTTCTGCGCCATCGTGCGGACCAGGGTCCGGGCGCCGGGGTTGAGCTGCACCCGCTCGTCGTAGGCCGACTGCAGAGCGCTCACGGAGAGCCCCTTCAGCATCGCCACCCGTTCGCGCAGGGCGCCCTCGAACTCCAGCTCGCCGCGCATGGCCCGCTCGGTGATCGCGGCGATCTCGGCCTTCTTGCCGGCGTAGTCGGCCAGCTCGTCCAGGCACTCGCAGCCGATGATGGTGGAGTCCATGTCGGCCACGAACAGCCGCTTGCGGCGGCCCTCCAGCGGCTGGACGGCGATGTCGACGGGCGCGCCGTCGATGGCCTGCAGGGCCGCGGCGCGGACTTCGGAAAGGTCGGCGGCGTCGAGGATCAGGTCGACGGCGGCCTCGCCGAGGGGCCGAGGCTCCTTGACGCGGGCGCGCACGTCCTTCAGCGCTGCGAGGATCCTGGACTGGCCGAAAGCGAGGGCGTCGCGCTCGGGGCCGACGACGGTGAGGGCGAGCTGCATGGAGCCCCGCATCTGGCTGATCGCCGGCCCGACCGCAAGCGGCAAGTCCGCCCTTGCGGCCAGGCTTGCGCGCGAGACCGGCGGCGAGGTCGTCGGCGCCGACTCCATGCAGCTCTACCGCGACCTGCAGGTGCTGACCGCCCGCCCCTCGCCGACGGAGCTGCAGGGCGAAGCGCCGCACCACCTGATGGGGATCGCCGACGCCGCCGAGGCCTGGTCGGTCGGACGCTGGGTTCGGGCCGCCGAACCGCTGATCGCCGAGATCCTGGCGCGCGGCCGCCCGGCCATCGTCGCCGGCGGCACGGGCCTCTACTTCGCCGCCCTGACCGAGGGCCTGGCCGACGTGCCGGAGGTTCCCCCCGAGGTCCGCGCCGAGACCGCCGCGACATACGATGCGCTCGGCGAGGATGCTTTCCGGCAAACGCTGGCGGGCGTCGATCACGAGGCGGCGGCCCGGATCGCGCCCGGCGACCGCCAGCGCCTGTGCCGGGCGTGGGAGGTGCACGCAGCGACCGGGGTCTCCCTCACCGAGTGGCAGGCGCGCACCCGGCCCGTGCTGGCGCCCGGAAGCTGGCGCGGCGTCGTCCTGGAGCCGCCGCGCCCGGCGCTTTACGACCGCTGCGACGCCCGCCTCGAATGGATGGTCGCCAACGGCGCGTTGGACGAGGTCCGGGCGCTCATGGCCCGCGGCCTGGCGCCCGAGCTGCCGGCCATGAAGGCGGTGGGCGTCCGCGAACTCGCCGACCACGTCGCCGGCCGCGCCAGCCTGCAAGAGGCGCTGGCGGCCGCCCAGCGCGAGACCCGCCGCTACGTGAAGCGCCAGACCACCTGGCTGCGGCATCGGATGGCCGGCTGGCCGCGCATCACCGCCCTGGAGCCGGAGGCGCAATGGAGGCAGTTTCTTGCGCTGGAGCCTGCCTTGACGCCTTGAAGGCGGCATGCGATGACCGTTCCAGCTCAGTTGGAGAGAAATCTCGTGCGCGAGATGCTTGTAGTTTCGAGGCGACCGGTAACGGCCTGACCCCTGTCAGGACCGAGCACGGTCGCTTGCACCAGGCCCTTCGCGGGCCTTTTTTGTTGCCCAATCCTTCCCCTCAAGGCCTGCCCAATGACCGCCCATCAGACCATCGAAGCCGACGCCGAAACCCTGACCGGGGCCGAGATCGTGGTCCGCGCGCTTCTCGACCAGGGCGTCGAGGTGCTGTTCGGCTATCCGGGCGGGGCGGTGCTGCCGATCTACGATGCGCTGTTCGCCGAGCCGAAGCTGCGGCACGTGCTGGTCCGCCACGAGCAGGGCGCGACCCACGCGGCCGAGGGCTACGCCCGCTCCACCGGCAAGCCGGGCGTCGTGCTGGTGACCTCCGGCCCGGGCGCGACCAACGCCGTCACCGGCATCGTCGATGCGCTGATGGACTCCATCCCGATGATCGTCATCACCGGCCAGGTCGCCACGCACCTGATCGGCACCGACGCCTTCCAGGAGTGCGACACCATCGGCATCACCCGGCCCTGCACCAAGCACAACTACCTGGTGAAGGACGTCGCCGACCTGCCGCGGATCATCCACGAGGCGTTCCACATCGCCACCAGCGGCCGGCCCGGCCCGGTGGTCATCGACATCCCCAAGGACGTCCAGTTCGGCAAGGCGGCCTACAAGGGCCCGGCCGAGGTCGTCCACGCCCACAACTACGCCCCGCGCACCCGCGGCGAGCCGGCCAAGATCGCCGAGGCGGTCGCGCTGATCGCCTCGGCCCGCCGGCCGATCCTCTACACCGGCGGCGGCGTGATCAACGCCGGGCCGAAGGCGGCCGCGGCGCTGCGCGAGTTCGCCGAGATGCTGGGCTGCCCGGTCACCTCGACGCTGATGGGCCTGGGCGCCTTCCCCGCCTCCGACCGCAAGTGGCTGGGCATGGTCGGGATGCACGGCTCATTCGAGGCCAACAACGCCATGCATGACTGCGACGTGATGATCGCTGTCGGGGCCCGCTTCGACGACCGGGTGACCGGCCGGCTGGACGCCTTCGCGCCCGGCTCGCGCAAGATCCACATCGACATCGACGCCAGCTCCATCGGCAAGAACGTGCGCGCCGACGTCGGCATCGTCGGCGACGCCGGCCAGGTGCTGGAAGACCTGATCGCCGCCTGGAAGGGCCGCAACCTTTCCGTCGACCAGGGCGCCCTGGCCGAATGGTGGCGCCAGATCGAGGGCTGGCGGGCGCGGGACTCCTTCCGCTACCGGCAGGACGACAAGCTGATCAAGCCGCAGTACGCCATCCAGCGCCTCTACGAGCTGACCCGCGGCAAGGACGTCTACGTCACCACCGAGGTCGGCCAGCACCAGATGTGGGCGGCCCAGTTCTTCCACTTCGAGGAACCGAACCGCTGGATGACCTCCGGGGGCCTGGGAACCATGGGCTACGGCCTGCCCGCCGCCGTGGGCGTGCAGATCGCCCACCCGGACGCCCTGGTCATCGACATCGCCGGCGACGCGTCCGTGCAGATGACCATGCAGGAGATGTCGACGGCCGTTCAGCACGACCTGCCGATCAAGATCTTCATCCTCAACAACGAGTGGATGGGGATGGTGCGCCAGTGGCAGCAGCTGCTGCACGGGGAGCGCTACTCGCACTCCTATTCGGCCAGCCTGCCGGACTTCGTGAAGATGGCCGAAGCGTTCGGCTGCGTCGGCATCCGGGCCGAGAAGCCGGACGAGCTGGACGACGCCATCCGAGAGATGATCAGCGTCAACAAGCCGGTGCTGTTCGACTGTCGGGTGACCAAGGAAGAGAACTGCTTCCCGATGATCCCGTCCGGCAAGGCGCACAACGAGATGATCATGGCCGAAGAGGCCCGCGATCTCGGCTCGATCATCGATGACGCCGGCAAGCGCCTCGTCTAGGGCCGAAGAGCCCGAGCCCCGCCCCGCGCCGCTCGACTGGGCGGCGCGGCTCTCCGGGCGCATGGGCCGGGTGAAGGCCTCGGAGATCCGCGAGCTGCTGAAGCTCCTGGACCAGCCGGACATCCTCTCCTTCGCCGGCGGCATCCCGGACCCGGCGCTGTTCCCTGCGGAGGAGATCGGAGCGGCGGTCCAACGACAGCTCGCCGATCCGGCCCTGGCCGGCCAGGCGCTGCAGTACACGGTCAGCGAGGGGCTGCCGGCCCTGCGCCGCTGGATCGTGGAGCGGATGGGGCGATGGGGCGCGCCCTGCACCGAGGCCAACGTCCTGATCACCGCCGGCTCGCAGCAGGCGCTGGACCTGATCGGCAAGCTGCTGATCTCGCCGGGCGACGCCGTGCTCGTGGACCGGCCGACCTACCTGGGCGCGCTGCAGGCGTTCAACGCCTACGAGCCCGCTTATCTGGACCGCGAGGAGGTCGAGGCGGGCGCCGCCCCGGCGCTCGGCTACGTCGTCCCCGACTACGCCAATCCCACCGGGGCCAGCCTGACGCTCGCCGAGCGCGAGGCCCTGCTGGACCTGGCCGAGGCCCGCGACTTCGTCCTGGTGGAGGACGCCGCCTACCGCGAGCTGCGCTTCGAGGGCGAGGCGCGCCCGCCCCTGCTGGCGCTGGACATCGCCCGCGCCGGCTCCATCGAGGCCGCCCGCACCCTGCTCTGCGGCACCTTCTCCAAGACCTTGGCGCCGGCCCTGCGGATCGGCTGGATCTGCGGCCCCGCCGCCGCCATCGAGAAGCTGGTGCTGCTCAAGCAGGGCTGCGACCTGCACGTCTCGACCCTCAACCAGCTCGCCGCCTGCGAGGCGGTGCAGGAGGGCTACGACCAGCACCTCTCGCGCCTGCGCCTGGCCTACCGCGCCAAGGGCCAGGCCATGTGTGCGGCGCTGGCCCGCCACATGCCGGCCGGCGTCACCTGGACCGAGCCGGAGGGCGGCATGTTCGTCTGGCTGACCCTGCCGGAGGGGCTCGACGGCGCCGAGCTGCTGGCCAGGGGCCTTGCCACCGAACGCGTCGCCTTCGTCCCCGGCGCGCCGTTCTTCGCGACCGGGGCCCAGCCGAACACCATCCGGCTCAGCTATTCGCTGCCCACCGAGGCGCAGATCGACGAAGGCGTGAAGCGGCTGGCGCGGCTGATCGCGGGGCCGTGAACCCCGACCTTTCCTCTCCCATTCATGGGAGAGGGGGACCACGGGCCGAGCGAAGCGAAGAGCGCGTGGTGGAGAGGGCAGGCCGCCAGCGCCGTCGATGGGGCTCGCCCCCTCCCCCACCCGCTCTTCGCTGCGCTCGGCGGGCGGTCCCTCTCCCCCGCTTCGCAGGGGAGGAATTGGCAAGAGAAGGAGACCCGCCCCATGCCCCGCGACGCAGACGCCGAAGATCCCGCCGCCGCCCTCGAAGCCCTGCAGGTCGACCTCGTCACGACCCGCATCTGGAGCGCCGAGCAGGGCCAGAAGGTGCTGGTGATCTTCGAGGGGCGGGACGCGGCCGGCAAAGACGGCACCATCAAGCGGCTGGTGGAGAACCTCTCCATCCGCAACACGCGCGTGGTCGCCCTGCCCAAGCCCAGCGATCAGGAGAAGAGCCAGTGGTTCTTCCAGCGCTACATGGCCCACCTGCCGGCGGCCGGCGAATGGGTGATCTTCAACCGCTCCTGGTACAACCGCGGCGGCGTCGAGAAGGTGATGGGCTTCTCCACGCCTGAGGAGCAGGCGCAGTTCCTGCGCGAGGCGCCGGTGGTCGAGCAGATGCTGGTCGATTCCGGGATGATCGTCGTGAAGTACTGGCTCGACATCTCCAAGGACGAGCAGGCGCAGCGGCTGGAGAAGCGGCGGACCGACCCGGTGAAGCGGCTGAAGATCTCGCCTCTGGACGCCGTCGCCCAGGAGCGTTGGGCCAACTATTCCGCCGCCCGTGACGAGACGCTGGGCCGCACCGACACCGACGAGGCGCCCTGGTGGTGCGTGCGGGCCGACAGCAAGAAGCAGGCGCGGTTGGCGGTGGCGCGGCACCTGCTCCGGCTCCTGGCCTGCCCGGAGCTGAAGGACAAGATCGCCCCGCCCGATCCCGAGATCCTGTTCCGTTTCGAGCCGGCGGCGATCGGCGACGGGCGGCTGGCGCCCTAGCGGAACGGCGGCGCCGATCGTGCAACCCGTCCCTCAACCTGATCTCAGCGTCTCCAGTCGGGACAGGTTTGCGGGCCGGGTCCTTAGAACGAGCCCTTCGAAAGGACCCGGCCCGTCTCGTCACCTGGACCGGCCGCGCGCCGAAATCGGCCAGATGTCGACCAGGGTGTCGTCCCTCACCACGTGATAGCTGTCGTAGAGGTTCACCGTCGGGTCGCAGTGCGGCACGGCGAAGGTGACCAGGGCGTCCAGCGGCAGGCGCGTGGTCTTCTCCGGCCCGATCACCGCGCCATGCTCGTCGCCCATGAAGGCGTAGCGGGCGCCGTCCGCGCCCGAGAGGATCGGCGGCGGGCCGCCGTCGGTGGCGAAGGCCTTGAAGCCGGCGTCGACGGTGGCCAGGCCCGGCGCATTGGCGCTGACCACCCGGGCGTCGACCATCAAGGAAGTGCGGTAGGGCGCGCCCTGCTCGGCGTTGGCGCCGGTCAGGTCGCAGTCCAGGTACTGGCGGTCCATGAAGACGTAGGAGCCCACCTGCAGCTCGGTGAAGACGCGTAAGTCCAGGTCGATCCGGTGGGTGCCGGTGCCGCCGCCGGTGACCAGCGGCGCCGGCGCGCCGGCTTCGGCGAGCGCGTCCAGGACGGTGCGGAGATAGGCGGTGCGCTCCTCGATGGCGGCGCGGCGCTCGGCGAAGCTCTCGATGTGCTGCTCGGAGCCGCAGTAGAACTGCACCCCGGCGTAGCGGAGGGCGGGATGGCCCTGGATGCGCCTCGCCAGCGCCACCGCGTCTGCGGCCGAGGCGACGCCGGTGCGGCGCAGGCCGGGATCGACGTCCACCACCACCGACAGGGTCTGGCCGGCGGCCTGGGCGGCGCGCGCCAGGGCGTCCACCGCGTCCGGGTGGTCGGCGGTGACCATCAGGCCTTCGCAGCGCCCGTTCAGGGCGATGAGCCGCTCCACCGCCGGCGCCGACACAACCGGCGAGGTGATCAGGATCCCCGAGATCCCGCCTTCGGCCAGCGCCTCGGCCTCGCCGAGCTTGGCGCAGCATTGGCCGACGGCGCCGGCGGCGATCTGGCGCTTGGCGATGTCGACGCTCTTGTGGGTCTTGGCGTGGGGCCGAAGGTTCACGCCCCGCTTGGCCGCGAGATCGGCCATCGTGGCGATGTTGGCGTCGAGCGCCTCCAGGTCGAGGACCAGGGCCGGCGTGTTGAGCGAGCGGCGCGAGCCCTGGCGGCCGATCAGGTGGCCGTGCAGCTTCCAGTCGGCGGACACGCTCACGAGAACAGCTCCGAAAGGTGCGGGTTGAGGAACTTGCCCTCGGGATCGTGGTCGCGGCGCACCTGCCGGAACCGCTCGGCGGCCGGATAGAGAAGGTCCACCTCGTCCCGCGTCAGGTTGTGGCGCTTGCCCCAGTGCGGCCGCCCGCCGGCGGCGCGGAAGATCGCTTCGCCCTCGCGGAACAGGTCCTGCCAGGGCATCCGGGCGAACTGGTGCATGGAGACCGAGGCGCAGTCGCCGCGGTTGAACGGCGACATCCAGATGTCGTCCGCCGCCGTCCAGCGGAACTCGAAGGGGAAGGTCACCGGCAGGTCGTTCTTGCGGATCCAGCCGATGGCTTCGGAGAGGGCGGCAAGCCCCGCCTCGCGCGGCAGCTCGTATTCCATCTCCTCGAACGGCACGGTGCGGTCGGAGGGGAAGATGCGGTGCGCCGGCCCGACGCGCCGGGTCCTGCCCGAGCCGCGGACCAGCAGCTTCTGCAAGGTGGCGGTGAACTTCGGGGCGGCGGCGGAGAGCTCGCAGCAGAGGCGGAAGACCGTCTCGTCCACCTGCCCCGGCTCCTTGAAGCCGCCCTCGTCCTCGGCCGGGTGGAGGAACTTGACGATGGCGGTGTCGGAGTGGGGGAAGATCCAGAATTCAGCGTGGCGGCGCTCGCCGGCCCAGCCGACGAAGCCCTCCAGCACCTCTTCCATCGGCCGCCGCTCGATCCGCTCCTCGAGGAAGTAGGCCGGCGTGACCTCGATCTCGACGGCGAGCGCGACGCCGAACAGTCCGAGGGACAGGCGCTGGGCCTGGAAGAGCTCGTCCCGCTCACCCTCGCCGCAGGTGACGACGCTCCCGTCCGCCAGCATCAGCCTAAAGCGCCGGGCGATGTTGGAGAGGCTCTTCAGCTCGCCGCCCGTGCCGTGAGTGCCGGTGGCGAGCGCGCCGGCCAGCGCCTGGTTGTTGATGTCGCCCTGGTTGGGCAGGCACAGCCCCTCGTCCCAGAGGGCGCGGGTCAGCCGGTCCAGCGACCAGCCGGCCGGGGCCCAGGCGGTGCGGCGGTCGGGCGCGACCTGCAGCGTCCCCTCCAGCTCGGCGAGCGAGACGAGCGTGCCGCCCGTCTCGCAGAGCGGCGTGAACGAGTGGCCGGAGCCGGCCACCCGCAGCCGCGGCGCACGGCGGACCGCCGCCGCGAGCTCGGCCTCGGTCTTCGGTTTCGCGATCTCGGCCGGCTGGGCGACGACGCTGCCGGACCAGTTGCGCCACTCAGGCATGCGCGAGCGCGGCCATCGCGGGACGCCGGCCCGCCCAGGGCCGGGCCTCCTCCAGCTGGGCGGCGAGACGGAACAGCGTGGCCTCGTCGGCGTAGCGGCCGGTGAACATCATCCCGAGCGGCAGGCCCGAGGCGCTCCAGGCCAGCGGCAGCGACATGGAGGGCTGGCCGGTGAAGTTGAACGGCGGCGTGAACGGGAAGTGGCGGCCCTGCGCCTTGTCGAACGCCTCGAGATCGCTCCCGGTCGGGTCGAGCTCGTCGAGCCTCGGCGGCGGCGTGCCGAGCACCGGCTGGAAGTAGACGTCGAAGGGGGCGAGGCTCTTCAGGATCTGCCGGTTCATCGCCCGCAGCTCCTGCCAGCCCCACATCGCTTCCTGGGCGCTGATCCGCATGCCCGCCTCGTAGGCGCGGCGGGCCAGGGGGCCGAGTTCATGCGGCTCGGGCTCGCGCCCCAGGGCCTCGATGCGGCGCTTCATGCCGGCGGAGAAATTGCCCGCCGAGACCCGGCCCTGAGCGCGGTAGAGCCTGCGCCAGTCGATGTCGATGTCGTGCGGCACGAGCTCGTGGCCGAGGCCCTCGAGCAGCTTCACCACCTCCTCGAAGGCGGCCTGCACCTCCGGATCGATCGGCCGGCCCGAGGCCGTGCGGCTGGAGAAGCCGATGCGCAGCCGGCCCGGCGGCGTGGCAACCTCGGTGACGTAGGGCCGGGTCTTGGGCGGCGGGGCGTAGGGGCTGTCGTCCTCCGGATAGCCGGTGGCGTCGAGCATCGCGGCGCTGTCCCGCACCGTGCGGCTGACCACATGGTCGACGGAGAAGCCGATGGCCCGGTCGTAGTCGTCCGGCCCGTTCGGGTTGCGGTCGCGGGTGACCTTCAGGCCGACGAGGCCGCAGCAGGCGGCCGGGATGCGGATCGAGCCCAGGCCGTCGCTGGCGTGCGCCAGCGGCACGATCCCCGCCGCGGTCGCCGAGGCCGCCCCGCCGGACGATCCGCCGGAGATGTGCTCCGGGTTCCAGGGATTGCCGCAAGGGCCGAGGCGATGGGAGTTGGTGACGCCGGGAATCCCGTACTCGGGCGTGTTGGTCTTGCCGACCAGGACGACGCCGGCGGCGCGGTAGCGGCTCACCAGCTCGCTGTCGCGCCGGTCCGGCGCCTCGGGCGCGAACCGGCTGCCGGAGGTGCGGGGCCAGCCCTTCACCTCCAGGCCCAGGTCCTTGATCAGGAAGGGCACGCCGGCGAAGGGGCCGGACAACGGCCCCCGCGCGGCCTCCCGCGCCTCGTCGTAGGCCTTGTAGACCACGGCGTTGAGGCGGGGATTGAGCCGCTCGATCCCCTCGATGGCCGCCTCGACCAGCTCGGCGGCGGTGACCTCGCCCTTGCGGACCAGCTCGGCCAGGCCGAGCCCGTCGTGGGCGGCGTATTCGTCGAACCGCATGATCCGAAGTTAAGCGCCGGATGAGCGGCGCTGTCACGCGTGACGCTGGGGAAATTGCCCACCGCTCATCCCGGCGGAGACCGGGACCCAGGATCCAAGGCTCCGTCGTGGCTGGATGAGCGCTGCGGGGATGGAGCCCGCCTCTGCGTCCGCCATTCTGGGTCCCGGCCTACGCCGGATGAGCGGATGAAATTGACGCGGCCGCCCCCCACATCCCGCCCATGGCCCTCGCCCAACCCAGCCTGTTCGATGCGCCGCCGCAGCTGCCGGAGGGCTTCCGCTATCAGCCGGAGCTGATCGGCGCCGAGGAGGAGCAGGCGCTGATCGGCGAGTTCGAGGCGCTGGCGTTCAAGGCCTTCGAGTTCCACGGCTTCCTCGGCAAGCGACGCGTCGTCTCCTTCGGCTGGCGCTACGACTTCAACGGCGGCGGGCTCGGCCGCGCCGAGGAGGTGCCCGTGTTCCTGCTGCCGCTTCGCGAGCGGGCGGCGGCGTTCGCGGGGCTCGCCCCGGAGACCCTCGAGCACGTGATGGTCAGCCAGTACCCGCCGGGCGCCGGCATCGGCTGGCACAAGGACCGGCCGGACTTCGACAAGGTGATCGGCGTCTCGCTGGCCGCGCCCGGCCTGTTCCGCCTGCGCCGCCGCCGCGAGGGCGGCTTCGACCGCGCGTCGCTCACGGTGGAGCCCCGCTCCGCCTACCTCATCGATGGCCCCGCGCGCCGGGAATGGGAGCACTCCATCCCGCCGGTCGAGGCGCTGCGCTACTCGGTGACCTTCCGCACCCTGCGGCCGAGGCGGGGCTAAGCCACCGTCATCCCGGCCGAAGCGAAGCGGAGAGCCGGGACCCAGATCTCGCCGCGCAGCATTCTGGGTCCCGGATCGCGCCTGCGGCGCGTCCGGGATGACGGGAATAGGGTCCGGCCCTTGCTCCCAGCCGCGCCATATGACACCCCTCCGCCGACCTATCGGAAGGACCGCCATGCCCGACCCGCAACCCGGATCCGTCTACGAGCTCGCTCACGAGGAGGAGGCGGAGAACCTCGCGACCTTCGCGGTGCTGGTGGACAACGAGCCGGGCGTGCTGCACCGGCTGGTCGGCCTGTTCGCGGCGCGCGGCTACAACATCGAGAGCCTGACGGTCGCCGAGACCGACCGGCGCGCGCACACCAGCCGGGTGACCATCGTCACCCGCGGCACGCCGCACGTGCTCGGCCAGATCGAGGCGCAGCTGGAGAAGATGGTCTCGGTGCGCGAGGTCCAGGACGTGACCCGCGACCCCAACGGCCTGGAGCGCGAGCTCGCCCTGGTGAAGGTGAAGAGCAGCGGCGCCGAGCGGGTCGAGGCGCTTCGGGTTTCCGACATCTTCCGGGCCCGGGTGATCGACACCACCCACGAGAGCTTCGTGTTCGAGGTCTCCGGCGCGCCCAACAAGATCGACGCCTTCGTGGAGCTGATGCGGCCGCTGGGTTTGGTGGAACTCTCGCGCACGGGCGTGCTTTCCATCACCCGGGGGGCCGAAGCGATGTGAGGAGGCGCCCTTGGCCCGGCTCTTCGCCTATGCCCTGGTCCCGCTCCTGATCCTCGCCTCGTCCGCCGAGGCGCAATTCTTCTCCCGCCGCTCGTCCGAGCCCGCCGAGCCGGCCGGTCCCGTCCAGCCGTGGCCCTACCCCGCCCCTGACGCCCAGGACTGGTGGGACGGCGAATGGCCCGTCGCGGCCGAGGTGCTCGACCCGCTGGGCGGCCGGCGCGCGGGCCGGCGCGAGCGGATGACCGCCGTCGACAACGGCGTCGACGCCAACCTCTACCGCCTCTGGGGCCTGCCGCCCCTGCAGTGGCAGGTGCTACGCGGCGACGAGATGATCCTCGAGGTCTGGGTCCGCCCCTCCGGCAGCGTGCGCCAGATGGTGACCCGGGTGGTGGTCCGGCAGGACGACAAGGCCTTCGTCCAGGCGCGGGCGGGGCTGGCCTGCTGCGAGCCGGGCATCGCCCGCCGCGTCGACATCAACGCCGAGCTGCCGGAAGGCGCAGCCGCCCAGCTGCGGGCGCTTCGGAACCACGACATGTGGTCGGCCCCGCGCGAGGTGCGGGTGACCGAGGCCGAGGACACCGCCGACGCCATCTGCGTGGAGGGCACGGCCTACGACGTCACGCTGATGGTCCCCGGGCGGTCCGTCTCGCTGCGCCGGGCCTGCGACCGGGCCGAGATCGGCCAGGTGGCCGATGCGCTGGAGGCGGCGGTCAAGGCGGCCCTGGGCCACGACACCCGCTTCGACGTGCTGTTCCCGCGCGGCGCCGACTTCTCCCGCGCGCGCACCGCCTACAACCAGCTGATCGAGAGCGGCGGCCGGCTGCAGGCCGCCCGCACCAACCGCGCCCAGGCGCCCAGCTTCACGCCGGAGCCGAACCGGACCGAGGAAGGCGCCGCCGCCGCGCCCAACGCTGCGACCGGCGCGGCGGGGACCGAGCGGTAGCTTTCAACGTGTCCGTCATCCCGGCCGAAGAGCCGGGACCCAGCCTCCGGGGACTCTGGGTCCCGGATCGGCCTTGCAGGCCGTCCGGGATGACGGATGAGCCGGCGCGAACCCCTACGCCGTCATCGCCGCGACCCAGTTCTGCGGGTTCTCGGCGCGGAAACGGTCCTTCAGTTCGGGGGCGGCGTAGCGCTCGACGATCTGGGCGTCGTTGAGCACCTGGCCGGTGATGGCGTCCGGCGTCGCCGCCGCCAGGATGACCGCCGCCTCGACGTAGGAGTCGGGCTTGGGCAGTTCGGGTCGGGCCTGGCCGCCGGGCCGCTGGGACTGCGGCCGGCCGAACAGCAGGCCGGGGGTCTCGATGGCCCCGACCGGCTTCATGGCGTTGACCGCGATGCCCTGGTCCTTGAGCTCGCGGGCCAGGCCGATGGTCATGGACTCGATGGCCCGCTTGGTCGCCCCGTAGTGGGAGCCGCCGGTGGCCGCGATCGAGGAGATGTTGATGATCGAGCCCGACTTCTGGGCCTGCATGGTCGGCAGCGCCGCGCGGATGCAGCGGAAGGGCCCGTGGACGTTGATGTTGAATTCCAGCTCCCAGGACTTGGGCTTGATGGTCGAGATGAAGCCGGCCGGCTGAACGGCCGCGTTGGTCATCAGCACGTCGATGCGGCCCCACTTGGCCAGCACCTGCTCGACCATCTGCTCGACGCTCTCCATGTCGGCGACATTGCAGACCAGCGGCAGGGCCTCGCCGCCGGCCTCTTCGACCAGCCGGGCGGTGTCGTAGATGGTGCCGGGCAGCCGCTCGTCGGTGACGTTCTCGGTGCGGGCGGCGACCACCACCTTGGCCCCCTCGCGCCCGTAGCCCACCGCGCAATATTGTCCCAGGCCCCGGCTCGCGCCGGTGATGATGCAGACCTTTCCGGCCAGACGTCCCGCCATCGTCGTCTCCTCCAAATGCTCTTGTCGTTGAATGGCGGAAGGCTAGCCCCGCGGCCGGGCGGCGCCAACGCCATCGAGACCTCTCCCTCCGCAGGGCGGAGGGAGAGGGTAGGGTGAGGGAGGCCCGGGCGGCGGGGCCGTCCCAGGCGTCGGAGGTCGTCCCCGACACCCTCCTCACCCAACCCTCTCCCCCCGCAAGCGGGGGGAGAGGTCTAAGGAGGCCGCGGACGTCCTTCGGCGGGGGGGTCCTTCAAATGGAAACCCCGATCCCCTATATTCACTCCTGTCCGGGCGACCGGACTATGGGGATAAACGCGCGCGTAATAAGCGGACTGGACCCGGGTGCGATTCCCGGCGGCTCCACCAAATCTTCTTCCGGGTTATCGCCGGAGCTGTGCGGGGCCGATCAGCATCGACAGACGTCTAAAGGCGTTGCTTTCTCCCGGCCTGACCCACCGTTTCGGGTCTTAAACTAACTGCGAACGATAACTTCGCTGAAGACATCCGCCTCGCCGCGTAAGCGGTGCGACGGTAGTCGACCTAAAGCCCTGGTGTCTTAGCAGCGCCAGGCGGGGCCCGGGGGCGCCTGGCAACAGAAGCCCCCACCTTCTCTCTCCGGATCGCGCCGACGCCGCCACAGCGCGGAAAACTCCTTGCCGCAGCGCGTCATGCCGCCTTGCGCGGCGCAACGCAGACGCTACCTTTTAGGCGTCCGTTTCCTCCCGCGGTGACAGTGATGGCCCAGGAGCCCCCGGCTCAGGATCTGATGCACTACGAGGCCATGGCGCAGGAGGCCCTGCGCGGCGTCGTCAAGGCTGCGCTGAAGCGCGCCGCCGCCCCCGGCGGGCTGCCGGGCGCGCACCACTTCTACATCACCTTCAAGACCGACGCGCCGGGCGTCTCCGGCCCGCCGGACCTCTTGGCCAAATACCCGGACGAGATGACCATCGTCCTGCAGCACCAGTACTGGGACCTGGCGCCGGGCGAGACCTTCTTCTCGGTGACGCTGCGGTTCGGCGGCCAGCCGAAGTGGCTGTCGATCCCCTACGCGGCCGTGACCCGCTTCTACGACCCGTCGGTGCAGTTCCTGCTGCAATTCGAGCCGCCGTCCGCGGCCGCCCTGGAAGAGGCGGGCGCCGCCCCCGAGGCCGCCCCGCAGCCGGAAGGCGAGCCGCCCTCCGGCGAGCCGCCGACCAAGGTCGTCTCCCTCGACCAGTTCCGCAAGAAATGAGGCCTGAATGACCGACGTCGCCTCCCAGGAGAGCGCAGCCCTCACCGACGAGGCGATTCTCCAGCGGTTCCTCAGGACCAAGAACCAGCCCACCGGCTCCCAGACCCTGGGCTTCCGGATGGTCGCGGTCAGCCAGGCGGAGAAGTCCGTCGAGGTGGAGTTCGAGGCCAAGGCCGAGCTGCTGCTGAACCCGATGAAGCAGATCCAGGGCGGCTATCTCTGCGCCATGCTGGACGAATGCATGTCGGTGGCCTGCATGGTCGCCTCGGGGATGACCCACGTGGCCCCCACCGCAGAGATGAAGACCACCTTCTTCCGTCCGGCCATGCCGGGGAAGATCCGCGGGATCGGCCGCGTCGCCCGCTGGGGCTCCCGCGTCGCCTTCACTGAGGGCGAGCTCTACGATCCGGACGGGCGGCTGCTGGCCAAGGCCACGGGGACGGCGATCCCGACCCCGTTCCAGAGCTACAAGAAGTAGCAGGCGTGCGCGTCCGGCTCGGCGCGCTGCTCCTCAGCCTGGCCCTCCTCTGGGCCGGCCCCGCGCTGGCGGGTCCCTTCTCCGACTGGGCGGCGGTGGTCGTCGCGGGCGACTGGAAGGGCTCCGGCGGCGGCCCCACCGAGGCCTTCGACAACGCCCGCCGTGACGTCTCCCAGGCCCTGGTGCGCGCCGGCTTCGAGCCCAGCCGCATCCGCCAGTTCTCGGTCCGGCCCGAGCGCTACGCCGACACCCGGCCGCAGCCGTCCGATCCGCGGCGCATCTACGAGACGCTCAGCGACCTGGCCGCGCGCGAGGCCGAGGGCTGCCTGTTTTACGTGACCTCCCATGGGGTGCCGCAGGGCGTGGTGATCGGCGAGCGGATCCTGCCGCCGCCTGTGGTCGCGGCCATGCTCGACCGGGCCTGCGGGACCAAGCCGACCGTGGTCGTCGTCTCGGCCTGCTTCTCCGGCGTGTTCGTGCCGCACCTGGCCGCGCCGAACCGGATGATCCTGACCGCCGCCCGGCCCGACCGCACTTCGTTCGGCTGCGGCGAGGCCGACCGCTATCCCTATTTCGACGAGTGCTTCCTGCAGTCGATCGCAACCAGCTCGAGCTTCCCGGCCCTGGCCGCGGTCGTGCGGCGCTGCGTCGCCGAACGCGAGAAGAAGGAGGGCGCCAGCCCGCCCTCCGAGCCGCAGGTCTACATGGGCGCCGAGGTGGGCCCGGTGCTGCCGCTGTTGAGCTTCGGGCGCGACAACTAGCCGGCCTTTGACGGCCCGGCGAAGCACCCTACGGTCGCAATCTCCCGCCGCCACGATGGATTTCGCGCGATGCGTCCCCTCGCTACAGCGGTCTTCACCGCGCTGTTCGCCGCCCTGTCCGTCGCACCGCCCGCTCCGGCGCAGCCGGCGCCGGACGCGACCGGCCCGGCGCCTGCGCCGGCCGCGCCGCCCGTGGCCAGCACCCCGGTTCCGAACCCGCCCGCGCCGAAGGCGCCCCGGCCGCGCCCGGCCGCCCCGGCCGCCGCGCCGGCCGCCGGCCCGGCCCCGACCACGGCGGCGGCCGGCCTTGCGCCCGCAGCGCCGCTCCCGACCCTGCCGACCGGCGCGCGCCTCGCCCCCGGCCAGCCGATCGCGCCGGCCGAGCTGGAGGCCTTCGTCGACGGGGTGGTGAAGACCGCCATGGCCCGCGACCACATCGCCGGCGTCACCGTCTCGGTGGTGCAGAACGGCCAGCTGGCCCTGAAGAAGGGCTACGGCTACGCCGACCTGGCACAGGGCCGGCGCGTCGATCCCGACCAGACGCTGTTCCGCATCGGCTCGATCTCCAAGACCTTCACCTGGATCGTCCTGATGCGCGAGGTCGAGGCCGGCCGCATCCGCCTCGACACGCCGATCAACCTCTACCTGCCCCAGCGGCTGCGGGTCCCCGACCAGGGCTTCCAGCAGGAGATCCTGGTCCGCCATCTGATGGACCACTCGGCCGGGTTCGAGGACCGGGCCCTCGGCCACCTGTTCGAGCAACGCCCCGGCCGCGAGCGGCCGCTGCTCACCTACCTGCAGCAGGAGCGGCCGCGCCGCGTCGCCCCGCCGGGCGCGCGCTCAAGCTACTCCAACTACGGCGTCGGCCTGGCCGGGGCGGCGGCTTCGCACGTCTCGCAGGCGCCTTTCGAGCGGCTGGTCGAGGAGCGGATCACCGTCCCGCTGGCCCTCACCCGCACCACCTTCCGCGAGCCGCGGCCGAGCCTGAAGGACCTGCCGGCCCCGATGGCCCCGGCGCTCGCCCAGCACGTCAGCCAGGCCTACCGCTGGACGCCGACCGGCTTTGCGCCGCGCAGCTTCGAATACGTCGGCCACGTCGCCCCGGCCGGCTCGGCCTCGTCCACGGCGGGCGACATGGCGCGCTACATGCAGATGATCCTGAACGGCGGGACGCTCGACGGGGCGGTGATCTACTCGCCGCGCACGGCCCAGCTGTTCCAGACGCCGCTCCGCCGGACGCCCCCGGGGATCAACGGCTGGGCGCACGGCTTCATCCAGTACGCCCTGCCCGGCGGCTACACCGGCTACGGGCACGACGGGGCGACGCTGTCGTTCATGTCCAACATGACGCTGGTCCCGCAGCTGGGCCTGGGGATCTTCGTCAGCGCCAACACCGAGACCGGGGCCCGGCTCACCCAGGACCTGGCCGACCAGGTTGTGCAGCAGTTCTACGCCCCCGCGCCGCCGCCGCCGCGGCCCGGCTCCCCGGACCTGGCCGACCAGGCCGAGCGGTTCGCCGGCTACTACATCGCCTCGCGCCGGGCGCACCGGGGGCTGGAGGGCTTCGTGATGCTCTTCCAGTCGGGCGCGCAGGTGCGGGTGACGCCGGACGGGCGGCTGATGCTGAGCGCCGCCGGGCTGGACGCCCCCCGGCTGTTCGTCCCCGAGGGCGATCCGGCCCAGGGGCGCTTCGTTGCGGTGACCGGCGAGGACCGGCTGCAGTTCGCCTTCCAGGACGGCCGCGCGACCAGCCTGCAGACCAGCTCCAACGCCGCCCTGCTCGAGCGGGCGGGCCTGATGAAGCAGCCCATGGTCCTGGGACTGCTGGCGCTGCTCACCGCGCTGGCGGCGATCGCCACCCTCGGCGGCATCCTGCGGCGGATGCAGCGCGAGCACCGCGAGAGCGCCATCCAGGGGCGGGCCAGCCTGATCCAGAACACCCAGGCGCTGCTGTGGCTGATCTCCATGGGGCTGTTCGGGGCCTGGGTCGCGCAGACCCGCGACATCGCCAACGTCGTCTACAACTGGCCCGGGGCGACCCTGATCATCGCCTCGGCCTGCGCCCTGTTCGCGGCCCTGCTGACCGTGGTCACCCTGGTGCTGGTCCCGGTCATCTGGCAGGGCGGGCGGCGGGTGGACTCCTGGTCGCCAGGGCGCAAGTTCGCCTTCACGATCACCACCCTGATCTACGCCGCCTTCTCGATCGTGCTGTTCAACTGGGGCGCGCTGACGCCCTGGGGGTAGACGCCGCCTCCACGCGGCTCCTACCTCCCCCGCGAAGCGGCGGGAGGGGGACCGCCCGCCGAAGCCGGCGCACGCCGGCTGAAGAGCGGGGGGTGGAGGGGGCGGGCCACAAGCGCGGCGTTATGGATCGCTTTAATCTGCACTCGGTGGAGGCGCGGCGCAGGCGGCCCGCCCCCTCCACCAGTCGCTCTTCGCTGCGCTCGGCGACTGGTCCCCCTCCCCCGCGAAGCGGCGGGAGGTAGGGCAAGGAGTGAGGCGGCTTGGTCGCAGGCGAAACTGGTCCGTTAAGCCAGACCTTAAACAAGTCGTTTACCATGGACTGGGTAAAAGCTGCCTAGCGGTGGGCAGAGTCAGTGCTCCCTCCGCGATCGGGGGAAGGGGCGCAGGGTTTGAATCCGCTATCGGGGGCGATTCAGCGATTCGGCATCGGGCGGCTGGCGGCGATCCTGGGGATCGGGGCCGGCGTCGCCGCCGTGCTCGTGGCCCTGACGCTGGGCCTGCGCGAGCCCAAGGCGCTGCTCTATTCGAACCTGGACCTGAAGGAGGCCGGGAGCATCACCCAGGCCCTCGACCAGGCCGGCGTGAAGTACGAGCTGAAGGGCGACGGCTCGACCATCCTGGTGCCCCGCGACGAGGTCGCCGCCACCCGCCTGATGCTGTCGAGCAAGGGCCTGCCGACCTCCGGCTCGGTGGGCTACGAGATCTTCGACGAGGCCAACGCCCTCGGCCAGACCGACTTCGTCCAGCAACTCAACAAGCAGCGCGCCCTGGAAGGCGAGCTCGCCCGCACCATCATGAGCCTGAACGGGGTCACCACCGCCCGCGTCCACCTGGTGCTGCCCAAGCGCCAGCTGTTCGAGGAGGAGTCCGAACAGCCGTCCGCCTCGGTGACCATCGCCGTCGGCGGCCGCGAGCCGAGCCCCGACCAGGTGCGCGCCGTCCAGAACCTGATCGCCGGCGCCGTGCCCAACCTGAAGCCCGAGCGGGTCACCGTCGTCGACCAGCACGCCAAGACCCTCTCCGGCGGCCAGGAAGGCTTCGCCGGCGCCGCCGCCGACGACCGCAAGAGCGAGATCGAGCAGCGCATCGCCAAGACCGTGAAGGGCCTCGTCGAGGGCGTCGTCGGTCCCGGCAAGAGCCGCGTCAACGTCACCGCCGAGCTGGACCTGGCCAAGGTGACCGTCCAGCAGGAGACCTTCGATCCCGACGGCCAGGTGGTCCGCTCCGAGCAGACCGTCGAAGAGACCGCCGCCGAGAACCAGGCCGACGAGAATGGCGCGGTCAGCGCCTCGGCCAACATCCCCGGCGGGGCGGGCGACTTCGGCGAGGCCACCAACAGCTCCAATTCCGGCCGGTCGGAATCGACCACCAACTACGAGATCAGCAAGACCCTGCGCACCGAGGTGAAGGAGCCCGGCGAGGTGAAGCGGATCTCGGTCGCGGTCGCCGTCGACGGCGCGACCGCTCCGGGCGCCGACGGCCAGCCGGGCGAATACACCCCGCGCTCGGCCGAGGAGATGCAGCGCATCGAGCAGCTGGTCCGCGCCGCCGTCGGCTTCGACGCCGAGCGCGGCGACCAGGTGACGGTGGTCAACGTCCGCTTCCCCTCGACCGCCGAGGCCGGCGGGACCGAGGCCGCCAACCCGCTGCTGGGCTTCGACAAGAACGACATCATCCGCGCCGTCGAGCTGGCCATCCTGGGACTGGTCGCGATGCTGATGACCTTCTTCGTGGCCCGGCCGCTGGTGAAGGGCGTGACCTCGGGCCAGGCCTCCGGCGGCTTCCTGTCCGCGGCGAACCAGGGCGGCGGCCCCGGGGGCGGCGGCCAGCGGATGGTCGAGGCGGGCCCGGCCGAGACTTTGGCCCTGGCCGGCCCCGACCAGGACAACGGCATCGATATCGCCCGCATCGAGGGCCAGGTGAAGGCGAGCTCGGTCAAGCGGGTCGCCGAATTCGTCGACCGCCATCCGGAGGAGAGCGTCTCCATCCTCCGTGGCTGGCTTCATGACACCGCGTAGAGGCGGGCGATGAGCGCCCGAGGTAAATTGAAGGCCATCACCGATCCGACCCGACTCTCCGGCCCCGAAAAGGCGGCGGTGGTGCTGCTCGCGCTCGGCGAAGAGCACACCGCCATCTGGGAGTCGCTGGACGAGGAGGAGATCAAGGAGGTCTCCCAGGCGATGGCGAGCCTGGGCACGGTCTCGTCCGCCGCCGTCGAGGAGCTGCTGGTCGAGTTCGTCGCCGGCCTCTCCGGCGGCGGGGCGATCATGGGCAGCTTCGAGCAGACCCAGCGGCTGCTGGCCGCCGTCATGCCGCCGGAGCGGGTGGAAGCCCTGATGGAGGAGATCCGCGGCCCCGCGGGTCGGACCATGTGGGACAAGCTCGGCAACGTGAACGAGGCCGTGCTCGCCAACTACCTCAAGAACGAATACCCGCAGACCGTCGCCGTCGTCCTCTCCAAGGTGAAGAGCGAGCACGCCGCCCGGGTGCTGGCCGCCCTGCCCGAGGACTTCGCCCTGGAGTGCGTCATGCGCATGCTGCGCATGGAGCCGGTGCAGCGCGAGATCCTCGACAAGATCGAGCAGACCCTGCGCACCGAGTTCATGTCGAACCTGGCCCGCACCTCGAAGCGCGACAGCCACGAGATGATGGCCGACATCTTCAACGCCTTCGACCGCCAGACCGAGGCCCGGTTCATCGGCGCCCTCGAGGAGCGCAACCGCGAGAGCGCCGAGCGCATCCGGGCCCTGATGTTCGTCTTCGAGGACCTCTCCAAGCTCGACCCGGGCGGCGTCCAGACCCTGCTGCGCAGCGTCGACAAGGACCAGCTGGCGCTGGCCCTGAAGGGCTCGTCGGACGCGCTGCGCGAAATGTTCTTCTCCAACATGTCCGAGCGGGCCGCCAAGATCATGCGCGAGGACATGGAGACCATGGGGCCGGTCCGGCTGCGCGACGTCGACCAGGCCCAGATGGCGATGGTGCAGGTCGCAAAGGACCTGGCCGCCAAGGGCGAGATCATGCTGGCCGGCGCCGGCGGCGACGACGAGCTGATCTACTGATGACCGGCTCCGCCCCCCGCAAGTTCGACTTCGACACGGTGTTCGACGACGCCGGCGGCATCGCCTACGCCGCCCCGCGGCCGAAGCGGCTGTTCCCCGCCGAGGAGGTGGAGGCGATCCGCGCCGCCGCCTACGCCGAGGGCGAGCGCGCCGCGCTGGCCAGCATGGCGGCCCTGCAGGCCCAGGCCCTGTCGCAGATCGCCCAGGCGGCCCAGGCGGCCCTGCCCGGCCTGGCCGCCGTGGCCCACGAGCACCGGGTCGGCTCGGCCGAACTGGCGCTGGCCTGCGCCCGCGCCATCGCCGACGCCGCCCTCGCCCGCTTCCCGCAGGCCCCCGCCCAGGCGGCCATCGAGACCCTCGCCCGCGAGATCGAGGCCGCGCCCCGGCTGGTGGTCATGGCCGCCCCGGACCTGGTCGAGGCGCTGCAGGCGGCCCTCTCCGACACCGCCCAGGCGATCGGCTACGGCGGCCAGATCGTCGTGCGCCCGGCGCCCGGCTATGTCGGCGCCCAGTTCACCCTCGATTTCGGCGACGGCTCGGCGGCGTTCGACCCCGCCGCCGCCGCCGCCCGCGTGGCCCAGGCCCTGGAGGCGGCCCTGGCCGCCGAGGGCCTGCACGCCGAACCCCTCATTCCCGGCCAAGGCTGATGTCCATGAGCGACGACCTCAAACTCGAAGACTTCGGGCCCGGCGACCAGCTGCCCGTCCCCATGCCGGAGGTGGAGGGCGAGAAGACCGCCACCGACCTGGCCCCCGTCTTCGACGTGCCGGTGTCCATCTCGGCGGTGCTGGGACGGGCCTCGATGTCGGTCGCCCAGCTGCTGCAGCTCAACTCCGGCAGCGTCCTCGAGCTCGACCGCAAGGTCGGCGAGGCCATCGACATCTACGTGAACAACCGCCTCGTCGCCCGCGGCGAGGTGGTCATCGTCGACGACCGGCTGGGCGTGACCATGACCGAAATCATCAAGGACGGCGACGCCAGCGCGTGATCCGCGACGGCTGAGTAGGGAGATTCGAACATGCGGCTTCTGGTCGTCGGAAAACTGAACGGGCAACTCGCCGCCGCCGTGAAGATGGCGATGAGCGCGGGCGCCAAGGTGAGCCACGTCGAGAGCATCGAGGCGGCCACCCACGCCCTGCGCGCGGGACAGGGCGCGGACCTCTTGATGGTCGACTACGACCTCGACATCCGCGGCCTGATCGAGGCCAACGAGGCCGAGCGGATCCACGTGCCGGTGGTGGCCTGCGGCGTCGCCGCCGACGCCGACCGCGCCGCGGCCGCGATCCGGGCCGGCGCCAAGGAGTTCATCCCCCTTCCCCCCGAAGCCCAGCTGATCGCCGCCGTGCTGGCCGCCGTCTCCGACGACAACCGGCCGATGGTGGTGCGCGACCCCTGCATGCAGCAGGTCATCCAGCTCGCCGACCAGGTCGCCGCCTCCGACGCCTCGATCCTGATCACCGGCGAGAGCGGCGTCGGTAAGGAGGTCATCGCCCGCTACGTCCATGCCAAGTCTCGCCGCTCGGCCCGGCCGTTCATCTCGGTCAACTGCGCGGCGATCCCCGAGAACCTGCTGGAAAGCGAGCTGTTCGGCCACGAGAAGGGCGCCTTCACCGGCGCGCTGGCCCGGCGGATCGGCAAGTTCGAGGAGGCCAACGGCGGCACCCTGCTGCTGGACGAGATCAGCGAGATGGACGCCCGTCTGCAGGCCAAGCTGCTGCGCGCCATCCAGGAGCGGGAGATCGACCGGGTCGGCGGCGCCAAGCCCGTGAAGGTCGACATCCGCATCCTCGCCACCTCTAACCGCGACCTGGCGCAGGCGGTGAAGGACGGGACCTTCCGCGAGGACCTGCTCTACCGGCTGAACGTCGTGAACCTGCGCATCCCGCCGCTGCGCGAGCGGCCGGGCGACGTGGTGGCGCTGGCCGAGTTCTTCGCCAAGAAGTACGCCGCCGCCAACGGCGGGCCCGAAAGGCCGATCTCGGCCGAGGCCAAGCGGCGGCTGGCCGCCCACCGCTGGCCCGGCAACGTGCGCGAGCTGGAGAACGCCATCCACCGCGCGGTGCTGCTGTCCTCCGGCCCGGAGCTCGAGGAGACCGCCATCCGGCTGCCGGACGGCCAGCCCCTGGCCCCCGCCGACGCCGGCTCGCGCGCCGCCCAGGTCGCCTACCAGGCCGCCGAGAGCGCCAGCCGCGCCTTCGTCGGCCAGACGGTGGCGGCGATGGAGCAGCAGCTGATCCTCGACACCCTGTCCCACTGCCTGGGCAACCGCACCCACGCGGCCACCATCCTCGGCATCTCCATCCGCACCCTGCGCAACAAGCTGAAGGAATATTCCGAAGCCGGCGTCGCCGTCCCCGCGCCCCAGGGCGGGGTCGGGAGCAACGCGGCGTGAGGACCGAGGGTTGGGTAAGGGGGGCGTCCGCGCATCCCCAGCTTTCCGGCGCTGCGCGCCGGGCGCGGCCTTGCGGCCGCGCGCCCCTCACCCAACCCTCGCCCCACAAGCGGGGAAAGGTCGAAGGATGATTCGTCGTCGCACAGTGCTGGCCGGCCTCGCGGCCCTGGCGCCGGGCGCTGCGCTGGCGGCGGAGAGCGAGCTCGCGGCGCTCGAGAAGCGCTCGGGCGGGCGGCTGGGCGTCTACGCCTTCGTTCCCGGCACGAAGCGCGCGCTGGCGCACCGGCCGGACGAGCGGTTCGCCATGTGCTCGAGCTTCAAGGCGGTGCTGGCCGCGGCCGTGCTGGCCCGCGTCGACCGCGGAGAGGAGAAGCTCGACCGGCCCCTGGCGCTGACCAAGGCGGACATGCTGAGCCACGCCCCGGTGAGCGAGAAGCACCTTCCCATGGGCTCGATCACCGTGGGCGAGGCCTGCCAGGCCGTCGTCGAGGTGTCCGACAACCCGGCCGCCAACCTGCTGCTGAAGACCATCGGCGGTCCCGCCGGCTTCACCGCCTACACGACCAGCCTGGGCGACAGGGTCACCCGGCTCGACCGTTACGAGCTCGATCTCAACACCGCCATCAAGGGCGATCCGCGCGACACCACCAGCCCCCGCGCCATGGCCGGCACGCTCCAGAAGATCGCCCTGGGCGAGGCCCTGCCCGCCCCCTTCCGCGAGAAGCTGGTCGGCTGGATGGTCGCCTCGCCGTCGGGCGTGCGCCGCCTGCGCAAGGACCTGCCGGCCGGCTGGCGCGCCGCCGACAAGACCGGCACCGGGATGAACGGCTCGACCAACGACATCGCCGTCTTCTGGCCGCCGGCCGGGCCGCCGATCGTCGTGACCTGCTACCTCACCGAGGCCGCCGCGCCGCTGGAGGCGCGGGAGGCGATCCACGCCGAGGTCGGCGCCCTGGTCGCCCGGACGCTCGCAGGCGCCGCCTGATGGCCGACGTCGGCGCCGTTCCCGGCCAACGCCCCACCCCGCGAGAGATGTGGGGCTGGGTGGCGCGTGGCGAGGTGGCGCTGGCCCTCGGCGTCGTCGGCATCATCGTCCTGCTGATCCTGCCGATCCCGGCCTTCCTGCTGGACGCGCTGCTGTCGCTCTCGGTGACCAGCGCGGTGCTGATCCTGATGACCGCTCTTCTGATGAAGAAGCCGCTGGAGTTCACCGCCTTCCCGACGGTGCTGCTGGTCACCACCCTGTTCCGGCTGGGCCTGAACATCGCCTCGACGCGGCTGATCCTCAGCCACGGCCACGAGGGCGCCCACGGGGCCGGCAAGATCATCGAGACCTTCGGCAACCTGATGATGGGCGGCAACTACGTCATCGGGGTGATCGTCTTCGTCATCCTGGTGATCGTGAACTTCGTTGTCATCACCAAGGGCTCGGGCCGGATCGCCGAGGTCTCGGCCCGCTTCACCCTGGACAGCCTGCCGGGCAAGCAGATGGCCATCGACGCCGACCTCTCGGCCGGGCTGATCGACGAGTCCGAGGCCAAGAAGCGCCGCAAGGAGCTGGAGCAGGAGTCGACCTTCTTCGGGGCGATGGATGGCGCCAGCAAGTTCGTGCGCGGCGACGCCATCGCCGGCCTGATGATCGTGGCCATCAACGTGGTCGGCGGCATCCTCATCGGCGTGCTGCAGCACGATGTGCCGCTGAGCGTCGCGGCCTCCACCTACACCCTGATGACCATCGGCGACGGCCTGGTCAGCCAGATCCCGGCGCTGGTCATCTCCATCGCCGCCGGCCTGCTGGTCTCCAAGGCGGGCGTCGAGGGCGCGGCGGACAAGGCGCTGGTCACCCAGCTGGCCATGAACCCGGTCTCGCTGGGCATGGTCTCGGCCTCCGCCGGGGTGATCGCCCTGGTGCCCGGCATGCCCATCATCCCCTTCGCGGCGGTGTCGGTGGCCTCCGGCGTGCTCGCCTGGCGCCGCAGCCAGAAGGCGCTGGAGCCGCCGCCGCCCGAGCCGATGGCCGACGCCGCCGGCGCCGAGGAGCAGGAAGAGCCGATCGCCAACTCCCTGGCCATCGACGAGATCAAGATCGAGCTGGGCTACGGCCTGCTGGCGCTGATCAACGACCTCGAGGGCCGGCGGCTCACCGACCAGATCAAGGCCCTGCGCCGCACCCTGGCCGCCGACTTCGGCTTCGTGATGCCGGCGGTGCGCATCCTCGACAACATGCGGCTGCCCAGCCAGGGCTACCTGATCCGCATCAAGGAGCTGGAGGCGGGCCAGGGCGAGGTGCGGCTCGGCTCGCTGATGGCCATGGACCCGCGCGGCGGCCAAGTGGAGCTGCCCGGCGAGCACGTGCGCGAGCCGGCCTTCGGCCTGCCGGCCACCTGGATCGACGACGCCCTGCGCGAGGAGGCCACGTTCCGCGGCTACACCATCGTCGATCCGGCCACGGTGCTGACCACCCACCTGACCGAGATCCTCAAGGACAACATGGCCGACCTGCTCTCCTACGCGGAGGTGCAGAAGCTGCTGAAAGAGCTGCCGGAGGCCCAGAAGAAGCTGGTCGAGGACCTGATCCCCGGCGTCGTCTCCGCCGCCACCCTGCAGCGGGTGCTGCAGGCCCTGCTGCGCGAACGGGTCTCCATCCGCGACCTGCCGGCGATCCTGGAAGGCATCGGCGAGGCCGCCCCGCACACCAGCTCCATCACCGCCCTGGTCGAACAGGTGCGCACGCGGCTGGCCCGGCAGCTGTCCTTCGCCTACCGCGGCGACGACGGCGCCCTGCCGATCGTCACCCTGTCGCCCGACTGGGAGAACGCCTTCGCCGACGCCCTGGTCGGCCAGGGCGAGGACCGGCAGCTGGCGCTGGCCCCCTCGCGCCTGCAGGAGTTCGTCCGCGCCATCCGCGAGGCCTTCGAGCGCGCCGCCCTCTCCGGCGAATCGCCGGTGCTGCTGGTCAGCCCGGGAATCCGGCCCTACGTCCGCTCCCTAATCGAGCGCTTCCGCGGCCAGACGCCGGTGATGAGCCAGAATGAGGTGCACCCCCGGGCCCGGCTCAAGACCGTGGGGACGATCTGATGGCCGCCCTCTGCAGCAGGGTGACGGGTAGGGCTGCGCCCAACCAGTCACCGGCGGACTTCGGTGACTGGTTGCGCCGCAGGCGCTACCTGTCACCCCTCTACCCCACTCTCCTACCAGCGCGCGGGCGCGGCGTTTGCGCCGTTGCGGCGCAGCGGATCGGCTGGTAGCGGTTCACACCACTGGACGGGGCGGTGATCGCGCCCGAGGCTCGGACCACGCATGCGTCTACCGACACAATCCACGGACCGCGGCTTTTCCGGCCGTCTGCTCTGGGATCTGCTCACCTTCGACAAGCTGATGACCAACGCGGTCGTCCACCTGATCTATTGGGCGGGCCTGGCGATCATCGTGCTGATGGGCTTCGGCATGGTCGGGGCCGCGGTGGGCATCGCCCTGCGCGAGGCCACCGGCGGCAACTTCACCGGCGTGCTGCTGGCCATCCCGCTGCTGGTCGCCGGCCTCGTCGTCCTGGGCGCCCTGGTGCTGCTGTGGCGCTCCTTCTGCGAGTTCTACGTGGCCATCTTCAAGATCAGCGAAGACCTGGCCGCCCTGCGCGAGCAGGCCGCCGCCGACCCGGCCAAGGCCCGCATCCTCAACCAGACGATCCAGCGCTAGGGCGCGCCCAGCCTTCCCGTCATCGCGGCGGACGCCGCTGCTTGCCCCTGCGGCGGCGCTCGGGCAGACTGGCTTCACCGGAGCGGCCGACATCGGTCCCGACGCCCGGCGCGTGAGGCGCCGGCGAGCGTCGATTGCTGCAAACAGGGGCGGCCTGGCGCCGGCCCCAAGCTCCGAGACAAGCTCCCTCATGAAAGTGAAGATCGACGCGGCCTTCGTGGGCCGCCTGGTGGCTGCGCAGTTCCCGCAGTGGGCCCACCTCGAGGTGCGGCCCGTGGAGTTCGGCGGGGTCAACAACCGCAGCTTCCACCTCGGCGACGACATGTCCGTGCGGATGCCACGGGCCTGGAGCTACGCGGCCCAGGTGGACAAGGAGCAGGCCTGGCTGCCCAGGCTCGCGCCCCAACTGCCGCTGCCGATCCCCGAGCCGCTGGGCCTCGGCCAGCCGGCCGAGGGCTATCCCTGGCGCTGGTCGATCTACCGCTGGATCGACGGCGAGACCGCCGCGCGCGACCGCATCGCCGACCTGCCCGCCTTCGCGCGGGACCTCGCCGCGTTCCTGAAGGCGCTGCAAGGCCTCGCTGCCGCCGGCGGGCCGCCGCCCGGGCCGCACAACTTCCTGCGCGGCCTCTCGCCCGCGGTCTACGAGGCCCAGACGCAGGAGGCGCTGGCGGACCTCGAGGGCGAGATCGACACCGCCCTGGCCCGCGAGGTCTGGGCGGCGGCCCTGGCCTCCGAATGGCGCGGCCCGCCCGTCTGGTCCCACGGCGACGTGGCGGCCGGCAACCTGCTGGTGAAGGACGGCAAGCTCAGCGCCGTCATCGACTGGGGCATCATGAGCGTCGGCGACCCCGCCTGCGACCTTACCATCGCCTGGACGCTGTTCGACGCCGACAGCAGAGCCGCCTTCCGCGAGGCCCTGCCCCTCGACCCCGGAACCTGGGCCCGCGCCCGCGGCTGGGCGCTCTGGAAGGCGCTGATCCTGCTGGCCGGCCAGTCCGGAAACCACCCGGACGCGGCCAACGCGCCGCAGGTCCTCCAGGCCATCCTCGACGACCACCGGGAGTTCGGCTGACGGCTCCCCCTTTCCCATTCATGGAAAAGGGGGACCGCCCGGACACGTCCTTGACTGACCGGAGCCGTCAGGTTGGCATCCCCTGCGGGATGCAGGGGGCTGGGGGTTCATGGCGACGGCGCAGGAGTGGTTCCGCAGGACGAGCTGGGGGCCGGCGGACCGGGAGGACTTCCACACCCGGCTCCGCCGCGTCCGTCCGGACAACCGCGCGCAATACCTGCGCATCCAGGCTGGCCACCTGGCCGAGGCGGGGCTGCACGCGCCGGCGCTCGAACTGCTGGACGCCTTCTTCGAGGCCTATGCGGACTCCGACGAGGCCGCGACGGCGCTGGGCCAGCAGGCGGCGAGCCTGCTGGCCCTGGGGCGGCTGGAAGAGGTGCTGGACGCCTACGCCGCCTCAGTGGCGCGGATGCAGGCCAACCCGCGGATGAAGACCGACGCCTGGCTCGACTACGTCCTGCTGGTCGCCGAGCGGGGCGCGCGCGACCACTACGAGCGCGCCGCCGAGGCTCTGGCGACCCTCGGCGCGCAATGGCCCCTGTGGCTGCCGCACGACGCCTTCCGCCGCCACGCCGCCCTGGCCCTGCTGCTCAGCGATCGCGGCCAGCCCGGCGCCGATGCGGAGGCCAAGGCCGCGCTCGAAGCCGCCGACCGGGCCCACTCCGGCCTCGGCCGCCACCCCTCGATCGGCCTCGTCGGCCCGCGCTACGCCGACCTGCGCAAGCGGCTCGCGCGCATCGCGGCCGGGCGCTGACCCCATCGTCATCCCGGACGGCCTGCAAGGCCGATCCGGGACCCAGGACGCGGCGGCTGGGTCCCGGCTCTTCAGCCCGCTCACGCGGGCTTGCGGCCGGGATGACGGGGGAAGATTGACCGGTGGGTCCTCCCCCAGGCTCTGGGGAGGAAGGGGCTTCGAGCCCATGCCGGCCATCATGCCTGCCGGATCCGGTCTCTCAAGGACCGGCCCTCGCGGGCCGGCCGCGCCGCGGCGCGCCGAAGGCGCGTCCTTGACTGACCGGAGCCGGCAGGCTCGCATCAGCCATGGGATCGAAGGGAAGGAGCGCGCGGGGCGCGTCTTCCCGCCGGGAGCCGAAGTGCTGAAGAAGATCACGATCCACGAACTGCTCAGAGCCACCGCTAACGAGGAGTTCATGGTCAGATGGATGCCGCTCCGTTCGCCACGGACACCCGATGAGGCGAGCATCGTCGCCTTCTCGGATGGCGCTGCGATGTTTGTACTCCTCAATCAGATGCGGGAAGGCGCCGTCTTCGACCCCGAAGCGGAGACCTATTCCGACGACATCTACGAGACCGTCGTCCTCGCCGGGGCTCACGCGGACTATGACGCGCTGCCCCTTGGACACGCGCCGTCGTTCCGCCTGGACTGGCCAGGCGGCGCCTTCACCTCCATTCCCGCGGGGTTCGAAGAGGTGATGCACGATGACCAGGTCGTCAGGCTGAGGATCGAAAAGGCCCTGGTGGAATCGAGGGCTTACGCTGACGGCGCGCTCGACTTTCTCGTCAGCCTGCGCCTGCGTTCGCCGATGGGCGAGTGGATACTGCGACCAGCAGAAACGTCCGACTTCCTCATCCTCGAGCCGGTAGCCACCGCGACCTCCACCCACGGTGACAGGTAGCGCTGGCCGCGCAACCAGTCACCGGCGGCCGCCGTGACTGGTTGGCCGCGGGGCCGACCTGTCACCCCGCTCCCCCTCCGCCCCCTCATCTGCTAAGACCCCCCGTCCAAGTTCCGGGGATCGCCTGCCCATGCCTGCCTATCGCTCCCGCACCTCAACCCATGGCCGCAACATGGCCGGCGCCCGGGGCCTCTGGCGCGCCACGGGGATGAAGGACGCCGACTTCGGCAAGCCGATCATCGCCATCGCCAACTCCTTCACCCAGTTCGTGCCCGGCCACGTGCACCTGAAGGACCTGGGCCAGCTGGTGGCGCGCGAGGTCGAGGCGGCCGGCGGGGTGGCCAAGGAGTTCAACACCATCGCCGTGGACGACGGCATCGCCATGGGCCACGACGGGATGCTCTATTCCCTGCCCTCGCGCGAGCTGATCGCCGATGCGGTGGAGTACATGGCCAACGCCCACTGCGCCGACGCGCTGGTGTGCATCTCCAACTGCGACAAGATCACCCCGGGCATGTTGATGGCGGCCCTGAGGCTCAACATCCCCACGGTGTTCGTCTCCGGCGGGCCGATGGAGGCCGGCAAGGTGATCCTCTCCACCGGGGAGAAGAAGGTCGACCTGATCGACGCCATGATCGCCGCGGCCGACGACAACGTCTCGGACGAGGACGTGAAGGCCATCGAGCGCTCGGCCTGCCCGACCTGCGGCTCCTGCTCGGGCATGTTCACCGCCAACTCGATGAACTGCCTGACCGAGGCGCTGGGCCTCTCGCTGCCCGGCAACGGCTCGGTGCTGGCCACCCACGCCGACCGCGAGCAGCTGTTCCTCAAGGCCGGCCGCACCGTCGTCGAGCTCGCCCGCCGCTACTACGAGGGCGAGGACGACGCCGTCCTGCCCCGCTCGATCGCCACCTTCGAGGCGTTCGAGAACGCCATGACCCTGGACATCGCCATGGGCGGGTCCACCAACACCGTGCTGCACCTGCTGGCCGCCGCGCACGAAGCGCAGGTGGGCTTCACCATGGCGGACATCGACCGGCTCTCGCGCCGGGTGCCGTGCCTTTCCAAGGTCGCCCCCGCCAAGAACGACGTCCACATGGAGGACGTCCACCGGGCCGGCGGCATCATGGCCATCCTGGGCGAGCTCGACCGCGCCGGCCTGATCCACACCGACCTGCCGACCATCCATTCGCCGAGCCTGAAGGCGGCGCTCGATACCTGGGACATCGCCCGCAACCCGAGCGAGGAGGTGAAGACCTTCTACCGCGCCGCCCCGGGGGGCGTGCCGACCCAGGTGGCCTTCAGCCAGAACCGGCGCTGGGAGGAGCTCGACCTCGACCGCCAGGGCGGCGTGATCCGCAGCAAAGAGCACGCCTTCAGCCAGGACGGAGGCCTGGCCGTGCTGTTCGGCAACCTCGCCGAGGACGGCTGCATCGTGAAGACCGCCGGGGTCGACGAGAGCATCCTGAAGTTCTCCGGCCCCGCCCGCGTCTACGAGAGCCAGGATGCGGCGGTTTCCGGCATCCTCACCGGCCAGGTGAAGGCGGGCGACGTGGTCGTCATCCGCTACGAAGGGCCCAAGGGCGGGCCGGGCATGCAGGAGATGCTGTATCCGACCAGCTACCTGAAATCGAAGGGGCTGGGCAAAGCCTGCGCGCTGATCACCGACGGCCGGTTCAGCGGCGGCACCTCGGGCCTCTCCATCGGCCACGCCTCGCCCGAGGCGGCGGAGGGCGGCACCATCGCCCTCGTCGAGGACGGCGACCTCATCGAGATCGACATCCCCGCCCGCTCGATCCGCCTGGCCGTCCCCGACGCCGAGCTGGAGCGCCGCCGGGCCGCCATGGACGCCCGCCCCGACGGCGGCTGGCGCCCGGCCGCCCCGCGCCCCCGCAAGGTCAGCGCCGCCCTCCAGGCCTACGCCGCCCTCACCACCAGCGCCGCTCGCGGCGCGGTGCGGGACGTGGACCAGCTGACGCGCCCGGTGCGCAAGGGCGCGCGGCGGGTGCAGGGCGAGCCGGCGGAGTAGAGTTCGAGGCGCTCAGCGGCCGGCGGGCCAGTCGATGCGCTGGACCATCTCCGTCTCGCGCGCCCGGTCCCAGACTAGCACGCGGCCGGCGTCGTCGTCGGTCTCCACCACCCGCAGGCCGCGGTAGGTGGACCTGGGGGACCAGTCGGCGGGGTCGGCGAAGCGGCGGAGTTGGCGGTACTGCGGGTGCGAGAGCTCGAGGACGCGGGGCTCGCCGAGCCGGTGCGCGACCAGGATCGCGAAGTTCACGGCGTTGGTGACGGCGTCGGTGTTCATGGACCACCTCAGGTCCTGACGGGCGTTCGGGCTTGAGCGTCGCGCTTTTGTGCAGAGGCGTCAATTCTTTGCGGCGTTGGGTGCAGGACGCCCCCTCCACCGCCTTCGGCGGTCCCCCTCCCCCGCGTTGCGGGGGAGGAGAACACGCTCCTCCCCCGTCGCAGAGACGACGGGGGAGG
>NZ_JBHUEY010000001.1:509743-678167 GCF_042681205.1 Phenylobacterium terrae
CGACGAGACGGAGGGGGCGCGCGCCCCCCGAGTCACGCCGCCCGGTGGAGCCGCTGGGACCTGGGCAGGTCGAAGCGGTCGGCGTTCATCACCTTGGTCCAGGCGCTGATGAAGTCCTGCACGAACTTCTCGCCGGCGTCGTCCGAAGCGTAGACCTCGCACAGCGCCCGCAGCTGGGCGTTGGCGCCGAACACCAGGTCGGTGCGGGTGGCCGTCCACTTCTCCTCGTCGGTCCTGCGGCAGGTGCCGACGAAGACCTCGTCGCCGCGGTCGTCCACCTGCTTCCAGGCGGTGCCCATGTCGAGCAGGTTGACGAAGAAGTCGTTGGTCAGCTGCCCGGGCCGGTCGGTGAACACCCCGTGCTTCGAGCCGCCGTGGTTGGCGCCCAGCACGCGCAGGCCGCCGACCAGCACGGTCATCTCCGGGGCGGTGAGGTTCAGGAGCTGCGCCCGGTCGATCAGCAGTTCCTCCGTCGGCACGCTGAAGCGGACCTGCAGGTAGTTGCGGAACCCGTCGGCCTTCGGCTCCAGCACCTCGAAGCTCTCGGCGTCGGTCTGTTCGGCCGAGGCGTCCATGCGGCCGGGCATGAACGGGACCTCGACGTTGCGGCCGGCGTCGCGGGCGGCCTTCTCGATAGCCGCCACGCCGCCCAGCACGATCAGGTCGGCGATGGAGACCTTCTTGCCGCCGGCGGCGGAGCCGTCGAACTCGGCCTTGATCCGCTCGAGCACCGAGAGGACGCGGGCGAGCTTCTCCGGCTCGTTCACCTCCCAACCCCGCTGCGGATCCAGGCGGATGCGCGCGCCGTTGGCGCCGCCCCGGTGGTCCGAGCTGCGGTAGGTGGAGGCCGAGGCCCAGGCGGTGCGCACCAGGTCGGCGACCGACAGGCCGCTGGCCAGCAGCTTGCCCTTCAGGGCCTGGATGTCGGCGGCGTCCACCAGCGGGTGGTCGACCGGCGGGATGGGGTCCTGCCAGATCAGGTCCTCGGCCGGCACCTCGGGCCCGAGATAGCGGGACTTGGGCCCCATGTCGCGGTGGCAGAGCTTGAACCAGGCCCTCGCGAAGGCGTCGGCGAAGGCGTCCGGGTCGTTGCGGAACCGCTCGCAGATCTTGCGGTACTCGGGGTCCATCTTGAAGGCCATGTCGGCCGTGGTCATCATCGTCGGAACGCGCCGCTCGGGGCTGTGGGCGCCGGGGGCCAGGTCCTCGGGCCTCGGGTTGATGGGCTGCCATTGCTTGGCCCCGGCCGGGCTCCTCACCAGCTCGTACTCGTAGTCCAGCAGCATGTGGAAGAAGCTCATGTCCCACTTGATGGGCGTGGGGGTCCAGGCGCCTTCGATGCCGCTGGTGATGGTGTGGTCGCCGATGCCGGTCTCATGGCCGCTCTGCCAGCCGAGGCCCTGCTGGGCGATGTCCGCGCCCTCGGGCTCGGCGCCCACCTTGGAGGCGTCGCCGGCCCCGTGGGCCTTGCCGAAGGTGTGGCCGCCGGCGGTCAGGGCGACGGTCTCCTCATCGTTCATGCCCATCCGCGAGAAGGTGATGCGGATGTCCCGGGCCGACTTCAGCGGGTCCGGATTGCCCCCGGGGCCTTCCGGATTGACGTAGATCAGGCCCATCTGGATGGCGGCCAGCGGGTTCTCCAGCGCCCGTCCGGACTCCTCGTCGATGCGGGTCAGGTTGCCTTCCTGGCCGACCCACTGTTCCTCGGTGCCCCAGTAGATGTCGCGCAGCGGCTCCCAGACGTCCTTGCGGCCGCCGCCGAAGCCGAACACCGGCGCGCCCATGGATTCGAAGGCGACGTTGCCGGCCATGATCATCAGGTCGGCCCAGGAGAGCTTGCGCCCGTACTTCTTCTTGATCGGCCACAGCAGCCGGCGCGCCTTGTCGAGGTTGGCGTTGTCCGGCCAGCTGTTCAGCGGGGCGAAGCGCTGGGCGCCCGACGAGGCGCCGCCGCGGCCGTCGCCGGTGCGGTAGGTGCCGGCGCTGTGCCAGGCCATGCGGATGAAGAACGGGCCGTAGTGGCCGTAGTCGGCCGGCCACCAGGGCTGGCTGTCGGTCATCAGCGCGGTGAGGTCGCGCTTCACCGCCGCGTAGTCGAGCGTCTGGAACTCCGCGGCGTAGTCGAAGTCCTCGCCCATCGGGTCGCCGTGGGCGCCGTGCTGGTGAAGGATCTCCAGCGACAGCTGGTTGGGCCACCAGTCGCGGTTGGTGCGCCCCAGCAGGGAGCGGAGCGCGGCGGGTTCCTTCCTCTTGTCGGAGAGCGGGCTGGCGTCGTCCATCGGGTGTCCTCCCTTTTGGACGCCATTAGGCGACCCGCGATTCCGATTGGGCAAAGCGAAAGAATCGATGCCGGCCATCGACGGCCTCGATTTGGGCGACCGCCGTCCCGCAACCCCGCCCTCGGCCCGCGCACTAGAAGGGGGCGGCTCCAGGCCGCTCTTCAGCAGCACACCGGGAGGGCCTCCATGGGCGTTTCGCTGGACCGGGACGTGGGCGGGCCGGCGCTTGCCGGCAAGACGGTGGTCGTCACCGGGGCCTCGGCCGGCGTCGGCCGCGCGGTGGCGCAGGCCGCCGCCCGGGCGGGCGCGAACCTGGGCCTCATCGCGCGCAGCGCCGAGGCCCTGGGCGACGTCGCGAAGGAGGTCGAGGCCCTCGGCGTCCGCGCCCTCGTCCTGCCGCTGGACGTGGCCGACGCCGGGGCGGTGCGGGCCGCGGCGGCGCGCGTGGAGGCCGAGCTCGGGCCGATCGATGTGTGGGTGAATGCGGCCATGGCCACCGTCTTCTCGCCCATCAGCCGCCTCCCCGCCGAGGAGGTGCGGCGGGTGACCGAGGTCACCTACCTGGGCTCGGTCCACGGCATCCTGAGCGCGCTCGATGCGATGCGGCCGCGCGGCCGCGGCGTCATCGTCCAGGTCGGCTCGGCGCTGGCCTTTCGCGGCATCCCCCTGCAGGCGCCCTACTGTGCGGCCAAGCACGCCGTCCGCGGCTTCATCAGCTCGCTGCGGTCCGAGCTGCTGCACGAGAACAGCCCGATCCGGATCACCGAGGTGCACCTGCCGGCGGTGAACACCCCCCAGTTCACCTGGGCCCGCACCCACCTGCCGGAGGAGCCGCGACCGGTGGGCACGGTCTACCGGCCGGAGACGGCGGCGGCGGCCATCCTGCACGCCGCCGTCCATCCGCGCCGCGACTACTGGCTGGCGGGCTCGACCCTGCAGGCGATCCTGGGCCAGGCGCTGGCGCCGGCCCTGATGGACCGGCTGATGGCCCGCAAGGCCTGGGAAGGCCAGTTCACCGGCGCCCCCGCCCCCGCCGAGCGCCCCGGCAACCTGTTCGCGCCCGCCGAGGGACTGCACGCCGTCCGCGGGCCCTTCGGGGCCGAGGCCAAGGGGCGGGCCATCCTCGCGCACGGGCCCGACGTGAGGCTCGCCGTGGCGGCGGCCGGCGCGGCCCTGTTCACCCTGGCGGGCCTGGCCGCCGGCCTGCGGCTGGGACGGCGATGAGCCGGGCCGTGCGCGACATCGGCGACTACGCCCTGATCGGCGACTGCGAGACCGCCGCCCTGGTCCACCGCTCGGGCGCCATCGAGTGGCTGTGCTGGCCAAGGTTCGATTCCGAGGCCTGCCTGGCCGCCCTGCTGGGCGAGCCCGAGCACGGCCGCTGGCTGATGCAGCCGGCGGGCGAGGTGGTCTCGACCTCGCGTCGGTACCGGGGCGACACCCTCATCCTGGAGACCCGTTTCGAGACGGCGGGCGGCCTCCTCCTGGTCACCGACTTCATGCCCCTGCGCCACAAGGCCTCGGACCTGGTGCGGATCGTCGCCTGCGAGCGCGGCGAGGTGGAGGTCTGCTCCGACCTGAAGCTGGCCTTCGACTACGGTCGCATCGCGCCGCTGATCCAGGCGCACGAGGACGGCTTCGTGGCCCTGGCCGGCCCGCACGCGGTGCGGCTGGAGACCACGCCGCCGCTCCGGGGCGCGGACGGTCAGCCGTGGCGGATGGCGTTCAGCCTGCGGGCCGGCCAGCAGGCGACCTTCGTCCTCACCTACTTCCCCTCCCACACGCCCCGCCCCGACAGCGTCGATGCGGAGGCCTCGCTGGAGGCGACCGAGCGGTACTGGGCCGAGTGGGCCGGGCGCGCCGAGGTGGAGGGGCCCTGGTCGGAGGCCGTCAGGCGCTCGCTGATCACCCTCAAGGCCCTGACCTACCGGCCCACCGGCGGCCTCATCGCCGCGCCGACCACCTCGCTGCCGGAGCGCTGGGCGGGCGGGCGCAACTGGGACTACCGCTACTGCTGGCTGAGGGACGCCACCTTCACCCTCCTGACCCTGCTCGACGCCGGGTATCGGGAGGAGGCGCAGGCCTGGCGCGACTGGCTGCTGCGCGCCCTGGCGGGCGATCCCAAGAAGGTGCAGCCGGCCTACGGTGTGGCCGGCGAGCACCGGCTGATGGAGTGGACCGCCGACTGGCTGCCCGGCTTCGAGGGCGCCCGCCCGGTGCGGATCGGCAACGCCGCCTTCAAGCAGCGCCAGCTGGACGTGTTCGGCGAGGTGCTCGACGCCATCCACCAGGCGCGGGGGGCCGGCGTCGACGGGATCGACACCAGCTGGCCGTTCGAGGTGCAGCTGATCGAGCACCTGGAATCCTGCTGGGACGAGCCCGACGAGGGCATCTGGGAGGTGCGCTCCGGGCCCAAGCGATTCACCCACTCGCAGGTCATGGCCTGGGTCGCCTTCGATCGCGCGGTGAAGTCCGTGGAGCGGTTCGGGCTGGAGGGGCCGGCGGACCGCTGGCGGGCCCTGCGCGACGAGATCCACGGGACCGTCTGCCGGCAGGGGTTCGACGAGACGCTCGGCGCCTTCACGCGCAGCTTCGGCTCGGGCTCGCTGGACGCCAGCACCCTCTTGATCCCCCTGGTGGGCTTCCTGCCGCCCGACGATCCGCGCGTGGTCGGCACCGCGCGCGCCATCCAGGAGCGGCTGACGAGGGACGGCTTCGTCCTGCGCTACGACACCGAGGCCGATGACGACGGCCTGCCGCCGGGCGAAGGCGCCTTCCTCGCCTGCAGCTTCTGGCTGGCCGACAACCTGATCCTCATGGGCCGCCGAGACGAGGGTCAGGCCCTGTTCGAGCGCCTGCTCTCCATCCGCAACGACGTCGGCCTGCTGGCGGAGGAGTACGACCCCAAGGCCCGCCGCCTGCTCGGCAACTTCCCCCAGGCCTTCTCCCACCTGGCGCTGGTGGACACGGCCTACAACCTGGCCCGGGCGGGCGGGCCGGCCGCCGAGCGGAGCCGCGGCGATGGGAATGGGTAAGGACGCGCTATCCGGGTCCGGGCGCGACTGCTAAGCTTGGCGTTGAGGTCGAGGGGGGGGTACCGATGCGTCTCTTTGCTGTTGTCGCAGCCGCAATCGCCTTGGCTGCGCCAGGAGTCGTCCGCGCCCAGGAGGCGCCGGCCGCGGGGGTCGCGAAGCTGGAGGCCTTCCTGGCCAGCCTTCGCGGCGGGCAGGTCGCGCAAGGCTACGCCGACTTGTTCGCAGGAACAGTCATGACGAAGAAGCAGGCGGACCTGGAGCAGATGATCGCCTTGACCGAGAGCGCGGTCAAATACTGCGGTCCCGTTCGCGACTGGCAGCGGATGCGAACAAACCAAGTCACGCCGGCCTTCTACGAACTCGTGTACATGGTCAGAGGCGAGAACTGCCCGCTCTTCTTCCGAACCTTCCTCTACGACAATGGGGCGGGATGGAGCGTGAACCTCGTGTTTCTCAGCGACAGCTACGCGACCGCGAAGGACTGGTGACCCGTTCGCGGCGACACTTCGCCTTGTGGTTCGCGGTGTCGGCGATCTGGTTCGCTGCGGCGGCTCGCTCAGTCTGAGCCTGGGTGCTGCGCGTGATCTCGGATAGTCGCTCTTCGGAGTGGTGGCCCTCTTCGCGGGGGTGGGTTGGTGCGTCCTCGTCGCGACGTTGCTGTCGCCCGCCAAGCTGACCAAGGGCGCAGCGAACACGGCGACCGTCCTGGGCATCGCTCACCTGGCTTTCGCCATCTCCTTCGGATGGCCGGCGTATCCGCCCTATTACGACAGCCCGATGCGCCGCTTCTGGGGCGCCTCCGCCTTCATGGCTGCTCTTTGCTTGTGCGCAATGGTGATCGTGGGCGGGGTACTTGGCGCACGAAGAAGCCAGAGGCGCGAGTGACGCCGCTGGTGGCTGACGGTCGGGGCGGTCCCGGCGGGCCGGCGGCCGAGCGGCGCCGGTGACCGGACCCGAGGCCCGCGTCAGGCGCTGATCGGCGCCCAACCTCCACGCGCCCGCCTTGACCCGTCGCCCAGTCGACACTAGAGGCCGCAGATGATAGTCATTCTCATTCTGAACTAGGGGAAGCGATGAGCGTCTCGGGGGGCATCTTGCGGGTTGTGGCGCGATCGGGGCCGGAGCGGCTGTCGGGCGCGCGGCGGGCGCTGCGGGCCTCGGCCTCGCTCGTCGCGATCGCCGCAGCGGTCGCGGCCGGGCCGGCGCTGGCCCAGGACGTCGCGCTGTCCGAGATCGTGGTCACCGGCGAGAAGACCACCCGCTCGCTGCAGGACACCGCCTCGAGCGTGTCGGTCACCGACGGCCGCGAGCTGGAGCGGCGGACGGACATCGTCACCACCAGCGATCTGCTCTCGCAGATCCCCAACGTGGTCACGGTCGAGCCGTCGAACTTCGCCCCGGCCATCCGCGGGCTGGACGGCACCGGCCCGGCGCAGGGGGCGGACGCCTTCTTCGCGGGCACCCGGCCGCGGCTGAACCACCAGGTGGACGGGCGCACCCTCTCGCACAACGAAGCCATCTTCTCGGACGCGACGCTGTGGGACGTCGAGCGGGTCGAGGTGTTCCGCGGGCCGCAGAGCACGCTGCAGGGCCGCAACGCGGTGGCCGGGGCGGTGATCGTCAAGACCCGCGACCCGACCTTCGACTGGTCGGGGACGGCGCGCATCCTGGCCGGCAGCCGCGATACGCAGCAGGTGTCGGGCGCGGTCGGCGGGCCGCTGCTGGACGACCAGCTGGCCTTCCGCCTCGCCGCCGACTGGCGGCGCAGCGACAGCTTCGTCGAGTTCACCGGCTATCCGGGGATCGAGGATCCCGGCGAGTCCGAGAGCCTGGCGCTGCGCGGCAAGCTGCTGTTCACGCCGCAGGCCCTGCCCGGCTTCCGGGCGCTGCTGACCGTCTCGCACCTGGACGCCCACGAGCCGCAGACGGCGGACGTCACCTATCCCTTCGACGACCACGTCGCCTCCTACCCGTTCCAGCCGGTGTTCGGGACGCGGGCGACCAGCGCCATCCTGGAGGCCTCGCAGACCTTCGGGCCGGGCCTGACCTTCGAGATGCTGGCCTCGGGGACCGACCTTCGGGTCCGCCGCTACGCCCTGCCCGGCGACGGCAACGCCGAGATCAACGGCGAGGAGTGGGTGCTGGAGCCGCGCGTCCGTTTCGGCGCCGCGGGCGACCGGATCCGCGGCTTCGTCGGCGCCCACGTCTTCAAGGCCGAGCAGGACGAATACATCGACCTGTTCGGCGGCGGGACCTTCGACGATTCCACCCGCACCTACGCCGCCTTCGCCGAAGGCCTGGTCGCGCTGACCCCTGAGCTGGAGCTCACCCTCGGCGGGCGGCTGGAGCGCGAGGAGCGCGAGCGCACCGGCGGCGTCGGGCCCTTCCTGATCGACTTCGACGAGACCTACGAGGTCTTCCTGCCGAAGGCCTCGCTCGCCTGGCGGCTCAGCGACGACGTCACAGTCGGGGTGCTGGCCTCGCGCGGCTACAACGGCGGGGGCGCGGGCTTCACCTACGAGGTCCCCTTCGTCAGCTACACCTACAAGCCGGAGTTCGTGTGGAACTACGAGGCCTTTGCGCGCGCCTCGCTGGCCGGCGGGCGGCTGAACCTGACCGGCAACGTCTTCTACGACCGCTACCGCGACATCCAGCTGCCGTTCGACCTCAACCCGGACCCGGACCTGTGGTCCTACGTGGTGCGCAACGCCGACGAGGCCGAGACGCTGGGCGCCGAGGTCAGCGCCCGCTACATGGCCGCGCCCGGACTGGAGCTGTTCGGCGCGGTGGGCCTGCTGCAGACCGAGGTGACCGAGTATCCGAACTCAGGGATCGAGGGGCATGAGCTGCCGCGCTCGCCCTCGCTCAGCTTCAACCTCGGCGTCGACTACCGCCACGAGAGCGGCTTCGAGTTCGGCGCCGACGCCCGCTACAGCGGCGGCTACCACACGGCCATCGACAACGACCCGCGCGGCGAGGTCGACGCCTTCTGGACGGCCAACGCGCGCGCCGCGTACCGCGTCGGGAACGTCAAGGTCTTCGCCTCGGTGGCCAACGTCTTCGACGAGACCGGCCCGGTGATGCTCTATCCCGGCGCGACCTTCTTCGACGACAGCGCCACCATCCTCACGCCCCGGACCATCCAGGTGGGGCTGCAAGCGGACTTCTGACCATGATGAGCCGGGCGACCGTGAAAGGCTGGTACCTCGTCCACAAGTGGACCAGCCTCGTCTGCACCGCTTTCCTGCTGATGCTGTGCATCACCGGCCTGCCGCTCATCTTCTACCACGAGATCGAGCACCTGCTCGGCCGCGCCCCGGAGGCGGCCGAACTCGCCCCGGGCACGGCGCCCGCCAGCCTGGACGCCATCACCGCCGACGCGCTGGCCCGCCGGCCCGGCGAGGTCGTCCAGTACGTCAGCTTCGAGGAGGACGAGCCGGTCGTCTATGTGACCACCGCCCCCACGATCGACGCGGTCGAGGGCCATATCGCCACCTACGACGGCGGAACCGGCCAGCTGCTCGACGTCCCGCCGCTGACCGAGGGAGTGATGTATTTCCTCTTCCGGCTGCACTACGACATGTTCGCCGGGCTGCCGGGCACCCTGTTCCTGGGGCTGATGGGCGGGCTGTTCGTGGCGGCCATCGTCTCCGGCGTGGTGGTCTACGCGCCCTTCATGCGCCGCCTGCCGTTCGGGGCGGTGCGCGAGGGCCGCAGCGCGCGGATCAAGTGGCTGGACCTGCACAACCTCCTGGGCGTGACCACCATGGCCTGGGCGCTGGTGGTCGGCGGCACGGGCCTGATCAACACCCTGGCGACGCCCATCCTGCACCTGTGGCAGGCGGACCAGCTGGCCGAGATGACCGCGCCCTACCGGGACAAGCCGCCGGCGACAAACCTGGCGTCCGTCAACGCCGCGGTCGAGACCGCCCGGGCCGCCGCGCCCGGGATGACGCCCCAGATCGTCGCCTATCCGGGGACGCCCTTCTCCAGCCGCAACCACTACGCCGTCTTCATGCACGGCGAGACGCCGCTGACATCGCGGGTCCTGAAGCCGGCCCTGATCGACGCCGAGACCGGCCAGCTCACCGCCATGCGCGACATGCCCTGGTATGCGGTGGCCCTGTTCGTCTCACAGCCGCTGCACTTCGGCGACTACGGCGGCATGCCGATGAAGATCCTCTGGGCCCTGCTGACGGTGGTCACCATCGTGGTGCTGGGCAGCGGCCTCTACCTGTGGCTCGGGCGCAGGCGCACCTCGGTCGAGGCGCGGCTGGCCGAACTCGAGCGCGGCGCAGAGCCCGCCTTCGCCATGCGCGAGGCCGCCGAATGAGCCGTCCCGAGAAGCCCAAGCGGGCCCACGAGATCTTCTTCGCCCCGGCGGTCCTCGCCCTCGTCAGCCTCGTGGGCCTGGTCTTCGCGCTGCTGGTGGACGGGCCGGCCGACGCGCTGGCCTGGGCGCCGATCGGAGCGCCGATCGCGGTCATCGCCTGGGCCTGGGTCGCGCGGCGGACCTGGCCTGCGGGACGCGGAAAGCAGGGCTAGCGGCTCAGAACCAGGCCGCCGGCTGGAACAGCTCCACGACGTTGCCCGACGGGTCTTCGGCCAGGATCTGCGATCCGCCGGGGCCGGTGACGATGTCGTTGCGGAACTTCACGCCCTTGGCGCGCAGGCGCTCGACCTCGGCCGGCAGATCCTCGACGAGGTGCTGAAACCGGTTCCACCCTCCGGCCGCCGGCTGCTGGCCGTCGGGCATGGGCCGGCCGGCGGAGCTGGACTTGCCGCTCAGCAGCAGCCGCAGCGGCCCGCGCTCCACAGCCGCGAAGGCCGGCGAGGCGTTCGGCAGGCGGTTGAAGCCGAAGTTGTCGACATACCAGTCGGCCGCCGCCTGCACGTCGCCGACCATGTAGCGGACGTTCACGACGCTTTCGTTCATGGGCTTTCCTCCTGCGGTGCGCTGCTCAAGGCGCGAGGGCGCGTCGGAGCAGGGTGTTGAGCGCGGCGACCATGGCGTCCCGGTCGGCCCCGGCGGCGACCGCGTCGGCGGCCTCGTGGATGGCCGCGAACAGCAGCCGGGCGGTGGGTTCCGGATCGACCGGGCCGAACGCCTCGGCCTCCTGGCCGGCGCGGATGACCGCCGCGAGCCGGACATTGGCGTGGTCGGCGAGCGGGCGCCGCTCGGCGAAGTCGGAGTGGAACACCGCCTCCCCGAGGCCCCGCCGCGAAAGGGTGAAATCGACGAAGGCGCCCGCCTGCCACTCCACCAGCGCGGGCCAGTCGATCGGGCCCTCGGCTTCCGTCGGCAGCGGATAGGCGGCGTCGAACTCCGAGACCAGCCGGTCGCGCACGGTCTCGAGCAGGTCGTCCCAGGTCGGGAAGTAGAGGAAGAAGGTGCCCTTCGCGACGCCCGCCTCGCGGACCACGTCCTCGACCCGCACCCGCGAGCCGTGGGCCTGCAACAGCCGCTCGGCCGCCTCGATGATCTCGAGCTTGCGGACCTGCGGGCTCAGACGACGGCGTACCGGCTTGTCCATCGGCCTTCCTTAGTGACCGATGGTCATTAACTACTGACCGACGGTCAGTGTCAAGCGGAGACGGGCTACGCCGCCGCCATCGCCTCCGCCCCCGCCTTCGTCCGCGCAGCCACCGGCAGCGCCCAGCCCGCCGCCTTCGCCCGCGCCTCTCCGCGCCGGATCTCCTTCATCAGGTCGTGGACGTAGAGGCCGAAGTCGACCTGGATCGTGTGACGGGGCGCCTTGTAGTAGGGGCCGAGGTGCAGGGCTTCGTCGGCGGCGATGATGCGGGTCATCTCCTCCGGCGGCGGCGGGCGGTAGCGGCCGGTCAGGTAGGCGCCGGCGAGCTTGGCCTGCTGCTCGGCGAAGTTGACCAGGGTCGGCAGGGGCTGGGCCAGGCCCATGAAGAAGAGGTTCGGCACGCCCGGCTTCATCATCCGCTTGAAGAGCGGGAAGCGGTTCTCCGCGTCCGGCAGGAGCTCGGGGTCGCGGAAGAAGGGGAAGCTGATCCGGTAGCCGGTGGCGTAGACGATGGCGTCCACCGCCTCGACGCTGCCGTCCTCGAAGCGGACCTTGTCGCCCATCAGCTCGGCGATGTTCGGCTTGAACTTGATGTCGCCGCAGCCGGCCCGCGTCAGGAACTCGCCGGAAACGGAGGGGTGGGCCTCCAGCGGCTCGTGGTCGGGCTTGGGCAGGCCGTAGTCCTCCATCCGCCCGATGGTCTTCTTGATCTTCTTGCGGGCCAGCGAGAGGCCGAGTTTGCGCGGCATCCAGTGCGGCATGGCGGATTTGTCGGCCGGCCGACCGTCGATGTACTTCGGCAGCACCCAGACGCCCCGGCGGGCGGCCACCCAGAGGGTCCTGGCGATCGGCCGCTGGGAGAGCTCGGAGGCGATGTCCATCGCCGAGTTGCCCATGCCGACGACGACGATCCGCTTGCCGCGCATGTCCACCGGATCGAAGGGATCGCGGTAGTCGTGGGCGTGGAAGGCGGGGCCGTCGAACGCGCCCGGATAGTCGGGGACGCGGGCGTCCCAGTGGTGGCCGTTGCACACGAACAGCACATCGTAGAGCCGCCGCTCGCCGGTGGAGAGGGTGACGGCCCAAAGGCCCTCCCCCGTCCGCTCGGCCAGCTCCACGCGGGTGTTGAAGGTGATCTTCCGGCGCAGGTCGAAGTGGTCCACGTAGGCGCGGAAGTACTGCAGCAACTGCGAATGGTGCGGGAAGTCGGGCCAGTCGGCTGGGACGGGGAACTCCTCGAACGCCAGCCGCCACTTCGAGGTGTCGATGTGCAGGCTCTCGTAGCAGGCCGAGAGCCCGTTCGGGTTCCTGAAGTACCAGTTGCCCCCGACGTCGTCGCTCATCTCGAAGCAGTCGAACGGCACGCCCAGGTCCTGGAGGCGCTTGGCGGTCGTGAAGCCGGAGCAGCCGGCCCCGATGATGCAGGCCCTGGGCAGTCGCTGGTCCATCGCGGGTCCTCCCTCCGGGGAGGATGCGGCGCGGACGCTGCGTCAGTCTACCGGGCCTGACCTCTCCCCGCTCGCGGGGAGAGGGTTGGGTGAGGGGCGCGCGGCGAAGCCGCGCCCGGCGCGAAGCGGCGGAGAGTTGGGCGGCGGAGAGGCCCCCTCACCCTACCCTCTCCCCCCGCTTCGCGGAGGGAGAGGTCTTTAAGGTTTCGCCTTCGGGTCCATCGCCTCGACCTCCTGCGGCGTCAGGCGGCGCACGGTGCGCACGTGGCAGCGCTGCGGGCCGATGTGGCTGGGGGCGATGAGGACGGCGTCGGAGCCGACGCAGATGCTGGAGCCGCCACGGGACTGGATGGCGATCTTCTGGGCCCAGTCGATGTCCGGACAGCCCCCGATCAGCTCGAGCTGGTAGTAGTCGCGCACGCCCACGCGCAGGTTGACGGTGTCGTCGTCGACGGCGCTGAAGCTGTTGACGCTGCGGGCCCAGAAGCACTGGCGGGGGCCCTCGGCGGCGGCCGGGCCTGGACCGGGCGGGCCGGCGCAGGCGGCGAGACCGCCGGCGAGGGCGAGGGTCACGATCAGGCGTCTCATGGGCGGCCTCCGGCGCGTGCGCTGCCGGCCCATGATACTGCGGGGCGGGCGCAAAGCCGATCACCTCAGCCGCCCTCCTCCCCCGCGGGAGGCGGCGGCCCACTCATTCAGGCCTGGCCATCGCCGCCGCGCGACCTGCGGCGCTCTTCCCAGCTGGCGGCCTCGGCCGCCAGCTTGCGGGCCAGGGCCTCGGCGGCGGGGTCGGAGGCGAGCGACAGGCTCTCCGGGCGCGAAGCCTCGCCCTCGCCGACCGCCTCTTCGGGAATGCCGTGTGCGGTCTGGCCGATGGGGTCCTTGAGCGGGCGGGCATTGGTTCCGCCGCCGAGTGGCGGCTGCGGGGATGGAGGCATGGGGCGTCTCCCGAGGCGCTTCGACTGTTCGCTGCAAGACTTCCGAGCGGGCCGACGGGTTCCGCACGGCCGCCGGGCGCCTACATGGGAGGCATGGTTCCGCTGTCCGTCCTCGACCTCTCCCCCATCGTCCAGGGCGGCACGCCCGGCCAGTCGCTGCGCGCCAGCCGCGAGCTGGCCCACGCCGCCGAGCGGCTCGGCTACCGCCGCTACTGGCTGGCCGAACACCACAACATGACCGGCATCGCCAGCGCCGCGACGGCGGTGGCCCTGGCCTACGCCGGCGAGGGCACCTCGACGATCCGGCTGGGGGCCGGCGGGGTCATGCTGCCCAACCACGCGCCGCTGATCATCGCCGAGCAGTTCGGCACGCTGGAGGCCGTCTTTCCCGGCCGCGTCGACCTGGGCGTCGGCCGTGCGCCCGGCACCGACCAGCTGACGGCGCGGGCGCTGCGCCGCAACCTGGCTGGAAGCGTCGACGAGTTCCCGCAGGACGTGCTGGAGCTGCTCGCCTTCCTGCGGGACCCCGCGCCCGGCCAGGCGATCCGGGCGGTGCCCGGCTCGGGCTCCAACGTGCCGGTGTGGATCCTGGGCTCCAGCCTGTTCGGCGCGCAACTGGCGGCCGCGCTCGGCCTGCCGTTCGCCTTCGCCTCCCACTTCGCGCCGCAGATGGTGGACCAGGCCAGCGCCATCTACCGGGCCGAGTTCGCCCCGTCGGAGTATCTGGCAAAGCCCCACCTGATGCTGGGGCTGAACCTGGTCGCCGCCGACACCGACGAGGAGGCGAGGATCCTCTTCACCTCGCTGCAGCAGGCCTTCATCAACCTGCACCGCGGCCAGCCCGGCCCCCTGCCCCCGCCGATCGAGGACTACGAGAGCCTGGCGGGCACGCTGGCGCCCGGCGGGCCGCTCTCGAAGGCGGTGGTCGGCGGACCGGAGACGGTGCGCCGCGGCCTTGCGGACTTCATCGCGCGGCACCGGCCGGACGAGATCATTGTCACGGCCCAGATCTACGACCAGGCCAAGCGGATCCGGTCGCTGGAGATCGCCGCCGGCGTCCGGGACGCCCTCGCGCCGGCGGCGTGAGCCGGCGTCAGGCCGCCGGCCCCTCTCCTGTCACCTTCCGGTAGAGATGCCAGGTGGCGTGCCCCAACAGGGGCATGACGAAGACCAGGCCGACCAGGGCCGGCAGGGAGCCCAGCACCAGCAGGCCGGCGACGATCAGGCCCCAGGTGAACATCGCCTTGGGGCTGGCCTTCACCGCGTCGATGGAGGCCCGGACCGCGGTCGACATGGGCACGTGCCGGTCGAGCATCAGCGGGAAGGAGATGACGCTGAGGGCGAAGGCCGCGACGGCGAACAGCGCCCCGACGCCGATCCCGATGACGATCATCGCCCAGCCGGCCGGAGTGGTCAGAACCTCGCTGGCGAAGGCGCCGATGGAGGCCGGCGGCTGCGGCCCGAGCGTCGCGGCGTAGATCGCCCAGGCGGCGACCAGCCAGGCGGCGAAGATGGCCACCAGCAGGGCGCCCAGCCGCAGGATGTCGCCGATCGCCGGCGAGCGGAGCACGGCCAGCGGCGTGGAGGCCGAGACCGGCTCGCCGCGCTCGCGGCGGCGGCTGATCTCGTAGAGCCCGACCGCGGCCAGCGGCCCCAGCAGGGCGAAGCCGGCGACCAGCGGGAAGATCAGCGGCGTCAGCCGGTTCTGGAACACCGCCGTGGCGATCAGCAGCCCGGCCAGCGGATAGATCAGCGCGATGAACAGGACGTCGTCTCGCGCCGCGCCCACGTCGGCGGCGCCGCGGCGCAACGCGTCCGTCAGGTCGCGCGTGGCGATCGGCCGGATCGCCGGCGCTTCCACCGTCTCGGCGGTGCGGGGCTTGGCCTGCGCCACCGCCCGGCCGGCGTCGGACATCACCGCCCCCAGCCCGGATACGGCCATTTCGAAGGGATTTCGGATGTGGTTGTCGGCGGGCATCGCTGCTCCTCCCAAGGCCTTAGCGTTGGGAGCGTGGCCGTCAGGGACCGCCGCCGACCCTGTCCCGAGCGGCGTGGGACACGCCGGTCGGGGTGAACAGGGTCGTCACCCTTTGTTGAGAGCCCTCCTTGTCCCCTCACGACGATCATCGTGAGCGGGAAGGGCTCTCGGGCGTGTGGCTGGTCCAGGACCACGACCCACGCAGAACTGGACTGAGACTAGCACGGCCGGCGGCGCATGGCTCGCCCGATGCGGCCCTCGGCGGGAGGTAGGATCCCCTAGCGGAACGCCAGCCCCTCGAACGCGCCCGAGCTGCGCCAGCCCTGGAGGTAGCGGAAGAAGGCGCTGGGCCCGGCCGGGTAGCCGACGTTGTAGCGGGCGGCCGGGCCGGGGTCCTGGCCCTCGTTGTTGTAGTAGCCGGGGGTGCAGTCGGCCGAGCCGAGCATCCGGCCCACGCCCTTCAGCAGCAGCTCCACCCAGGCGTCCTGCGCCTCTTGCGTCACCTCGACCTCCCTGGCGCCCCGCTCCAGCGCGGCGGCGACGATGGCGGCGATGGTGCGGCCGGACTCCGTCAGGTTGTGCGGCACGTTGGAGATCAGGTTCGCGCCCTGGGTGGGCTGGACGAAGAAGGCGTTGGGGAAGCCGTGGACGTGCACGCCGTGCAGCGTGCGCATCCCCTCGGCCCAGGCCTGCGACAGCTTCAGCCCGTCCCGGCCGGTCAGGTCGAAGCCGGCGCGACGCCTGTACTCGGTGCCGACCTCGAAGCCCGAGGCGTAGATGATGCAGTCCACCTCGTACTCGCGGCCGGCGACGACGAAGCCCTTTTCGGTGATCGCCTCGACACCCTGTCCGTCGGTGTCGACGAGATGGGTGTTCGGATTGTTGAAGGCCTCCAGGTACTCGTCGTGGAAGCAGGGCCGCTTGCACAGCTGGCGGTACCAGGCCTTCAGCTTCTCGGCGGTCTCCTTGTCCTTCACGACTTGCTCGGCCCGGGCGCGGATCTCCTCCATCTTCTCGAAGTCGGAATCCTCGTAGGCGGCCAGCATGTTCATCGGCGTGCGCTGCTCGGGCGGCAGCTGGGCGATCTTGGCCCGGATGCGGCGGGAGAGGTCCGTCCAGCCGTCCTGCACCAGGTCCACCTCGGCCGTGCCGCCGGCCTGGTTCTCGGTGAAGTTCTCCAGCCAGCGCTGCTGCCAGCCGGGCGTGGCGATCCCCTCGAACCACTCCGGATCGATCGGCTGGTTGGCGCGCACGTCCACCGAGGACGGCGTGCGCTGGACGACGTAGAGCGTCCCGCAGGCGCGGGCGAGGTGCGGGACGGCCTGCACGCTGGTGGCGCCGGTGCCGATGATCGCCACCTTCTTGTCGGCCAGCTTCTCCATCAGCGCGCCGTTCGGATCCCCGCCGGTGTAGCCGTAGTCCCAGCGGCTGGTGTGGAAGGAGTGGCCCTGGAACCGCTCGATGCCGGGGATGCCGGGCAGCTTGGGCACATGCAGCGGCCCGGTGCCCAGGCCGACGAAGCTGGCGGTGAACTCGTCGCCCCGGTTGGTGCGGATCACCCAGGCCGAGCGGCCCTGGTCCCAGGCGAGGTCGGTGATCTCGGTGTGGAAGAGGGCGTGGTCGTAGAGGCCGTACTGGCGGCCGATCCGCCGGCACTGCTCCAGGATCTCTGGGGCGTGGGCGTACTTCTCGCTGGGCCGGTGACCGGTCTCCTCCAGCAGCGGCATGTAGACCATCGAGGCGGTGTCGCACTGGGCGCCCGGATAGCGGTTCCAGTACCAGGTGCCGCCGAAGTCGCCGGCCTTGTCGATGATCCGAACGTCCCTGACGCCGGCCTCCACCAGCCGCGCGCCGGTCACCAGGCCCGCGAACCCGCCGCCCACGAAGGCGAACGTGACGTGGTCGGTCACCGGCGCCCGCTCGATGAAGGGCGTGTAGGGGTCCTCTAGATAGTGGGCGAGGTGGCTGCCCTTCAGCTCCAGGTACTGGGCGTTCCCCTCGGGCCGCAGCCGCTTGTCCCGCTCGGCGCGGTACTTGGCCAGCAGCGCCTGCTTGTCGATGGGCCGCTTCGCAGTTCCCGCCTCGCTCATCGATCACACCTTCGAAATCGCCTACGCACCAATGGGCAGGGTGGTAGCACGCCTCCCGCCGGGCGCAAGGATTCTCGAAGATCGGGTATGTCGCCCGCTCCTTCCTTTCCCATTCATGGGAAAGGGGGACCGCCGGCCGAGCGGAGCGAAGAGCCGATGGTGGAAAGGGCAGGCCACAGCGCCGTGGCTGCGGCTTTCCCTCTCCCCCACCCGCTCTTCAGCCGGCTTCCGCCGGCTTCGGCGGGCGGTCCCCCTCTCCCGCTTCGCGGGAAAGGAACGCGCTCAGGCCGCCATCGCCGCGACGTTGGCCCAGGTCGTGGACTGCATCGACGGGCGGGCGAGCATCCGGTCGAGCCAGGCCTTGAGGGCGTCGGCCGAGCCGGCGACCTGCGTCCACTCGGGGGTCTGCGCCATCAGGTCGAGTTGGGCCGCGATGGCGAAGTCGGCGAGGCTCGGCTGATCGCCGCAGAGGTAGGGCTTGTCGCCGAGCAGGCGGGTGAGCTCGCGCACCACCGGCTGGCCCTGCGGCGCCGCCTGGGCGATCGCCGCCTCGTCCGGGCTCATGCCGAGCAGCCGCGGGCCGACCACGCGCTGGAAGACGACCACCGCCGCCCAGCCCTGGAAGAGGTACCAGTCGTTGATGTTGAGCAGCTGGTCCATGCGGGCCGCGACCTTCGGATCGGCCGGCGTCAGCGCCGGCTCCGGCAGCACGCGGTCGAGGTAGCGCAGGATCGCCTGGGTCTCATAGAGCCAGAAGCCGCCATGCTCGAGCACCGGCATGCGGCCCCACGGGTGGCGGCTGATGTGGGGCTCCTGCTTGCTCGCCATCGGCGCGAGCGGGGCCAGACGCCAGTCCGCGCCCTTCTCCTCAAGGACGGCCATGACGGCGCGGGCGAACGGGCTGCCGGGGACGGTGTGAACGACGAACGCGGACATGGGGAGCATCCTCTCTGGGCGTTAGCGGTAACTAACGGTAAGCGTATGCTTACATGCTCGTCAAGCATTGCGCGCGGTCCCATTCTCAGCCCTTCGGTCCTGCCGTGCGGGACCGCAAGAGACAGAGCATGGAAGACAAACTTCGGCGCGAGCTGGCCGCGCTTAGCGAATGCATCGTGGAGGACCTCCGCTTCTCGGACGCTCTCAGCACCCTGCAGATCACGATCAATGACGTCTTCGATCGAGCGACGGGCGCCGTGCGGCCGAACATCGAGGAGGCCCCCGTTCACCGACGGCTGACCTGCCGGCTCGTCGAGCATATGGAGTTCGCCGGCGGGCTCAGAAGCTGGGGCCTGGTGCACCAGCCAGAACTCATCGGCTGGAGCCACGCGGAAGTCAGCTTCGCGGATGCGATCCCCGCCGACGGCGGGATGATCCGGATCGTGATAGGATTTGGCGGCGAGCGCGTTCTGAGGGTGCTCTGCCGCCACGCCAACTTCAGCTAACCGGCGGCTCAGGCCGGTCAGCCGCTTAGGGCGTGCGGGCGGCCCGAGCGCTGCAAATCCTTCACGAAAAAGACCTCCGGCGTCGGTTGAGCCACGCCGAAGGTCAGCTGCCCGCACTCGGTGAAGCCGTTTCGGCGATGCCAGGCCTGCGGTTCCGGTTCGTCGCTCATGCTGGACGTAAGCAGCACCTCGGCGCCACGCTCCCGCATGTCCGCTTCCCAGCGCGCCACGAGAGCCCGTCCGACGCCCGTGCGGCGATGCGCCGGATCCACCCAGATGAGGTCCATGAAGGGGATCGTCCCCCAGAACCAGCTATAACGGAGGAAGCCGAGGGGGACATCGGCGTGCCGAGCGATCAGGTATTCGCCGTGGTCGATGCACCGACGAACCCAAGCTTCGGGAACATGGCGATCGGCCTCGATGAGCCAGGCTAGGTCGCCGGCCCCCGCCTCATCGATGAAAACAGCGGCCGTCATCGCCGCTCCCCTTTGCCTAAGCCCGGATCGCGATCAGCGACTTGGTCAGGCCGGCGAACTTCTCGTCAAGGTGGCGGGCGTCGGGAAAGAGGAAACGGAACTGGGTCTTGTCGAGGAGGCGCGCGTGCTGGACGTCGCGCATGGCCGCCCCCACGTCCCTCGCCCGCTCGGCGAAGCCGTGGCGCTTCTTCATCAGCGCCCGGGCCCGGCTCTGCTCGGAGCGCCAGTGGAAGAACGGCGCGGAGAAGTGGGGCTCGATCGGGAACCAGAAGTAGGGGGTCTGGACGTAGTAGCGGGGCGCGAGGCGCCGAGCTTCGCGGGCGAAGGCCTCCATGCGCGGCCAGTCGCCGACGTGCTCCACCACCGAGTTGGAGTGGACGAGGTCGAAGGCGTTGTCCCGATAGGCCTCCAGCGCGCAGGCGTCGCCCTCGACGGCCTCGAACATCGGATCGGCGACTTCGAACGCCTGGGGGTTCACCAGGGTGATGTGGACGCCGCAGCGCTCCAGCAGGGCGCGGTCGAACAGGCGCCAGTAGTCGGGCTCGCCGCCCAGGTCGAGGATGCGGCAGCGGCCGGTCTCGGCTGCGATCTGCTCGATCAGCCCCGTGACATGCCGGGCCCGCGCCCGCCGCATCTTCATGGCGAGCGAGTTCGGATTGTCCGGGTCCTGCAGGGCGTAGATCAGCTTCATCGCCCGAACTTCTAGAGAGCGCGGTTTTCGTTTCCGTAAAGGCGCCGCTTGACCCTTAGTTCGGTATTTGCCTAACTTCCGAACATGAGCGGCGTCTTCAAAGCCCTTTCCGACCCCACGCGCCGCCGCATCCTGCAGCTGCTGCGGGAGCGGCCGATGACCGCCGGCGAACTCGCCGCCGCCTTCCCCGTCTCGAAGGCGACGATGTCTGGGCATTTCGCGGTGCTGAAGGAGGCGGACCTGATCGCCGCCGACAAGCACGGCGCCTCCATCACCTATCGGCTGCGGCTGTCGGTGCTGGAGGACGCGCTGCTGGCGTTCGCCGACACCTTCGGCATCGGCCTCGGCGGCCAGAGAAGCTCCGGCGCCGACGAGGAGGCCGCGCGGTGAACCGGATCGTCCGCCTGCTGCTCGTCGCCATCGTCGTGGAACTCGCCTTGGTGGCGGCCGGCGCGCTGGCCTGGCGCGCGCACGCGGGTCAGCTCGCGGCGGACCTGCAACGGCCCCTGCGGCCGCTGGTGCTGCTCGCCATTCCGGTCAGCGCCGCAACGCTGCTGATCCTGGCGCACCGCCTGTTCGCCGCCGAGCGGATGCGGCTCGCGGAGGACCACGCGCGGCACCTGCAGGGGGCGCTGGTCTTCTGGTTCGTCTTCCTGGCCGCGGTCCAGGCCTGGGCGGCGCGGCTGTACCTGAACGCCGAGCCGCCCGCCCTCGACGGTGCCAGCTACCTCCGGCTGGTCTGCGTGCTGGTCGGCGTCGCCATGGCGATCCGGGGCAACTTCTTCGCCAAGCTCAGCCCGCCCACCGGGGCGGATGCGCCGGCCCCGGCGGTCTGGACCCGAACGGCGCTGCGGATCGGCTGGGGCCTGACGCTCACCGGGGCGGTGCTTGCCGCGAGCGGCCTCCTGCTTCCCCCCAGGCCCCTGTTCCTCGTCTTCCTCGGGTCCGCGCCCATCCTGATCGGCCTCAGCCTCTATCAGCGTCGCGCGCTCCGCCGCCGCGAGGCTCAGCCGTGAGGAACCCCCTCGACGCCCGGGTGGAGCAGCCGTTCGCAAGACCGGTGCTGACGGCCGCCGCGGCCATCGCGGCCGTGCTCGTGGTCTTCGCGGTCGGCGCCGGCGTTTGGGTCAACGAGCGCCGCCAGGACAGCGTCGAGCGCGCCCTCCTGGCCCAGGGCTATGGACCGGCGCACGTGGAGCCCATCCCCGGCGACGAGTGCTGGCGGGCGCGGGAGGGGTTCCGTTGGCGGACGGCCACGAAGAGCGGCTGGGCCTGCGCCGGCCCCGGCGACGAGGTCACCCTCCACGAAGGCAGGTTCGACGGCAGCTGGCCCTAGCGCTTCAGGGCGCCCAGCGCCTGGGCGAGCCCCGCGGCGGCGGGCTTGGCCTGGCCGAAGTCGTCGAACAGCAGCGGCGCGTCACGGGCGTTCTCGCGCTTCAGCCAGGAGTCCTTGTCGCGCAGGCCCCAGAGGGTGAAGGCGAAGCGCTGATGCGCGGGAAGCGCCATGAAGGCCTCCATGGCCTCGGCGTAGAGGGCGGCCTGGCGCTCTTCCAGGCGCGGCCCGCGGCCGGCGCGGACAAGGGAGACGTCGAGTTCGGAGACGTGGATCGGCAGGCCGAAGCGGGCGAGCGCCTCGAGGGTGCGGGTGTAGGCGCCGGGGGGCAGGCTCGCGTCGATGTGGCTCTGGCAGCCGAGGCCGGTCACCGGAACGCCCGCGCTCAGCAGCCGGTCGACGAGGCGCTGGAAGGTGTCGAGCTTCCTGGGGATGCTCTCGAGGTTGTAGTCGTTGAGGAACAGCACCGCGTCCGGATCGGCCGCGCGGGCGACGTCGAAGGCCCGGCGCATGTGGTCGAAGTCGCCGAGCCGGCTGGCCCACAGGCTCTGGCGCCACCCTTCCCCGTCCTCCGCCACGGCCTCGTTGACCACGTCCCAGCCGACGGCCTGCCCGCGGTACCGTCCCACGACGGCGGTGATGTAGTTGTCGTAGGCGCGGCCGAAGGAGACGCGGTCCTCGTCCAGCGTCTCGAAGCCTTCCGGTCGCTGGGCGTACCAGATCAGAGTCGTGCAGTAGAGCCGCATCCGGTTCGTCCGGGCGAAGGCGGCCAGCCGGTCTGCGCGGTCGAAGCGGAAGGTCCCGTCCGGCTGGACGATGTACTCCATCTTCATCTCCCACTCGGGTGTGAGCTGGGAGAAGTGGGTGGCGGCCAGGCGCGCCCACTCGGGATCGTCGATGTGGCTGACCTGGGCGCAGACGCCCAGCGGGAACGGCGCGGCGGCTCGCAGAGGCGCGAGTTCGATCGGGACCGCCGGCTGGGCGCGGCTCTCGCAGGCGCCGAGCGCCAGGGCCGCCCCGATCAGGGTCCGGCGGCTAAGGCCGCTCACCGCCCGCCGGCGGCCCGCAGGCCCAGCTCGTCGAGCGCGGCGGTCTCGCGCCGGGCGCTCTCCTTGGCGGCGGTCAGGCGCATGGCCTCGGCCACCTGCTCGTACTTCTTCTGCTCTTCGAAGGCCTCGGCGAGGATGTCGCGCGCGCCGGCCTCCTCCTGCTGGATGGCGGCGAGCTCGGCCTGAAGCTCAGCCTTGCGCACCCGCAGGCCCTCCAGCCAGCCGGCCTTGTACCAGCCGTTCTCGGCGTCGGCCTGGGAGGTCTGGGCCTCCGCGACGGCCTCGGCGGCCAGTTGCAGCAGCCGCGCCTCGACGGCGCGCCGGCGGTCGACGATGTCGGCCAGGCGCTTCTGCAGCTCCTCCACCTGATAGGTTGAGATCCGGATCAAACTCTTGGTCCAGCTCATGCCGCATCACCCCCCAGTATGCCGGCCAGCCGCCCGAACGCTTCGTCCAGGCTGGTGGATTCGTCCTTGTCCTGCGCGAGGAAGGCCTCGAGCGCGGGATTGAGCGCGATCGCCCGGTCGACCTCCGGGTCCGAGCCCGTGCGGTAGGCGCCGATGCGGATCAGCTCTTCCATGTTGGTGTAGGCGGAAAGCGCGCGGCGGGCGCCCTGCACGATCTCGCGCTCGTGCGGCTGGTGGCAGCCCGGCATGGTCCGGCTGATCGACTTCAGCACGTTGATGGCCGGGAAACGGCCGCGCTCGGCGATCGCCCGCTCCATGACGATGTGGCCGTCCAGGATCCCGCGCACCGCGTCGGCGATGGGCTCGTTGTGGTCGTCGCCGTCCACCAGGACGGTGAAGAGGCCGGTGATCGGGCCGGCCGTGGTGCCGTCGGGGCGGATCGGCCCGGGGCCGGCGCGCTCCAGCAGCTTGGGCAGCTCGGTGAAGACGGTGGGGGTGTAGCCCTTGGTGGTCGGCGGCTCGCCGGCGGCCAGGCCGATCTCGCGCTGGGCCATGGCGAAGCGGGTGACGCTGTCCATCAGGCACAGGACCTCGAGGTCCTGGTCGCGCAGGAACTCGGCCAGCGCCAGGGTCATGTAGGCGGCCTGGCGGCGCTTCAGGGCCGGCTCGTCGGAGGTCGCGACCACGACGATGGCGCGCTTCAGCCCTTCCTCGCCGAGGGTCTCCTCGATGAACTCGCGCACCTCGCGGCCCCGCTCGCCGATCAGGCCGACGACGACCGCGTCGCAGTCCGACTGGCGGGCCAGCATCGAGAGAAGCACAGACTTGCCGACGCCGGAGCCGGCGAAGACGCCCAGCCGCTGCCCGCGGCAGCAGGTGGTGAAGACGTTCATGGCCCGAACGCCGACGTCCAGCCGCGCGCCGACCCGGCCGCGGGCGTGGGCCGGAGGCGGCGGCGCGCGCAGGGGATAGGCGGCCAGGCCCTGGGGCAGCGGGCCCTTGCCGTCGATGGGCTCGCCGAAAGCGTCGACGATACGGCCGAGCCAGGCCTTGGTCGGGCGCACGGCCGAGCCGAGCGGCTCGATGCGGATCTCCGCGCCGGGGGCGACGCCCTCGACGGGTCCGAAGGGCATCAGGAGGGCGCGGGCCTCGCGGAAGCCGACCACCTCCGCGGGCAGCGGCTTGTCGGCGAGGCGCTGGATCTCCGCCCGGGCGCCGACCGCCAGCCGGGTCAGCCCGCCGCGGGCCTCGATCAGCAGGCCGTTCACCGCGGCCACGCGGCCGGAGACGGTCAGCGGATCGATACGCTCGACGGCGGCGACAAGGCTGCGCAAGATTCGGTGGCCCCCAGGAAGGCCGCCAGAATCCGGCCCAAGGCCTTAACTGGTGGTGAAGATTCCGCTCAGGGCCGGGGCGGCAGAACGACCGGCGGCAGGGCGTCCGGGCCGGCCAGCAGGACGTGCATCACCGGCGGAGCCGGGACGACGAGGACCTTCGGCTCGGGTGGGGGGCGGACGGGCTGGGCGCTCCAGGCGGACACCCCGGCGGCGATGGCCAGCGCGCCGGCCGTCAGCGCTCCGGCCAGCCGCCGCGCCTCCCCCGGGGCCGGCGCCGCGAGGCGGCCGATGCGGGTCTCCAGGGGATGGCGGCCGCGTCCCAGCCAGTGGCAGCCCAGCGGGGGGCCGGAGGCCGCCAGCTGGGTCTTCAGCAGCGCCTGGGCGTAGGCCCGGCGCGCCGTCGGCCGGGCGGCGAGAACGGCCTCGTCGCAGGCCAGCTCCTGGTCCAGGCGCGCCTTGGCGGCGGCGTAGTGGATCAGCGGATTGAACCAGTTGACCAGCTGGAAGGCGGCGATGAAGGCGTTGACGCGCGGATCGCCGCGGTCGAGGTGCGCCAGCTCGTGGGCGCGGATCAGCGCCTGCTCCTGCACGCTGTAGCGGCTGCGGAAGTCGCTGGGCAGGACCAGCCGCGGGAAGAAGACGCCGGCGACCGCCGGCCCCGCCCGCCCTTGCCGCTGGCGCAGCCAGAACCGGAGCTGGGCCAGGGCGAAGACGGCGAGGCTCGCCCCGACGCCGGCCAGCCACAGCATGGCGAGCGCTTCGGCGACCTGCGAGCCCAGCGCGGGCCCGTGAGCGGGCAGGCTCGCGCCCTCGTCGGCGATCCGGGCCGGAAGCAGGCTCCCCGCCCAGGCGAGCGGGACGAGGCTCCACAGCGCGTAGCCGGTCTGGGCGCCGAAGAGGCGCGCGGCGGGGCTGCGCAGCGCCAGCACGATCAGGACCGCCGCCGAGGCGGCGAGGTTGGCGCGGACCAGGGCCTCGATCAGCTCACTTGTCATCGCCGAGCTCGTCGATCAGGCGCTTCAGCCGCTCGACCTCCTGCGGCGTCAGCTTGCGGTGCTCGGCGAAGTGGGCGACCAGCGGCGTCAGCTCGCCGCCGAACAGCCGGTCCAGCAGGTTCTGGCTCTCGGACTGCACGTAGTCGGCGCGCTGCACGAGGGGGACGTATCGGGTCCGCCCGTCGATCCGCTCGGAGCGGATGGCCTTCTTCTTCAGGAGCCGGTTGATCAGCGTCTTGACGGTCGCCGGGCCCCAGTCCTCGCGCGTGCGGACGTCGGCGATCAGCTCGTCCGGCGTCAGCGGGGCGGTGCGCCAGAGGCTCTCCATGACCTGGCTCTCGGCGGCGGTGATGTGCATCCGGGCAGCAGACTACGGGCGTAAGCCGGCGTCAAGCGCTCAACCGGCGACGCGGTCCAGCCAGGCCTTCAGGTCGGCGACCACCTCGGCCCGGTTGGTCTCGTTCAGCATCTCGTGCCGCCCGCCCGGATAGACCTTGAAGGTCACGTCGAGGCCCGCCTCGCGGTAGCGGTCCACCAGCGGCGTGACCCGCGCCAGCTTGTCGTTGATGGGGTCCTCGTCGCCCACGAAGATGTAGACCGGCAGGCCCTTGCGGACCTCATTCAGGTAGCCCGGATCGGCCGCCTGCTCGCCGATGGTGCGGAACGAGGCGCCGGACTCGGGCGTGAAGCGGATGCCGCACAGCGGGTCGGCGATGTACTTGTCCACCTCGGCCGTATCGCGGGACAGCCAGTCGTAGGGCGTGCGCGGGTTCTCGAAGGCGCTGTTCGGATCGCGCCGCTCGCCCCGGGGCAGCCAGGTGGCCGCCGTGCCGGAGAGGACCAGGGCGTCGATCAAGCCGTGGTGGCGGGTCAGGTAGACCTGGGCGAAGGCCGCGCCCATCGAATGGCCGAACAGGATCAGCGGCAGGCCGGCGTGGTCGGCGCGGATCTTCTTCGACAGCACCGCCATGTCGGAGATGGCCGCGGCCGCGCCGCCGGGGCCGAAGTCGCCGAGCCTGTCAGGGCCGGCGGTCGCGCCGTGGCCCCGGTGGTCGGCGGAATAGAGGACGTAGCCGGCCTCGATGATCGGCGTCAGCGGCTCGAGGTAGCGCAGCGAGTGCTCGCCGGCGCCGTGCGCCAGCTGGATCACCGCCTTGGCCGGCGCCGAGCCGGTCCAGCGGAAGGCGGCGATCTCCGCGCCGTCCTCGCCACGATAGCCGAACCGCTGCTCTTCAATCATGCGCGCCTCCCCTGCCCCGCCGCCCGCCGGCGCGGCCTAGAACCCCTGCTGCAGACCAGATGGCGAAGTTCAGCGCAAGGCGCGGGCGACCTGCAGCGTCTGGCGCGGGTGGCGCAGCGCGTAGCGGGCTGCGGCCATCGGCCGACGGCGGACGGCGCGCACCGCCAGCGGCCGCACGGTGCGGGCCAGCAGCGGCCGGGCCGCCGCGCCCAGCTGCTTGCGGCCCAGCCAGGCCGCGGCGAGCCCGAGCGCGAAGGCGCCCAGGCCGATGGTCAGTCCCGGCCGCTTGCGCGCCTCGGTGTAGACGCTGAACTTGCGGCCGCGGAAATGCGGGGTCGAAACGCGGCCGTCCTCGGCGGGACCGTAGAGATTGTCGCTCGCCGGCTTCTCGCCCTTGCGCTTGCTGAGCGGCGGGAAGGTCGCCCCGAACAGCCGGTCGGCGAAGTGAGGCGCCAGCGCGGCGGTGAGCGTCATCTGCCGTCCCCCCGCGCCGACGGTCAGCGTCCGCACGGGCCGCTGGGCCGCGTAGAGGATGGCGTCGGCGACCACCTCCGGCGCGTAGACCGGCGGCGGCACGCGGGCCGGCTTGTCCATGTAGTTGCGGGCGTGGTCGGAGAAGGGCGAGTTGATCCCGCTCGGCTTGATCAGGGTGACCGACACCGGCGAGTTGTGGCGCTGCAGCTCCATGCGCAGGGACTCGGTGAAGCCCTTCACCGCGTGCTTGGAGGCCGCGTAGGCGCCCAGGATGGGCGCGCCGATGTCCGACAGCACCGAGCCCACGTTGATCACCGCCCCGCCGCCCGGCTTGTCCGCCAGGTGCTTGGCCGCCTCGATGGAGCCGTTGACGACGCCGAAGTAGTTGGTGCGGAACAGCTGGGCGTGGTCCTCCAGCGGGGTTTCGGTGAGCTCGGCGTAGAGGCCGACGCCCGCGTCGTTGACCCAGGTGTCGAAGCCGCCGAAGCGGGCGATCGCCGCCCGGGCGATCTTCTCCACGTCCTGCGCGTCGCCGACGTCGGCGCCCACCGCGTGGGCGCGCCCGCCGGCGGCGTTGATCTCGGCGCAGATCGCCCTCAGGGCGTCCTCGTTGCGCGCGGCGAGCACGACGGCGGCGCCGGCCTTGGCCGCCTTCTTGGCGGTGGCCAAGCCGATCCCGGAGCTCGCCCCGGTGATCACGATCACCTGCTGGTCGAGAGGCTTCAGTCTGGGCCGCATGCGATGATCCCCTTGCTCCGCGGGCGGACGCTCGCCCCCTCCCGGGCGACAACCGCCCAGCTTGCCCTGGCGTTCCCGAAAGCCGCTCCAGGCGCGGCGGCTTGACGCAGGGGCCGGGCCGTCGCCGGAGTGGGGGTGCTTCGCGGCCGCGTCCAATCACAAAAGATTCAACCGGCGTCAGGAAGCGCGGCCTTCCGCCTCGCTTGTGGCGGAATCTCAAATCGCGTTAACCATTTCTTCGACGCGAGAGATTTCACCATTAACCAGTCTTAAATTAACTCGCTGGCAAGTTAACGGCGACGGCCTGCGGCATCGAGCGAATCTGCGGGCTATGACCGAGGTGCGGAGAGGAAGAGGGGCGGATGCGCGTACTGCTTATTGAGGACGACAGCGCCACAGCGCAGAGCATCGAGCTGATGCTCAAGTCCGAAGGCTTCAACGTCTATACGACGGACCTCGGTGAAGAGGGCGTGGATCTGGGCAAGATCTACGACTACGACCTCATCCTGCTGGACCTGAACCTGCCCGACATGAGCGGCATGGACGTGCTGCGCACGCTGCGGGTGGCGAAGATCAACACCCCGATCATGATCCTGTCGGGCACCGCCGAGATCGACACCAAGGTGAAGACCCTGGGCGGCGGCGCCGACGATTACATGACCAAGCCGTTCCACAAGGACGAGCTGGTCGCCCGCATCCACGCCGTGGTCCGCCGCTCCAAGGGCCACGCCCAGTCGGTGATCAAGACCGGCGACATCACCGTCAACCTGGACGCCAAGACCGTCGAAGTGAACGGCATGCGCGTCCACCTGACGGGCAAGGAATACCAGATGCTGGAGCTGCTCTCCCTGCGTAAGGGCACGACCCTGACCAAGGAGATGTTCCTGAACCACCTCTACGGCGGCATGGACGAGCCGGAGCTGAAGATCATCGACGTCTTCATCTGCAAGCTGCGCAAGAAGCTGGCCGCCGCCGCCGACGGCAAGCACCACATCGAGACCGTCTGGGGCCGCGGCTACGTGCTGCGCGACCCGCACGAACAGGTCGTCGCCGCCTGACCTGACGCCCCACCTCTCTTGTTAACGCCCGCCGTCGCTCCGGCGGGCGTTTTCGTTTCCGGCGAGGCTGTTTAGGTTCGCCCCTTCGAAGGAGCGGGAGCTGCGGGATGGGACGCACGATCGTACTGGCGCTCGCGCTGATCGCCGCCGCCCTGCTGGCCTGGCTGCAGCTCGACCCGCCCCGGGTCCGCCCCGCCGACGCCCCCGCCGACCGCTTCTCCGCCGAACGGGCGATGGCCGACGTGCGCGTCATCGCCCGCGCGCCGCATCCCATGGGCTCGCACGCCAACCGGCTGGTGCGCGACCACCTGGTGCGGCGTCTGACCGAGCTCGGGCTCGCGCCGGAGGTGCAGGCCGAGGACGTCTGGGACCAGCGCGAGGGGCGCGAGCTCGTCCTCGCCGGCGGGCGGGTCGAGAACGTCATCGGCGTCCTGCCGGGCCGGGACCGCGCGGCCCCGGCTGTGCTGCTGATGGCCCACTACGACAGCGTGCCGGGCTCGCCGGGCGCGGCGGACGATGCGGCCGGGGTCGCCGCCATGCTGGAGATCGCCCGGGCCCTGAAGGCGGGCGATCCGCCGGCCCGCGACGTGGTCTTCCTGTTCACCGACGGCGAGGAGGTGGGCCTGCTGGGCGCCCGCGCCTTCTTCGCCGGGCATGCGCTGGCGCGCCGCGTGGGTTTCGTCATCAACCTGGAGTCCCGCGGCGGCGCGGGCCGGGCGCTGATGTTCCAGACGGGGCCGGAGAACGGCGAGACCATCCGGCTGTTCGCCAGGTCCGCCGTGCGGCCGGCGGCGACCTCGCTCAGCCAGTTCGTCTACGAGCAGATGCCCAACGACACGGACTTCACCGTGCCGATGGAGGCGGGGATCCCGGGGCTGAACTTCGCCTTCGTGGGGCGCCCCTTCGAGTACCATTCGCCCACCGCGACGCCCGAGCGGCTCGACCGCGGCTCCCTGCAGGACCTGGGCGCCCAGGCGCTGGCCGCGACCCGAGAGGCCGCCACGGCCGAGGCCCTGCCGACCCGCACGCCCGAAGTGGTCTTCGCCGACCTGGCGGCCTGGGTGATCGCCTACCCGCCCATCGTGGGCTGGGCGATCCTGGCGGCCGCCGCAGCGCTGCTGCTGGTGGCCGCCGTCCGCGCCCGGCGGCTGGACGCGGCGGCGAGCTGGATGGACCTGGCGCAGGGGGCCGGAGCCTTCCTCTACCTGCTGCTGCTCGCAGCGGCCCTGCTGCGCATCGCCCGGCGGGCGACCGGCACGCCCTTCGGCTATCTGGACCAGTTCGAGCTCTATGCGCGGGGGCCGCTGTTCGAGGCGGCGCTGGTGGTCATCGGCCTGTCGGCCACCCTCTACGCCGCCGCGGCCCTGGCGCGCGGCAAGACGCGCATCGAGGCGGCGGCGATCCCGGCCACGGCCGGGCTGGCCTGCTCTCTGTTCGGCGGGTTCGACGCGGTCGGCGCAGGGATCGGCGCGGCCGGCGCGGTCCTGGGGCTGGTCACCTTCGGCCGAGCCGCCTCCCTTCCCGGCGCCTGGGCCGGCGTCCTGGCGACAGGCTTCCTGACCGCCTGCGCCGCACAGGCCGCGGCGCCCACGGCCGCGGTGCTGCTTGTCTGGCCGATCGCGCTGGCGGCGGCGAGCGCGGCCCTGGTGGCCCTGGCGGCGGTGAAGAGCTTCGTCGACACGCTGATCGCCGCCTTCGTGGCCGCGCTCGGCCTGGCCTGGCTCGGCCCCTACCTTCACATGTCGTTCCTGGCGATGGACCTGCCGGAGATGCTGGCGGTCTATGCGGCCCTGGCCGCCCTGTTCATCTGGCCGCTGGCCCATCCGCGGATCGGCGGCGGCGGACGGCTGACGGCGCTCGGCCTGCTGGTCATCGGGATCGCGCTGATCGGCGTGATCCGCTTCACCGATCCCTGGAGCGAGCGCCATCCGCAGCCGGCGACCCTGGCCTATGTGGTCGACACCGCCCGGCGGCAGGCCTGGCGCGTGGCCTCGGCCGGCGAGGAGACGGCCTGGGCCCGCCAGGTGCTCACCGCCGACGGCGGGACCATCGCGCGCCGCCCCCTGCCGCCCCTCTACCCCGAGCCCGTCGCCGCGGCCCCGGCCCGCTGGCTGGACCTGCCGGCCCCGGCGGCCACGCTGGCCACCGGCCTGGAGGGCGCCCGGCTGCTGTCGATCCTGCCGCCGGCCGGCGCCCGCAGCCTCACCATCGAGATCCGCCCCACCGTCGCGCTGGCCGAGCTGGCGGTCGAGGGCAATCGCACCGGCCTCACCGCCCCGGCGGGCCAGTGGACGCGCATCCGCTGGGTCGGCGACCCGGACGGCGTCTCGCTGGCCTTCCGGCCCGAAGGCGCGGGCCGGCTGGAGGTGCGCTACTGGTCGGCGGCCGACGCCTGGCCGCCGGGCGCGATCCCGCCGCCGCCCACGCCACGCAAGGTCATGCCCTTCGGCGCCTCCGGTGCGACGCTGGTCGTCGGCGAGCTGCAAGCGCAGTGGTAACTTATCACTGGTAACATGTAGCTAAGAGGCAGAATCCCTCTGGCGTTACATCTGTGACCATGCATCCTTCCGGTAGCGGGGGGTGCGGCTGCAACCGGCTGACGACCCTCCAGGACGCGACAAACCGAAGGGTCATTTGATGGTCGAAAGAGCTCTGAGCGGCGCTGCGCCGCTGAACTCGGGCGCGGATCCCGTCCTCGGCGACGAGGCGCTTCCGTTCCTGCTCGAAGACTATGCCGGCATCGCCACCTGGGCCGGCAAGCCGATCTACAACCACGACCAGGTGATCGGGCAGCTGGATTCCGGCCGCATCATCGCCGGCAAGACGATCACCTTCACCTTCCTCGACACGCCCCGCCCGGTGGGCATCTACAACAACCCGACCTACGGCCTCACCGAGCCCGGCGGCTACACCCCGTTCAGCGCCGCCCAGCGCGAGGTCGCCCGCGAGGCCATGGAGCTGTGGGACGACCTGATCCCGCAATCGATCGTCGAGAAGAAGGGCGTGGGCGCCGACATCGTCTTCGCCAACACCACCACCGGCCCGGCCCAGGCCCACGCCTACTATCCGGGCAAGGGCGTGAAGGTGCAGAGTGACATCTGGACCGCGACCCCGGAAGCCAACTGGACCAACCTGTGGCTGGACTTCAACGGCTACGGCCGCACCACCCTGGTGCACGAGGCCGGCCACGCCCTGGGGCTGACGCACCCCGGCGACTACGACTTCGGCGACGACAACGACGGGGACGGCGAGCCCGACCCGATCACCTACGAGGGCGACGCCTTCTACGCCCAGGACACGATGCAGTTCTCCATCATGTCCTACTTCAGCCCGCAGAAGAGCGGCGCCCAGCCGGTGCACACCGAACTGGGCCTGGTCGGCTACGCCCAGACCCCGCTGCTGCACGACATCCTGGCCATCCAGTCCAAGTACGGGGCCGACCCGACCACCCGGGCCGGCGCCACGACCTACGGCTTCAACTCGAACGCCGGAAACGAGGTCTACGACTTCGAGGTCAACCGCTCGCCCTTCCTGTCGATCTACGACGCGGGCGGGATCGACACCCTGGACCTCTCCGGGGCGGACGCCAGCGTCTTCCTCGACCTTCGGCCCGGCGCGTTCAGCTCGGCGGGCGTGCGGCCGACGCTCGAGGAGGCCAACGCCATCACCGAGGCGTTCAACGCCGTCACCGACGCGGACCAGGGCGACTTCGAGCTGTGGACCCAGGCCGACTGGGACGCCTTCCTGACGAACATCGGCAACATCGGCCACAACCGGGTGCTGGCGGACACCGGCGTTTCAGGCGTCTTCGCCCTGTCCCACCGGAACATCAGCATCGCCTACAACACGGTCATCGAGAACGCGACCGGCGGCTCGGCCCGCGACTACCTGGTCGGCAACCACGTCGGCAACGTGCTGATGGGCCTGGGCGGCAATGACGTCCTGAACGGCCTGGAGGGGAACGACACCCTGTACGGCGGGACCGGCCTGGACGAGTTCCGCTTCACCGAGACCGGCGGCAACGACCTGATCGCCGACTACGCGGCCGGCGAGCGGGTCAACGTCTCCGAGATCGACGCCAACGTGGCCACGGCCGCCAACGAGGCCTTCGTTCAGGCCGCCAGCTTCACCGGGGTCGCGGGCCAGATGGTCCGCAGCTTCGACGCGGGCGCCAACCTGACCACCTTCGCCTTCGACACCAACGGCGATGCGGCGGCCGACATGGTCATCCGCATCAACGGCGACGTCGCCGTGGGCGCCGCCTGGCTTTTGTAGAGGGTCCCCTTCCCCTCGAACTCGTGCCCCCGGCGATCCGCTCGCCGGGGGCCTTTTCTTGCCTAGAGGACGCTGCCGCCGGCGCCGCCGACGCCGCCGGTCCCGCTGGCGCCGCCGCTGTGCTGGCTGTTCTCATCGGTCTTGCGGGTGTCGGCCCCGCGATTGAGGGCGTTGCGCTCCTCGATCTTCGGCTTCGGCTGGACGCCGTGCTTCGGCTTGTTCTGGTTGGCCGGCGTGGGGGTGTTCATCGCGCATCTCCAATCCTGCGCGCCGTGCGGCGCTTCGATCGGAGCGAACGGGCGGGACGCAGGCCCGTTCCGGCTCAGGGCAGGGCCAGGCGGTAGACCCGGGTCGCCGTGCCGCTGAACAGGGCCGCCTTCTCGTCGGCCGAGCAGCCCTTGGCGAGGCGCTTGAAGGCGTTCCACAGGACGTCGTAGCTGCAGCTGCCCAGGTCCACCGGGAAGTTGCTCTCGAACATGCAGCGCTCGGGCCCGAACGTCTCGATCGTCGCCTCCACATAGGGCCGCCACTCCGCGGCGAGCTGCTCTGACGACGCCGGCGGCCGGCTCTGGAACGAGGCGAAGCCTGCGAACGGCATGGCCAGGCCGCCGACCTTGACCACCACGTTCGGACAGCGGGCCAGCTCCGCCAGCGCGTCGCGCCAGACGCCGAACCGCTCCTCCCGGCGGCCGGCGTAGGCCCCGATGCCCAGCGGCGTGCCCACATGGTCGAGGATGATCGGGGTCTCGGGGAAGGCGCGGGCCAGGTCGGTCAGCTCACCGATCTGCGGCTCCAGCAGCCAGGCGTCGAACGACAGGCCCAGCGGCGCAAGGCGCGCAAAGCCGCGCCGGAAGGCGTCGGAGGCGTAGAGCCCCGCAGCCCCCCGATGCAGCGGCCCCAGCACCGCCGGGTCAGCGTCCCATGAGGCGCTGTGGCGGATGCCGCGGAACCGGTCGGGGGCGACCTGGAGGTGGCGCTCCAGCGCCTCGGCGACGAGGCCCTCGTCCTGCGTCAGGTCCACATGGCCGACGATGCCGGCGCAGGCTCGCACCTCGCCGTAGATCCCGCTGGCGGTCATCGCCGCGACGCCGTTGACGAACTCCGTCTCGCCGACCGGGCGCAGGTGGGCCGGCCCGTCGGCCCGGTACATGGCCCCGCACTGGACGAAGACCGTGGCCCGCACGTTGTGGCCGCGCCGCAGGTCCGCCAGCAGCTCGTCCAGCAGATAGCGGGGCGAGAGCCGCGTCAGGACCTCGAACGGGTGGCGGGGCGGCGGCAGGTCGGCCCCGCGCGCGGCGGGCCGGTCCCACAGGTGGTGGTGCGGATCGACGATCGGCAGCTCGGGCTCGAGGATCGGCTCGGCGGGCGTGGTCGCGGCTTCGGTCATCTGGCGCCTCCTCCCGCAGGAGGGTGACAGCTAGCGCCGGGCCGGCGCAACCAGTCACCGAAAGGCGCCGGCGCCTGGTTGGGCGCGGCCCTACCTGTCACCCCTCCCGCCAGCTCTGTCTTGGCGCTGTCACAATCGGTGGGCTAAACCCCCGCCATGAGCGACGTGGTGATCTATCACAACCCCGCCTGCGGCACGTCCCGGAACACCCTGGCCCTCCTGCGGGAGAAGGGGATCGAGCCGCAGGTCGTGGAATATCTGAAGGCCGGCTGGACGCGCGAGCAGCTGGAGGGGCTGTTCAAGCGGATGGGCGTCAGCGCCCGAGACGCCCTCAGGGTCAAGGGCACCAAGGCCGATGAGCTCGGCCTGACCGACCCTTCCACCTCCGAAGAGGCCATCGTGGCGGCCATGGTGATGGACCCGATCCTGGTCAATCGGCCCATCGTCGCCACGCCGAAGGGCGCGGCTCTCTGCCGGCCCGCGGAACTCGTTCTGGGTCTACTTTGAGTATAGCCGCAGCGCGCGACCGAATACCGCAACGGTCGCAGGCCCCTTGAGACGAAAAACCCTGTGGGGCAACGCGTTACCTGCCGTTAACCTACTTACGAGCAGCATGATTCGGCCTGCCTCGGCCGGCTGTTAACCAACAGCCTTCACTCGGTACTTACCGCGACATCGTCAGTTCGGGGGCACGATGCAAGAATTCGATCCACGACGGCAGACCTTCCGATTTGCGCCCGCCGCCGCCGGCGTCGGCGCCCTGGCGATCGCGCTGCTGGCGTGGAAGGTGACCTCGCCGCAGGACGCCGGCCCGCAGGCGCCGCCGCCGCTGGATCCGGCCGCCATCGCCGCCCTGCAGCACCAGGCCTTCGCTGCGGCCGAGGCCCAGCCCGGCTTCACCCGGCCCGAGAACGTGGCGGTGAAGATCCTGCCCGGCGAGACTTTCGAGGCCGCCGTCCGCCGCGCCGGCGTCGCCCCCGACGAAGCCCGCCAGGCGGTGAGCGCCCTCGGCGGGGCCATGGACGTGGTCAACATCAAGGCCGGCCTGAAGTTCGACGCCGCGGTCGCCAAGCCCGAGGGCGAGAACGGCCCGGCCAAGCTGATCGGCCTGTCCCTGCGCACGGGCCCGGCCAGCGCTATCACCCTGTCCCGCAGCTTCGACGGCGCGCTTCGCCTGCGCGAGATGGAGGAGGAGGTCCGCGAGGAGCTGACCGTCGCCGACGGCGAGATCCACGGCTCGCTCTACCAGAGCGCCGCCAAGCTCGGCGCGACGCCGACCATCACCGGCCAGATGGTCAAGCTGTTCTCGCACAAGGTCGACTTCCGCGAGATCCAGCCGGGCGACCCGTTCGTGCTGGTGTTCGGCCGCAAGGTCACCGAGAGCGGCCGCACCGTCGACACCGGCGAGCTGGAATACGCCGAGTTCAAGGGTCAGCGCTTCTACCGCTTCGAGCGGCCCGGCGGCGGGGTCGAGTACTTCGACGAGACCGGCAAGAACATCAAAGGCTTCCTGCTGCGCACCCCGGTCGACGGGGCGCGGATGACCTCCCGCTTCGGCATGCGCCGCCACCCGATCCTCGGCTACAACCGCATGCACCAGGGCATCGACTTCGGGGCCGGGACCGGCACGCCGGTGTTCGCCGCCGGCGACGGCGTGGTGGTCGAGGCCCGCCGCTGGGGCGGCTACGGCAACTGGGTGCGCGTGCGCCACTCGGGCGGCTGGGAGACCGGCTACGCCCACCTTTCCCGCTACGCCAAGGGCATCAAGAAGGGCCAGCGCGTCCGCCAGGGGCAGGTGATTGCCTATGTGGGCTCCACCGGCGCCTCGACCGGACCGCACCTGCACTACGAGGTCTGGCTGAACGGCCGCCGCGTGAACCCGATCGGCGCCAAGGTCCCGCAAGGCACGGTGCTGGCCGGCTCCGAACTAGCCGCCTTCAAGGCCAAGAAGGCCGAGATCGAGCGCCTGGTGGCCGCCAAGGCCGAGACCCGCCACCTGGCCGAGGCCGCCCCCCGCCTCACCACCGCCAGCCTGGCGCGATAATCCACTCTCCCTCCCCTACCTCCCTCGCGCAGCGGCGGGAGGGGGACTGCCCGCCGAAGCCGGCGCCCGCCGGCTGAAGAGCGGGGGGTGGAGGGGGCGAGCCACCTGCACCGCCTCTCCACCTCGCGCGCTGTCGCATTGCCCGGCGCCGCGCCTGCGGCTCGCCCCCTCCACCAGTCGCTCTTCGCTGCGCTCGGCGCCTGGTTCCCCTCCCGCCGCTTCGCGGGGGAGGTAGAGGCGGCATTTGTCGTCGCCACCGTTGACGTTCCGCCCGCTCTGACGCCTGCTGCCGCAGCGAGCGGGTTCGGGAGGCGACGATGGGCGCAATCATGCACAGGCGCGGGCTGCTGCTCGGCGCGGGCGGGCTCGCCGGCGCCACCCTCCTCTGGACGCCCGCCGCGGCCCAGGCGCGCACGCCGGTGGTGCGGACCAGCTTCGGGCCGGTGCGCGGGATCGTGCAGGAGGGGGTGAACGTCTTCAAGGGCGTGCGCTACGCCGCTCCGCCAGTGGGGCCGCTGCGGTTCAAGCCTCCGGAGCCGCCCAAGGCCTGGACCGAGCCGGTGGACGCGATCGCCTATGGCGCGCCGGCCGTGCAGATGTACTCCCGCCCCTCGGGCGAGGCGCAGTCGGCGCTGGGCAGGTCCCTGGCCGAGGTCTTCCCCACGGCGCGCGAGACGCGCGAGGGGCGCGAGGACTGCCTGTTCCTCAACGTCTGGACCCGGGGGCTGGGGGATTCGAAGCAGCGGCCGGTCATGGTCTGGTTCCACGGCGGCGGCTACGCCTACGGCTCGGGCGGCTGGCCGATGTACGAGGGGCTGGGTCTGGCCCGCAAAGGCGACGTGGTGGTGGTGACCGTGAACCACCGGCTGAACGCCTTCGGCTACACCTACCTCGCCGAGGCGATGGGCGAGGCCTACGACAAGTCGGGCAACGCCGGCCTGCTGGACCTGATCGCCGTGCTCCAATGGGTGCGCGACAACGCCGAGGCGTTCGGCGGCGATCCCGGCAACGTAACCATCTTCGGCGAGAGCGGCGGCGGGGCGAAGGTCTCCACCCTGATGGCCACGCCCGCCGCCAAGGGCCTGTTCCACAAGGCCATCGTCCAGAGCGGACCCGGCCTGACCGGCGTGCCGAAGGAGGCGGCGGCGCGCAACGCCGAGATGCTGCTGGCCGAGCTCGGGATCGCCAAGGGCGATACGGCGGCGCTGCAGGCGGTCCCGGCGGAGGCGATCATCAAGGCCGCCTACGCCGCCCAGGCCAAGGCGGTGACCCAGCCGGGGACCCGCTTCGGCCTCGCCCCGGTGGTGGACGGCCTGGTCCTGCCGCGCGACCCGTTCACGCCCGACGCCCCGCCCCAGTCGGCCGACATCCCGCTGTTGATCGGCACGACCAAGGACGAGATGACCCTGTTCATGGCCTCCGAGCCCTGGTTCGGGAAGCTGACCGAGGCCGAGCTGGTGGAGCGGACGCGCCAGCAGGCCGGGCCCAGGGCCGACGCGGTGCTGGCGGCGCTGAGGAAGGTCCATCCGGACTATTCGCCGACCTACCTGTTCACCGCCTTCGCCACGGCGACGGGGATGCTCGGACGCTCGATCACCCTGGCCGAGCGGAAGGCCGCCCAGAAGGGCGCACCGGTGTGGATGTACCGGCTGGATTGGGAGACGCCGGTCGGGAACGGCGTCTTCAAGTCGCCCCACACGCTGGAGATCCCGCTGGTGTTCGACCGGGTCGAGACCAATCGCGCCTTCGTCGGCCCCGGGCCCGAGCCCCAGGCCCTGGCCGACCAGATGAGCGCCGCCTGGCTCGCCTTCGCGCGCTCCGGCAACCCGAGCACGCCCGCCCTGCCCGCCTGGCCGCCGTACGAGGTCGAGCGGCGGGCGACGATGATCTTCGACCTGCAGAGCCGGGTGGAAAACGATCCGACGCCCGAGTTGCGCATGGCGCTGGCGGCGTAACGCCGCTCTGCGAACTGCGGAGCTTTCGCGGCGGCGGGGCAGGCCATAGACTTCAAAGAAAAAAGGGTCTGTCGGAGGGAGGAACACCGTGGAAGCGGGCGTGGGGCTTGCCAACGAGAGACCGCGCTATGCGGCGCGGCGCGAGGCGATCCTGACGGCGGCGGCGGAGGCGCTGGCGCAGGAGGGGCTCGCGGGCTTCACCCTGGCGGCGGTCGCCAAGCGGATGGGGCTGCACCCGGTCAGCCTGACCTACTATTTCAAGCGGCGCGAGGATCTGGTCAGCGCCTGCCTGCTGCACGGGGCCGACCGCTTCGACGCCATGCTGGACGCAGCCTGGAGCGCCGGCTCGCCGCCGGAGCGCCTGCGGGCCTTCGTGCGCGCCTACTTCGAGGTCCAGCGCCGGATCGCGCTGGGCGAGGAGCCGCCGCTGGCGCCGCTCGACGAGGTGCGGACCCTGTGGCGGGCGAGCGGCGATCCGGTCGACATCCGCTACCAGGAACTGCGCCAGCGGATCGCCGACCTGCTGGTCGGAGAGGACCGGCCGGCCCCGGAGGCGTGGCGCCAGCGGCTGCTCTCGCGCCTGATCCTGCAGCAGCTGGCCGCGTCCGAGGCGTGGCTGGGCGACTACGCCCTGGCCGACTACCCGCGGGTCGCCGACCGGGTGGCCGAGATCATGACCTTCGGCCTGGCCGGGCCCGGTCAGCGGTGGCCGCACGACCTGGCGGTGATGGAGGCGGAAGTCGCCGGCTGCGAGGTGGTCCGCGAGCGATTCCTGATCGAGGCCACGGACCTGATCAACCGCGAGGGCTGGACGGGCGCCTCGGTGGACCGCATCTCGGCCCGGCTGAAGGTCACCAAAGGCTCGTTCTACCATCACCACGCCGACAAGGACGAGCTGATCGGCGCCTGCTTCGACCGCAGCTTCGCCATCCTGGAGAGCGCGCTGGCCCGGGCGCGGACGGAGGAGACCGGCTGGCGGCGCCTGTTCCTGGCGACTGCGCCGCTGGCCATCAGCCAGGCCCACCATGGCGGAGGCCGGATGCTCCGCCGGCACGCGCTGCGCCTGGCCCCGCCCGAGCTGCGCGGCCACGTGGAGCGGCGCATGCGCCAGACCGCCAACGCCCTCGCCGGGCAGATCTGCGACGGCATCGTCGAGGGCGCGCTGCGGCCGGTGGACCCCACCATCGCCGCGCACATGCTGCTGGCGATGATCAACTCGGCCGCCATGCTGGACCGCATTCCCGAGCTGACGCCGGAGGTCACCCTTTACGGCTACGTGCGCCCGGCCCTGCGGGGCGTGTTCAGCGTCCGCTGATCCCCGCCACGCGCCGGTCGCGGAACCTTGCTACGCCATGGGTCGTTCGCTGGTTAGCAAATGAGGATAGCCATGAAGCAGGCACTGATCAGCTGTGCGGCGGCCGCCGGCGCCCTGGCGCTCGCCGGCTGCGGAACCACCATGACCGAACGCGCCGCCACCGGCGGCCTGGCCGGGGCCGCGATCGGCGCGGCCGTGGACGGGTCGGTGACCGGCGCGGTCGTCGGCGGGGCCGCAGGCGCGGCGCTCGGCGCGGCGACCACCCCGCGCTACGACAACGTCAACCGCCGCCAGTACTACGACCAACGCGCCGGGCGGTACTACTTCTACGACCCGGGCACCGGCCGCTACTACTGGGAAAACGGGCAACCGCGCTACTAACGGACCAGGCCCGGCCTGATGCGACTGCGGGGGCGGCCGGCGCCGCCCCCGCAGGGCTGTCGATCATGCAGCGGCGCCGCCGTCACCAGATCCGCTTGGTGATGGTGAACCGGAAGTTCCGGCCCAGCGGGCTGCCGAGATACGGGTCGTACGACAGGCCGTAGCGGGCGAACGGCGGATCCTGGTCGAACAGGTTGTTGATCGTGAACGAGGCCGAGGTATCCCACGGCAGCTCCACCCGGTAGGTGAAGTCGACCGTGAAGAAGTCCTCGATCTTCTGACCGTTCAGGATGGTCACGTTGCAGGCGGCGTTGAACGGCCGCTCGCTGCCGCCGGCGTCCGGCGGATTGGAGTTGATGTTGGCGCCGGAGCCCTGGCACGACGAGGGATTCGCCGGGTTCGAGTTGGTCGTGTTCGACGGCTGGAAGTTGGCGGCGCGGTCGTCTTCGAGGCTGTCGACGAAGCGGGCGTTCAGATTGAAGTTGTGGCGGCCGATGGCGTAGTTGGCCCCCCAGGTCGCGCGCCAGATGGAGTTGTGCTGGCCGTTCTTGCCGCCGGTCGGCGAGTCGTTGAGGTAGCCCAGCCCCTCCCAGCCCTCGGCGATCTCGATGCCGAGGTACTCCAGCGGCGTCACCTCGTAGGTCAGCTGGTAGGTCAGGTCGGTGCTGAGGGTCAGCGTGCCGCGCCAGAAGTCGTCGAACCGGATCCGGGCGGTGAGGTCGATCCCCGAGGTCTTCAGCTGACCCGAGTTCAGGTCGTTGGTGTAGGTGATCCGCTCGATGTCCTGGACCCGCGTGGTCCCCTGCACGCAGGGGCCGTCCAGGGTCAGCACCGGCACGCCGTCCAGCGAGGCCTGCGGCTCGGTGATGAACGGGCTGGCGCAGTTCAGCAGCGGGTTGGTCGGCGTGATGTTGTTGGGGTCCTGCAGCGACTGGGCGATCAGGTCGGAGACCCCCACGTCGCGGCCGGTGTAGTCGTCGATGGTGATGTTGTAGTAGTCGATCGTCGCCGAGAAGTTGTTGATATTCAGTATCATGCCGATGTTGTAGTTGAACCCGGTCTCCGGCTTGATGTCCGGGTTCTCGTACACGCGCGTCGCCGTCGGGTTGTTGCCCCCGAAGGTGGTCATGGCGTTGAAGGTGGCGTCGGTGAAGCTGCGGACATCCGGGTTGACCTGCGAGAAGGTCTTGCCCGCCGTGGCCCGCAGGGCGAGCATGTCGTTCACCTGCCAGCGGATGGAGCCGGCCGGCACGAACACCTCGTTGTCGCGGTCGGTGATGTCGGAGATGAACTTCTCCCAGCGACCGGAGAGGTTCAGCTGCAGATTGTCGAAGATCGGCAGGTTCACTTCGCCGAACGCCGACCAGACCGGGAACTCCCGCGTCTCGTTGAAGCGGGTGGTCCCCTGCAGGACCGAGGTCGCCCGGTTGCCGAACGGGCCGACCAGGAAGGGACCGACGGCGTTGACGCCCGTCACGCAGGTGATGGTCTGGCCGAACAGCACCCGCGGCGGGTCGCCCGGCTGCATGCCGGGGATGACGCAGGGGTTGGTCTCCGGCCCGCGCGGCGTCTGCGCCAGGGCCGGGTCGATCGGCACCTCGCCGATATTGGCCAGGTCGCTGAGCCGGCGCGAGTTCTCCGTCAGGCGGTACTGGCCGCCGACCGCCCACCGCGCCGGACCGCCGGGCAACTCCCAGTTGGTCTCGCCGCGCAGGATCAGGTCATAGACGTAGAAGTCCTGCTCGCGCTCGATCCAGATCGGCTCGTAGAGCCAGCGGAGCATGTCGGGGTTGTTCTGCAGCCCGGTCCCCGGCGCGTAGCCGGCGTAGCTGCCCGTGCCGACGAAGCCGGGGTTGACCGCCCCCGTCGCCACGTTGCGCGGAATGGCGCTGGAGAAGGGGTTGAAGTAGTAGCAGCCCGACGAGCCCGGCAGGTCGGCCCGCACGCCGTTGCAGTTCGGCCCGCCGAAGCCCTGCAGCGCCGCCATCAGCCGGGTGGACAGCACGTCGACCGTGCTCACCGAATAATTGGTGTACTGGTAGGTGACGGCGCCCTCGAGCGAGAGCTTGTTGCCGAACAGCTCGCCGATGTCCCAGTTGGCCGACAGGGTGCCGCGCCAGGACTCGTTGGTGGTGTGCTGGGAGTCGTCCAGGCCGCTCGCGTTGAGCGGGTTGCCGCCGGCCCCGAACAGGCGCCAGGCCTGCAGCGGCAGCGCCACGCGGCCGGGCGCGGCCGGATTGGTGATGTTGGCGATGGTCGCATCGGAATAGAATCCGATGTCGCGCAGGAACTGGCCGACCGCGGGGTTGGTGCCGGGCGTCGAGAAGAACAGCGCCGGGTTGACCGAGTTGGTCCCGCCGTCCGGGTTCCGCGCCGGCCCCTCGCCCGGCGAGATCGAGATCGCCGGCAGGTCCACCTGCGAATAGGTCAGCTCGGCGTGGAGCCGGAGGTTGTCGGTGACGTCGTAGTTGGCCTCGCCGTAGAACTGGGTGGTGTTCTGCTCTTCCTGCAGGAAGTCGTACTCGGTCAGGTGCCAGTAGCAGACCGGCGAGGGCGTCGCCGAGAAGCCGGCGAAGCCGCCCAGCTCGGAGCAGAACGGGTCGCGCACGATGCCGGTGATCGAGCGCGCCTGGTTCAGCGGGTCGGTCAGCGGGGCGTTGACGAAGGTCGCCCCGAGCCGCGACTGCGGGACGTAGGAGCCCGGGCTGCCCGCCGCCGTCCAGGCGAAGATGTGGTTGTTCTCCAGGTAGTCGCGCTGCGACCAGTCGCGCTCCAGGGCCCGCAGGTCGCTGCGGTGCGAATAGCTGAGGGTCGCCAGCACGTTGCCGCGGTCGAACGTCTTGCCCCACAGGATGCTGGCGTCGTACTCGAGGTCCTCCGCGCCGGGGATGTGCCGCCCGCCGAGCGTCATCTCCAGGCCGTCGTAGCTCTTGCGGGTGATGAAGTTGACCACCCCGCCGACCGCGTCGGCCCCATAGGTCGTAGCCCCGCCTTCCTTCAGCACCTCCACCCGGCCGATGGCGGCGTTGGGGATCATGTTGGTGTTCTGGCTGATGCCGCCGACCTGGTCGGGCAGCCGGCGGCCGTTGAAGATCACGATCGACCGCGAGGAGACGATGTTGCGCAGGTTCACCGAGCCGGTGCCCTGCTGCAGGCCCGAATAGCGGTTGGACTCGCCCTGGATCATCCCGATCTCGGAGATGTTCCGGATGATCTCCACGTTGTTCGGCGCGCCCATCTTCTTGATGTCCTCGAAGTTGAGGACATTCACCGGCAGGGCCGCATCCTCCGGCGTGCCGGCGATGAACGAGCCGGTGACGACCACTTCGTCGAGGGTGCTGTCCTCGGACTGGGCGTGGGCGGCGGTGGCGCCGAGGCCGGTGGCGACCGCAAGGGCCGCGAAAGACGACGCGCGGAAGTAATTTGACCTAGACATGACCGATCCCCCCTGAGGCTGCACGATCATTGGAAATCGTCGTGCATGCTGTGTGGATGCCGAATTTTCGACACCGATCGGTACTGTTCGCAAGCAGAATTGTTTCAGTCTGCAACTCTGCTTCCGGCCGGAAACACGAAATCTAGCGGCCGGTATCTCCGCCGCGCCGGCCGCTGTCCGCGGCGCGCGAAGTTCTTGACTTGGAATGACAATATAGCCGCATCGGCGCAGGCGGGGGCGGCCGGGGCGCGGCGCGGGATTCTAGGCGGGGGTATGCTTGCAGGGAATCGCCCCGACCTGGGCCGTCGGAGCAGGGCCAAATGAAACGCGCGCCCGCAAGCATTGATGCGGGCGCGCGCAAGAGAATCGGCGGGCTTCGCCGTTAAGCGTCGAACATGACGACCGAGCGGGCGATGCCGCCCTTCTTCATCTCGTCGAAGGCCTCGTTGATCTGCTCGAGCTTCAGCCGGCGCGAGATCATGTCGTCCAGCTTCAGCTTGCCCTGCAGGTAGAAGTCCACCAGCCGGGGCATGTCGACCGGAAAGTGGTTGGAGCCCATCAGCGAGCCCTGGATCCGCTTCTCGCCCAGGAAGGCCGCGCCCATCAGGGTGACCGTCTGGCCGACGGGGATCATGCCGATCACGTTGGCGGTCCCGCCCCGGCGCAGCATGTTGAACGCCTGCTCGGCGGTCTTGCCGAGGCCGATGGCCTCGAACGAGTGGTGCACGCCGCCCTTGGTCAGCTCGATCACCGCCTTCACCGGATCGGTCTCCGAGGCGTTGATGAAGTCGGTGGCGCCGAACGCCTTGGCGAAGTTCTCCTTACCCGGGTGCATGTCGATGGCGATGATCCGGCCCGCGCCGGCGATCGCCGCCCCGTTGATGGCCGACAGGCCCACGCCGCCGCAGCCGATCACCGCCACGGTCTCGCCGGGCCGCACGTTGGAGGTGTGGATCACCGCCCCGACCCCGGTCATCACCGAACAGCCGATCAGCGCCGCCCGGTCCAGCGGCATCTCCTTGTTGATCGCCACGCACGCATGCTCGTGGATCAGCATCTGCTCGGCGAAGGACGACAGGTTCAGGTACTGCGGCATCGGCGCGCCGTTCTGCATCAGCCGCGGCTCGTCCTTCGGGTCGCGCTTGGTGTCGGGCGACACGCACAGGCTCATGTGGCCGGTCAGGCAGAATTCGCAGTGGCCGCAGAAGGCCGACAGGCAGGTGATGACGTGGTCGCCCGGCTTCACCGTGCGCACGTCCGAGCCGACCTGCTCGACGATGCCGGCGCTCTCGTGGCCGAGCACCGCCGGCAGCGGGTGGGGATAGGACCCTTCGATGAAGTGCAGGTCCGAGTGGCAGACGCCGGCCGCGACGGTGCGGATCAGCACTTCCCGCGGGCCCGGCTTGTTGATCTGGACGTCTTCGATCTGAAGCGGCGTGCGCACTTCGCGCAGAACGGCGGCCTTCATCGGCGAGGCTCTCCCCAATCGTTGGCCCGCAAGGGCGGTTGAGGCATCGCTTATCGCCGTTCAGATGGAGGCGGCCAAGCCCCTTTGTCGCACGCCGCCGGCCCCGATCGTCTGCGGCAGGCGCAGCTTCGGCCAGCGCAGGTTCGGCAGCGGCACGCGCTTCCACAGCGGCAACGGCGCCGGCGGGATGCAGGCCTCGATCACCTCCAGCAGCAGCTGCGGCGGCGCATCGTTCATGAAGTGGTTGGCGCCGGGCACGCTCTGGAACCGGATCGGCCGGCGCGTGCGGGTCTCGCGGGCCAACCGCTCGGCGATGTCGATGGGCGCGAAGTCGTCCGCGTCCCCGTGCACCACGTGGATCGGGACCTTCAGGGCCGGCAGCGCCTGATGCAGCAGGTGCAGCTGGCTCGCCTGGCCGGTGCACTCGATGGTCGCGTGCTTCAGGTCGCGCGGCAGCAGGCCCAGCACCTTCGAGCCGTGCTCCAGGAGGAACTTCGCGGTCGGGCCGGGCGAGCCGAGGAAGGCCGAGAGCAGCACCAGGCCGTGAACCTGGCGCGGATGGGCCCTGGCCATCAGGCTGGCGATGGCCCCGCCGTAGGACTGGCCGATCAGCAGCACCTTCTGGCCGGGCGCGGCGGCCAGCGCCGGGGCCAGCGCCTGCGCCTGGACGGTGATGTCCGGCACGCAGTCGAACGGCTCCGAGCCGGCGAAGCCCGGCCGGTCGACCACCAGCATCTCGCGGTCCTGCGGCAGGGCGGCCATCACCGGCGCCCAGTATTCGGCCCAGGAGGGCGAGCCGGTGATCACCACGATCTTCCAGGGCGCCGGCTTGTCCCTCGGCGTCGTCAGGGCCGAGATCTTCCAGCCGTGGCCGCCGCCGGCCTCGAAGCTGATCCGGCGGACCACGTCGTCGGGATAGTCTTCGGATGTCGGCACATGCTCGGTCCGGCCGGTCGCCGCACAGGAGATGCACGCCCAACCTAAGGCCAAGACTCCCTTCGGTCTTTTACGCGCCACGCAACGCTCCTCGAACACTCACCTCGCAATTCTGAACGCGAAGTGGGCGCGGGAGTTCGCCCCATCAAGGAAGCGTCACCATAGTGTGTTCGCCGCCCTGGCCCGGACGCAACACTTCAGGGCGGCTACTCGGCGGCCTGGGCGACCTGTTGGCGAAGCTCGCGCTTCAGCACCTTGCCGGTGGGCCCGATGGGCAGGGCCTCGACGATGCGCACCTCGTCCGGCACCCACCATTTGGCGACGCGGCTCGCCACGTGCGCCTTCAGCTCGTCGGGGCTCGCCGAATAGCCGGGCCGCAGCACCACCAGCAGCAGCGGCCGCTCGTCCCACTTGGGGTGCGGCACGCCGATGGCCGCGGCGATGGCCACGGCCGGGTGGGAGGAGACCGCGTCCTCCAGGTCCAGCGTCGAGATCCACTCCCCGCCCGACTTGATCACGTCCTTGGCCCGATCGGTGAGGCGCAGGTAGCCCTCGGCATCGAGGGTGGCGATGTCGCCGGTGTCGAACCAGCCGTCGTCGGTGAAGGCCGCGGCCCCGTCGTGCTTGAAGTAGGCCGAGGAGACCCAGGGCCCCCTCACCTGCAGCGCGCCGCTGCTCTTGCCGTCGCGGGGCAGCACGGCCCCGTCCTCGCCGACGATGCGCATCTCCACGCCCCACATCCCCCGCCCCTGCTTCAGCTTGCGGGCGGCGGCGGCCTCGGGCGCCTCTCCGGCGTGGGCGGCCAGCGGGGTGTTGATCACCCCCATCGGGCTGGTCTCGGTCATCCCCCAGATCTGCCTAACGCTGGCGCCCAGCCCCTCCTCGATGCGCCGGACCAGCGACGCGGTCGGGGCCGAGCCGCCCACCGCCACGTGGCGCACGGAGGTGAGCCGCTGGCCGGTCTGGTCCAGGTGGTCCAAGAGGCCCACCCAGATGGTCGGCACCCCCAGCAGGAAGGTCGGCTGCTCGGCCAGCGCCAGCTCGCAGAGGCTGGGCCCGTCCAGCGCCCGCCCGGGCAGGATGAGCTTGGCCCCCACCAGCGGCGCCGCATAGGGCGTGCACCAGGCGTTGGCGTGGTACATCTGGGCGCAGGGCAGCACCGCATCGCGCGCCGACAGGTCGAAGGCGTCCGGCGCCACCGCCGCCATGGCGTGCAGCACCGTCGAGCGGTGGCCGTAGAGCACGCCCTTGGGATTGCCCGTGGTGCCGGAGGTGTAGCAGAGGGCGCTGGCCTGCCGCTCGTCCAGCTCCGGCCAGTCGAATGCGGCCGAATGGGCCTCGACCAGCTCCTCGTAGACCAGCGTCCCCTCCGGCGCCTCGGCCGGCAGGTGCGCCCGGTCGGTGAGTGCGACGAAGGTCTTCACCGTCGGCAGCCTGCCCTTCAGCCCCTCCCCCACCAGCTCCCCGAAGCTGATGTCGAAGAACAGCACGGAATCCTCCGCATGCCCCGCCACCCAGGCGATCTGGTCCGGGTGCAGCCGCGGATTGATCGTGTGCAGCACCGCCCCGATCCCCGACACCGCATAGTAGAGCTCGAAGTGCCGGTGCGTGCTCCACGCCAGCGTCGCCACCCGGTCCCCCGGCTTCACGCCGAGCGCGATCAGCGCATTCGCCATCCGCTTGGAGCGCGCGAGCGCCTCGGCGTAGCCGTACCGGTGGATGGGGCCCTCGACCGTGCGCGTCACGATCTCGCGGTGGGGGTGGTAGGCGGCGGCATACTCGAGGATCGACGGCAGGGTCAGCGGCCGGTCCATCATCAGGGCGAGCATGGGGCGGGGCCTCCCGGGCGGGTGCGGTGGTCAGGGGAGGTTATGGCGCTGGGGGTTGGTGCGGAAGGAGGAGTGCGGGAGCCGATGCTGACTCTTAGCTGACGTTCGAAAGGTCAGCTTGCCGGGCATCTTCATGCTTGGCCGTAGGCCCGAACTTCAATCATCGGCATCTCGCCCCGCGCGACCGCCTCTAATAGGCTGCCCTCGAAGTTCGCGACATCGCGCAGCGGCGCTTTGGGCAAAGGCGGCAATCAGTCATAACGAGCCCGGCGGCGAGCCCCGGTTCAGGTGGTCGCCAACCCGCATACACAGCGGCAATGTCGTCCAAATAGCTCAGGTTTCCCCGCAGTGAACGCTGACAACATCATTCAAAAGATTTGGGGGCTCTGCCACATACTCCGCGGTGACGGCGTAAGCTATCATGAGTATATATCTGAGCTTACCTACCTTCTCTTCCTGAAAATCGCAGATGAAACGGGCACGGATCATCTGCTTCCCGAAGGCCGCAGGTGGAAAGATCTGGCTTCCTACAAAGGGCGCGACCTGCTCGATCATTACCGAGAGATGCTAACCTTCTTGGGAGCCCACGCGCCAAGCGAGCAGGTTCGACGCATCTATGCGTTTCCTACGACGGTATTTTCACATTCAGAAAACCTGCGAGCGGTCATCGAAGGCATCGCTCAGATCGACTGGCATTCCGTCACCATGGACGGAATGGGCGAAATCTACGAGGGCTTGCTGGCGAAGAACTCGCAGGATGCCCGATCAGGCGCGGGGCAATACTTCACGCCACGACCGCTCGTCGACTGCATTGTTCGTATGGTGCGTCCGAAGGCAGGCGAGATCATCCAGGACCCAGCGACCGGAAGCGGTGGATTCCTGATCTCGGCAGATCAATACGTGAGAGCCTCCACAGCGGGTGCCTTGTATCAAAACTCACCGCCTCGGTATGAAGGCATTGAAATTGAGAAGGGCACTTATCGAATTTGCCTGATGAATGCCTTCTTGCACCAGTTGAATGCCAAAATAACTCTCGGAGACGCCCTTACCGACGACGCACAAGCACTTTCAGAAGCGGACGTCATACTCGCAAATCCGCCGTTCGGCGCGAAGGCGGGCAGCGCCCGAAAGATGCGAAGCGACATCTCCTACGCGACTGCGAACAAGCAATTGGCATTCCTGCAGCATATCTATCGCGGGCTCAAACCTGGCGGACGGGCAGCGGTCGTATTACCCGATAACGTTCTCTTCGAAGATGGCGTTGCGCGAAAGGTGCGCAATGAGCTTATGGACGTTTGTGATCTGCATACAATTTTGCGTCTACCAACCGGTATATTCTATAGCCCCGGCGTGAAGACAAACGTTCTATTCTTCACAAAGGGCCGAACGAACAGGTCGAACACTCGCCGCCTATGGGTGTACGATATGCGACACAACGCGCCCAAGTACGGGAAGAAGCGGCCTCTTAGACGTGAAGACTTCTCGGCCTTCGAAGCACTATTTGGCGACGATCCGCTCGGCAGATCCGATCGCTCACCCAGAGACGAGGAAGATCGCTGGCGCTGCTTCACGCGCGAAGCCATCGCGGCCCGATCCGACGATCTCAACATCTCCTGGCACGCCGGATCCGATACCGATCCGGAAGAGGCGCTGACGGAGCCTGAAGATCTTGCGTCAGCGATCCTCGTGCACCTGCGCGCTGCTGTCGCGGAAATCGAAGCCGTTGCGGATGAGCTAATGGACGCCGAGGAGGCGGAAGTGCCAGTCGTAGACGGATCATTGACGATGTCGACTGAAGCTTCGGCAACTCCGCGCCGTACGCCTCACCGCCACGGGTTAGCTGATGACTATGATGCCTAGCGGCTGGGCTGTAGCAACACTCGAGCAGCTCGCCGGCCCGGATGGTGTGGTGACTGACGGCGATTGGGTGGAAAGCAAAGATCAGGATCCAAGCGGCTCCGTAAGGTTGATTCAGCTCGCCGACATCGGCGATGGGCATTTTGTCGACCGCTCGACGCGATACATGAACCCAAGGACGGTCGATCGTCTGGGCTGCACGCTTCTCAAGCCGGGTGATTTGCTGGTCGCGAGGATGCCTGAGCCGCTAGGACGAGCGTGCCTATTCCCGGACGTCGGGCAGCCGGCCGTAACCGTAGTAGATATCATGATATGGCGGGCCGACCCGGTCGAAGCCGGCGCTGACCCGCGCTGGCTTATGTACGCGATCAATAGTCCAGAGGTGCGCCAGCGCATTCACGCCCAATCTGGTGGCAGCACGCGCGTAAGAATATCAGGCGGCAAGCTGAAGCGTCTAGAGATCCCCGTTCCACCGCTCGCGGAGCAGGAACGCATCTCAGAAAAGGTGGGGCAATTGTTGGCGGGTACGCGGCGGGCCCAATCTGAGCTCGCGCCGATCCCGGCGCTAATTGCCCGCTACAAGTCCGCGCTCATGCGAAAGGCCTTCTCCGGCGAACTCACCGCAGACCTGCGGCGCGACGGATCATCGGTGGATGGTCTTCCCGCGGAGTGGGAGCTGCGAGCGCTCGGGGACATCAGCGAAATCCAAGGCGGCATTCAAGTTGGGAAGAGGCGGACCAGGGAGCAGGCCCTGGTCGAAGTACCTTACCTTCGCGTAGCCAATGTGCAGCGCGGATGGCTGGCATTGAATGACGTCAGAACTATCCAGGTCACTCCAGCGGAGCGGGACCGCCTCCTGCTGCGCAAGGGGGACATTCTGATGAACGAAGGCGGTGACCGCGACAAGCTCGGACGCGGCTGGGTATGGGACGAGCAAATTCCCCAATGCATCCATCAAAACCATGTCTTTCGCATCAGGATGCGGCCCGGGATCGTGCCGCCTGAATTCGTCTCTCATTTCGCGAATGAGCACGGGCAGCGCTACTTCTTCGACGAGGGAACGCAGACAACCAACCTTGCCTCGATAAGCAAGCGGAAGGTCGCCGCGCTACCGGTGCCCGTGCCGCCTCTCGACGAGGCGTTGGAGATCGTGCGCCGCTTGGAGGCAGCGCTAGCCTGGCTGGATGGCGTCTCGGCAGATCATGGGCGCGCGACGGAGTTCCTTGCCCCGCTGGAGGCAGCCATACTCAGCAAGGCGCTCAGAGGCGGGCTTGTGCCACAGGATGATACGGATGAACCCGCCGCGGTTCGGCTGAATCGCATCAAGACCAAGACTGAGGGGCGGCCCGTCGAGGGACGCGCCCGGTCCTCACGCGCGACGAGACTAGGGGAGGCGGAGGTCAAAGTGGACAAGACTGTCGAGCAGGTTTTGACAGAAGCCAGCGATTGGATCTCTGCCCAAGCCGCGCTGCAGCTATGCGGTCACGGTGACAACGCGCGTACTGAGGACATCGAGCAGTTCTACGCTCAGCTAAGAGAGTTGGACCTTATGGGCAAGCTTGAGGTGAAGACGGTCACCGACGGCGACGGCAATAAGATCGAAGACCAGCTGCGACTTAAGGCGGCCTGACCATGCGGCTAGATCGCCTGACGATCGGAACCTCGAAGGCGGGGCCGGCTCAGCAATTCAAGAATCTCAAGAATGTCTCGATCGACTTTGACCAGAGGCACTGGATAACGGTCCTCATCGGCTGGAATGGCACCGGCAAGTCCAATGTACTTGAAGCACTCGCCACAATCTTCCGGGATTTGATCAGCGGGGACAGGCGCCCGCGCTTCGCTTACAATCTGGAGTACCGCATCGGCGCAGGGGCGGAAACTCTCTACATCAATGTAGATGCTGACCCTGACCGCGAGCGGGAGCCCCTCATCATTCATGTGGCCAGCCATGCCGAACTGGGCGCTGGCTCTGAGAACGTGGCGGAGCGAACGGAACGACCAGCTATGGCTGGGCACAAGATCGCACTAAAGACGTTCTTCGACAACCAAACAGCATACCTGCCAAAGTATGTGTTTGCATATTATTCGGGCGAAAGCGACCGCCTGTACCAGGTATTCCGGCCATACCTTGAAGATTTCGATAAAAAGCTAAGGCGGGGAGAGAATCCTGGACTCAAACGGCTCTTCTACGCAATGCCAGTACACAGTCAATTTGTTCTACTGGCGTTCTTGATTCAGCAAACCGACGAGGTCCGAGAATTCTTAACCAACCACCTCGGCCTAGACCCAGATGAGGGAATAGACTCCGTCCTATTCGTGCTCCGAGAGCCGCCATGGACTTCTAAAGAAGGGGACCCGCGGTTCTGGTTCGCTAAGGGGGTGGTCGCCGGCTTTCTCGACCGGCTTTACGACGTAGCGCTCGCCCCTGTGTCACTTACACGTCGAGTCCAAGTGTCCCTCTGGAATACCAAGGCGCTTCAATTTAAGTACCTCTATGTGAAAGACATCGCAGCCCTAAGGGCTCTTGTTGGGGATCAGAGACCTGCGGAATTCTTCCGCGACCTGGAAAGCACCCACGTTTCTCAGCTTATAGAAGAAGTCCGGATACGGGTTCGCCTCCGGAAGAACGACGGCACCGTCACCTTTCGCGAACTAAGCGAAGGCGAGCAACAACTGCTAACCGTTCTAGGCCTTCTGCGATTCACCGCCGAAAGCGAAAGCCTATTTCTCCTTGATGAGCCGGACACCCATCTGAACCCTCGCTGGTCCGTCGACTACCTCAATTATCTGCGGACGTTCGCTGGCCGAAACGATTCAGACCGCGAAAATAGCCACATCCTCCTTACGACCCACAATCCACTCGCCATCGCGGAGCTTACCAAGGAACAGGTTCAGATCCTTCAACTCCGCGCTGACGGAGAGGGTCACCGGATTGTAGCGGTGCATCCAGATTTAGATCCCCGAGGGCTGGGGTACGCGGCAATCGTGACGAGCGACATGTTTGGCATCGCCTCAGCCCTGGACCCGCCCACCTACGCCCTCTTGGAACGCCAGCGAGCTTACGCGGGTAAGGAGCACTTGGCTCCGCACGAACTTGATGAGCTATCCCAGATAAACCAGAAGCTCGAGCGGCTAGGGTTCCGCTTCTTCCATCCGGACGACGAATATTCTCGCTATCTCCGCCTAAGGTTCGAGGCCTTACAGGCCGCCTATGGGACGGACGATGCCGAAGAGCTAGCACGCCAATCGACTGCAATGACCCTCGACGAGCGCGAGGATCTCGGGAGGCGCCTAATCAAGGAATTGCTCGCTGAACAGGCCGGCGGCAGAGCACCACAGGCATGAGGTACATCGACTTGGCACGGCTCCGGCTGCCCGACGGCTGGCTGGATCGCGCAGCGGTGGCGGCCGCCGCCGTTTCCGGAGGTGCCTCTGTAGGGGATCATGCGCCGGTTTGGAGAGAGCTAAAGGATGGCTTGGCAGAGCTTTTCCACGACAAATGTTGGTACTGCGAACTGCCGGTGCCGCGTTCCGACAATGCAGTCGATCACTTCCGGCCGAAGGGGCGGGTAAGCGACGCCGCGCAGAAGCATCATGGATACACGTGGCTTGCTTTTGATCCGTCAAACTTTCGGTACGCCTGCACTTTCTGCAACTCGCGTCGAAAGGATCTCGAAGGGGGGACCGTCGGCGGTAAAGCTGATCGCTTTCCGTTGATGGACGAAACGCAGCGCGTGTACGCGGCGGGATCAATCGCTGGCGAGCGACCGATGTTGCTCGATCCTTGCGAAGTCGGTGACTGGCGGCTCTTGGGGTGCAGAAAAGAAAATGGAACACCTTGCCCAGCCAGCACTCAGGCAGACCTCATCCGACGGGCAGAGGTCTCGATCGACGTTTATCACCTCCACCACGATCCCACCTGCAAGATGAGACATCGCGAAGCAGTAAAGCTGTTGAGCGACATCGAGGAAGCTAAGGCAGCATTCGTCGCGGCTCAGGCAGATCACGCGATGGACGTCGCCTTCAAGAAGGTAGCAGCGCGCATTCTTGCTGCAGTTCGCGTGGACGCGCCTTTTAGTGGTGAGATGCGCTTCCTTTTGAGCGGCGAACGAGACACCGACCATCCATGGATCCAAGAGCTGCTGGAAACCTGAACCGCCGGTTCGCGCTGATGTCTGCTCCGAACTGCAGCGGAGTGTGCTTTAGCCGCCCGGAGGGTCTGGTTTCCGGCAGCGACCGAGTGTCCGCTCATGGCGCAACCGGGACATCGGTGCCCGCCGCGCCGCCGCTCGCTCGATCCGCACCAAGCTTCCTCGCACCGCCTCGGCGCGCTAGAGCCGCGCGTATGACGACGACCTTAGACGACCAACTCTTCCCCCTGACCTCCCTCGGTTCCGGCGTCTGGACCACAGAAGCCGGACCCGAATGGCGCAATCCGAACGGCCCCCTCTGGGGCGGCTATTCCATCGGCCTGTGCCTTGCCGTGGTGGCGGCCGAGCCGGAGGCGCGGGGGGAGCCGCTGGCCATCACGCTCACCTACGTGGCGGGGCTGAGCGCCGGCACGGTCGAGGTGCGGACGCGGCGGTTGCGCCAGGGCGGCTCCGTCGGGGTCTGGGAGGTCGAGCTGCGGTCGGCAGGCGCGGCGGAGGTCAGCGTCCACGCCATCGTGACGATGGCCAGGCGACCCGCCACGCCGGCCTTTGCGTTCGCGCAGATGCCGGAGGCGCCCGACCCGGAGAGCCTGCCGCCGCAGGCGCGGCCCGGCGGGACCCAGCACTTCGGCAGCCGGGCGTTCGAGCGCCGAACCTCCGAAACCTTTCCGATCGAGCCCGCGGCCAGTTCGCGGTCGACGGCCTGGGTCAGGCCAAAGCTCGGCCCATGGAACAAGGCGCTGCTCGGGATGCTCACCGACAGTTCGCCGCCCCGCGCCTTCTACGCCCTCGGCCATACGGTCATGACCACGACCGTGACGCTGACCATCTATCTGCACGCTGCCGCCGAAGAGGTGGCCGCCGCGGGTGAGGACTATCTGCTCGTCGAGTACGAGGGCCGCGTGGGCGGCGGCGGCGCGACGGACGAGCGCTCCAGCTACTGGCGGCGCGACGGCAAGCTCCTGGCCACGAGCGAACAGCTGCTCTGGTACCGCGAGCACCCGAGAGTGCCGGAATGAGCGCCTGAGCGCACGCAAGGCCCCGCCTGCCTGGGACAACACGCCCAGGCCCCGACGCTGGCGTTCCGCCCGCCCACCGGCTAGCAGACCGCCCGATGATCCGCCTCGACAACGTCTCCAAGCAGAACGGCCACCAGATCCTGTTCATCGAGGCGTCGATGGGCGTCCAGAAGGGCGAGAAGGTCGGGCTGGTCGGCCCGAACGGCGCCGGCAAGACGACGCTGTTCCGCATGATCACCGGTCAGGAGCAGCCTGACGATGGCCTGGTCGCCATCGATGCCGGAATGACCATCGGCTATTTCAGCCAGGACGTCGGCGAGATGTCGGGCCAGAGCGCGGTCGCGGCGGTGATGGACGGCGTGGGGCCCGTCAGCGCGCTCGCCGCCGAGATGGCGCAGCTCGAGGCGGCGATGGTCGATCCGGACCAGGCCGACAAGCTGGACGCCATCATCGAACGCTATGGGGAGGTGCAGGAGCGCTTCGAGGAGCTGGACGGCTATGCGCTGGAAGCGCGGGCGCGCGAGGTGCTGGCGGGCCTGAGTTTCAGCCAGGAGCGGATGGACGGCGACGTCGGCCTCCTGTCCGGCGGCTGGAAGATGCGCGTGGCGCTGGCGCGGATCCTGCTGATGCGGCCCGACGGCATGCTGCTGGACGAGCCCAGCAACCACCTGGACCTGGAAAGCCTGATCTGGCTGGAGGCCTTCCTGAAGGGCTACGACGGCGCCCTGCTGATGACCTCGCACGACCGCGCCTTCATGAACCGGATCATCGGCAAGGTGGTGGAGATCGACGCCGGCTCGCTCATCACCTACTCGGGCGACCTCGACTTCTACGAGCAGCAGCGCGCGCTCGGGGAACAGCAACGCCAGGCGCAGTACGAGCGCCAGCAGGCGATGCTGGCCAAGGAGATCAAGTTCATCGAGAAGTTCAAGGCGCGCGCCTCGCACGCCGCCCAGGTCCAGAGCCGGGTGAAGAAGCTCGACAAGATCGAGCGTGTCGAGCCGCCGCGCCGCCGGCAGTCGGTGCAGTTCGAGTTCAAGAGCCCCCCGCGGTCGGGCGACGACGTGGTCAGCCTGCGGGGCGTCCACAAGGGCTACGGCGCCCAGCCGATCTACGAAGGCCTCGATTTCCTGGTGCGCCGCAAGGAACGCTGGTGCGTGCTTGGCGCCAACGGCGCCGGCAAGTCGACGCTGTTGAAGCTGGTGGCCGGCGCCACGGCGCCGGACAAGGGCACGGTCAGCATCGGGGCCAGCGTCAGGATGGGCTATTTCGCCCAGCACGCCATGGACCTGCTGGACGGCGAGGAGACGATCTTCGAGTCCCTGGAGGGCTCGTTCCCGCAGGCGGGCCAGGGCGCGCTGCGCACGCTGGCGGGATGCTTCGGCTTCTCCGGCGACGACGTCGAAAAACCCTGCCGCGTGCTGTCCGGCGGCGAGAAGGCGCGCCTGGTCATGGCCAAGATGCTGTTCGATCCGCCGAACCTGCTGGTCCTCGACGAGCCGACCAACCACCTCGACATGGCGACGAAAGAGATGCTGGTCGCGTCCCTGGCGAACTTCGAAGGGACCATGCTCTTCGTCTCGCACGACCGCCACTTCCTGGGGGCCCTGTCGAACCGCGTGCTGGAGCTGACGCCCGAGGGCGTCCATCAGTACGGCGGCGGCTACACCGAATATGTCGCCCGCACCGGCCAGGAGGCGCCGGGGCTGCACCCGGGCGGGTAGCGGCGCCGGGTCACCCCTTGATGTAGTCCAGGAACGCCCGCAGCGGCGGAGGGACGAGGCGGCGGCCGGAGTAGTAGAGGAAGGGGCCGGAGAAGGGCTGCCACCAGTCCTGCAGCACCGGCTCGAGGGCGCCGGTCGCAAGGTGCGGGCGCAGCCAGTCCTCGAACAGCTGGATCACGCCGGCCCCGGCCACGGCCATCTCGACCGCCAGGTCGGTGGCGGCCCCGACCGACACCACCAGCGGCCCCTGCACCTCGACGCGCACCACCTCGCCGTCCCGCTCGAACTCCCACGGGTTGGTCATCGCCCCGCTGGCGAAGCGGCCGATCAGGCAGGCGTGGCCGAGCAGGTCGCGCGGGCGCTCCGGGCGGCCGCGCCGGTCGAGGTAGGCCGGCGCCGCGGCGGTGGCGAACCGCTGGACGCGGGGGCCGATCGGCACGGCGATCATGTCCTGCTCCAGCTTCTCCTCGTATCGGATGCCCGCGTCGCAGCCGGAGGCCAGCACGTCGACGAAGCTCTCCTCGGCGACGACGTCGACCTTGATGTCGGGATAGGCGGCCATGAAGCCGGGCAGGATCGACGGCAGCACGAGCCGGACGGCGACGACGGGCACGTTGAGGCGCAGGGTGCCGGCCGGGCGATCGCGGAAGGCGTTCACCACCTCGACGGCGGCCTCGACCTCGGCCAGGGCGGGCGCCAGGCGCTCGATCAGCCGCGCGCCCGCCTCGGTCGGGGCGACGCTGCGCGTGGTGCGGTGGAGCAGCCGCACGCCGAGCCGCGCCTCGAGCCGCCGTATCGCTTCGCTGAGGCTCGAGGCGCTCAGGCCGCTGGTGCGCGCGGCGCCGCGGAAGCCGCCGGCCCGCACCACCGCAAGGAAGGCGTTCAGGTCGCCGAGATCCGCCTGCATTGTACGATTTTCCGCACGGCCCGTGCGGATAATGTCGGATTATCGCAGCAATCCACAACGCCTAACTGTCGCGTCAGCACAGCAACGGAGGCTGACATGCAGACGATCGACCAGGCTGGAACCTTCAGGCTCGGCGGGCGCGCGGTGAAGCGGCTCGGCTACGGGGCGATGCAGCTCGCAGGGCCGGGGGTGTTCGGCCCGCCCAAGGACCACGACGCGGCCATCGCCGTGCTGCGCGAGGCGGTCGCGCTCGGCGTCGACCACATCGACACCAGCGACTACTACGGCCCGCACCACACCAACCGGATCATCCGCGAGGCGCTCGCGCCCTACCCGGCCGATCTGACGATCGTCAGCAAGATCGGCGCGCGCCGGGGGGACGACGGCGCATGGCTGCCGGCGTTCGGCGCCGATGACCTGGCGCGCGCCGTGGAGGACAACCTGCGCAACCTCGGGCTCGATGCCCTCGAGGTGGTGAACTTCCGGGCGATGCTCGATCCGTACGGGCCGGCGGAAGGCTCGATCGCCGAGCCGATCGAGGCGCTGGCGGGCCTTCAGCGGCAGGGGCTGGTCCGCCACATCGGCGTCAGCAACGTCACCCGCGCCCAGGTGGAGGAGGCGCGGCGCATCGTCGACATCGTCTGCGTGCAGAACCACTACAACCTCGCCCACCGCGGCGACGATGCGCTGGTGGGCGCCCTGGCCGAGGACGGGATCGCCTACGTGCCCTTCTTCCCGCTGGGCGGCTTCAGCCCCCTGCAGTCGACGACGCTCTCGGACGTGGCGCGCCGGCTTCAGGCCACGCCCATGCAGGTGGCGCTCGCCTGGCTGCTGCAGCGGTCGGCCAACATCCTGCTGATCCCCGGGACCTCGTCGATCGCCCATCTGCGCGAGAACATCGCGGCGGCCTCGCTCGTCCTGCCGGCCGACGCCGTCGCCGAGCTCGACGCCATCGGCGCGGCCCATCAGCCTTCGTCCCTCCAGGAGGCCTGACACATGCCGTTCGCCAACATCAAGGTCCCCGAGGCGGCGCTCAGCGGCGCGCAGAAGGAAGAGATCGTCCAGCGCGTGACGGACATGTTCGCCCACTACTTCTCCGAGGCGGCGCGCCCGCACACCATGGTGCTGATCGAGGAGGTCAAGGACGGCGGCTATGGCCGCGCCGGCGAGGTCTTCCGCATCCCCGAGGGCCATCGCGCCGCCGACTGACCGGCGGCGCGGCGGCCTCACCGAAGAGAAGATGGCGGGCCGCCTGAGCCGGGCGGCTCGCCATCGGCGTCTCGCCGCTCAGGCCGCGACGAGCGCACGCCCAAAGGTCGGATAGTCGGTGTAGCCATGGGCCCCGCCGCCGTAGAAGGTGGCGGGGTCGGCCTCGTTCAGCGGCGCGCCGCGCCGGTAGCGTTCGACGAAGTCCGGGTTGGCGAGCGCCCAGCGGGCGACCGGCGCCACGTCGGCGAGCCCCGCCTCGACATCGGCCGCCGCCCGTTCGAGGGGACGGCCGCCCCGCGCCACCAGCAGGGCGTTCGGCCACAGGCGGCGGATCTCGCCGAGCAGCGCCTCGTTCCCGCCCTGCGCGACGTGGAGATAGGCCAGGTCCAGCTCGGCCAGGGCCGGGACCAGGCGCCGGTAGAGCGCCGGCCCTTCCGGCCCCTCGTCGATCCCGCCCAGCGTCGATCCCGGCGAGATGCGGAGGCCGGTCCGCTCGGGCCCGATCGCCTCGCTCACCGCGCGCGCCACCTCGATCGCGAAGCGCATCCGGTTCTCGATCGGGCCGCCGTAGCGGTCCGTCCGCCGGTTGGCGTTGGACGCGAAGAACTGCTGGATCAGGTAGCCGTTGGCGGCGTGGATCTCGACGCCGTCCGCGCCGGCGGCGATCGCCTGCCTTGCGGCGTGGACGAAGTCGCGCACCGTCGCTTCCACCTCGTCCGTGGAGAGGGCGCGCGGCTCGGGGATCTCCTGCAGGCCGGCGGCGGTGAACATCGTCTGGCCCGGCGCGATGGCCGAGGGCGCCACCGGCTGGCGGTGATGCGGGGTGTTGTCCGGATGGGCCATGCGCCCGGCGTGCATCAGCTGCATGAACAGATGGCCGCCCCTGGCGTGGACCGCGTCGGTCACCCGCCGCCAGCCCGCGACGTGCGCCTCGGTGTAGATGCCCGGCGTGTTCAGATAGCCCTGGCCGTCGTCCGACGGCTGGACGCCCTCGGTGATGATCAGCCCAAAGCCTGCGCGCTGGGCGTAGTATTCGGCCGCCAGCGGGCCCGGCGCGCCATCGGCCTGGGCGCGGCTGCGGGTCATCGGCGCCATGGCGAAGCGATGCGCCAGCGCCATGCGGCCGATGCGGATGGGATCCCAGATGCTCGTCATGATCGTCTCCTTGTGAGCCGGGCCCATCGGGGTCTGCGGCTTGCGGAGCTGATCTAGTTCGTTTCAGAATTGCCGATGAGTTGGCAGCTTCTGGACGGAGCGTTCCAAAAATGAGCCAGTGGGACCTGCGGGCGCTGGAGACCTTCAGCGCGGTCGTCCAGGCCGGCGGCGTCGGCAAGGCCGCCCGCGCGCTCGGCCGGCCCAAGGCGACGCTGTCGCGCCAGATCCGCGAACTGGAGCAGAGCCTCGGCGTCCGACTGTTCGAGCGCGGCGCCCGCGACCTGCGGCCGACGGCCGAGGGCCGGCTGCTGCACGAGCGGACCCGCGCGGCGCTGCACGACCTGGGCGAAGCGCGCCAGCTCCTGCTCGACGGCAGCGCCCGCCCGCGCGGCCCGCTGCGCGTCAGCGCGCCGGTGCTGCTCTCCAACCTGTTCCTCGGCAGGCTCGCGGCGGACTTCACCGCACGACATCCCGAGGTGCGGCTCGAGATCGCCGCCGAGGACCGGCCCGTCGACCTGGTGGAGGAAGGCTACGACGTGGCGATCCGCGTCAATCCGGACCCGGCCGCGGACCTGGTGGGCCGCCTCTTCGCCCGCGACGAGCTGCTGGTGGTCGCGCCGGCGGGCTGGCGGCGTCCGCCCGCCGACGACGCCGAGCCGCATCGCGTTCCGGCGGTCGTGAACACCGCAACGGCGCCCGCCGCCGTGTGGCGCTGCGTCGGCCCGGAGGGTGAGCTGCTGGTCGAGGCCGAGCCGCGCCTGCGCCTCTCCTCGCTGCTGATGGTGCGCGACGCCGTCCTCGCCGGCGCGGGCGTGGCCCAGCTGCCGCTCTCGCTCGTGCACGGCGACCTGGCCTCCGGCCGGCTCCAGAGCTGGGGACAGGCGCCGGATCGGACCGTGGAGCTGTGGGCGCTGCATCATTCGCGGCGGCTCGCGAGCCTGAAGATCGCCGCCTTCATCGACTTCATCTGCGATGCCTTCCCCGACCGCACCCTGACCGCGGCGGAGGGCCTCGAGAAGGCCTAGGGCGGGCCGCGTCATCGCCTGGCGCTTCCGCCAAGCCGCCGCCCCTCCAGGCGCGTCAGCCGTCCGGGGCCGCGGCTGAGCGTTCGCGGCAGCGGCGATCGAAGTCGGCGGCGAGGCTGGCGATCGTGACCGTGCCGAAGTGGGCGAGCAGGCGCTGCTCGGCCTCGGCGAGCGCCTGGCCCACGGCCGCGTTGACCGCCTGCTCGACGAGGCAGTCGGGCGCGTCGTCGGCGACGCCGATGGCGAACAGCGTCGGCTCGCCGAGGGCGTCGTAGACGTCCCGGAGCGTGATGCGCTCCAACGGGCGGGAGAGCGCCCATCCGCCGCCGTGGCCCTTCCCGGAGGCGACGAAACCCCGGTCCCGCAGGCCGGCCATCGTCCGGCGCACCACCACCGGATTGGTGTTGAGCATTCGGGCGATGACCTCGGAGGTCACCGGCCCGTCGTGCCGCGCCATGTGGATGAGCACGTGGAGCATGCGTGAGAGGCGACTGTCTGTGCGCATGCCGCTTCCTACACCCTGACATCACGAAACAAAAGAAGTTGCAGAAGGTCAGCCAAGCTCGCATATGTAACACCTGCAGATACATGAGGTGCGGACGTGCTCTATGACGTGATCATCGTGGGCGGCAGCTTCGCCGGGCTGTCCGCCGCCATGCAGCTGGCCCGGGCGCAGCGCAGGGTGCTGCTGGTGGACGCCGGCCGCCCGCGCAACCGGTTCGCCGAAGCTTCTCACGGCTTCCTGGGCCAGGACGGGGCGGCGCCCGCCGCCATCGTGCGGGAGGGGCTGCGGCAGCTCTCGGCCTACCCGACGGTGGATTTCGTCGACGGCCAGGCTGTGGCGGCGCGTGCAGCCGGCGAGGCGTTCGCGGTGGACCTGGGCGAGGCCGGCGTCGCCGAGGGGCGGCGGCTGGTGCTGGCGACCGGGCTGATCGACGACCTGCCGCTGCCTTCGATGCCGCTGCGCTGGGGCGTCAGCGTGCTGCACTGCCCTTATTGCCACGGTTACGAGGTGCGCGGGCGGCGCCTCGCGGTCATCGCCAACCACCCGATGGCGGCGCACCAGGCGATGCTGCTCCCCGACTGGGGCCCCACCACCTTCTTCACCCAGGGCGAGTTCGAACCGACGGAGGCCGAAGCCGCCCAGCTGTCGGCCCGTGGCGTTGCGATCGAGCGCACCCCGGTGGTCGAGCTGCTGGGCGATGCGCCCCGGACGGAGGCCCTGCGGCTCGCGGACGGACGTGCGATCGCGGCCGACGCCGTCTTCACGGCGCCGCGGACCCGGGTGGCCAGCCCGCTGGCCGAACAGCTCGGCTGCGCCTTCGAGGCCGGCCCGACCGGGCCCTTCATCGAGGTCGACGGCGCCAAACAGACGAGCGTCCCCGGGGTGTTCGCCGCCGGCGATGCGGCGCAGGCCATGCACAATGCGACCCTCGCGTCGGCGGCGGGCGTGCTCGCGGGCGTGTCGGCCCACCGGTCCCTGGTGATGGCGCAGGCGGGATCTCGATAATGGGCCGCTCTTCGGACCCGACCGCCCAGCCGTTCAGCGACCCGAAGCTGGTCTCCGCGTACGCCGAAGACACCCCGCGCAAGGTGCCGGGCCTCGCCGACCTCCATCGGATGGCGATGCTGCTGCTGGCCGAACGCGCCCCGGCCGGGGCGGAGATCCTGGTCCTGGGCGCGGGCGGCGGCCTTGAACTGAAGGCGTTCTCAGAGGCCCAGCCGTCGTGGCGCTTCGTCGGCGTCGATCCGTCCGCCGAGATGCTGGAACTGGCGAGGCGAATCCTCCCGCCCCACGAGTCTCGGGTGCGGCTGCAGCTTGGCTACGTGGACGATGCGCCCGCCGGGCCCTTCGACGGCGCCGTCTGCCTGCTGGTGCTGCACTTCCTCTCCAGGGACGAGCGGCTGCATGTGCTGAAGCAGCTGAGGCGACGCACCCGACCTGGAGCGCCCCTGGTGGTGGCCCACCACGGGCTTCCGGCTCGCGGCGAGGCGGCGCGCTGGCTGTCGCTGTCGGCCGCCTTCGCCGATCGCTCAGGCGCCGACGCCGCCCGTTCGGCCGCGTCGGGCGCGCTGATGGCCGAGCGCCTGCAGGTCCTCTCCGACCCGGAGGAAGAGGAGCTCCTCCGGGAAGCCGGCTTCTCCGGGATCGCCCTCTTCTACGCCGGGTTGTCCTTCCGCGGCTGGGTCGCCGTGGCGTGACGGACGACTAGGCCGCCATCCGCGCCTTGAACACCCCGTCCGGCAGCCGCGCGGCGCGGGACGGGTGGATGAAGAAGTAGTCCTTCCACGGCAGGTCCGGCACCACCGTCGTGCGCTCCTCCAGCCGGTCGCCGTTGAGGGCGAACATGCGGTAGCCGCGCGAGCGGAAGACGTCGACGACGTCCTCGGCGCAGGCGTCGAAGCGGCCTTCGAGCATGGCCGGGTGGATCTCGACGAGGACGTGGGGCAGGTCGCGCTCGATGACGCCCTCGGCGCCCTTCAGGGCGCGCAGCTCGGCGCCTTCGATGTCCATGCGGATGAAGTCGACCTTGTTGAGGTCGTGGGCGGCGCAGTAGTCGTCGAGGGTGACGACGGGGGTGGGCTGGATCTCCGAGCCCACGTCCTGCAGGTCCGGGCGCACGGCGCCGGCCGGCCGCTCCTCGGCGACGAAGGCGTAGGCCCGGCCCATCCGGCCGGAGGTCTTCTTGGGCGTCACCAGCAGCAGCTCGCCGGGGCGGTCGGAGACGGCGGCGTGCACCGGCGTCACCCGGTCGGCGATGCCGTGCCAGACGAGGCAGGTCTTCAGCACCTCGAAGGTGAAGGCCGAGGGCTCGAAGGCGTGGATGCGGGCCCGGGGGGCGACCTTGGTCATGACGTAGGAGTGGCGGCCGTCGCTGGCGCCCACGTGCAGGCACACCGGCGCGCCCGACAACAGGTCGGCGATGTAGGGCGTCTCGGGCTCGTGCTTGGCCCAGCGCAGGTTGCGTCGCCACGCGCGGAAGGCGTGGCCGAGCACGCGGATCGACGGCATGCAGACTCCTATCGGACAGGCCGCTCCTTAAGCCGCGGGCCGTGTCACCGTCATCATATAGTTCACGTCCGTGTCATTGGACCGCGACCAGCGGCCGCTGAGCGGGTTGAAGGCGACGCCGAACGGGCCCGCCACCTCCACCGGCGCGCCGTCGAGGAAGCCGCGCACCTCCTCCGGCCGCAGGAACTTGCGCCAGTCGTGGGTGCCGGCCGGGAGCCAGCGCAGCACGTACTCGGCGCCGACCTTGGCCAGCGCCAGGGCCTTCAGCGTGCGGTTGAGGGTGGCGACGATCATCAGGCCGCCGGGGGCCAGCAGGGCCGCGCAGGTGCGCAGGTATTCGCCCGGGTCCACCACGTGCTCGATGACCTCCATGTTGAGGATCACGTCGAAGGGCCCGGCGCCCTCGGCCAGCAGCTGCTCGGCGGTGGCGACGCGGTAGGTCACCGGCAGGCCCTGCTCGGCCGCGTGGGCCGAGGCCGTCGCCACGTTGCGCTCGGAGGCGTCGACGCCGAGGACCTCGAAGCCCAGGCGGCACATGGGCTCGGAGAGCAGACCGCCGCCGCAGCCGATGTCGAGCAGCTTCAACCCCTCGAACGGGCGGCGCGCGGCCGGATCGCGGCCGAACCGCTCCAGCGCCTGCTCGCGGATGAAGGCCAGGCGGACGGGGTTGAACCAGTGCAGCGGCGCGAACTTGCCGTTTGGGTCCCACCACTCGGCGGCGATGCGCGAGAAGCGCTCGACGTCGGCCGGGTCGATGCTCGAGGAGGCTGTGCTCGTCATGGCTCCTGCATAGTGGAGAACCGGGCCGGCGCGAAGGCGTGCGGACCCGCATATGACGCCCATGCCGACCTGAGGTAGCATCTGAGCGGACCTGGGCCTTGGGGGAGGCGGCGATGGCGGAGATTTCGGTCGGCCGGGCGGCGGGGGCGGGCCTGCGGCTGATCCGCCGCGAGCCGAAGGCGGTGCTGGGCTGGGCGGGGCTCTACCTGGCGGCGGCCGCGATCACGATGGCCCTGTTCGGCGCGATCTTCGGCCAGTTCTTCACCACGCTGGCGCGGGACGCCGAGCCGGATCCGGCCGTCCTGATGGGCCTGAACGCGCAGATGATGGCGCTGCAGCCGCTGGTGTGGCTGGGCGCGATCGTCTTGCAGACGGTGCTGATGGCCGCCGTCTTCCGCGCCGTACTGCAGCCGGAGGAGCGGCGCTGGGCCTACCTGCGGCTCTCCGGTCAGGAGCTGTGGCTGGGGCTAGTCTACCTCGTCCTGTCGTTCGGGATCTCGATCGTCGCGATGATGTTGCTGTTCCCGGTGGTGGGGCTGGCCGTGTTCCTCGGCTACCTTTTCCGGGACGCGCTCGGGCCCTGGGGCATGGTGCTGATCGGCGGCCCGACCCTACTGCTGTTCATGGGCGCGGTGGTCTGGCTGATGCTCCGGCTGTGCCTGGCCTATCCGATGAGCTTCGCCGACCGGAACTTCCGGCTGTTCGAGTCCTGGACCGCCACCCGCGGCCACGCCGGACGGCTGTTCCTCGTCTTCCTGCTGGCGGTGCTGATCGCGCTCGGCGTCCAGCTCGTCGGCTTCGTCATTTGCGCCGGGTTGATGCTGGCGGTGATCGGGCCGAACTGGCAGGCGCTGATGGCCGGCGATCCCCTCCTGCTGCTCCGCACCGTCGGACCGTTTCTGCCCCTCTTCGTGGTCCTGGGCTCGGTCCTGAGCGCCGTGATGGCCGCGATCACCACGGCGCCCCTGGCCGAGGTCTACCGGCAGCTGAGGGGCTGAGCGCCCAGCGCGTCGACCTGGGGTTCTCCCAGCGTCCGCTGCCCCCACGCCATGATGGTCACGGCCGCGCCCGCGGCCCCGACGGACACCCAAAAGCCGTTCCGCGCACCGAAAGCGTCGACCACCCAGCCCGCCACGAACGCGCCTAGAGCCATCCCCATGCCGATGCCGGTCATCACCCAGGTGATGCCTTCCGTCAGGATCTCGGGCGGCACGCGCCGCTCGACCAGGCCGAAGGCCGTGATGAAGGTCGGCGAGATCGCCACGCCGCTGAGAAAGATGGCGGCCGCCAGCGCCGGCACGCTGTCGACCAGCAGCAGGGGCAAGGTGGTGAGCAGGACCACGCCGAGCGCCGCCAGCAATTGGCGCTCGAACGGCGCCTTCAGGTTCAGCGCGCCGAAAATCAGGCCGACGATGAACGAGCCCATCGCATAGACGCCGATCACCAGGCTCGCCGCGCTTGGTTGTCCGAGCTCCGCCGTCAGCGCCACCGTGCTGACCTCGGCCGTTGCGAAGAGGGCGCCGACGAAGACCAGCGCGGCGGTGACGATCTGGACGGGCCGCAGCCGGATGGCCGACCTGCCCCCACCCGTCTCGAGCACGCGAATCCGGGGCTCTGTGCGACGCTGAAGCACGAAGGCCGCCATTCCGACGCTAAGGAAGAGGGTGGAGGCCAGGACCCCGGCCTCGGGGAACAGCGTCACACTCAGCGCCACCGAGAGGGACGCTCCGGCGATGTAGACCAACTCGTCAGCGACCGACTCGAAGGCGAAGGCTGTGTTCAGCTCCGGCCGGCCGCGGAACACCTCGGTCCAGCGGGCGCGGACCATGGCCGGCATGCTGGGCATCGCGGCGGCGAGCAGGGCTGAGGCGAACAGGGTCCAGATCGGCCAGTCGAATCGAGCAGACAGCATGAGGAAGCCGAAGGCGGCGACCGAGATCGCCGCTGTCGGCGTCAGCACGCGGCTCTGGCCGAACCGGTCGACGAGACGCGAGATCTGCGGTGCGGCGACGGCGTTGGTGAAAGTGAATGCGGCGGCGACGGCGCCCGCCAGCCAGTAGCCGCCGTGGCTCAAGGACAGCATGGTCACAATGCCGATCGGCGCCATCGCAATCGGCAGGCGGGCGAGGAAGCCTGCGGCGGCAAAGCCCTTCGTGCCGGCGGGTCGAAAGATCTCGCTGTAGGCCTTCAACATGCTCCGACCTCCTGGCGGCGATCGCCGCGCTGGATTACATACGCCTCGTATGTGTCTGAGTTGGTCACATACGCGACGTATGTCAATGGGCCGTACTGTGATTGGGAGCAGGAGATGTCGCGCAAGCCGCGCTCCGAAATGATCGCCGAGACCCGCGCCAAGTTGATCGCAGCGGCCCGCAAGGCCTTCGGCGAGCTTGGCTATGCGGAGGCGTCGATGGACGACTTCACGGCCGAGGCGGGCCTGACGCGAGGGGCGCTCTACCACCACTTCGGCGACAAGAAGGGGCTTCTGGAGGCGGTGGTTGTGCAGCTCGACGCCGAGATGGCCGAGCGGCTGGCGGCGATCTCCGCCTCGGCGCCAACCCGATGGGAGGCGCTGGTCCAGGAGAACGTCGGTTATGTGGAGATGGCTCTGGACCCCGAAATCCAGCGGATCCTGCTGCGTGACGGCCCGGCTGTGCTGGGCGATCCGTCGGGGTGGCCGAGCGCGGCTGGCTGCATAGCCGCTATCCGCAAGCACCTGGAGGAACTGCAGGCGGACGGCGTCGTCAGGGACGACATCGACGCCGGCGCCGCCGCTCGGCTGATCTCCGGAGCCTCGACGGACGCTGCGCTCTGGATCGCCAACGCCCCCGACCCTGAGGCGGCGTCGCAGAAGGCGATCCCGGCGTTCAAGGCGTTGTTGAACGGCCTGCTGCGCCAGACGCCGACAAGTCCCACGTAGCCGACGCCTGACCATTGCCCCGGCAGAGCGGCGTCGCTAGAAGGCGCGCACTTCGCAAGGACGGGGGGCCAAGGCGGCGTGTCGCGGCTGGTCATGAAATTCGGCGGCACCTCGGTGGCCGACCTGGAGCGTATCCGCCGGGTGGCGCGGCTGGTGGCCGCCGAGGTGGAGTCCGGCAAACAGGTGGCGGTGGTGGTCTCGGCCATGGCCGGCAAGACCAATGAGCTGGTCGCCTGGACCGATGGCGCCGGCGCGGCCGCGCAGGGCATCCCCGAGAGCGACGACGAATACGACGTGGTGGTGGCCTCCGGCGAGCAGGTGACCGCCGGGCTGCTGTCCATGACCCTGCGCAACATGGGCCTGCGCGCCCGCTCCTGGCTGGGCTGGCAGATCCCGATCATCACCGACGAGGCGCACGGCAAGGCGCGGATCGACGAGATCCCGCCGGAGAAGCTGGCTGCGGCGCTGGACGGCGGCGAGGTGGCGGTAATCGCCGGCTTCCAGGGCGTCGACCGCCAGGGCCGCATCGCCACCCTGGGCCGCGGCGGCTCGGACACCAGCGCGGTGGCGATCGCCGCCGCGCTCGAGGCGGCCTGCGACATCTATACGGACGTCGACGGCGTCTACACCACCGACCCGCGCATCGAGGCCAAGGCGCGTCGGCTGGCCAAGATCTCCTACGAGGAGATGCTGGAAATGGCCTCGCTGGGCGCCAAGGTGCTGCAGACCCGCTCGGTCGAGCTCGCCATGGCCTACAAGGTGCCGGTGCGCGTGCTTTCGAGCTTCGTGGAGCCGGGCGAAGCGACAGGCGCAGGCACCATCGTGTGCGACGAGGAGGAGATCGTGGAAAAGCGCATCGTGAGCGGGGTCGCCTACAGCCGCGACGAGGCCAAGATCAGCCTCTTCGGCCTGCCGGACCATCCGGGCGTGTCCAAGGAGATCTTCGGCCGGCTGGCCGACGCCAACGTCAACGTCGACATGATCGTCCAGAGCCATGCCCGCACCGCGGACACGGCCAACATGGAGTTCACCGTCGGCAAGCGGGACGCAGCGAGGGCCGTGGAGATCGTCCGCGCCGCCCAGCAGGAGATCGGCTTCGACGACGTGCATGTCGACGAGGAGGTCGCCAAGGTCTCGGTGATCGGGGTCGGCATGCGCAGCCACGCGGGCGTCGCCAAGACCATGTTCGGGGCGCTGGCCGAAAAGGGCGTCAACATCCAGGTGATCTCCACCAGCGAGATCAAGATCAGCGTGCTGATCGACGCCGCCTACACCGAGCTGGCCGTTCGCGCCCTGCACGCCGCCTACGGCCTGGACCAGCTCTGATTTAGCGGAACACCGTTCTCCCGCAGGGGTTCTAACGCGGAACCGCAACGGGAGACCGAAGATGAGACTGCACGCAGGTCTGGGCGCGGCCGCCGCGGCCCTGCTGCTGGCCGCCCCGGCGGCTGCGCAGGACGTCCCCTCCGCGCCGAAGTTCGACGACAGCCAGCCGATGAACGCCGGCGCGGGCGCGAGCCAGGCCGGCCAGGCGAGGGCGGGCGTCACCGCCACCGGCACGCCGGCCGACGCGGCCCACAACGCCCTGCAGTATCCGACGCTGCGCCAGGACGCCCTCGTTCAGGATCCGGCCGGCGCGCGGATCGGCGTGATCACCCAGGTCATCGACCGCGACGGCCCGACGGAGGCCTACGCCGTCGTCCGCACCGGCGACCGGCGCGTCCGCATCCCGGCCAGCAAGCTGCGGGCCGCGGGCGAGCGCTACGTGCTGGACGACGTGGCCTGGCTGCGCGTGGCGCCGCCGGCGGATTGATGACCTCTCCCCGCTCGCGGGGAGAGGGTTGGGTGAGGGGCGCGCGGCGAAGCCGCGCCCGTCGCGAAGGGGCGGACATCCGTCTTGGCGCAGAGTCCCCCCTCACCCTACCCTCTCCCCCCGCTGCGCGGGGGGAGAGGTCTAAGACTCAGAACATCGCCTGCAGGCCGATCACGGCCCGGGTGTCGCGCACGTCCTCGCCGTGGGCGCGGGCGTGGTCGGCCGTGCCGCCGACGGCCCGTTCGTGGACGACGCCGACGTAGGGGGCGAAGGCCGGCGTCAGGTGGTAGCGCAGGCGAAGGCCGAGCTCGAGGTCCGAGAGGCCGGATCCGACGCCGATCGCCTCATCGTCCTGGGCCGCCAGGTTCACCTCGGCGCTGGGCTGCAGGACCAGCCGCTGGGTCAGCCGGAAGTCGGTGGACGCCTCCAGCCGCGCCGAGAGCTTGCCCGCGTCCGACAGGAAGGCGGCGGCCGAGAGCTCCACCCAGTAGGGCGAGACGCCCTCGACGCCGAGGGTGGCGTAGGTGCGGCGCGGCCGCGGCTCGAAGTCCTGGCGCACGCCGGCGCGCAGGTTGAAGTAGGGGCTCACCGCCCGCCGCCACAGCGCCTGCACCTCGAAGTGCTCGGGCCGCTCGCCCGAGCGCCCCTCCCCTTCCGAGGCCAGCACGAAGCGGTTGATGTCGCCGCCGTACGAGACCTCGCCGTCCCAGGCGTAGCCGTCGCCGTCGGACGAGGGCCGCGCCTCGAGCGTCTCCACGACCACCTGGGGCCAGCGGATGTCGCCGTGCTCGGCCCGCAGCTGCGCCCGCGCGGCGGCCATCTCCTGAGGCGACCAGACGGTGTCGGCGGCGTGGTCGCCCGGGGGCGGCGGCGCGGGCGCGGACGGCGGCGGCATGTCGTGGCCGGCGTGCGGATCAGCGGGCGTCGCGTGACCGTGGTGGCCGGCGTGCGGGTCGGCCGGGGCTTGCGGCATGGCGTGACCCGCGTGCGGATCGGCAGGCGCCGCCGGCATGGCGCGCCCGGCATGCGGGTCGGCGGGAGGCGTCGGCATGACATGACCCGCGTGCGGGTCGGCCGGCGCCCCGTGGCCGTGGTGGCCGGCGTGCGGGTCCGCTTGCTGGGCCAAGGCGGGCGTGGCCAGCGCCAGGGGCGCCAGCGCGATCAGGGCCAGGCGCCTCATGCCGCGCCCTCCGCCAGCGGCCGCACGGTGACGACGTTGAACATGCCGGCGTGCATGTGCAGCAGCATGTGGCAATGGAAGGCCCAGTCGCCGGGCTCGCTGGCGGTCAGGTCGAAGCTGAGCTTGCCGCCCGGCTTGACGTTGACCGTGTGCTTGCGCGGCTGGCGCTCGCCGTGGCCGTTGACCAGCTCCACGAAGTGGCCGTGCAGGTGGATCGGGTGGTTCATCATGGTGTCGTTCACCAGGGTCACCCGCACCCGCTCGCCCAGGTGGAAGGGGATCGGGTCGACGAGCTCGGAGAACTTCTTGCCGTCGAAGCCCCACATGAACCGCTCCATGTTGCCGGTCAGGTGGATCTGGAGGGTGCGTGAGGGCGGCCGCGCGTCGGGGTTCGGCGTCAGCGCCACGAGGTCGGTGTAGACCAGCACCCGGTGGGGGACGTCCTCCAGGCCCGTGCCGCGGTCCGCGGTGCGGTCCACCGGCATCGGCGAGATCATCTGCACGCCGGGGCCGGTCTTCACCTGCGGCGCGTTGGCCGGGTCGAGCATCGACATGCTGTGGCCGGCGTGGGCGCCGTGCCCGGCCCCGTGGTCGCCCATGCCCATGTCCTTCATGCCCAGCACCGGCCGCTTACGCAGCGGCGGCGCCGCCGCGGCCATCCCGGCGCGCGGCGCGAGCGTTCCCAGCGCCATGCCCGAGCGGTCCGCCGCCTCGGCGACGAAGGCGTAGGCGACGTCCTCGCGCGGCTGGACGATGACGTCGTAGGTCTCGGCGTTGGAAATCTGCAGCTCGTCCACCTCGATCGGGACGACGTCCTGGCCGTCGGCCTGGACGACGGTCATCGGCAGGCCCGGGATGCGGACGTTGAAGATGGTCATGGCCGCGGCGTTGATGATCCGCAGCCGCACCCGCTCGCCCGGACTGAAGAGGCCGGTCCAGTTCGCCCGCGGCGAGGCGCCGTTGACCAGGTAGGTGTAGGTCGAGCCGCTGACGTCGAGGATGTCGGTGGGGTCCATCCGCATGCCGGCCCAGGCGATGCGGTCGGACAGCTTCTGGTCCTCGCCGGCGAGCAGGCCGGCGATGGTCTGCTTCTGGCGGTTGAAGTAGCCGGGCTGCATCTTCAGCCGCCGCAGGATCTCATGCGGGTGCATGAAGCTGTGCTCGGAGAGCACGATCACGTGCTCGCGGTCGTAGGGGTGGGGCTCGGCGCCGGCGGGATCGATGACCAGCGGGGCGTAGTGGCCCATCAGCTCCTGCAGCCCCGAGTGGCTATGGTACCAGTAGGTGCCCGCGTGCCGGACCGGGAAGTCGTAAACGAAGGTCTCGCCCGGCCGGATTCCCGGAAAGCTGACGCCCGGCACCCCGTCCATCTGGAAGGGCACCAGAAGGCCGTGCCAGTGGATCGAGGTGTCCTCGTCCAGCCGGTTGGTCACGGCGATGCGGGCGCGCTGGCCCTCCTTCAGCCGGATCAGCGGGCCCGGCACCTGGCCGTTGATGGCGATGGCGTGGGCGGGGCGGCCGTCGATGCGCAGCGGCGCATGGCCGATGGTCAGCGCGATTTCGTCGCCGGAGAGCGCCTGCGGCCCGGTCTGGCCGCGGGCCCAGCCGGGCGCGACGGCGCTCAGGGCGGCCGCGCCGCCAAGGGCGGTTGCGCCGCGCAGCAGCTGGCGGCGGTCGATGGGATGTGCGCCGGGGCGCATGGATGTGTCCTCTTACTCTTACCTCAGCGGGCGCGCTCGAGGACCTGGATCAGCTCCTCGGCCTTCTTGCGCTGTTCGGCCTCGTCGCCGCTGACCATCGCCCCCACGATGCAGTGGTTGAGGTGGTCGCGGAGCAGCTCGGTCTCGACCTTGGCCAGGGCCGCGCGCACCGCCTGGATCTGCGTCAGCACGTCGATGCAGTAGCGGTCCTCCTCCACCATCCGGGCGACGCCCCGCACCTGGCCTTCGATACGGTTCAGGCGGTTGAGCAGCTTGGGCTTGTTCTCGCGGTTCATCGGCGCGCCTCCTGGCCAGGAACATATACCCTCAGGGGGTAATTGCAATATGCCCCGCGGGGGTATATCTGCTGGACCTGCCGATGCCCCGAGGGGGTATCTTCCCGATCCTGGAGGCGGCGATGCCGACCAAGCCCCACGACCACCATCACGCGCATGGCGAAGCCTGCCATCACGATCACGCGGACGCGGGCAAGGTGCTGGACCCGGTCTGCGGCATGACCGTCGATCCCGCCAGGACGGCGCACCACGCCGAGCACGACGGGCGGGCGTTCCACTTCTGCTCGGCCGGCTGCAAGACGAAGTTCGAGGGCGATCCCGACAAGTACCTGCAGGTGGAGGATCCGGTCTGCGGCATGACCGTCGATCCGACCAAGACGCCCCACCACGCCAAGCACGGGGGCCGCGCCTTCCACTTCTGCTCGGCCGGCTGCAAGACGAAGTTCGAGGCCGATCCCGAAACCTACCTGAACAAGGACGGCCGCAAGGCGCCCGAGGCGCCGGCGGGGACCATCTACACCTGCCCGATGCACCCGGAGGTGCGGCAGGTGGGGCCGGGCAGCTGCCCGATCTGCGGCATGGCCCTGGAGCCCGAGCTCTTCACCGCCGACGCCGAGCCCAATCCGGAGCTGAAGGATTTCGGCCGCCGGTTCTGGATCGGCCTGCTGTTCGCCCTGCCGGTGTTCGCCCTGGAGATGGGCGGCCACCTCACGGGCCTGACCATGCGGCTGGGCGCCCAGACCTCCAACTGGCTGCAGCTCCTGCTCGCCACGCCGGTGGTGCTGTGGTCCGGCTGGCCGTTCTTCGAGCGGGGCGCCCGCTCGCTCGTCAGCCGCAACCTCAACATGTTCACCCTGATCGCCATGGGCGTCGGGGTGGCCTACGTCTACAGCCTGATCGCAACGGTCGCGCCGGGCCTGTTCCCGGACGCCTTCCGCCGGGCCGACGGCTCGGTCCCGATCTACTTCGAGGCGGCGGCGGTGATCACCGTCCTGGTGCTGCTGGGACAGCTCTTGGAGCTGCGGGCCCGCGAGCAGACCTCGGGCGCCATCCGCGCCCTCCTCGACCTCGCCCCCAAGACCGCCCGGCGGGTGCGGGACGACGGCTCCGACGAGGAGGTCACCCTGGACCAGATCGCCGTCGGCGACCGGCTGCGCGTGCGTCCCGGCGAAAAGGTCCCGGTGGACGGCGAGCTGGTCGAGGGCCGTGTGGCCATCGACGAGTCCATGGTCACCGGCGAATCCATGCCGGTCACCAAGGAAGCCGGCGACAAGGTCGTCGGCGGCTCGATCAACAAGACCGGCGGCTTCGTCATGCGGGCCGAGAAGGTCGGCGCCGACACCCTGCTCTCGCAGATCGTCCAGATGGTCGCCCAGGCCCAGCGCAGCCGCGCGCCGATCCAGCGGCTGGCCGACCTGGTCTCCGGCTGGTTCGTGCCGGCGGTGATCGCCGTCGCGGCCGTGGCCTTCGTCGTCTGGAGCCTGTTCGGGCCGGAGCCCAGGTTCAGCTTCGGCCTGGTGGCGGCCGTCTCGGTGCTGATCATCGCCTGTCCGTGCGCCCTGGGCCTGGCGACGCCGATCTCGATCATGGTCGGCGTCGGGCGCGGCGCCCGCGCCGGCGTGCTGATCAAGAACGCCGAGGCGCTGGAGCGCTTCGAGCAGATCGACACCCTGGTGATCGACAAGACCGGCACCCTGACCGAGGGCCGCCCGGCGGTGACCGCCATCCGCCCGGCCGCCGGCTTCGACGAGGCCGAGGTCCTGCGCCTGGCCGCCAGCCTGGAGCGGGCCAGCGAGCACCCCCTCGCCGACGCCATCGTCCGCGCCGCGAACGAGCGGGGCCTGGCCCTCGCCCACCCCGCCGACGTCGACTCGCCGGTCGGCAAGGGCGTCGTCGGCATGGTCGACGGGCGCCGGCTGACGATCGGCTCGGGCCGGTTCCTTCAGGAGCAGGGCGTAGACGTCCGCGCGCTCGAGGCGGAGGCCGAGAACCTGCGCGGCGAAGGCGCCACGGCGATCTTCGTGGCCGTGGACGGCGAGGCGGCGGCGGTGGTCGCCATCGCCGACCCGATCAAGGCGACCACCCCGGCCGCGGTTTCGGCCCTGAAGGCCGACGGCCTGCGCCTGGTGATGATGACCGGCGACAACCGCACCACCGCCCTGGCGGTCGCACGGCGGCTGGGCATCGACGAGGTCGAGGCCGAGGTGCTGCCGCAGGACAAGGCCGCGGTGGTCGACAAGCTGCGCGGCGAAGGCCGCAAGGTGGCGATGGCCGGCGACGGCGTGAACGACGCCCCTGCCCTGGCCGCCGCCGACGTCGGGATCGCCATGGGCGCCGGCGCGGACGTGGCCATCGAGAGCGCCGGGGTCACCCTGCTGAAGGGCGACCTGCAGGGGCTGGTGAAGGCGCGGCGGCTGTCGCGGGCGGTGATGCGCAACATCCGCCAGAACCTGTTCTTCGCCTTCGTCTACAACGCCGCCGGGGTGCCGATCGCGGCGGGCCTGCTCTACCCGGTGTTCGGCTGGCTGCTGTCGCCGGCCATCGCCGCCGGGGCCATGGCGCTGTCCAGCGTCAGCGTCGTCGGCAACGCGCTCCGGTTGCGGGCGGCCCGGCTCTGACGGCGCAAACGGCGCAAGCGGCGGGCGAGTTTTTCTGGCGCCGCTTGCGCAAAATGCGAGCAGCTTTCGGGGTCCTGCTGATAGATAGTCTGAGGAGGGCGACGCGCTGACGCACGCGCCGGAAAGGTGTCTCCGATCCGTCGCCGGTGTCTGCTAAGAAGCGGAAGGGACAGGAGGAAACGGCCAAAGTGCCCATCCAAGGCATCGCCATCCGAGGCCAGCGCAGCCTGCTGCGCCAGATCCGGGAAGCCCTCGCCAGCGGCGGCCCGGCCCAGGCGCGCCTGGATATGGTGGTGCGGATCATCGCCCGCTCCATGGTCGCCGAGGTGTGCTCGCTCTACCTGCGGCGCCCGGGCGGCGAGATGGAGCTGTTCGCCACCGAGGGCCTGGAGTCCAAGGCCGTCCACGTCACCCGGCTGAAGCAGGGCGAGGGCCTGATCGGCGAGATCATGCGCCAGGGGCGGCCGCTGAACCTGGCCGACGCGCCCAGCCATCCGGCTTTCTCCTACCGGCCGGAAACCGGCGAAGACCCCTATCACGCCTTCCTCGGGGTGCCGCTGCTGCGCGGCGGCCGGGCGATCGGCGTGCTGGTCGTCCAGAACCGCACCGAGCGGGTCTACACCGAGGACGAGGTCGAGGACCTGCAGATCATCGCCATGGTCCTGGCCGAGATGGTCGCCGCCGGCGAGCTCATCAAGGAAGAGGAACTCAAGGGCGTCGAGCTGGCGCCCCACCGCCCCGAGCGGCTGAAGGGCCAGAAGTTCGCCGAGGGCCTGGCGCTGGGCGTGGCCGTGCTGCACGAGCCGCCGGTCGCCCCCTCCCACCTGCTGGCCGACGACGCCCAGGCCGAGGAACAGCGGCTGAACACCGCCATCGCCGCGCTGCAGGCGCAGATCGACCAGATGCTGGAGGGCCAGCACGGGCTGGTGGAGGCCTCCTACGAGGTGCTCGACACCTACCGGATGTTCGCCCACGACCGCGGCTGGAACCGCAGCCTGGTGGACGCGGTGCGCAACGGCCTGACCGCCGAAGCGGCCGTCGAGCGCGTCCGCTCCGAGCATCGGGCGCGCCTGGGCCAGGCGCGGGACCCCTACCTGCGCGAGCGGCTGCACGATCTGGAGGACCTCAACGACCGGCTGCTGCGGCACCTGGCCGGCGACGGCCACGCCGCCCGCGAGCTGCCGGACGGCGCGATCCTCATCGCCCGCAACCTCGGCCCCGCCGACCTCCTGGAATACGACCGCACCAAGCTGACGGGCCTGCTGCTCGAGGAAGGCTCGGCCGCCAGCCATGCGGCCATCGTCGCCCGCGCGCTGGACATCCCCTGCGTCGGGCGGCTGCCCGGCCTGCGCGACCGGGTGAACGAGGGCGACACGGTCATCGTGGACGCCGAGACCGGCGAGGCCTACCTGCGGCCCCGGCCCGACGTGCGCAAGGCGATCACCGCGCGGATGGAGGTGCGGGCGCAGCGGCGGGCCGAATTCGCCAAGCTGCGCGAGACTCCGGCCTTCACCCGCGACGGCGCCAAGATCACCCTGCTCATGAACGCCGGCCTGGACGTCGACCTCGAGCTGCTGCGGGAGGCGGGCGCCGAGGGCATCGGCCTGTTCCGCACCGAGTTCCAGTTCATGGTCGCCGAGGAGTTGCCGCGGTTCTCCGCCCAGGCCGCCCTCTACGCCCGGGTGATGGACGCCGCCGCCGGGCTGCCGGTGACCTTCCGCACCCTCGACCTCGGCGGCGACAAGGTGCTGCCCTACCTGGAGGCCGAGCGGGAGGACAACCCGGCGCTCGGGTGGCGCGCGATCCGCATGGGGCTGGACCGTCCGGCCCTGCTGCGCCTGCAGCTGCGGGCGCTGATCGCCGCGGCCCGCGGCCGGCCGCTGCGGATCATGTTCCCGCTGGTCGCCACGGTGGACGAGTTCCGCCAGGCCCGCGCCCTGGTGGACCACGAGGTCGCCTGGGCCCAGCGGCGCGGGCGCCCGCCGCCGTCGCGCCTGGACGTCGGCGCGATGATCGAGGCGCCGAGCCTGATCTGGCACCTGGACGCCCTCCTGCCGATGACCGACTTCGTCTCGGTCGGCACCAACGACCTGATGCAGTACCTGTTCGCCGCCGACCGCGGGAACCCGCGGGTGGCCGACCGCTACGACGTGCTCTCGCCGCCGGCGCTCAGGGCGCTGGAAGCGATCCAGCGGGCCTGCGCGGAGACGGGCACGCCGGTGTCGGTCTGCGGCGAAATGGCCGGCCGGCCGCTGGAGGCCTTCGTGCTTGTGGCGCTCGGCTTCGAACAGTTGTCCATGCCTCCGGCCGGGGTCGGTCCGGTGAAGCAGATGGTGCTGTCATGCGATCGGGAGGCGGCCCGCCGGGGGGTCTCGGCGCTGATCAAGGGCGGCGCCGGATCGGTGCGGAACGAGATCGAGACCCTGGCGCGGAAGCTCTATTTGGCGGTGTAGAATCTCGGTTACACTTCGCGACGAACCACCGCATTCCGGCGCGAATGCTGAACCTCTAACCACAACTCTTCGTTAAGATGAAGCTGCTAGGTGGAAATGGGCTCATGGGGACTGGCGGTCGCTGTGCGCTCAGTGGGGGTGACTGATACCATGCCGCTCGATACTGGCGGAGAAATGGACATTTCTTTGCGTGCCCGGACCCGCCGCAGTCCAGCCAAAGTCGAGACCTACATGCCGACGCTTCAAGACGGCCCCGACGTTGGCGAAGCCCTGAAGACCATCCGCGAGTTCCTCGGCCTGTCCTTGGAGGAAGTGGCCGAAAAGACCTGCGTCCGGCGCGCCTATCTCCAGGCGATTGAGGAGATGCGGCTCGAGGCCCTCCCCTCACGTCCGTTCACCATCGGCTATATTCGCGCCTACGCCAACGCGCTGGGCCTGGACGGCGAGGCCGCCGTCGCCCGCTTCAAGCGCGACGAGCCTGCGCCCGACAACGCCCTGCCCGAGCCGGTGGGCGTGCAGAAGGAGCGCGATCCGCGGTTGGGCCTGTTCGCCACCGCCTTCGGCGTCGTCTTGGCCGCCGTGCTGGCCTGGAACCTGGTGCAGCGGGCCATGACCCAAGAGGAGGCGCCCGTTGAGGCCGCCCCCGCCAAGGCCGTGGCCACCATCGTCGCGCCGGTCCCGCAGGGCCCGGTGGAGCTCGGCGCGCCCTTGCCGGCGCCGGTGGAGTCCACCACGCCCGCGCCTTACGAAACCCCCGGCCTGGCGGCCGCCACGGCCGCCGGCGGCAGCCTGCCCGAGAGCGACCCCACCAAGCTGCCCAGCGCCACGTCCGCGGCGACCGCGGTGCACGCCCAGCCGCTGCCGGCGGTCTTCACGCCGAAGGGGCCGGTGCACGGCGCCTCGGCAGGGGCCTCGGTCGTCACCCTGCAGGCGGTGCGCGGCGGCTCGGTCATCATCCGCGGCGCCGACGGCAAGGTCTATTTCGCCCGCCAGCTCTCGGCCGGCGAAGCGTACCGCGCCCCGGCCATCTCCGGCCTGACGGTGGACGTCTCCGACCCCACCGCCTTCCAGGTGTTCGTGGCCGGCCAGAGCCGCGGGCTGCTGCCCCAGGCCCAGACCCCGCTCTCCAAGATCTCCAACTAACGCGGCGCCCGCCGACGGATTTTGCACCCGGCCGATCCTGCGCTACTACACGTGTAGTTTCACAGGAGCGGGGGCGTGCCCAACATTCTCCGTCGGGGCTGCCCGTGGATCATCGCGCTCGCCCTCGCCGCCTGCGGCCCCTCGGCCCGTCTGCCGCCGCCTGAGCCGTCGGGCCGTCCGGCCCTGCGCATCCAGGTGCAGTCGGGGACCGTCGGGGTCGTCAGGGTGGTGGTGATCCCCGAGGACCGCAGCGACATCGCGGTCGAGGGCGGCGCGGCCGGTTTCGCCCTGGCGCGGGAAGGCCAGGCGCTCACCATCAGCGACGGTTTCGACGCCGAGGACGGGCGGAACTGCCCGGAGAGACTTCCTGCGGCGGGGCTGACGACCATCACCGTTCGCACGCCGATGGATGTGGACATCCACGCCCAGGGCGCGGTCCTCGGCGAGGTCGGCCCGGCCAGGGAACTGCGGCTGGCGAGCGGCGGCTGCGGCAGCTGGCGCGCCAGCAGCGCCGCAGCGCCGGCGACGCTCGCCCAGGCAGGCGGCGGGTCGATCGCGCTCGGGGCGGCGCACAAGGGCCTGACCGCCCGGCTGATCGGCGATGGCCGGATCAGCATCGGCGAGGCGCAGGGACCGCTGTCGGCGGATGTGGCGGGTCGCGGGCGGATGTCGGTCGCCGGCGGCGTCAGCCCCCACGCGGGCCTGCGGCTGAAGGGCTCGGGGCAGATCGTCCACTCGGGCCGGATCGGCACGCTGGAGGCCGAGCTGAACGGCTCGGGCCGCATCCACGCCGCGGCCGTGACCGGCCGGGTCAGGAAGATCGTCGGGGGCGCCGGCGAAGTCACCTGGGGGCGGCCCGCGGGGCGGGCCTACTGCGGCGGGTCCGCCTGCTCGCGCTAGCGGACCATGCGCGCCGGCCGCCGCTCCCCGTCGAAGCCGCTGAAGGCGTTCGCGCCGGACGGCGCCAGCAGGATCAGGGTCAGACCGTCCGGGCCGGCGAGCTCAACGCCGTCGGGGACCGGGCGCCACTGGGCTACCGCGAACGGGCAACCGCCCTGCGGCGAGGCGCCGTAGCCCTGAGCCGCCGGCGTCACGGTGAGGCGCAGCTTGCAGGCCGCCCGGCCCTCCACCGTCAGCGTCCAGACGCCCGCCAGCGTCTCGGGCGACATCAGCGCCGGGCTGCGCGCCCCCGCCGGCGGCCCGGCGCAAGCGCCCACCAGCAGGAGGGCGGCGAGCGTGGTTCGAAACCTCATCGAAACCTCTCGCGACTAGAGTCGTCCGCGCGACCTAAGCTTCGAGAATCGTGCGAATAATCGACGCAACGACGTTCGATGCGCTTGTTCGCTCCCCGACCGCGACGTAGCATCGAGGCGCGATCGGGGGACGCACTCAAATACGGCATCATGCGGCTCCCATGTCCTTCGAACGTCTTCCCGACAGCCTGATCCATGCGCGCGTCTGCGCCTGCCCCATGTGCGCGGGGGTGGCGGTCGAGGCAGTTGAGCCTCTGCAACCTGTCGCCTTCCTGAACGCCGACGCCCGCGGCGGAGCCGACGGCGGCAAGGTGAGCTACACGGTCGCCCAGGCGGCGAACCAGATCATCCGCGGCGAGCCCGGCTGGGGCTCCATGGGCGTGCCCTTCACCGTCACCTACGGCTTCCGGGCCGATGCGCCGGCCAAGATGCCGGACGACACCAGCGGCTTCTCGCGCTTCAACTTCGCCCAGATCCAGCAGGCCGAACTGGCGCTCGCCGCCTGGTCGGACGTGGCGCGCATCACCTTCGTCCGCGTGGGCGACTACACCAACGACGCCACCATCCTGTTCGCCAACTACGACAGCGGGTCCGACGGCGCCTCGGCCTTCGCCTACTACCCGGGCGGGACCAGCGCGGGCTCGGCCTCGGGCGACGTCTGGATCAACATCAAGTCCGGGTCCAACAGCTCGCCGACCACGTTCAACTACGGCGCGCACGTGCTGGTGCACGAGATCGGCCACACCATCGGCTTGGCCCACCCGTCGGAGTACGACGCCACCGCCGACGCGAACAACACCTACCTGGGTCAGGCCGACTACGCCGAGGACACCCGCCAGTACACGGTGATGAGCTACTTCTCGGAGTTCAACACCGGCGGCAACTTCGGCGGGATGTACGCTGCGGCCCCGATGCTCGACGACATCGCCGCGGCGCAGCTGATGTACGGCGCCAACATGTCCACCCGGACCGGCGACACCGTCTACGGCTTCAACTCCAACGCCGGACGGCCATGGTTCGAGGCGGCCTCGAACCAGCGCGTGGTCTTCGCCGCCTGGGACGCCGGCGGGAACGACACCTTCGACTTCTCCGGCTACGTCTCCAACGCGACGATCGACCTGCGCCAGGGCCACTTCTCCAGCACCGGCGGGCTGCAGGGCAACGTGGCGATCGCCATCGGGACCGACATCGAGAACGGCTTCGGCGGCGCCGGCGCCGACGTCCTCTACGGCAATCACCTCAGAAACGTCCTGATGGGCGGCGCCGGCGACGACAGGATCAGCGGCTTCGGGGGCGAGGATTCGATTTCCGCCGGCTTCGGCAACGACCAGCTGTGGGGCGGCGACGCCTGGGACTACATGCACGGCAACCAGGGCTCGGACACCCTCTGGGGCGGCGAAGGCGGCGACTGGGTGGTCGGCGGCCAGGACGGCGACCTGCTGCACGGCGAGGGCGGCGACGACTACATCGTGGCCAACCTGGCGTCGGACACCGCCTACGGCGGCGACGGGCGCGACACCATCCTGGGCGGCCAGTCGGACGACGTGCTGTTCGGCGAGGCCGGCGACGACTGGCTGCTCGGCGACCGCGGAAACGACCAGCTGACCGGCGGGACCGGCGCGGACACCTTCCACATGATTGCCGCGGGCGGCGTCGACCGGGTGAGCGACTTCAACATCGCCGAGGGCGACAAGGTCACCGTCTCGGGCGCGACCTTCAGCGTCCTCCAGCAGGGCGCCGACACGGTGATCGCCCTGGCCAGCGGCGACCAGATGATCCTGGCGAACGTCAACGCCGGCGCCCTGCCCGCCGGCTCGATCCTGGCCGTCTAAAGGACGGCCGGCCCGCCCGGCCGTCTTTCAGAATTCACACCGAGGGCTTACCTTCCGGCGGTCATGAGCCAGGACCCCAACCATCACCGCCCCTGGCGGGCGATCCACCGCCGCCCGTCGCGCAAGATCCGCGTCGGGAACGTCGAGGTGGGGGGCGATGCGCCCATCACCGTCCAGTCGATGACCAACACGGTCACGGCCGACGCCGGCGCGACCATCGACCAGATCCGCCGGCTGGAGGAAGCCGGGGCCGACATCGTGCGCGTCTCCTGCCCGGACGAGGAGTCGACGGCCGCCTTCAAGGCGATCGCCAAGGCGGCCAAGGTCCCGCTGGTGGCCGACATCCACTTCCACTACCGGCGGGGGATCGAGGCGGCGCAGGCCGGCGCGGCCTGTCTGCGGATCAACCCCGGCAATATCGGCTCGCCCGCCCGGGTGAGGGAGGTCATCCAGGCCGCCCGCGACCACGGCTGCTCGATGCGCATCGGCGTCAACGCCGGCTCGCTGGAGCGCGAGCTGCTGGAGCGCTACGGCGAGCCCTGCCCCGAGGCGATGGTCGAGAGCGCCCTCAACCACGCCCGGATCCTGCAGGACCACGACTTCCACGAGTTCAAGATCAGCGTGAAGGCCTCCGACGCCTTCATGACCGTGGCCGCCTACCAGATGCTGGCCGAGGCCATCGACTGCCCGCTGCACCTCGGCGTCACCGAGGCCGGGGCGACCCGCACCGGCACGGTGAAAAGCGCCATCGGCATCGGCTCGCTGCTGTGGGCAGGCATCGGCGACACCATCCGCGTCAGCCTGGCCGCCGACCCGGTCGAGGAGATCAAGGTCGGGTTCGACATCCTGAAGTCGCTCGGCCTGCGCCACCGCGGCGTCAACATCATCGCCTGCCCGTCCTGCGCCCGGCAGGGGTTCAACGTCATCGAGACGGTGACCGAGCTCGAGCAGCGGCTGGCGCACATCTCCACGCCCATGAGCCTCTCGATCATCGGCTGCGTGGTGAACGGCCCGGGCGAGGCGCTGATGACCGACCTCGGCTTCACCGGCGGCGGCAAGGGGGCGGGCATGGTCTATGTCGCCGGCCGGCCGGACCACAAGCAGGACAACGTCGGCATGGTCGACCACATCGTCGAGCTGGTGGAGGCCCGGGCCGCCGAGATCGAGGCCGCCCGCAAGGTCGAACTGGCGGCCGCCGAATAGCGCTCGGCGAGCGAGGGTTCGTTAACCAAACAGCGAGGGCCCCGGCGCTAGGCTGCGAAGCAGCCGCCCTGGAGCCTGCCCGTGACCGCCTCCGATACGTTCGTCGACAACCGCCGGCTGGCGGTGCGGGTCGCATCTCATGACATCCTGACGGTCCTCGGCGATCTGGCCGACCGGATGGGCTTCGACATGATCGAGACGCTGGTTCACGCCGGCGTCTGGACGGCCAATACCGAGCACCTCCTGGAGAACACCGACCGCTACGCCAAGCTGCTGGACCTGCCCCCGGACAGCCTGCGCCGGCCGATCGGAGAAGCCGAACTGATGGTTCGGCTCCGGCTGCCGCCGGCGGTGTTCGAACCCTGCCTCGAGCGGCTGATCGCTCGGGGCTATGTCGAACGCGTCGGGGCCGGCGTCGTCGTCCCGTCTGCGGTGTTCACGCGTCCCGACATGATCGAAGCGCTGACCGCCTGCTACAGAGGCCTGGCCCAGCTGATGGACAGCCTGCACCGGATCGGCGGCCTGGACGAGGCGGCCTAGCCGCCAATCGCCAAAGTTGACGCCAGCGTCACCCTTGCGTCGGAAACACCGCACTGTTTAGTTGCAGCCTCCACAACGGAGGATGCCCATGTCCGCGGACGGCAACTGGAAGATCACGATCAACACGCCCATGGGCGCCCAGGAGGTGAACGCCAACATCACCACCTCCGGCGACACCTTCACCGGCACGACCAGCGGTCGCATGGGCGAGCAGAAGATCGAAGGCAAGGTGAACGGCGACACCCTGACCTGGAGCACCAACATCAGCCAGCCGATGCCGATGACCCTGGAGTTCCAGGCGACCGTCAACGGCGACAACATGACCGGCACCGTCCAGCTCGGCGCCTTCGGCTCCGCCCCGATCTCGGGCGTGCGGGTCTAGCGAATAAGGTGCTCCCCCACAGGGGGAGCTGTCAGCGAGGCTGACTGAGGGGGTTCAAGGGCGCTGACTCGGCGCGCGTGAACCCCCTCCACCGCCTTCGAAGGTCCCCCTCCCCTGGGGGAGGATTCGGCCTCACCGCCGTCTCGGCGGCACGACGTCGGCGAAGTCGGGGAAGGCCTTCCACTTCGGCTCCACGGGAGCGGCGCCGGCCTTGGGCGCATAAGCGGACGGCTCCACCAGCTCCATGCGCGGGATGTAGCGTGGGCAGTTGGGGAAGATGTCGGTCGGCGTGACCTTCACCAGCAGCTGGCCGCCGGGCATGTCCGCCAGCCGCGCATCGTCCGTCACGACCTCCGCCCGGCCGTTCACCCGCAGGCGCCCCGGCTTCTCGCCCATGGCGATGAACAGCAGCCCCACGTGCGGATTGGCCCGCAGGTTGCCCAGACTCTTGAACATCCCGTTGCCGTCATAGTCGGGGAACACCAGCAGGTCGGGCGCTTCGACCCGCGCGAAGCCCGGCGCGCCGCCCTTGAACGAGCAGTCGGGGCGGCCCTCGGCGTCGGCGGTGGCCAGGAAGAAGAAGCTCTGCGCCCCGATGAAGGCGGCGTCGGCCTCGGTGAACCGTTCGCGCCGCAGCTTCTCCTCCAGCCGGTCGGCCAGCGCCCGGCTGCCGAACAGGTCCTGAAGCTCGCGATTGCCCTGATGGTACATGGCCGCCTCCGTCTGGGCGGCAGTCTACCACCAAGCCTTTCCGGTGACTGGTTGCGCCGCAGGCGCTACCAGTCACCCGGCGCCGCGGGAGGTGACCGGTCGGGCCGCTGCGCGTCCCAACCCTTCACCGATCCTGCTCGAGGATATCGTCCAGCCGATCGAGGCTGTCGGTCCACAGCCGCTCGTAGTAGCGAAGCCATTCGTCGGCGGCGGCGAGCGGCTTGGGCTCCAGCCGGCACAGGTGGGAGCGGCCCTCCACCCGGCGGCGGACCAGCCCCGCGGCCTCCAGCACCCGCACATGCTTTGAGGCGGCGGCGAAGGACATCCGGAACGGGGCGGCCAGCTCGGTGATGTTGCGCTCGGCGCCGGCCAGGCTCCTCAGCATCGCCCGCCGGGTCGGGTCGGCCAGGGCGTGGAACACGTCGTCGAGGGCGGCGTCTTGCAAAACCATCCGGTTGAACCTGCCGCGCTCCTTCGCCGCTGTAAACCGGGCGCAAAGGACGCTAGAGGAGCTTCCCGCCCCGACCGATCAAAGGATGTTCCGCCGTTGCGTCTACCGCAGGCCAGACTGGACCAGGTTCTCGACCGTTTCCGCGAGATCGAGGCGCGCATGGGCGCGGCCTCCGACGGCGCCGAGATCGTGCGCCTCGCCAAGGAGCATGCCGAGCTGAAGCCGGTGGCCGAGGCCGTCGAGGCCCTGGCCCGCGTCCGCGCCGAGGCCCCCGAACTGGAGGAGATGGCCGCGTCCGGCGACCGTGAGATGGCCGACCTCGCCCGCGAGGAGCTGGCCGCGCTGAACGAGCGCCTGCCCGGCCTGGAGCGCGAAGTCGCCCTGCTGCTGGCCCCGAAGGACAAGGACGAGAGCGCCTCGGCCATCCTGGAAGTCCGCGCCGGCACCGGCGGCGACGAGGCGGCCCTGTTCGCCGGCGACCTGTTCCGGATGTACCAACGCTACGCCCAGCTGCACGGCTGGCGGGTGGAGGTCGACAGCGTCTCCGAAGGCGAGGTGGGCGGCTACAAGGAGATCATCGCCTCGATCACCGGCGAGGGCGTGTTCGGCCGGCTGAAGTTCGAGAGCGGCGTCCACCGGGTGCAGCGGGTGCCCGAGACCGAGGCCGGCGGACGGATCCACACCTCGGCCGCCACCGTCGCGGTGCTGCCCGAGCCCGAGGACGTGGAGATCGAGATCAACGATGCGGACATCCGCATCGACACCTACCGCTCCAGCGGCGCCGGCGGTCAGCACGTCAACAAGACCGACTCGGCCGTGCGCATCACCCACCTGCCCACCGGCATCGTGGTGACCTCGTCGGAGAAGTCGCAGCACCAGAACCGCGCCCGCGCCATGAAGGTGCTGCAGGCGAGGCTCTACGAGCAGAAGCGCGAGGCGATCGATTCCGAACGGGCCGAGAGCCGCAAGAGCCAGGTCGGCTCGGGCGACCGGTCCGAGCGCATCCGCACCTACAACTTCCCGCAGGGGCGGGTCACCGACCACCGCATCAACCTGACCCTCTACAACCTGCCCAAGGTGCTGGCCGGCGAGGCCCTGGACGAGATCATCGACCCGTTGATCGCCGAGGATCAGGCGGCGCGGTTGGCGGCTTTGGAGGACGAACTGGCCTGATCGGCCTTGTCCGGCTTGCCGCCCTTGCGGCGCAGGAAGCCGTGCACCCGGCCGGCGTGGCGGCGCCCGCCGCGCCAGGCGGCGGTGATCGCCGCGGTCAGCCCGCCCCGCAGCGCCAGGCCCACGGTGTCGGCCATGGCCGCCCCCCGCTGCCCCAGGGGCCGGGGCGGGCCCTTGGTCGAGTCGATCGCCGTCTGGTGCTCGATCTCGGCGTTGAACTCGGCTCCGATGAGCACGGCCATCACCGAGACGTAGACCCAGAGCATGAAGGCGATGACCGCCCCCAGGGAGCCGTAGGTCACGTCCAGGTGGGCGACGTTGTTGAGGTACCACGAGAAGCCCAGCGAGCCGCCCAGCCACAGGGCTGCGGCGAAGAAGCCGCCCAGCATCACCCAGCGCCACTTGGCCCGGGTGCGGCACGGGCCGTAGCGGAACAGGATGGAGAAGGCGCTCGCCGCCAGCAGCAGCAGCAGCCCCCAGCGCAGCGGGATCCAGGCCTCCAGCAGCTCCAGATAGCCGAGGTTGCGGATGGCGATCGGCGCGGCGACCAGGATGACGGTCACCAGGGTCAGGAACACCAGGGCGCCGGCGGTGAAGGCGTAGGTCAGGGCCGAGCGCAGGAAGTAGTTGCGCTTCTCGACCTCGTCGTAGGCGATGTTGAGCCCGTCCACGAGCGCCTTGACGCCGGCGTTGGCGCTCCACACCGACACCAAGAGGAAGATCACGAACGCCGCCGACAGGCTCACCGGCCGCCGCGTGGCCATCCGCATCATCTGGTCGCCCATCAGGTCGAGCACGCTGCGGGGGAAGACGGTGGCGAGGGACGCCAGCTGCTGGCGAACCTGCTCCACGTCGGAGAACAGGCCGTAGAGCGAGGCGAACACCCCCAGCGCCGGGAAGATGGCCATCAGGGTGTAGAAGGTGACCGAGCCGGCGACCGCGCTCAGCCGGTCGTGGGTCACCTCCTGGTAGGTGCGCCAGAGGATGTCCTTCCAGCCCCTGGGCGGGATCTTGTGCGGCGCGGTGGCCATGCGGCCGCGGCCGGGCTCGGCCAGCTCGTGCTCCTCGGGCGAGAGCACCTGCTGCAGGCTCATCCCCGGCTGGGGCTTGGGCGGCTCGCGGTAGAACAGGGCGGCGGTGGTGGCGGCGAGGGCGACCCAGGGGGCGGCGTTCAGCAGCCAGGAGGGCAGACGGCTGGCGCGTTGTTGCGGGCCAGGCGCCCGGTCCTGGTCTCGTCGCAAGCGAGCAACTCCCTTCCCCCGCGACGGCAACAACCTTGACCGAAGCGTCGCCGTTCCCTTGTAGACCGATCCGTCTTGCGGCAACAGACCCGGGATGACCGGCTTCGTCGCAGCGCTGTTCCGCCACCCTGTGAAGGGGTTCACGCCCGAGCCGGTGCAGGCGGCGCAGCTCGCCGAGCGCCAGCCCTTCCCCTTCGACCGCATCTGGGCGGTGGAGAACGGCCCCTCCGGCTACGATCCCGCAGCGCCGGCCTTCATCCCCAAGCAGAAGTTCACGGTGCTGATGTCGATCCCGCAGGTCGCCAGCGCCCGCACCCGCTACGATCCGGCCACCACCGTGCTGCAGGCGCAGGCGCCGGGCCGGCCCATGTTCGCCGAGCGGCTGGCCGAGCCGGCGGGCCGGGAAGCCTTCGCGCGCTGGCTGGCCGACCTGCTTGGCGAGGAGGCCCGCGGGCCGCTGCGGGTGGTGGAGGCGGTGGACGGCCACCGGTTCACCGACCACCCCCGCGGCCACGTCTCGATCATCAACCTGGCCAGCGTGCGCGACCTGGAGAGCCGGCTGGGCGTCCCCATCGACCCGCTGCGGTTCCGCGCCAACCTCTACGTCGAGGGCTGGCCGGCCTGGGCCGAGAACGACTGGGAGGGCCGGCGGCTGATGCTGGGGTGGGCGCAGGCCGAGGTGTTCAAGCCGATCGTCCGCTGTGCGGCGACGCACGTGAACCCCGACACGGCCGAGCGCGATATCGACCTCGTGAAGGGGCTCTACGACGCCTACGGGCACATGAACTGCGGCATCTACGTTCACGTCACCAAGGCCGGCCAGGTCAGCCTCGGCGACGCCTGCACGGCCCCTGAGACGGCGCCCAAAGCGGAAGACGCAGCTTGCCCCTGACCCTCGTCCAGGCCTGGTCCGCGGCCAAGAACCGCCTGGAGGCCGCCGGCCTGGCCGGGCCGGTGATCGACGCGCGGCTGCTGGTGGAGGCGGCCGCCGACGCGGCGCGGATCGACATCCTCACCGACCCGCACCGGCCGCTGACCCCCGATCAGGAGGCCCGGCTCGACGACTACCTGGCGCGCCGCGAGCGGCGCGAGCCGGTCAGCCACATCCTCGGCCGCCGCGGTTTCTGGAAGATCATGCTGCGGGTCACGCCGGACGTGCTGACGCCCCGCCCCGACACCGAGACCATCGTCGACCTGGCGCTGAAGGACTTCGGCGAGCACCAGGTGTTCAACGTGCTGGACCTGGGCGTCGGCTCGGGCGCCATCCTGCTGGCCATCCTGGCCGAGCGGCCGTTCGCCCGGGGCCTCGGCGTCGACGTCTCCGAGGAGGCGCTGGCGGTGGCCCGGGAGAACGCCGCCAACCTGGGCCTGGCCGGCCGCGTCGCGCTGCTGCGCGGCGACTGGACCGAAGGCCTGGCGGACGAGAACTTCCACCTGGTGGTCTCCAATCCGCCCTACATCGCCACCGACGTCATCGAGACCCTGGAGCCGGAGGTGCGCGACCACGAGCCCCGCCTGGCGCTGGACGGCGGCCCGGACGGCCTGGAGGCCTACCGCCGCCTCGCGCCCGAGATCCTGAGGGTGCTGAAGCCGGGCGGCCGGTTCGCGGTGGAGATCGGCTACGACCAGAAGGCGCCGGTCGAGGCGCTGTTCCGGGAGGCCGGCGCCGTCGAGGTCCGGACGCTGAAGGACCTGGCCGATCACGATCGTGTCGTGGCGGGCGCGAAAAAGACCTTGGAAACGGGCCGCTGAATCGCTACATCAGAAACTGTCTCCACCCCAATTGGCCGGTGCATCAGGTTCAAGCGTCCCGAATAGAGGCGCCAGACCGCTCCGGCAGGCGCGAGCCCGCAAGCCTCGCGTGACGCGCGCCTCCTCAAGCCAGGTTGGAAGACGGGGAAACCTGCTCATCAACACACGGAATATTGGGCCGCAATCGCCCGCTCCGATCAGAACCACACGGGTCCCAGCGCCTTAGTTCCCCATGAGCGCAGCGCCCGAGACGGTCAGCGACGAATGAGAGATTTCAAGGGTATGAAGCGTCAGCGCGGCCGCAATCGCGGGGGCGGCGGCGGTGGCAAGCCACAGCAGAACGCCAACCGGGCTTTCGACTCCAACGGGCCCGACGGCGTGAAGGTGCGCGGCAACGCCCAGCACGTGTTCGAGAAATACCAGCAGCTGGCGCGCGACGCCGGTTCGGCGGGCGACCGCGTGCTGGCGGAGAACTACCTGCAGCACGCCGAGCACTACTTCCGCCTGCTGCGCGCCATGCAGCCGCAGCGCTCGGCCAGCGAGATTCTTGGCCGCGACCAGTTCACGTCCGGCATCGACATCGATTTCGAGGACGAGAGCGGCGCCCAGGCGAACGCCGAGGCCGACGCCGCCCAGGAAGGCGCCGAAGCGACCGAGGCCGACGGGGACGGCCGCGAGCGCGGCGGCTGGCAGGGCCGCGACCGGGACGGGCGTGACCGCGAGGGCCGTGACCGCGACGGCCGCGACCGTGACGGTCGCGATCGGGACCGCGGCGAACGCGACGAGCGCCGGGGCGACCGCTTCGAGGGCCGCCGCGACCGCGGCGAACGTGACGACCGCCCGCGCGACGACCGCTCCCGCGACCGCTTCGAAGGCCGCCGGGACCGTGACGACCGCGATCGTGGCGACCGGGACCGCGGCGGTGAGCGCCGCGAGCGGAGCGACCGGCCCGAACGCGATCCGCTGCCGGTGACCGAGCCGCAGGCGACGCCGCTGGTGGCCGCCGAGGAGCGCCCCTCGCCGATGCTGCGCGACGCCGAAGGCGGCGAAAGCCACGCCCCGGCCTTCCTGCAGTCCTCGGTCGCGCCGCGCGCCGAAACGCCGGAGGCCGAGGAAGGCGCAGCGCCGGCCAAGCGCCCGCGCCGCCGCCGGGCGCCCCGCAGCTTCGAGGCCGGCTCCGAAGGCGCGCCGCCGACCACCGAGGCCGAAGAGGTCTGATCTCCTTCCCTCCCCTTCATGGGGAGGGCGAGGTCATCAGAACCTGTACCCCACGCCCAGCCTGAAGCTGCGCCCCGGAAGCGGGGCGAGGTCCTTCAGGAAGGAGGCGTGCTCGCGCGCCTCGGCGTCGTTGATGTTCCGCGCCTCGGCGAAGACCTTGAAGCCGTCGTTGTCCTTGAGCGGCCGGACGACCAGCGAGGCGTTGAGCATCCGGTAGCCGTCGGTCGGCAGCTCGAACGCGGCGACGCGCATCTGCTCGCCCACCTGGCGCAGCTCCAGCCTGCCGGTCCACCAGCCGCCTTCGAAGACGCCGCGGGCGGTCGCGGACCACGGCGGGATGCGGGCCGGCGGGCCAAGGTCGGTCTCGCCGCGCACATAGTCGGCGGCGAGTTCGAGGGTAAAGCTGCGACCGGCGTCTTCCCAGAGGCGGTAGCCGAGCTCGGCCTCCGCCCCCCAGAACTCGGCGTCGGTCTGGCGGTAGGCGAAGACGGGCGTCCCCTCCTCGTCGGCCTCGCCGGTGGGGCGCAGGTCGATGAACCCCTCGTAGCGCGCGCCGAACAGATGCAGGTCGCTGCTCCAGGGCCCGCGCGAATAGTGCAGCGTCGCGTCGAGCGCGTAGGCGACCTCGGAGTCAAGGCTCGCATCGCCCACTTCGAAGGCGCGGGTGGCGGCGTGGACGCCGTTGGCGAACAGTTCCGTCTCGGTCGGCGCGCGGGCGGTGCGGGTCAGCGACGTCCCCAGGAACAGGCCGTCGGCGGGCCTGAGGAAGGCGCCGACGCTGGCCGAGACATTGGTGAAGTCGCGCGATCCCGCCGGGCTCTCCAGCTCGCGGCGATCCACGCGGATCCCGCCCTCGAGGCCCCATCCCTCGCGGTCCAGCCGCTGGAGCGTGAAAAGTCCCACCTCGGAGATGTCGACCGGCGGGATGAAGGCCTCGGCTCCCTCGGTGGAGATCGACTTCTGCAGGGCCTGCAGGCCCACGGCCCCTTGCCAGCCGTCGCGCTCGGGCTGGACCAGCTCCAGCCGCCCTTCGGCGCCGTCGGAGGCGATCCGGGTCGCCGGCGCGCCGTCCTCGATCTCCACATGCTCGTAGTCGGCGAAGCCGGCCGACAGGCGCAGGCGCTCGAAGAGTCCGAAGTCGGCGGTGACGCCGCCGCGCAGATCGACGCGCGTCTGCTTCAGGTCGATGACGACGCCTTCGCCCGCCGCGTGCTCTGCGTCCTCCTCATGATCTTCGTGATCTTCGTGGTCGTGGTCTTCCTCGTGCTCATGTACGTGGCCCGGAACGCCGTAGCTCGTCTCGGTCCGCTTGACCGACGCGCCGAGGAACCCGCGCTCGCCGATCCAGGACAGGCCGGCGCCGTACGCCGTGAGCTCCACCGACATGTTCTCGACGACGTCGTCCACCGGGCCTGGCCAGGCCTCGCCGTCCGCCTCGAGCTGGCGGCGGGATTCCGCCGGCGCCGGGACCTCGTAGTCCCCGCTCTCGCGCCGCAGCGCGTCGAAGCTGAGCACGAAATCGCCGAGGCCGAACTTCACCGCACCGGAAGCCATGGCTCCGTCGTCGACGCTGGAGACCGCGCCGAGCAGCCGGCCGTCGACGCCGTCCACCCGCGCCTCGGGGATGCGGTCGTCGATGATGTTGACCACGCCGCCGATGGCCGAGCCGCCGTAGAGCAGCGCGGCCGATCCGCGCAGCACCTCGATGCGCGTCGCCTCCTGCGGGTCGGTCGCCACCTGGTGGTCGGGGGATAGGGCCGAGGCGTCGATGAGGCCGATGCCATTGTTGAGCACCAGCACCCGCGGGCCGGCCAGACCGCGGATCACCGGCCGGCTGGCGCCCGGGCCGAAGAAGGTGGAGCGCATGCCGGGCAGTCCGGCCAGGGTCTCGCCCAGCCCCGCCGGGGGCGCCAAGTCCAGCGCCTCGCGCCGCAACACGTCGACGCTGGCCGTCGTCGCCTCGATCGGCACCGCATAGGGCGCGCCGGAGACCACCACTTCGGACACCTGCGCCGGCTGGGCCAGGGCCGGGCCGCCGACCAGGGCGGACGCGGCGAACCAGATGAGCTTGCGCATGCGGATGACCCTCGGGCGAGTTGCGAGCCGTGGTGTTATGAAATAACATAACGGGCCGTCAAGCCTGTTGCGGCGGGGGCCGCACGGGGTTAGCGAAAGGGATCATGAGCGAGGCCTGCCGCCACGACCACGGAGCGCGACCCGGCATCCACGGGGCCGAGCTCACGGCCGCCCTGGGTGCGGCCGAGGCCCGTTGCGCGGCCGAACAGGAGCGGCTGACCCCGCCGCGGCGGCGGGTGCTGGAGCTGCTGCTCGGCGCCGAGGGGCCGCTGAAGGCCTACGACCTGATCGCCGCCTACGGCGACGCGGGCGAGCCGGCCAAGCCGCCGACCGTCTACCGGGCCCTGGAGTTCCTCGAGCGGCTGGGCTTCGCCCACCGGATCGAGAGCCTGAACGCCTATGTGCCCTGCCGGATGGAGTCCGACCGGCACAGCGCCGCCTTCCTGATCTGCGACTGCTGCGGGGCGGCCGAGGAATTCCAGCCCGACTTCTCCGCCCAGCTCGCCGCCGCCGAGACCGCCGGCTATGCGGTCCGCTCCGTCACCCTGGAGGCCCGCGGGCTGTGCGCCGAATGCCAGGGCGCCTGAATCGAACCCGCAGGCTGCAGGCGCGTTAGCACCACCCGTATGCGTAGACAGCTGTATCTGGACTGCGACGGCGTGCTCGCCGATTTCGACCGCAGAGCCACCGAAATCCTGGGCGCGACCCCGGAAAGGTTCGAGAAGCGCCATGGTTTGGGCGCCTTTTGGAAGCGTCTGGCGAACACTCCCGACTTCTTCGCCGACCTGCCCCTGATGCCCGACGCCATGGAGCTCTATGACGCCGTGAAGGCCCTGAACCCGATCATCCTGACCGGCCTGCCCAGGGGCAACTGGGCCGAGCCCCAGAAGCGCCGCTGGGCCGAGCGGCACTTCCCCGGCGTGCCCGTGATCACCACCAGCGCGGCGCTCAAACGCGAGCACTGTCATCCCGGCGACGTGCTGGTGGATGACAAGGACAAGTATCGGCGCCTATGGGAAGAGGCGGGGGGCGTCTTCGTGCATCACAGCTCAGCCAGGCAATCGATCGAGGCGCTGAAAGCGCTGGGCATGCTCTGATGCCGGTGAAGAAGACGATCCACGCGGCGTGCGCCGCCGCGGCCTTCTACGCGGGTATCCAGCTGGGTCCGGTCGCGCGCGCCGAGCCGGACGACTGGCGCGCCGAGGCCAGCGCCGAGGACGCCCGCCGTCTGGCCCGCATCGACCAGGCTTGGAGCGAGGCCCTGCGCCAGGCCCGCCGGAACCACCGTCCGGGACTCGCCAGCCTGGGCCTGCTCGTCGAGCCGAAGGCGGCGCTGCGCGGCTCGCGCCCGGCGGCCGGCGCCTACTACTGCCGGACGGTGAAGCTCGGCAGTCCGGGCGGCGACGGCCCCGCCTTCGCGGCCTACGACTGGTTCCGCTGCGAGGTGGAGGAAGGGCCCGGCGGCGAGCTGCTGCTGGAGAAGACCACCGGCTCGCAGCGTCCCTGGGGCCGCCTCTATGAGGACAACGCCAAGCGCCTGGTCTATGTGGGCGGCCAGGCCGGCTACGGCCGCGACCCGGCGCAGGACCAGATCGGCGCCTTCGAGCGCCTGGGCGAAGACCACTACCGGCTTGTGCTGCCGTGGTCGAAGCAGCAGTCCATCCTCGACCTGATCGAACTTCGGCGCTGAACCGCCGCCGACCTCTCTCCCTGCTGCGCAGGGAGAGGTCGGAGAATCTGCGGTAGTCTGTCGCCCATGATCCCGGTCACCGACGCCATCGCCCTGGAGGACGACGAGCTCGTCGAGAAGGCCGTCCGCGCCAGCGGTCCGGGCGGACAGCACGTCAACAAGACCTCGACCGCGGTGGAGCTGCGCTTCGACGTGCGCGGCTCCCCGTCCCTGCCGGAGGATGTGAAGGCGCGGCTCACCAGCCTGGCGGGCAGCCGGATGACCCAGGACGGGGTGCTGGTGCTGTTCGCCCAGAACGCCCGCAGCCAGGAGCTGAACCGGCAGGACGCGCGCGAACGGCTGATCGAGCTGATCCGCAAGGCCGCCGTCCGGCCCAAGCGCAGGCGGCGCACCAAACCCACCTACGCCTCGAAAATGGAGCGGCTGAAGTCCAAGACCCGCCGCTCCGGCGTCAAGGCGCTGCGCGCCAAGCCTGGGCGCGATGATTAGATTCGCCCCTTTTCCCGCCGGCCCAGCCTTGCCATAACCCTTTCCCAAATGTCCCGTACCCGCGCCCTACCCGCCCTCGCCCTCGCCGCCGCCACCCTCGCCGCCTGCGCCGGCGGTCCGGGAGCCCCGATGGGTCCGCGAGGCCCCGTCGGCCCGGCCGAGTTCCACCCCTCCGATTTCGCCTGGTCGCAGGCCCCCGGCCGCAACCGGATCGACGGCCGGCTGGTCTACCGCCAGGGACAGACGCGCTTCACCTGCTCGGGCTCCGGCGTGGTGCTGACGCCGGAGACGCCCTGGACCCGGCGGCGGATGAGCATCCTCTACGCCTCGGCCACCGCCGCCGCCCTGCCGGCCGACGAGGTCCGCGCCCGCACCCCCTCGGCGCCCAACGCCGACTACTCGGGCTTTGTGCGCACCACCACCTGCGACTCGGCCAACCGCTTCAGTTTCGCAGGCCTGCCCGACGGGTCGTGGTTCGTGATCGCCATGGCCCGCCCCGCGGCCGGCAGCGGCCCCAGCATGGCGATCATGCGCCGGGTCGTGACCCGCGGCGGCCGACCGGTCGCGCTCGACCTCTAGGGCCTGCGCGCAGGCGCCGAGTCGCCGCGGCGACCCTGGACCCGCAGGCGCGACCGTGCGTTCATTCCTTCGAGAGGGACTGCGCCTTCAGAAGGAGGCTCCGATGCGTGGATTGTTGGCGGCCGCCGCGGCCGCAGCGACCCTGGCGGCCGGGATCGCCGCCCCTGGCGCGGCCAGCGCCCAGTATCTGCACCATGTGGACGACGACGATGACGCGATCGCCGCCGGCATCGCCGGCCTGATCATCGGCGGCGCCCTGGGCGCGTCCAGCCGCGGCTACTACGACTACGGCTATCGCCCCTACTACGGCCCGGGCTACTACGACCGGCGCTACTACGGCCGGCCCTACTATGCGCCGCGCTACTACGCCCCCCGCTACGGCTACCATTACCCGCCCTACCGTTATCGGCAGCGGTGCCGGACGGTGACCTACTGGGATCCGTACTACGGCCGCATCCGCGAGCGGCGGTGCTGGTGACAGCCTCCTCTCCCCCGACCCGAAGGGCGAGGGGAGAGGATTGAGGAGAGGGGCGACAGAGGCCCTGCGGCCGCACCGGATGGCCGAGCGCGGCCGCACAGGCCTCTCGACCTGACGCTTCAGGCTCCGTCAGGCCGCTCCACCCCTCTGCTGCGCCTCGGGGGAGAGGCGAGAGTCAGTGCACGTGCGCGCGGCCGATCTCCAGGCCTTCGCCGTTGGCGGTGACCTGGATGGCCGAGCCGTCCTCCAGCTCGCCCGACAGCAGCTTGCGGGCGACGGGGTCGACCAGCTCCTTCTGGATGACGCGCTTGAGCGGGCGGGCGCCGTAGACCGGGTCGTAGCCCTTGTCGCCCAGCCAGTGCAGGGCCGCATCGTCGAGCATGATCGCCATGCGGCGGTCGGCGAGCAGCTTCTCCACCCGGCCCAGCTGGATGCGGACGATGTCGTCCATCTCCTCGCGCCCCAGCCGCTTGAAGAGGATCAGCTCGTCGATCCGGTTGAGGAACTCAGGCCGGAAGTGCCGGCGCACGACCTCCATCACCGCCGGGCGCGCGGCCTCCACGTCCTCCCCGCCGGCCAGGTATTCCGAGCCGAGGTTGGAGGTCATGATGATCAGCGTGTTGCGGAAGTCGATGGTGCGGCCCTGGCCGTCGGTCAGCCGGCCGTCGTCCAGCACCTGCAGCAGCACGTTGAAGACGTCCGGGTGGGCCTTCTCGACCTCGTCGAACAGCACCACCTGGTAGGGTCGGCGACGCACGGCCTCGGTCAGCGCCCCGCCCTCGTCGTAGCCGACGTAGCCGGGAGGCGCCCCGATCATCCGGCTGACCGAGTGCTTCTCCATGTACTCGCTCATGTCGAGGCGGGTGACCGCCGCCTCGTCGTCGAACAGGAACTCGGCCAGAGCCTTGGTGAGCTCGGTCTTGCCGACGCCGGTGGGGCCCAGGAACAGGAACGAGCCGATCGGCCGGTTGGGGTCCTTCAGGCCCGCGCGGGCGCGGCGCACCGCGTCGGAGACGGCGACCAGCGCCTCCTCCTGGCCGACGACCCGCCTGCGCAGGGCGTCCTCCATGGACAGCAGCTTCTCGCGCTCGCCCTCGAGCATCTTCTCCACGGGCACGCCGGTCCAGCGGGAGACGACGGCGGCGATCTGCTCGGCGTCGACGACTTCGGGGGTCAGGGCGTCCTTGCCGGCGGCCTCCTCGTCGGCCAGCCGCTTCTCGAGCTGCGGGATCTCCCCGTAGGCGATCTCGGAGGCGCGCTGCAGGTCGCCGCGCCGCTGAGCGGCGACGAGCTCGGCCCGGAGCCGGTCCAGGGCCTCGCGGGCCTGGGCGGCCGAGGACAGCTTGTCCTTCTCGGCGCGCCAGCGGGAGGTCATCTCGGCGGACTGGCCTTCCAGGTCGTCGAGCTCCTCCTCGAGCTTTTCGAGGCGCGACCTGGAGGCGGCGTCGGTCTCCTTCGAGAGGGCCTCGCGCTCGATCTTCAGCTGCACGATGCGGCGGTCGATCTCGTCCAGCTCCTCGGGCTTGGAGTCGACGGCCATGCGCACCCGGCTGGCGGCCTCGTCCACCAGGTCGATGGCCTTGTCGGGCAGGAAGCGGTCGGAGATGTAGCGGTTGGAGAGCGTGGCCGCCGCGACGATGGCGCTGTCGGAGATGCGCACGCCGTGGTGCACCTCGTACTTCTCCTTCAGGCCGCGCAGGATGGAGACGGTGTCCTCCACCGTCGGCTCGTTGACGAACACCGGCTGGAAGCGGCGCGCCAGCGCGGCGTCCTTCTCCACGTGCTTGCGGTACTCGTCGAGCGTGGTCGCCCCGACGCAGTGCAGCTCGCCGCGGGCCAGGGCGGGCTTGAGCAGGTTGGAGGCGTCCATCGCCCCTTCCGTCTTCCCGGCCCCGACCAGGGTGTGCATCTCGTCGATGAACAGGATGATCGAGCCCTCGGCGGCGGTGACCTCGTTGAGCACCGCCTTCAGCCGCTCCTCGAACTCGCCGCGGTATTTCGCGCCGGCGATCAGCGAGCCCATGTCGAGGGCCAGCAGCTTCTTGTCCTTCAGGCTCTCGGGCACGTCGCCGTTGACGATGCGCAGGGCCAGGCCCTCGACGATGGCGGTCTTGCCGACGCCGGGCTCGCCGATCAGCACGGGGTTGTTCTTGGTGCGCCGCGACAGGACCTGGATGGTGCGGCGGATCTCCTCGTCGCGGCCGATCACCGGGTCCAGCTTCTGGTCGCGGGCGGCCTGGGTCAGGTCGCGGGCGTAGCGCTTGAGCGCGTCGTAGCCTTCCTCGGCCGAGGCGCTGTCGGCCGTGCGGCCTTTGCGGACCGCCTGGGCGGCCTCCTCGAGCCCCTTGGGCGTGGCGCCGGCGCTCTTCAGCGCCGTGGCGGCCTCGCCGCCTTCCTGGGCGATGGCGATCAGCAGTCGCTCGGTGGTGACGAAGGCGTCCCCGGCCTTCTTGGCCTCTTCCTCGGCCTTGACGAACACCCGGGCGGTGTCGGGCTTCATGTAGAGTTGGCCCGAGCCCCCCTCGACCTTGGGCAGCTTGGCGAGCAGGGCCTCGACGGCCTTGTCGGCCTCGTCGGGCCGGCCGCCGGCGCTCTGGATCAGGGCGCGGGAGAGCCCGTCCTTCTCTTCGAGCAGCACCTTCAGGATGTGCTCGGGGCCGAGCTGCTGGTGACGGCGCGCGAGCGCCAGGCTCTGGGCCGACTGGATCGCCTGCTTGGCGCGGTCGGAGTAGAGGTCGATGTTCATTCTGTCCCCTCGAATAGGCGGATGGGCCGGACCGCCTTGACTAAGCGCGGCCAGGACCTGGGGTGGATGTAGTGTGGCAGATGCGCCACACAAGGCCAGCGGCCGCCGGGCCCCGCCTCGCTTCAGGGACCGCCGCGAGGCCGCGACGACGCGACGGCGCAGCTCCCGCGGCGGTGGGCCGGGCGCGGCCATACCCAAAGTGAGCAAGCTGCACCCATTCTGAGCTTCGCGTGACGAGACCAATAGGTATACAGCCGCGCTTATCCTAGCCCAAGATCATGTATTCGATCCTTGCATCCAGCTATTCGGCGCGGCTGAACGCCTTGGCGACTTATCTCAAGCTTGACCATATTCACAATTTTTTGGCGAAAACTTAGTGATGCAAGTTGTCGCAGTGGGTGTAGGTTGCGCGGGCACTGGGGAGGGCAACTCCAGCTCACATCGGAATCCAGGAGCAGGCCATGAGGAACGCGCTTGTCGCGGCGGCGTCTGTCGCCGCCCTCGCTATGGGAATGGCTACGTCCGCTTACGCCCAAGAAGTCGGCGGCGACATCAACACGTCGGCGATCACCAACGGCTTCAACGACAACTCGACCGAAGACAACTCCGACAACAGCACCAACGTCGGCGATGTCGACGTCGACGCCTCGACCAACGACTCCGGCAACACCGACAACAGCACCAATGTCGGCGACGTCGATATCGATGCTTCCACGAATGACTCAGGCAACACCGACAACAGCATCGAAGACTCGTACAACACCGACAACACGAACAACTCGGACAACAGCGTCCGGGTCGACAACACCAACAACTCCGACAACTCGGACAGGTCGGACAACTCGATCAACGACTCCTACAACGACTCCTCGTCCCACCGGACAAGCCTGTCGACCCAGACCCTGACCGGCTCGGTGACGGGCACGGCCGTGTCGTTCGCCGCCCCGACCACGGGCGACCAGAACGGCGCGTTCGAGACCGGCGACGTCGCCCACAGCGGCGACTCCTTCTCCGGTTCGGCCGGCGTCCACGTGACCGGCTCGAACACCGGCTTCGCAGCCAACGTCCAGTCGGCGAGCGGCATCTCGGCCAACGCCGACATCACCTTCGGCAGCCCGTAAGGGCGGCCTGTTCGAACGAGCCCGCCGGGCCGGCCCCTGCGGCCGGCCCGGTCAACTCAGACGATCGGAAGGCGGGGGCCCCTATGGCTCCCGACGGGACGATGATGAGGCATGCGATAGTCGCGGCCGCCGCCCTGGCGGCCGTCGTGGGCGGCCGCCCCGCGCTGGCGTCCGGACCCGAAGAGGCTGCGCCGGCCGTCGCCGCACAGCCGGCGCCCGACCCAGCGCCGCAGCGCCGGCTGCTGCCGGAGGCGGAGCTGTCGGCCTACAACGGCGGCCAGGACGCCGGCGTCCAGGTGCAGGCCACCCAGACGCTCACCGCCACCGCCAGCGGCAACTCCATCGGCGGGGACCTGCTCTCGGGCGACGTCAACTTCTCCGACGGGGCGCTCGACAACTTCAGCGGCGTCGGGAACGTGGTCATCAACACCGGCGCCAACAGCAACCTGCAGGGCAGCGTTCTGGTCACGGTCGTCGGCGGGCCGGAACTGTGAGGGTGCGGCCATGTCCAAGCCTCACCTGATCGGGCTCGGCGCCGCCTGCGCGGCGCTGGCGCTCGCAGCCCCCGTCCCGGCCGCGGCCCAGGTCGCCCTGTTCGACCGCGGCTCGCCGCTGAACGTGCCGGTCACCACCTTCCGGGACATCCGCTTCAAGACGGTGGTGCGCCAGCAGTACGACTACAGCTGCGGGTCGGCCTCGCTCGCCACCCTGCTGCGCTACCACTACGGCCGGCCGGTAGGCGAGGCCGAGATCTTCAAGGCCATGTGGGACGTCGGCGACCAGGCCAAGATCCAGAAGGTCGGCTTCTCGCTGCTCGACATGAAACGCTACCTGGAGAGCCTCGGCTACAAGGCCGAGGGCTACCAGATCAGCCTGGCCGAGCTGCTGGCCTCGAAGGAGCCGATGATCACCATCATCGACCTGGGCGACTACCGTCACTTCGTGGTGGTGAAGGGCGCGCGGGACGGCCAGGTGCTGGTCGGCGATCCGGCCCAGGGCCTGCGCACCTACAGCGCCAAGGAGTTCACGGCGATCTGGCAGCCGGTGATCCTGACCATCGAGCAGGCCGGACGGCCGCCGTTCAACCGCGAGGCCGAGTGGCGGCCCTACGGCGCCTTCGCCCTGGACCAGCGGCTGCCCGACGACTCCCTGGCCGCCCTGACCCGCGAGCTCCCCCCACGCTACCAGATCACCCCGGTGTTCAACCTCCAATGACCCAACGCCTGAAGACCCTCGCGCTCGCCGCGACCCTGGCGGCCGGGCTCATCGCCGCCACGCCGGCCCAGGCGCGTTCGCCCTTGTCGGACGCCGAGATGGCGCTTCGCCGGGCCGGCATCCTCACGCCGCTCGGCTACGAGGTCGGCCTCGGCGCCGTCGTCCGCACCTATGTGGGCGGCGAGCTGACCCTGGAGAGCCGCCTCACCTGGGCCGAACAGGGGATCGTGCGGGAGATCACCGTCGGCCAGCCGACGCCTGACGCGCAGGCCGCCGCGGCCCGGCTGGGCCTCAACGTCAGCGACGACTGGATCGGGCTGATCCTGGAGAACCCGGACGGCTTCACCGCCGTGCTGAACAGCTTCACCCAAGACCGCATCGGCAACCTGCTGGTCAACACCGCCTCGAACCAGGACATCCGGCTGGAGACCGAGGTGATCCTCGACATCCCCGAGCTGCAGCGCTTCCAGCAGCAGTTCCAGACCGAGCAGACCGACCTGCGCATCCAGGACGCGCTGGCCAACGCGCTGCGGAGCTCGGTTCCGTAGGCCAGGCCCCATCACCCGCTCATCGCGGCCTTCGCCGGGATGAGCGGAGCTTTCAGTTGATCTCGGTGGGCTTGGGCGGCGCGGGCGGCAGTGGGGCGACGGGGACGCCGTCCTCGACCAGCTTCTTCACTTCGGTCGGGCTCGCCTCGCCGTAGATGTCGCGCTTTTCCGAGCGGCCCTCATGGATGGCCCGGGCCTCGGCGGCGAAGGCGTCGCCGACGTAGTCGAAGTTCTCCTCGACGTGGGCGCGGACCTTGGCCAGCGCCTGCATCATCATCTCCCGCGGCGCCGCGGGCGCCTCGCGGCGGGTGCGCTTGGTGCCGGTCACCGCCGGGGCCATGATCTGCTTGCGCACCTGGCCGCTCTCGCAGACCGGGCAGCTCAGGAGGCCGCGGGCGGACTGGTCGTCATAGTCGGTGGAGGAGCCGAACCAGCCTTCGAACTCGTGGCCGGCGTCGCAGGCGAGAGCGTAACGGATCATCGACTTTAAGGGCCTGAAAAGCCTCGCGCATTCTTCAGGGCGGGGATCGCCCGTCTGGCGCGCTCCACTTGGGAAAGGTCGAGCTCGATCGCAAGCACCCCGGGCTCGTCGTGGTCGAGCTTGCCGATCACCTCGCCCCAGGGCGCGACGGCCAGGCTGTGGCCGTAGGTGCCGCGGCCGTCCTCGTGGAAGCCGCCCTGGGCCGGGGCCAGCACGAAGGACCCGGTCTCGATCGCCCGGGCGCGCAGCAGCACCTCCCAGTGCGCCTCGCCGGTCGGCCGGGTGAAGGCCGAGGGCACGGTCAGCACCTGCGCGCCGGCCAGCGCCAGCGCCCGGTGCAGGGCCGGGAAGCGGACGTCGTAGCAGACGGTGAGGCCGAGCTTCGCCTCGCCCGCCTGCGCCGTCACCGCCCGGTCGCCGGGCGTGTAGAGGGCGCTCTCGCGCGCCGTCTCGCCGGTGGGCAGGTCGACGTCGAACATGTGCAGCTTGTCGTAGGTCGCCGCGATCCGGCCCTGCGGGTCCAGCAGGATGGATCGGTTGGCGGCCAGGCCGTCCTGGCGCTTCACCAGCGCCGAGCCGATCAGCAGCCAGACCTTCAGCTCGGCCGCGGCGCGGGAAAGGCCCTGGACCACGGGGTCCTCTTCCGGCGTGCGGAGCACCTGGAAGAGCTTCTCACGGTCCTTCTGGAGGAAGTTGGTCCCCTCGGGGGTGGCGATCAGCTGCGCGCCCTGGGCGGCGGCCTCGCGGACCAATGGCAGCACGTGGGCCAGCGCCGCGTCCTGGGTTGCGGGCGTGCGGGTCTGGATCAGGGCGGCGCGCAGGCTCATGGCCCGGCTTTCGCCGCCCTGGCCGCGGAATTCAAGCCCTTAGGCGGCCGCGTGCAGCAGCGGGTCGAGCTTGCCGGCCCGCTCCAGCGCCATCATGTCGTCGCAGCCGCCGATGTGCGTCTCGCCGATGAAGATCTGCGGAAACGTTATCCGGCCGCCCGAGCGCTGGATCATCTCCTTCTTCTTCTCCGGATCGAAGGCCGCTTCGATCTCGGTGAAGGGGACGCCCTTCTTCTCGAGCAGAGCCACGGCCCGCACGCAGTAGGGGCAGTAGGGCTTGGTGTAGATGGTGACCTCGGTCATGGCTCTCTCAACGCCGGAGGGTGTCACAGGATCATCATATGGAGAGTCGCTCGCTCTGGCGCACGCGTGCGACCACTGCGACATCCACGCCCACCGCCCCGGCCGCCAGCAGCGCCCGCGCGCAGCCGTCGGCGGTGGCGCCGGTGGTGAGCACGTCGTCGATCAGCAGCACGCGCCGGCCGCGGACCGCCGCCGCCTTCGAGGCGGGCACGGCGAAGGCGCCGGCCACGTTGCGCCGTCGCCCCGAGCCCGAACGGCCGCCCTGGGTGGGCGTCGCCTTGATCCGCTTCAGCACGTCCGGCGCGTAGGCGAGGCCGCTCATCCGCGCCAGCGGGCGGGCGATCTCGGCCGCCTGGTTGTAGCGGCGGGCGATCAGCCGGGTCGGGTGCAGCGGCACAGGGGCCACGAGGTCGGCGTCGGTGATCAGCTCGCGCGCGGCCCGCGAGAGCCAGCGGGCGAACAGCGGCGCCAGGTCCAGGCGGTCAGCATGCTTCAGCTTCAGGATCGCCCCGCGCGAGGCCTCGTCGTAGAGGCAGGCGGCCCGGGCCCGCGCGAAGGCGTGCGGCCGCGCCTCGCACGGCGCGCAGCGCCCGCCCGGGCCGAGGGCGAATTCCTGCGGCGCGCCGCAGCCGTCGCACACCGGCCCGTCGACGAAGGCGATCCGGCTCCAGGCGTCCGCCGAGAAGCCGGAGCTCTGCGGCGCGGGCGCCAGGTCTTCGTCCAGGCTGTGGGGCGGGAAGACCAGGTCGAGCAGCCCGCGGCCGAATGCACGGGCCCTTGGCCCTGGTTTCAGGGCGCGCCAGACGCCATCTTGCAGGTCCATGTCCGCCCCGCCCCGCCTCTTCGACCGAGACCTCCACCGCAAGCGCTTGACCCGGGCCGCCGCCGATTTCGACGACGCCGGCTTCCTCAAGGCGCGCGCGGCGAATGACGTCGTCAGCCGCCTGGAAGCCATCCTGCGCGACTTTCCCCTGGCCGTCGACCTGGGCGCCCGCACCGGCGCCTTCCGCGAAGCGCTGGCGGCCAGCGACGCCGCACCCCGCGTCGGCGCGCTGATCGAGGCGGACCTTTCCGAAGCCATGCTGGCCGGCCGCCGCGGCCTGCGGGTGGCGCTGGACGAGGAGCGGCTGCCGTTCGCGCCGGAGAGCCTGGACCTGGTGGTCTCCAGCCTCTCGCTGCACTGGACCAACGACGTCGTCGGCGCGCTGATCCAGATCCGCCGGGCTCTGAAGCCCGACGGCCTGTTCATCGGCGCCTTCCTGGGCGGGGCGACCCTGACCGAGCTTCGCCAGTCGCTGGTGGCCGCCGAGATCGACCTGCTGGGCGGCGCGGGCTCGCGCGTCTCCCCCTTCGCCGACGCCTTGGACGCCGCCGGCCTGCTGCAGCGCGCCGGCTTCGCCCTGCCCGTCGCCGACGTGGACCGGGTGACCGTGCGCTATTCCCATCCGCTGAGGCTGCTCGCGGACCTTCGCCAGATGGGCGAGACCAACGTGCTCGCCGACCGCCACCCACGGCCGCTGACCCGGGCCCTGATCGCCCGCACCTGCGAGATCTACGCCGAGCGGTTCTCCGGCCCCGACGGCAAGGTCGACGCCACCTTCGAGATCCTCACCCTGACCGGCTGGGCGCCCCACGCCAGCCAGCAGCAGCCCCTGAAGCCGGGCTCGGCCAAGGCCCGCCTCGCCGACGCGCTCGGGACCGTGGAGCACAAGCTGCCGAAGGGCTGAGGCGCTCCCGCTGGGTCGTCGGGACAAGCCCGGCGATGCCGGAAGTGGGGAAATCGGAACGCCTCCGCCGCAGGGCTGTTGAGACAGGCGAACCATCACGAGGGATCGCAATGTCTCTGGACTCCACCGCCCCGCAATCCGGGATCCGCGACGAGCCGGGCGTCCATCACGAGCTGCACGACCACGGCCAGTACTCCGCGCGCGCCAGCATCGGCGAGAAGGTGTTCATCTGGCTCGGCTGGGCGCTGGCGGCGGGCTTCATCGCCCTGACCATGGGCCTCTACTTCCCGGGCTTCCTGGCCTCCAGCCCGGACACCGACCCGATGCCGGCGGCCCCCGCGGCCGCGTCCGCCCCGGCCGCTGCGCCGGTCTCGCAGCCCGCCGCCCTGCCCGCGACGCCGGCCCAGGCGCCGGCCGCCGAGCCGGCGGCGCCCTGACGCTCAGCCCGGCGGCGGCGGCGGGGCGGCCGGCTCGGTGATCAGCCGGGCGCCGCGCTGGTAGGTGACGTAGTTGAACGCCCAGTTCAGCGCCACGGCGATCCGGTTGCGCAGCCCGATCAGGAAGTAGATGTGCGCCAGGCTCCAGAAGAGCCAGGCTGTGTAGCCGGTCAGCTTCAGGCCGTGCACGCTCACCACCGCCGCCCGCCGGCCGATGGTGGCTAGGTCTCCTTCATGCCGGTAGCGGAACGGCGGCGGGGCCGGCCGGCCCGCCAGCCGCGCGGCGATCAGCCGGCCCACGTAGCGGCCCATCTGCTTGGCCGCCGGCGCGATCCCCGGGACCGGCCCGCCCTCCGAACTGACGGCGGCGGTGTCGCCGATGACGAACACCTCGGGCCGGCCTGGCGCCGAGAGGTCCGGCTCCACGACGGCGCGGCCGGCGCGGTCGGCCTCGGCGCCGGCCCAGCCGGCGGCCGGCGAGGCGACCACCCCGGCGGCCCAGAGCACGGCCCCGGCGGCGATCTCACCCTCCTCCAGGCGCACACCGTCGGGCCCCACGTCCACCACCCGGGCTCCCAGCATGACCTCCACCCCCGCCCGCTCCAGCGCCCGCCGGGCGTAGTCGGACAGGGGATCGGGGAAGACCGGCAGCACGCGCGGGCCGGCCTCGACCAGCACGATGCGCGCGCTCGCCGGGTCGATGCGGCGGAAGTCCCCGGGCAGGGCGTCGCGGGCCACCTCGGCCAGGGCGCCCGCCAGCTCGACCCCCGTGGGTCCCGCCCCCACGATGACGAAGGTGAGCAGCCGCCGGCGCTCGGCCTCGTCCTGCACGGCCTCGGCTCGTTCAAAGGCGGTCAGGATGCGGCGACGGATGTCGGTGGCGTCCTCGATCCGCTTGAGTCCCGGCGCGGCGGGCGCCCACTCCGGGTGGCTGAAGTAGGAGTGGGTCGCTCCAGTCGCCAGCACCAGAAAATCGTAGTCGTGGGTCCCGGCGCTGGTGCGCACCTGCCGCCGGCCGGGATCGACGCCGACCACCTCGGCCATGATCACCGTGGCGTTGCGCTGACGGCGCAGCAGGGTGCGGATCGGCCAGGCCACGTCCGCCGGCGACAGGGCGGCGGTGGCGACCTGGTAAAGCAGCGGCTGGAAACAGTGGTGGTTCTGCCGGTCGATCAGCAGCACCTCGGCCGGGGCGCGGGACAGGGCCCTGGCCGCCTCAAGGCCGCCGAAGCCGCCGCCGACGATGATCACTCGCGCGCCGCTCGCCATGGGCTCCTAGCCTTGTTCGGGCGGATCGGTTCCCGAACCTCTCAAATCCGCAGGTCGACCAGCTCGCGCGCCGGCCCCAGCCTCGCCACCACATGGGCCCGCACCGGCATCTCGGCCAGGATGTGGCGCGTCAGCCGTTCGTAGTGGGCGACGAAGCGGACCAGGGCCGCCTCGTCCAGGGTGCGGGAGAGGTCGCCGCCCTCGGCGATCAGCCGGGCCCGCAGCTTGGCCTCCTGCTCGCGCCGCCAGGCCAGCACCGTCTCGAAGCCGGGCGCCTCGAGCATCACCAGACGGTCGAGCCGGCCGAACAGGTCCTGGTAGGGCCCGGCGAGCTGGGCGTTGGCGTATCGGCGCCAGGCGCCGACCGGGTCCTCGTCCCGCTCCAGGGCGTTGACCGGCGCGGCCAGAGCCGCCTCGTCCTGCGGCCGGGCGCCGACGCACCAGCCCTCGAACAGCACCACGTCGGCGGGGCCCTGGAAGACGTCCCATTGCTCCGGCGGCTTGCGGGTGTCGCGCGCCTTCTCGAACCGCGGCAGGCGCACGGCCCCCGGGCGCGCCAGGTCGTCGAGCAGCCGCAGGCCGAGCGCCACGTCGTGCGTGCCGGGAACGCCCCTCGTGATCAGCAGCGGGTGGACCTCGCGGGCCAGCGCCTCACGCTCCTCGCGGGTCAGGTAGAGGTCGTCGACGGAGATCACCGCCGCCTTCAGGCCCTGCGCCTCCAGCAGGCGGGCGACGACGGCGCAAAGGGTGGACTTGCCGCTCGCCTGCGTCCCGCAGACGCCGACGATCCAGCAGCGGCCCGCCGCGCGGGCCTCGGCGGCGATCTTCTCCGCCAGCGGCCGGTGCAGCCGCTCGACCATCTCCTCGAACTGCGCCGGCAGCGCCTCGGCGCTGCGGAAGGCCGCCAGCCAGTCGGTCACAACAGGTCGCGCAGCCAGGCGACCAGCGGGGCGTCGGCCGGCGGCATCGGATAGTCGCCCATCTTCGTCGGCTTCACCCACGCCATCGCCGCATGCTCGTGCCGGGTCACCTGCCCCTCCCAGCGCCGACACAGGTAGAGCGGCATCAGCAGGTGGAAGCTCTCGTACTCGTGGCTGGCGAAGACGAAGGGCGCCAGGCAGGCCTGGGCGACCGTGATGCCCAGCTCCTCCTGGAGCTCGCGGATCAGGCAGGCCTCCGGCGTCTCGCCCGCCTCCACCTTTCCGCCCGGGAACTCCCACAGCCCCGCCAGCTGCTTGCCCTCGGGCCGCTGGCACAGCAGCACCCGCCCGTCGGCGTCGACGAGGGCGCAGGCGGCGACAAGGAGGATGGGCTTTGCTGACATGAGCGCCTTCCTACGGCCTCGCCCGCGCCTTGGCAGCTTGATTTTGGCCGCGCTTGTTGGGATTGTTCGCCAACAGAACAAAATCCGCGCGACGTCGTGGCGGATCGGGGATGGGGGAAGCGATGAGGAAGAGGCTTGCCGCCGTGCTGGCGGGGCTCGGCGCCGCGGCGCTGACGGCCGGCGCGGCCGAGGCGCGCGACATCGGGGGCGTCAAATGCGAGACGCCGCCGCCCTTCCACTGCGCGCCGAGCGGCTGCACCGCCGAACAGCTGCGGGAGCTGGGCAACACGGTCGATCCGAAGACCGGGCGCAAGTTCTTCCTCGACTACCCGTGCGACCTGAAGCCGGGCGAGAAGGTCACCTTCGTGCTGAACCTTCATGGGGGCGGCTCGATCGGCAACTGGCAGCGGCACTACTTCCCGCTCGTCGACCTGAAGGAGAAATACCGGCTGGTGATCGCCACGCCGAGCGGAACGGCCAACGGCTGGCGGGCCGATCCGGACGATCAGCACCTGCGCAACATCGTCGAGCAGGTCTACGCCGCCTTCGGCCCGGAGAACATCAAGGCGTTCTGGCTGGCCGGCCACTCGCTGGGCGGCCAGACCTCCAACCGGCTGATCATGACCGACCCGGCGTTCCGGGACCGGCTGACCGGCTGGGTCAGCCTCTCGGGCGGGCGGCTGGGCTCCAAGCGCGAGGAGGTGCGCGCCCCCATCCCCGGCGCGCCGCCGCCGCCGGGCGCGACGCCCGGGGCGCCGATGCGGCTGGCGGCGGACGCCTCCGTGCTGCCCGAGACGCCCTTCTCCCACATCTATTCGTCAGGCGAGCATGAGCTGACCACCGCCGGCCTGCCGCCAGAGTCCCGGTGGGCGCAGAAGCTGGGCTGCGGGCCGCAGACCCGCGGTCCCGGCGTGGTCGACACCCGCGCCGGCTATGTCGCCGACACCCGCCCGCAGGCCAACCCGAACAAGGTCTGGGGCCTGGCCGCCCGGCCGGGCACGGCAAGGGTCTATCTCTATCCCGGCTGCGCCGACGGCCGCGTGGTGGCCGACGTGATCCGGCTGGACAAGGGCCACACCGAGGGCCTGGAGCCGAACGTGACGGAAGAGATCGTCAAGCTGATGCTGAGCGCACGCTGAGGGGGATGAGATGCTGAAGAAACTTCTGTTGGGGCTGGCGGGGCTTGCGGGCCTGGCGCTGGCGAGCCCGTCTGCGGCCCGCGACATCGGCGGGATCGCCTGCCAGACCCCGCCGCCCGCCCGCTGCTCCGGCGCGTCCTGCACGCCGGAGACGCTGGGGAACCGCGGCAACGTGGTCGACGAGAAGACCGGTCGCAGCTTCTTCCTGGACTATCCGTGCGACCTGAAGCCGGGCGAGAAGGTCGTCCTCATCCTCAACATCCACGGCGCCGGCTCGATCGGGAACTGGCAGCGCCACTACTTCCCGGCGGTGGACTACAAGGACAAGTATCGGCTGGTGGTCGCAACCCCGACCGCCGACGGCTCAGGGAACATCGGCGGCGGCGCCGGCCCCGGCGTGCGCATGTGGATGCCGGACAAGGACGACGCCCACCTGCGGAACATCACCGAGCTGGTGTTCGAGGCCTTCGGCCGCGAGAACATCAAGTCGTTCTGGCTGGCCGGCCACAGCCAGGGCGGGGCGACCAGCCACCGGATCGTCTGCTCGGACTTCTACAGGAACAAGGTGGACGGCCTCCTCAGCCTGTCCGGCGGCCGGGTGGGACCCGCGCCCTTCGTCGCCGCCTTCGGCCCGCCCGGGCCCGACGGCAAGCCCCCCGCCCCGCGCCCGGCCGGCGCGCGGCTGGGCGCGGCGGGCGCTCCGGCCTGCGACTTCTCCCACATCTTCGCGGTCGGCCAGCACGAGATCGAGAGCCTCGGCGAGACCTCGCCGCTGGCCGAACGCTTCGGCTGCGCGCCCCGCGTGCGCCGCGAGGTGGTCGACGACCAGGCCGGCCATGTGGAGGACTCCGCGCGCAAGGGCTATCCCGTCTGGGGCATGAGCGCCCGTCCCGGCAAGGCGGAGGTCTACACCTACCCGAACTGCAAGGACGGCCGGGTGGTCGCCGACGTCGTCCGCCTCGACAAGGGGCACACCGAAGGCCTGGAGCCCAGGATCACCGAGGAGATCGTCAAGCTGATGGTGTCGGCCAAGGGCGGCAAGGCGCAGGGCGGGGGCTGACGTCGCCGGCCCTCACCCAACGGTGGACTGCAGGCCGCCGGCCGATCTCGTGACCGGCGCCCCGCCGGACTGCGCCTCGAACACCGATATCCCGGCGCCGGTGTCGATCGCGCGCCGGATCTCGAAGCCCTGGCCCTCCAGCAGGACGCGGTACTCCTCGGCCGTCCGCTGGCGGGCCGCGAAGAGCGTCAGCATCACGATGTCCAGGGTCTTCGACCAGTCCGGCCCCGGCCCTTCCGGAACCTCGGTCTCGATGATCAGGAGCTTGGCCCCCGCCGGCGCGCTGGCGCGGACGCCGGCGAGGATCTCCGCCGCCGGCGCGTCGGCCCAGTCGTGGATGATCTCCATCAGGATGTAGGCGTCGGCCTCCGGCAGGCGGTCCTTGAAGAAGTCGCCGCCCTGGAAGGCCAGCCGACCGCCCTCGTCCCCGCCGCCACGGGCGGCCTCCACCACATGCGGCAGGTCGAACAGGGTTCCGCGCACCTCGGGACAGGCGCGCAGGATCGCCCGGATCAGATGTCCCTGCCCGCCGCCCACGTCCACCACGTGGCGGAAGCCGGAGAAGTCGTAGGCGGCGGTGATCGCGCCCACCTGGCCCATGGCCTTGGCGGTCATGGCCGAGTCGAAGATCCGGGCCTCCTCGGGATGCTGCTCCAGGCGCGCCCAGAAGCCGCCTTCGAAGGCGCGGGGCGCCGCCGCCGTCCCGGTTCTGACCGCCTCCAGCAGAAGCTCGGCGCTGCGCCAGTTCAGCGTCAGCCCGAACATCCGGGTGAAGTCGCGTAGCGACCGCGGGTCGTCCGAACGCAGGAGCCGGGACGCCGGCGTGTGGGTGACCACCCCGTCCTGGAGGCCGAAGACGCCATGGGTCTGAAGCAGGCGCAGGATGCGCGCGAGCGCGTCGGGATCGGCCCCTGTCTGCTCGGCGAGCCGCTCGACCCGCATCCCCGCCTCGTCCAGCGCATCCGCCACGCCCAGTTCCGCCACTACGTGAAGGCAGCGCGAGGCGAAGTAGCCCGCGGAAAGGTCCTGGATTGCAACAAAGGGGTTGTCGGCGCCCATGGCTCACTCCCGTCGTTTTGACGAACAGTCTCACCGTTCGCCGAACCGGAGTCACTATTTCGCAGAGGCGGTCGCTTGCGTGGAAGCCCTGTCGGGGCCCCTTCGGGGCGGCGGCGCGCAGGCCTGCGGACGATCCTGGATCCTGGCCGGACAAAGGCTCACGGCCTCGCTTGCGTTCACAAGATATCTCGTGAAGGAACAGGCTCTTAGCTTCACCGCCCGCTGCGGCGTTTCCCCAAGATGTTCGTGTCCGCCGATCGCGCGCCCTTCGCTGTCCAGTCCCGCATGCGCCAGGCTGTCCGCGCGCACGCGTGGGAGCACTCCTCCCTCGGCCCGCCCGCCCAGTGGCCGTCTGCGCTGAAGACGCTGGTGGACGTGATGCTCGACGCCGACCAGCCGATGCTGCTGCTCTGGGGCCCCGAGCGCACGATGATCTACAACGACGGCTACGCGCCCATCCTAGGCGCCCGCCATCGCGGCGCCCTGGGGCGGCCGTTCTTCGAGGTCTGGCCCGAGCTCGCCGAGGACCTGAGGCCCATCATGGCGCGCGCCTTCGCCGGCGAGCCCATCCATATGCCCGACATCCGGCTTGTCGTTCACCGCAACGGCTATCCGGAAGAGGCGCACTTCGCCTTCTCCTACACGCCGGTCCGGGACGAGCAGCAGCGGGTGCTGGGGATCTTCTGCCCGTTGCGGGAGACGACCTGGGAGGTCGCGGCCAACCGAACCCAGGCGTTCTGGCTGAAGCTCGAGCGCGAGCTGATGGATCTCTCCGACCCGGCGGCCATCATCGCGGCGGCGCAGCGCGCGGTGGGCGAGGAGCTTCAGGCCGGCCGCGTCGGATACGGCGAGGTGGATTTCGAGGCGCGCTACTTCACCACCGCCAACAACTGGACCGACGGGACGATCCCGCACCACAACGGCACCCACGACCTGGCCGCCTTCGGTCCCGAGATCTGGAACGCCCTGAAGGCCGGCGAGCCCCTGTCGATCGACGATGTCACGACCGACCCGCGCTTCGACTCGCCGGAGGCGCGGGCGGCCTTCGCCGCGCTCCAGATGCGCTCGGTCCTGACTGTGAGCCTGCTCAAGGGCGGCCGGATGATCGCCGCCATGTATGTCCACGACGGCCGCCCCAGGCGCTGGACGGCCGCCGACCGCGATCTGGTGCATCAGGTCGCCGAACGGACGTGGTCGGCGCTGACCCGCGCCTCGGCCGAGAGCCAGATGGCGCGCGTCCTCCAGAGCATGGCCGAGGGGTTCATCCTGCTGGACCGCCGCTACCGCGTTACGGCGATCAATCCGGAGGGGCTGAGGCTCGACGGGCGGTCGCGAGACGAGATCCTGGGACGTACGCACTGGGAGCTCTGGCCCGGCTCCGAGGACTCGGATCTGGGCGCGATGCTGCGCAAGGCGATGGAGACCGGGCGGCCCGCAGAGCTGCAGCACGGCTATCAGTACGTCGATGGACGCTCGCTCTGGTTCGAGACCCGCGCCTATCCGACCGATCAGGGCCTGGCGATCTTCTACCGCGACGTCTCCGAGCGTAAGGCCTCGGAGGAGAGGCTCGAGCTGCTCATGCGCGAGGTCGACCACCGGGCGAACAACCTGATGTCGGTGGTCCAGGGCGCGGTGCGGCTCAGCCGGGCGGACGACGCCGACACCCTAAGGTCCATCGTGCTCGGTCGGGTCGATGCGCTCGCCCGCGCCCACCAGCTCCTGGCCGCTTCGCGGTGGAACGGCGCCGACCTGCGTCAGCTCGTCGAGGAAGAGTTGCGCGCCTTCGTCCTGGGCGACCTGCAGCGCGTCGAGATCGAGGGGCCCGGCCTGCCGCTCAGCCCCGCGCTCGCTCAGGGCCTTGCGATGGCGGTGCACGAGCTGACCACCAACGCCGTGAAGCACGGCGCGCTCAAAGGACCGGACGGGCGGGTGAAGGTGGCGTGGACCGCTCGCGGCGGCGTGCTGCGGCTGACCTGGGAGGAGACCGGCGGGCCGCCCGTACGCCGGCCCGCCCAGCTCGGCTTCGGCGCGACGGTCCTGGAGCGCGCGCTGCGCGGAGCGATCGGCGGGGCGACGACGCTGACCTGGCGGGAGGAAGGGCTCACCTGCGTGCTGGAAGCGCCGTTGTCGAACGCGATACCCGTCTCTTCCCCCTCGTGAGGGGTCAGGGGCACGGCGACCTCAGCCCTTCGGCGGCCACTCGGCGGTGTCGTGGTCGGGGTGCTGATACGACACGATGCCGGCCAGGTGGGCCGCGGCCCTCGGCTCGTCGGTCCGGTGCACCGGCAGACTGGCGAGATCGTCGAAGAAGGGCACGCGCTCCGGCGATTCCAGCTGTTCGGCCGGCGGCGCCTCGGCGGGCCGGTCGAGCGCCCCGATCGCCAGACCGATGTGCCTGGCGCCGGCGTATTCATAGGTGAGCGGCGTGCCGCAATCGCCGCAGAACCCGCGATGCACCTTGTTCGAGCTCTGGAAGCGCTTGCGCTCGCCGCGCGTCCACACCAGGGCCTCGGCCGGCGCGCTCACGAATGGGCCGAAGAGGCCGCCCATCGCCTTCTGACACATACGGCAGTGGCAGATGGACGCCTCGCCCAGCTCGCCCTCGACGCGGAACCGCACCGCCCCGCACTGGCACCCTCCGGTGGTGTTCATGCCCGCCTCCATTCTCGCCATCCTGCACGCGATCGCTCTTGCCCGCAGCCCACAACCAGATCGCAGACCTCGTGGAGATCGCGCGCGACAAAGTCGCAGAGTGTGCAGATGTCCTCTGTCGGCTCGAGCAGATCGGGGACCATCACGGTCATCATGCCGGACGCGGAAGCCGAGCGGACACCGATGTGGGAGTCCTCCAGGGCCAAGCACAGGCGAGGTTCGACGCCCAACCGCTCGGCGGCCTTCAGGAATGGATCGGGCGCAGGTTTGCCCTGCTCGTAGTCGCCGCGGCAGACGATCGTGTGGAAGCGCTCCGTCAGGCCGTGCACAGCCAGGTGGCGCTCCACGGTCGCTCGTGACGAGGAGGTGGCGATCGCGCGCGGCAGCGTCAGCCGGTCCAGAAGGTCCAGCAACTCAGGGACGCCCGGTCTCAAGGCGACCTTAGTCTCGGCGATCAGCCAGAAATGGCGTCGCCAATCGGTGTGGAAATCGTCGAAGGGGAAGTCCTCGCCGAAGTGCGACGTGAACAGGCCCCGACATTGCGACCGCCGCACGCCGATCGACTTGTCGTAGACCTCGCTCGGAATCTCGAGCCCGCATTCGGCGGCGGTGGAGAGGAGGGCCTCCTGCCAGAGCGCCTCAGTGTCGAACAGGAGGCCGTCCATGTCGAAGACGACGGCGCTGGGGCGGTAAGGCAAGGTCACAGGGCGTGCGTCCGTCCACCAAGCAGCTACGACATGACGCCGAGGCGGCGGGCCACTTCCGCGTAGCTCTCGACGACGCCGCCGAGGTCGCGGCGGAAGCGGTCCTTGTCGAGCTTCTCCTGGGTGGCGGAGTCCCAGAGTCGGCAGCTGTCGGGGCTGATCTCGTCGGCCAGGATGATGTGCGAGACATCGCCGTCCCGAACGCGCCCGAACTCCAGCTTGAAGTCCACCAGGGTGATGCCGACCGCGCCGAACACCCCGCGGAGCTCGTCGTTGACCCTGAGCGTCAGCGCCCGGATGTCGTCGATCTCCTGCGGCGAGGCCCAGGCGAAGGCTGCGATGTGCTCCTCGGCCGCCATCGGGTCGTGCAGCCTGTCGTCCTTCAGGTAGAACTCGACGATCGGCCGCGGCAACGGCTGGCCCTCGGGCAGGCCGAAGCGCTGCGAGAGCGAGCCCGCGGCGATGTTGCGGCAGACCACCTCCAGCGGGATGATCTCGGCTTCCCGGATCAGCTGGTCGCTCGGACCGAGCCGCTCGATGAGGTGGGTCTGCACCCCGATGGCGTTCAGCCGGGTCATCACGAACTCGCTGATGCGGTTGTTGATGACGCCCTTACCCTCCAGCACCGCCCGCTTCTCGGCGTCGAAGGCGGTCGTGTCGTCCTTGAAGTGCTGGATCAGGGTGCCGGGCTCCGGCCCCTCGTAGAGGATCTTGGCCTTGCCCTCGTAGACCTTCCTGCGGCGGGAGTTCGAGGATCGTCTCGCCTCGACCTCGGCCTTCAGCCGGGGCCAGCTGGGGTGGCCATGCTCCCTCGCCACCACCGTCAGGGCTTTCGAGAGGGCCACGTTCGCCGGATCGGCGTCCGGGAAGACCGCCAGGAGCCGACGTTGCGCGGACGGATCGCCCGCTCGGCAATCCCGTTGCAGGGTTCGCGCGAGGTCGCGGAGTCGACGAAGATCAGGATTGGGGGGAAGTGCGCCGGGCATGATCGTCCTCCTTTCAAGGAGCCCGATGTCCGCATGACGGGCCGAAAGAAGGGCGGGTGGTACGCACAGTTCTGGGGGCGGGCTTGAAGCCCTTTCCGCGGACCGGACGCGCGCCTGACGCGTGGGGCCCTGTATGCCATGAACCGCGCCGGGGGCAATAGCTCGCGGGGTTGGAGCGCAAGGCATGCACGCCTCGCAAAGACGCTCGAAGGATACGACCGGAACCTATTAGGATCGCCGGATGAGCGACGGCTCGACACCGACTGCCGACGTGCGCACGGCAGCCCCCACCGTGAGCCAGTCCGAGGCTGCGGCGGCGTTCGCACCCCTGCTCGCGGCCCACCAGCCCTTCTTCGACCATGAGGTGCAGCGACCGCAGGGACGGCTGCGTGTGCGGGGTTACACCGCGGCGATCGCTGTGCCGGACGTCTTGGTGTCGGCGGTCCGCGCCGTCCTGTTCAAAGGCCGCCGGGTCGTGGTGGTGAGCGAGTCCGAGGGCACGCGCCACGTCATGCCCGGAGGTCGCCGCGAGCCGGGCGAGAGCCTGGAAGCGACGGTCCGTCGCGAACTCCTGGAAGAGTGCGGGTGGCACGTCGGCGAGCTCCGCCCGTTCGCCTTCCTGCATTTCCAACACGCCGGCCCTGCGCCCCCGCACGATTGGTGCGACTTCGCGAACGTCATCTATCTCACCGAATGCGCGCGCTATGACCGGCGAGGCCGTGACCCCACCCAGGGCGAAGTGCGCTCGCGGCTGATGTCTGCGAGGGCGGCGTTCAGCGCCGTCACGGATCGCCACCGGGCGATGCTTGCGGCGGCCCTCGCAGCGAGAAAGGCGGCCTCGGCAGGACCATAAGGAGCGGACCTATTCGCGTGGAAGCTTCTGCCTGGTTTGCGAGGCTCCTGCGTCACTGGCCGAAGACGTCCTGCCGATAGGTGCAGAGCGGCCGGGCCTGCAGGCGCTCGACGTAGGCGGTGACGTTGGCCAGATCGGCCGTCATCCCCTGCCAATGAGCCCAGGAGGTCGCGTAGCCGGTGAAGATGTCGGTGAGCGAGAAGCGGTCTTCCACCAGCCATTCCTTGTCCCGCAGGTGGACGTCGAGCACGGCGAGGCCGCGCCTGGCGGCGGCCTCGTTCTGGGGATAGACGGCCGGGACGCGTTCTTCCTCCGGCAGAACGAAGAGGTTTCGGGCGGTATGCCAGAGGAAGGCTTCGATCTCGGAGAGCGTGAAGGCCACCCACTGGTCGTGCAGGGCCCGCGCCCACGTGCCGGAGGGGGCGACCAGACCGGCTTCCGGATGGCTGTCGGCGAGCCAGTTGCAGATGGCGGCGGACTCGAACAGCGGCCGGCCGGCGTCGCGCAGCGCTGGGAGCTTGCTGAGCGGGTGGATCGCGGCGAGCTCTGGCATGGCGAACACCTCCGGCCCCTCGATGCTCTCGTAGGGCAAGCCGAGTTCCAGCAGGGTCCAGCGGGCCCGGGTCGAGCGGGTGGGCTGCAGCTCATAGAGGGTGATCGACATGGTGCGTCTCCGTTGCGCCGTGGCCACATCCGGGCCGTAGCCAAAGGACGCAGCAGGCGCGCCGGCGCCGACATGCGCGGAGCGGAAAAGGCGTCGACGGCGCTCCGGATCTGACCTGCCGGCGCGTTTGCCGCCGCCGGCCCCCTGCGGCGCAATCGCCGCCTTTACTTGACTTTAACCGCCTGCACCCCGATGTAGGCCCCGCGCCCCGAGTGGGCGCTATTGGCGCTCCAGCCGCGTGAGGGACCCATTCTCGGGTCCAGCCTGTCGTAGCGCCCAGAAGATCATCGATCGCCCGGCCACGCGGGGCGCTTCCCAAAAAGACCGCGCGAACAGCGAGCCACGGCCAAGCCGTGCGCCCGCCCTTTGCGCAACGTGAAAGACGCAAAGACTTTGACTCAGTTTTCCGAACTCGGCCTCTCGAAGCCGCTTCTCAAGGCTCTGGCCGAAGAAGGCTACGAAACGCCGACCCCGATCCAGGCGAAGGCCATCCCGGGCGTGCTCTCCGGCCGTGACCTCTTGGGCATCGCCCAGACCGGCACCGGCAAGACCGCCGCCTTCGCCCTTCCCATCCTCCAGAGGCTGGCGGACGACCGCAAGCCGGCCCCGCGGCGCAGCTGCCGCGTGCTGGTGCTCTCGCCGACCCGCGAACTCGCCACCCAGATCGGCGACAGCTTCAAGACCTACGGCCGGCACCTGGGCCTCACCGTCGCCGTAGTGTTCGGCGGCGTGAAGTACGGCGCCCAGATGCGCGCCCTTGCCGGCGGCGTCGACGTGCTCGTCGCCACCCCGGGCCGCCTGCTCGACCACATGGAGCAGAAGTCCATCAGCGTGAGCGCGACCGAGATCTTCGTCCTCGACGAGGCCGACCAGATGCTCGACCTCGGCTTCGTGGTGCCGATCCGCAAGATCGTCCGCGAGATCCCCAAGGTGCGCCAGAACCTGTTCTTCTCGGCCACCATGCCGGGCGAGATCGGCAAGCTGGCCGGCGAGCTGCTGAAGGAGCCGCTGCGGGTGGAGGTTGCGCCCCAATCGACCACCGTCGAGCGGGTCAACCAGCAGGTCGTGTTCGTCGAGCAGCAGCGCAAGCGCGCCCTGCTGGCCGAGCTGTTCGACGACGCCGCCTTCACCCGTGTGATCGTCTTCACCCGCACCAAGCGCGGGGCCGACCGGGTCGCCAAGTCGCTTGAACAGGGCGGCGTGGAGGCTGCGGCCATCCACGGCGACAAGAGCCAGGGCCAGCGCGAGCGCGCCCTGGCCGCCTTCAAGGCTGGCCAGGTCCGGGCCCTGGTGGCCACCGACATCGCCGCGCGCGGCATCGACATCGACGCGGTCACCCACGTCGTCCAGTACGAACTGCCGAACGTGCCGGAAGCCTACGTCCACCGGATCGGGCGGACCGCCCGGGCCGGGGCCAAGGGCTCGGCCGTGGCCTTCTGCGCCGACGACGAACGGAACCTGCTGCGCGACATCCAGAAGGTGACGCGCCAGACCATCCCGTCCTTCGACCGGCGCAACGACCGCCACCTCGGCGCGGCGCTGGCCGTCATGGGCGAGCTGAAGGGCGTGCGCGAAGAGCGTCCCGCCCAGCCGCACCGCAGCGACGACCGGCCCTCGCACAGCGCCCGCGGGCGCCGCTCGGGCGCCAAGCCGCACGGCGGACACGGCGCCAAGCCGCATGGCGGCGAGGCCCGTCCGGCCAACAAGCCGGCGTACGGCGGCGAAGGCCGGGCGGCGGCCAAGCCGGCCGGCGGCCGCGGCCGCAAGCGCTCGCAAGGCGGCGGCTCCAGCGGCGGTTCCGGCGGCGGCTCGCCGTGGTCGAACTGGACCTCCACCCGCTGACGTCCGGGCGGCCGGTGAGGCGCTACGTCCTCACCGGCACGCCTGGCGCCGGCAAGACCACCCTGATCCGCGCCCTCGCCGGCCGGGGTTTCCCGGTCGTCGAGGAGGCGGCGACGGAGGTGAACGCGCGGATGCTGGCCAGGGGCCTCGCCCAGCCGCATCTCGAACCCGACTTCCTCGACCAGATCCTCGCGCTCCAGCTGGAGCGCCTCCGGGCGGCCGGCGACGCCGGCCCGGTCCAGTTCCACGACCGCTCCCCGTTCTGCACCCTCGCCCTGGCCGAGCACCTCGGCCGGCCGGTTCCCTCGCCCCTGGCGCGGGAAGCCGAGCGGCTGGCTGCGGCGGGCGTGTTCGCGCGCCAGGTCTTCTTCGTCCGCAACCTGGGCTTCATCGAACGCACGGCGGTCCGGCGCATCACCTTCGAGGCCGCCCTCGCCTTCGAGCAGACCCATGAAGCGGTCTACCGGCGCCTGGGCTTCGACCTCATCGAGATCCCGCCCGCTGAGCGGTCGGCCCGCCTGGATCGGATAATCTCCATGGTTTAGAGGCGCTTGGCGGCTGTTAACCGCGGCCCGGCCGGGGTATGGCTAACGGCGTGACGTACGGCGGCGATCCCAGGGCGGCTCGAAGTGGACGGCGCTGAACCGCGCAAGCCCCCGGTCGACCCGTTCGACCTGCTCGAGACCATGAGCGACGGCTTCTACGCCCTGTCGCCGGACTGGCGTTTCACCTACGTCAATCCGCTGGTCGAGCGCGTCACCGGACGCTCGCGGGACCAGCTGCTCGGCCGCGACGTCTGGGAGCTGTTCCCGCACGCCGTCGGCAGCGACCTGTGGCGGGCGCACCAGCAGGTGATGCGCGAACGCCAGCCGGTGCAGATCCACACCCGCTCGATGGCCGTGGGCCGCTGGGTCGAGGCCAAGGTGAGGCCGACGCCCGACGGCGGCATCTGCATCCTGTTCCGCGACGTGGAGGAGGAGCTGCAGGTCCGCGCGCGGCTGGACATCAGCGAGGCCCGGCTGCGCGCCATCACCGACGCCATGCCGGTCTTGATCTCCTACATCGACGCCGACCAGCGCTTCCAGTTCGCCAACCGGGCCTACGAAGAGCGCTTCCAGCGCCCGCTCGACCAGATCCTCGGCCACACGCTGCGCGAAGTGTTCGGGGACGAACTGTACGAAGTGCGCCGCCCCTATGTGGAGCGTGCGCTCGCGGGAGAGCGGGTGACCTACGAGGTCCCCTTCCCGCGCGGCGAGGAGACGCTGCTCAGCCTCGTGGACCACATTCCGCACTGCGCGCCGGACGGGCGCGTGCTTGGCCTCTATGCGCTGATCCAGGACGTCACCCACCTTCGCCGGGCCCAGGCGGCGCTGGAAGAGAACGAGCGGGCGCTGAGGGAGCTGAACGAGAACCTGGAGCGGCAGGTCGCCGACCGCACGGCCGCCCTGGGGGAGAGCGAGCGCCGCTTCCGCGCCATCTTCGACTCCGCCCTGCAGTTCATGGCGCTCCTCACCCCCGACGGCGTCGTCGTCGAGGTCAACCGCACAGCCCTGCGCTGGAGCCGCATCCAGCCGGACGAGATCGTCGGCCGCCCGTTCTGGCTCGCCGCCCCGATGCGCGACGACGCCGAGCTGCAGGCGGCCGTCGAGGCCGGCGTGCGCCGCGCCGCGGCCGGCCAGGTGGTGCGCGAGGAGCACGTCATGCGGGGGGCCGGAGACGTCGTCGCCACCGTGGACTTCAGCCTCAAGCCGGTGATGGACGAGGCCGGCCAGGTCCTGTGGCTGGTCGCCGAGGGCCGCGACATCAGCGAGCTGAAGACCGCCCAGGAACAGCTGCGCCAGTCCCAGAAGATGGAGGCCATCGGCCAGCTGACCGGCGGCATCGCCCACGACTTCAACAACCTGCTGACCATCATCCGCTCGTCCGCGGACCTGCTGCGCCGGCATGACGTGGACGAGGCCAAGCGCCGCCGCTACGTGGACGCGATCTCCGACACCGCCGACCGGGCCGCCGAGCTGACCAGCCAGTTGCTCAGCTTCGCCCGCCGCCAGGCGCTGAGGCCGGTGGTATTCGACGTCGGCCAGCGGATCGGCGAGGTCTCGCGGATGATCCAGAGCGTCGTCGGCCCGCGGATCGAGGTGGTGACGGAGCTGACCGACGCCGTCTGCCACATCGAGGCCGACCGCAGCCAGTTCGAGACGGCGCTGATCAACATGGCGGTGAACGCGCGCGACGCCATGGACGGCGAAGGCCGGCTCACCATTGGGCTGCGCAGGGCCTATCACGTGCCGCGCGCCGGCCGCCGCGCCGCCGGCGAGTTCGTGGCGGTCTCGGTCGCCGACACCGGCCATGGCATTCCGCGCGACCGGATGGAGCGGATCTTCGAGCCCTTCTTCACGACCAAGGAGGTCGGCAAGGGCACGGGACTGGGCCTCTCGCAGGTTTACGGCTTCGCCAAGCAATCGGGCGGCGAGGTCGTGGTGGACAGCGAACCGGGGCGCGGCGCGACCTTCACCCTCTACCTGCCCCTCACCGACAAGCCGGCGGACGCCGAGGCCGCGTCCGTGCGGTCCGGGGCGGTGGGTCCGGCGGCGCGGCGGGCGCGCATCCTGGTGGTCGAGGACAACGCCGCGGTCGGCGAGTTCGCCCGCCAGCTGCTGCACGACTTCGGCTACGAGACCGTGTGGGCCGCGCACGCGGCCGAGGCGCTGCAGCGGCTGGAGGCCGAGGGCGCGTTCGACCTGGTGTTCTCGGACGTGGTGATGCCCGGCATGAGCGGCGTCGAGCTGGCCGAAGAGCTGCGCCGCCGGTGGCCGTCGCTGCCGGTGGTGCTGACGACCGGCTACAGCGATGCGCTCGCCGAACAGGGCGCCCAGGACTTCGAGCTCCTGCGCAAGCCCTATTCCGTGGAAGCCCTCTCCCACATCCTGCGCCGCGTCCTGCACTGACGCGGGGGCGCTTGGCGCTTGCAAAACGTCGTTTGGACGGGCGCCATCGACCGATTGAGAGCGCCGGCCGCAAGAGCCGGGCCCGAACGGGATGGGAGACGACCCATGAGCGACGGATCCATCGACCTTCGGCGCGACGTCCGCGCCCGCGCCTACGCCGAGCCGCTCGAGACGCTCAACCCGGCCCAGCCGGAGCTGTTCGCCCAGGACGCCATGTGGCCCTACTTCGAGCGGCTCAGGAAGGAGGCGCCGGTCCACTTCACCCCGGACGGCGCCTACGGGCCGTTCTGGTCGGTCGTCCGCTACCAGGACATCATGGCGGTGGACACCAACCACGAGGTCTTCTCCTCCGCCGACGGGATCACCCTGCAGAGCCTGGAGTCCAAGGCCCAGACCGTGGGCCGGCCGACGCGGCCGAGCTTCATCTCCATGGACCCGCCCAAGCACGACGTGCAGCGCAAGACGGTGAGCCCGGCGGTCGCCCCGGCCAACCTGCACCGCATGGCGCCGGTGATCCGCGAGCGCGCCGGGCAGATCCTCGACGGGCTGCCGATCGGCGAGGAGTTCGACTGGGTCGACCTGGTCTCGAAAGAGCTGACGGCCATGACCCTGGCCACCCTCTTCGACTACCCCTTCGAGAAGCGCCGCGAGCTGACCCACTGGTCGGACATCTTCACCAATGCGCCGGGCCACGGGCCGGTGACCAGCTGGGAGCAGAAGCGCCGCGAGGGCGAGGAGTGCTTCGCCGCCTTCACCGAGCTGTGGAACCAGCGGGTCAACGCCGAGCCGGCCTTCGACCTGATCTCCATGCTGGCCCACGGCGAGGCCACCCGCGGCATGGACATCCACGAGTACCACGGCAATGTCGTGCTGCTGATCATCGGCGGCAACGACACGACCCGGAACACCATCTCCGGCTCGATCTACGCACTGAACAAGAACCCGGACCAATACGACAAGCTGCGGGCCAATCCGGCCCTGATCCCGTCCATGGTCTCGGAGACCATCCGCTGGCAGACGCCGCTGGCCCATATGGCCCGCACCGCCACGCGCGATTTCGAGATGGGCGGCAAGACCATCCGCGAGGGCGACCGGGTGGTGATGTGGTACGTCTCGGGCAACCGCGACGAGACCCAGATCGAGGATCCGGAAAGCTACATCATCGACCGGCCTCGGCCGCGGAACCACCTGTCGTTCGGCTTCGGCATCCACCGCTGCGTCGGCAACCGCCTGGCCGAGCTGCAGCTGACCATCATCTGGGAGGAGATCCTCAAGCGGTTCCCCGTGGTCGAGCTCGTCGCAGAGCCCACGCGAACCCACTCGGTTTTCGTCAAAGGATATGAGACGCTGCCGGTCGTCATTCCGAAGCGTAACTGAGGCTCATGTCGCACGCCGATCGAGGGTGGATGGAGAACCCTGACAAGGCCGCGCCGCGGCGAGGCGCCTACCAGATCGGCAACGTCCGCGCCCGGCTGCTCGACGAGGCGCTGGACATCCTCGAGCGCGAGGGGCTGCAGGCGCTGAACCTGCGCGACCTGGCCGCGCGGGCCGGCATCACCGCCGGCTCGCTCTACCACCACTTCGACGGCAAGTCGGCGCTGCTGGCCGAGCTGGCCGCGGCCGGCTTCGAGGAGCTGCGCCGCAGGGTCGAGCGGGCGGGCGGCGAGGCGGCCGAGGGCGGGCGGGTGCGCGCCTGGGCCCTGGCCTATTTCGCCTTCGCCCAGGACCGGCCGGCGCTCTACGGCCTGATGTTCGACCCGACGATCGCCCACGCCCCGCAGGTCAGCGCCGCCCGCGCCCTGGCCATGAGGACCATCCAGGTGTTCGTCGAGGGCTCGCCGGTCCTGGCGCGCGCCTCCACGCCGGCCGACAAGATCGCGCTGGCCGTCTGGGCGGCGACCCACGGCGCGGCCTCCCTCACCCTCAGCGGCGCCGGCGGGCCGGAGCTGATGGGCGATGTGATCCAGGGCCTCGAGGGCCTCTACCTGCGCCGATAAGGAAAAAGGCGGCGCGAGATCCGCGCCGCCCTTGAGGTGGAGCCGCGTGCCCGGCGGGAGGGGAGTGATCCGCCGCGCGGTCCGAAATCAGAACCGCTTCGTGACCGCCACCCCGTAGAGCCGCGGGTCGAGCAGGAAGATGTTGCGGGTCGCGCCCAGGTTCTCGTCGGCGATGTCGAAGCCGACGATGGTGTCCTCGTCCAGCAGGTTGCGGACGTAGGCCTGGATGGTGAGGCCGAGGTCGGCGTTCTCGAACGTCAGGCTGGCGTTGACGTTCTCCCAGGCCTGGATGCGGTCGAAGAAGGCGTTGTTGTACCGCATCATGCTTTCGGCCTGCCAATAGTAGTCGCCGCGGAGCGTCGCGCTCCAGCTGCCGCCGAACCGCCACTCGTACTGGGCGCCCAGGGACACCGTCCATTCGGGCGCGTTGGGCAGCTCGTTGCCGGCCAGGTCCTGGATCAGCCCCTCCCCGGCCCCGCTGGAGTAGCGGGCGACGTTGGGCCCGAAGGCGTGGGCCGCGGCGGACAGCGCCTGGGCCTGGGCCGCCGGCACGCCGCGGGCGATCAGGCCGTTGGTGATCGCCGTCGGGCCCGAGCAGGCGCTGTTGGTCAGGGTCGCGACCCCGGCCGGGGTGGACAGGATCTGCGCCACGCCCGAGGCGACCAGCACGCAGCCGCCGCTGGTGGCGTTGGCGTAGACGTAGTTGGGGTCGCCCAGGGTGCGGTTGTGGGTGTCGACCACCAGGCCTTCCTGGATCTCGGTCTGCAGGTAGCCGATGTTGGCGTTCAGCCGCAGCGGCTCGATGGGCCGCCACACCGCCTCCAGCTCCAGGCCGGCGATCTCGGCGTCGATGTTCTCGTTGTAGACCGACCGGTTGACGCTGCGGCCGATCTGGTAGCCCTCGTAGTCGTACTTGAAGCCCGTCAGGTTCAGGAGCAGGGCCCCGTTCAGCAGGGTGTTCTTGGCCCCGATCTCCCAGGCGTTGACGAACTCGGGGTCGAAGGTGGCGTTGAGGCCCAGCGCCACCACGCCCGGCGGGTTGAAGCCGCCGCCCTTGTAGCCCTTGGAGTAGGACGCGTAGATCAGGGTGTCGTCGGTGAAGCCCAGGTCGGGCGACCAGTCGACGTTGAGCCGCCCGGTGGTCTCCTGGAACTGGGCCTCCTGCTCGGGCGTCCAGATCGGCCCGCGACCGGGGGCGAACAGGGTCGAGCCGCTGCCGCGCGTCCACTTCTCGTCATCGGTGTAGCGCAGGCCCAGCGTGACCCGCAGGTCGTCCATCGCCTGCCAGTAGACCTCGCCGAACGCGGCCTTGGACGTCAGCTGGTACTCGGTCAGGCTGACGAAGTAGTTGTGGCCGGTGAAGTCCGGCTCGCGCAGCGGGTCCACATAGGCCAGCGGCTGGACGACGCGCACCGCCGCCGTGGCCGCGTTGGTCGCCACGTAGGTGATGGTCTCGATTTCGTAGTCCAGGAAGATGCCGCCGACGTTGAAGTTGAACGGCCCGTCGAAGTTGGACTGGACGCGCAGTTCCTGGGTCCACTGCTCGCTGTGGCTGCGGCCGCCGGACTCGCTCATCAGCCGGTCGGTCAGCCCGAACTGCGGATCGTTCAGCACGCCGGTCGGGGCCAGCGGCGAGTTCGGGAAGGTGACCGAGGAAAAGCCGCCCGTGGAGTCGCCGCGGGAATAGGTCTCGTTCTCGTTGTAGCTGGTCAGCGAGGTGACGGTCAGGCCGGGGGTGACGTCCCACTCCAGGTTCAGCTCGTAGAGCTCGGCGCGCGGGCGGTAGATGGGTTTGCCCACCACCTCCACCTCGCGCAGGTCGCGGGAGATGGTCTTGCCGGCGAAGGAGTCGACCGGCTGCAGGCCGACCTGGCGGGCGATGATGCCGCTGAAGGTGGCCAGCTGGTTGGTCGTGCCGAAGGCGTTCGGATCGTAGACGCCGGCCGGCAGGCAGCCGCGGGTGAAGGCGACCTGGGCCGCCCCGGTGGCGACGCCGCCGATGGTGCTGAGCCCCGGGTCCTTGACGCAGAGCTGCTTGCGCGCCCCGCGGCTGTCGTCCTCGGCGAAGCTGTCCCACAAGAGGAAGCCGCGGAAGGTCTCGGTGGGCTCGAAGGCCAGGGTCACCCGGCCGGCCCAGATCTGCCGGTCGTCGATGTCCTGCCCGTTCAGCAGGTTCTTGGTGTAGCCCTCGCGCTGCAGCCCGAAGCCGGCCACCCGCAGCGAGAAGATCTCGCCCAGCGGGATGTTGACGAAGCCGTTCATCCGCACGGCGTCGTAGTTGCCGTAGTCGACGGTGATCGACCCTTCCAGCTGGTCGCTCGGCTTGTTGGTGATGACGTTGACCACCCCGCCGGTGGCGTTACGGCCGAACAGGGTGCCCTGCGGCCCGCGCAGCACCTCCACCCGCTCGACGTCGTAGAATTCGGCGTCCGCGGACCGGTTGGTGGTCAGCGGCACGTTGTTGTGGTGCACGCCCACGCCGTCGTCGCCGGAGGCCGAGACCAGCTGGGCGCCGACGCCGCGGATCTGGAAGTTGCTGCGCAGGGCGCGCCGCGTGAACGTCAGGTTGGGCACCGACTCCACGAGGTTCTGCGCCCCGTCGATGCGCCGGGCCTTCAGCGCCTCCTCGCCGAACGCCGAGACGGCGATCGGCACGTCCTGGACCGACTCCTCCCGCTTCTGGGCGGTGACGATCAGTTCCTCGACCACGCTGTCCTGGGCCGCCGCCAGGCCCGGAACGACCAACGTCAACACGAGCGCCGAAGCGCTCCACGTCCACCTGCCCATATCGATCCCTCCCATACGCGGCCGAGCGGCGCGCATGTTCTGTTGAAGGCCCTCTCAGCGGGGCCGTAGGGGAAGGCTGCATTGGGTGAACGGCGTTAGGCAAGCGCAGCCGCTAGTCAGCGCAGCCCAGAGCGGGGCGGCTCGCGGGCGGTCCCGGCGCCGGGCCGAAACTCGTGCTACTCGGGAGACTCCAAGGGGCTGCCGCCGGCATGAACGCCTTCCTCGCCAAGATCTATGCGCTGAGGTTCTTCGACGCCTTCGTGCTGATCTATCCGCTGTACGCGGTGATGTTCGTCGACAAGGGCGTCTCGCCGCTCGAGCTGTCGACGATCATGACGGCCTGGTCGGCGGCGACCATCGTCCTGCACGGGCCGGCCGGCGTCGCCGCCGACCACTGGTCCCGCCGCTGGATCCTGTGCCTGGCGCAGGTGGCCCGCTGCGGCGGCTTCCTCGTCTGGCTGGCCTGGCCCAGCTTCTGGGGCTTCCTGATCGGTCTGGCGCTCTGGGGGGTGAAGAGCGCCTTCACCACTGGGACCTACGAGGCCGTGGTCTACGACGAGCTGCGCTCGGTCGGGCGCGAGGGCGAGTACGCCAAGGTGATCGGGCGCGCCCATGCGGTGCAGGCGGCGGGCGTGCTGCTGGCCTCGCTCGGCGCGGCCGGGGCGATCCGGTTCGGCTATCCGCTGGTGCTGTGGCTGAGCGTCGCTTCGGGGGCCGTCGCGGCGGGCTGCGCGGCGATCCTCCCGCGCGCGCCCAAGCTGGCCGAAGTGCACGTCGGCGGCTTTGCGGCGGCCGTGGCCGAGACGCTGGGCAACCGCACCGTGCTGGGCTTCATGATCCCGCTGCTGCTGGCCACCGGCCTGGGCGGCGTGCTGCAGGACTACGGTCCGGTGATCGTCCAGGACGCCGGCCTGACGGCCGCGCAGATCGCTCTCTACATGACGGCGCTCAGCGCCATGAAGCTCATCGCCAGCGCCTTCGCCCACCGCTGGCGCAGGCTGCCCGCCGGCTGGTTCGGCTACGGTTTCCTGGCCCAGGCAGCGCTGCTCGGCCTGGTGGCGGCCTTCCTGACGCCGGTCACCGCCTGGCTGCTGATCGTCATGGCCGGCGTGTTCAAGACCATGGAGATCAACCTCGAGGCCCGCATGCAGGACGCCAGCCCCTCGGCCGTGCGGGCGACCATGGGCTCCCTGCGGGCGCTCGGCGCCTCGGCGGTGTTCGGCGGCGCGGTGATGGGCGTGGGCGCGCTGGCCCAGGCGTCGTCCTATCGCTTCGGCCTGGCCGCCCTGGCCGTGGCGCTGGCCGCCTGCGGGGCCGCGGTCGTGCTCGCCCGGGCGGCGCGGAGCCGCCTCGAAGCGAGCGGCGCCTGAGCCCTACTCGGCGGCCAGCAGCACCTTCGGCCGCCGCGCCTCCTCGGCCTCGGCCGCCAGGCGGCGAAGCTCGCGGGCGAGCGGCTGGTGCACGGGGCGGCGGCCTTCGTCGTCGGCGGGGCCCAGCAGCCCCGTCGGGCAGATCCGGCCGTCGTTCCAGCCGGGGTAGTTGGCGACCGGATAGAGGCAGATCCCCTGCACCGGCACGCCGGACTCCCGGGCCTGCTCGACCTCGGAGGCGACGTAGTGGATCCAGGCCGCGCGCGCCGAGCCCTCGGCGCCGGTCTCGGCGACCATGATCGGCCGCCCGTACCGGCTGGCCACGTCCGTCAGCATGGTGCTGAACGCGCGCCAGGAGTGGTGGCCCAGCGGCACGAAGTTGCCGGCCGGCGTCCACTGGTTGTGCGAGTAGAAATTCAGCCCGACGATGTCGAGGATCTCCGGGCGGCCGCCGAGGTCCGGATCGCGCCGGCCGGCCAGCATGTCGAAGGCCTCCCACTGGGCCTCGGCCATGATCCGCGCCTCGTCCAGGTCGTGCGGCTGCAGGGTCTGAGGCACGATGTGCACGCAGGGCTCGCACCACAGCACCCGGGCGCGGGGGTCGACCCGGCGCACCGCGTCGGTGGCCGCGATGGCCGCGCGCACCAGCTGGCGCTTCAGCTCAGGCCCGCGGCCCTTGGCGTAGGGCGCCCACTCGCCCTGGTCGCCGGCCATGTAGGCGAAGTAGCTGATCTCGTTCAGCGGGCACCAGACGGGGACGCGGTCGTCCTCCTCGGCCCGCACGCGCGCGGCGGCCTCGGCGAAGGCGGCCATCCGCTCGACGAACTCCGGCGACCAGATGTCCAGCCAGTCGGGGGTCCCGTAGTGCCAGAGGTCCCAGATCACCTGCACGCCGGCCTCGCGGGCGGCCTGCAGCATCGGCCGCCAGCTGGACCAGTCGTAGCTGCCCCTGTGCCCCTCGATCAGGTGCCAGCGCAGACCGTCGCGCACCGTGGTCAGCCCGTGGGCCGCCACCGTCGCATAGTCCTGCCGCACCCAGCGGTCGTGGCCCTGGGCGATCAGGGAATCGACCCGCGCGCCGTCCCGCCGGCGCTGGGTCGCGCAGTCGAAGCCGCCCATGAAGAAGCTGTCGAACGGCGTCTCGCGCAGTGGGTCCACTGGGGGTGCTCCTGGCATGGATGGGGGGCCGGACCGGCGTTCTCCCACTAGCGCGGGGCCGGGCGCGCCGGTCCTTGGCATTTGGGCGCAGCGGCCTCTCGCCGCGCCTCGCGCGGGCGCTCCCGCACCGCGCCCGGCGCCGATTCAGCGCCCGCACTGCAAAGCAGAATAACCGTGCACCCTCAGCGGCTTGAGAGATTTTCGGGGATTTTCCTGGCGTTCCCCGGATTTATGTGTCAGTATCCCTCTATCGAATATCGCATTGGCTTCGGTTGCTCTCTACGCTTGTTCTTCGGATCGAGCTCCGGGCCTACCAAGACCCTTTCCGACAATTTGATCGTCCGCGCCATCTGGCGCGAGCGTATTCTTGCACCCGAAAGGTGACTTCCCATGACGACTGGCACTGTGAAGTGGTTCAACGCCACCAAGGGCTTCGGCTTCATCCAACCTGACGCCGGCGGCCCCGACGTGTTCGTCCACATCTCGGCTGTCGAGCGTTCGGGCCTCGGCTCGATCCACGAAGGCCAGAAGATCGGCTACGAGCTCGAGCGCGACCAGCGCAGCGGCAAGATGTCCGCCGGCCAACTGCAGGCGGCCTAAGGCCTGAACCGGACGGGGCCGGCGGCGACGCCGTCGGCCCCGAACGGACGACGAGAGTACCCATGTCGCAATCCACCATTGAGCGCGCTTACGCGCTGGCCCGCTCGGGTCAGTGCCAGGACTTCGCCCGGCTGCAGCAGCGGCTGAAAGCCGACGGCTGCCGCGCCGTCGACGCCCTCCTCGCCTCGCGGTCGATCCGCGGGCACCTGGAGGCGATCTGCGCCGCCTCCTTCAAGGCGCCGAGCGAACAACACCAAGAGGCCGAATGAACTTCACGCACGACACCGGATTCGCCGATCGGCTGAAGACCGCCGCCGAGGCCAAGAAGGCCCTGCTGGCCGGCTTCAAGCCCAAGCCCACGGTCACCGATCCGAAGTTCGAAGAGCGGGGCGCCCTGCGCGCCGCCGAGCTCGACCAGGTCCGCCAGGCGCGGACCCAGGCGAAGGCCGACAAGAAGCAGGCCGCCGCCGACGCCGAAGAGGCGATCCGCGCCCAGGCCGCCGCGGTCGAAGCCGCCGCCCTGGATGCCAAGCGCGGCCAGCGCAAGGAGCGCCAGGCGCTCAGCAAGGCCGAAGCCAAGGCCAAGCGGGACGCCCGCTACGCCGCCCGCAAGGCCCGCAAGTAAAACCAAGCCGTCGCGGCTAATCGGAGGCTGAGATGGCCAAGAAGCCCAACTACCAGTTCGAGCGCCGCGAGCGCGACCGCGCCAAGGCGGCCAAGATGGCCGAGAAGGCCGCCGCCAAGCGCGAGCTGAAGGAACGCGAGCGCGCCGCCGCCTCGCCCGACGGCGCCGGCGAACCGCACCCCGCCAACGAGGACTGATCGCAGCGAGGCTGCGTCCCGCACGGCCGGACCATCGGCCGTACGTCCGCCCTGCAAGCCTTCGCCGCCCTGCGCGGCGAGGGCTTTCGCATGGGCCGCATCAAGACAAGTTGCATTTAACAATCATGTTAAGTACGGTTCTGGCCATGGACCCGCTCAGCGCCACCCTCTCAGCTCTCGCAGACCCCACGCGCCGCGCGATCCTTTCGCGTCTGGCGCAGGGCGAAGCGACGGTGAGCGAGCTGGCCGAGCCTTTCGAGATCAGCCTGCCCGCCATCTCGCGGCACCTGAAGGTGCTGGAGGCCGCCGGCCTCGTCAGCCGCGGCCGCGAGGCCCAGTGGCGGCCCTGCCGGCTGGAAGCCGCGCCGCTCAAGGCGCTCGACGGGTGGCTGGAGCGCTACCGCGCCTTCTGGGAGGGCGGGTTCGACAAGATGGACGCCTACCTGGCCGAGCTCACCAAAGGAGATGGCGATGGACACCCTTGAATTCCCATCGGTGCGGGACGACGAACTGCTGATCCGCCGCAGCTTCGCCGCACCTGCGTCGCTGGTCTTCCTGATCTGGTCCCGGCGCGAGCACATGATGCGCTGGCTGGGCCCCAAGGACTTCACCTGCACCCACCTCGACCTCGACTTCCGGGAGGGCGGCGCCTACCGCGCCTGCATCCGGTCGGAGGCTTATGGCGACAGCTGGTTCGGCGGCCGGCTCCTGCAGATCGAGCCGAACCGGAAGATCGTCATGACCTTCGCCTGGGACGAGGGCAGCGGGCGGGACCTGGAGACCACGATCACCGTCACCTTCCAGGAGCGCGAGGGCCGCACGCTGCAGACGTTCCACCAGCGGCCGTTCAGCAGCGTCGAAGTGCGCGACAGCCACATCGGCGGCTGGAGCGAGTGCTTCGAGCGCGAGCAGGCCTACGCCGAGCGCCTGGCGCAGGGAGGCCAGCCGTGATCACCATCTCCGCATTCCGATGGGTCCCCGACTTCGCCCGCGGCCTGGTCCGCGACCTTCGCGTCCGTTGGGCCCTGGAAGAGGCCGGCCTGCCCTATCAGGTCCGGCTGATCGGCCCGGAGGACCAGGCCAGTCCCGAATACCGGGCCTGCCAGCCCTTCGGCCAGGTGCCCTACTTCGAGGGGGGCGATGTCCGGATGTTCGAGTCCGGCGCCATCGTGCTGCACGTCGGCGAGCGCAGCGAGACGCTGCTGCCGCGCGATCCGGCCGGCCGGGCGCGCGCGATGTGCTGGGTCCTGGCGGCGCTGAACTCCATCGAGACCTTCGTCACGCCGCTCGCCGAGATCGACCTGTTCTACCCGGAGGAGGACTGGGCCAGGCTGCGCCGCCCGGGCGCCGAGGCGGCGGTCCGCGGACGGCTCGCCGAGCTGTCCGCCTGCCTGAAGGCCCGCGAGTACCTGGAGGACCGGTTCACAGCCGGCGACCTGATGATGACCACCGTGCTGCGCATCCTGCGCCACACCGACCTTGTCGAGTCCGATCCGGTGCTGGCCGCCTACAAGGCCCGCTGCGAGGCGCGGCCCGCCTTCCAGCGGGCGCTGCAGGGCCAGATGAGCGTCTTCGAGGCGGCTTGAAAAAAGCGCCCCGGCTCGGGAGGGAAGCCGGGGCGAGTTGCTCAGGAAGGGAAGACGGATCGGGCCTAGTAGCGGCGAACCTGGTGGTCGTGCCGCTGGGCGTAGATGCGCTGGCTCAGGCGGTCGAACCGGCGGTCCAGGTCCGCCCGCTCGCGGGCCGAGAGCCCGCCGCCCGAGCGACGGTACTGCCGCTCCAACTGGGCGATCTCCCGGAACTGGGCGCGCAGGCGCTGGGCTTCGGCCCGGGTCAGGTCGCCCCGGCGCACGCCCTGGTCGATGCGGCGCTCGAGCGTGTCCTGGCGCTGGTTGACCGACTGCCACGGGGCGGCGCTGGCGGTGACGGGGACCGCGACCACCAGGGTCGAGGCGGCGGCGAGGCTGAGGAGGATACGCTTCATTGTTGTGGAACTCCGGTCTGGACAGTCGCAAGCGACCGATGACGCGAAGAAACACGGTCGCGCCTGAACGCCGCCGGAGCGCGGCGTTGCCTGTTGTTCAGCTTGACCTTGCGCCGGCCGGCGGGGGTCAGGCTTCCGGTTCGACGATCATCGCGTAGAACAGCCGCGCCGCCTCGGCCTTGGGCATCTCCAGCAGCAGCTCGTACATGGCCACGCCGAACGCGCAGCCGATCCGGCGATCGTCCGGCGAACTGGCCGCGGAAAGGTCGCCCCCCAGTTCCATGAACCGGGCCCGGTCCGGCCGCGACAGGGTCTCGTAGGCGGACAAGGCCAGTTCGGCGATCTGGTCGCTGAGGTCCTCGGTGGGCCGCGTCACCGGCGCGGTCGCGGTCTGCTCGAACATCTGGGTGGCCCACGCCTGCTCTTCGGCGATCAGCTCCGGCGTCAAGGCGGAGGCGAAGCTCACCGTCTTGTCGCCCACGATGAGCCCGTAGCAGGCGTCGGGCGAAACGGTTTGGAGCATGCGCATCTGCGACAAGGTCATGCGCACCGCGCCCAGCAGGTTCTCGTCGTTCGCCTTGGGCATCTCGGAATCTATCAGCGCCAGGTACAGCGGCCGCACGCGAGCGGCCACGTCGTCCCGCGTGTCGCCGGCCAGCAGCCCCTCCCGCGTCGCATCGAGGACTTTGCGGAACACCTCCGGATGGTGATCGCGCATGCTGCGGAAGACCGGGAGCTCGACCAGCCCGGCCTCCATCTCGGCGCGGGGGAAGGGTTCGGACTTCGGCTGCGCCAGTGCGGTCCCGGCGAGGCAGGCGCCCAGCACGCCGGCCAACACCACTCGAACCAAACTCATGACCGCACCCTCCCCCGCCGGCTGGGCAGGCAGCTTAAGCGGTCAAGCTTGTTACGGGTAGAGCCAAGACCCGCTCACCGGCCGTAGATGCGGTCGAGGACCCGGGCCACATCCACCAGCCGCTCGGCCGCCGGGTCGAACCGCTCGCCGGCGGCGAGGCGGCGGGCCCAGTCGGCGCCGGCGCGCACGCCCCAGGCGTCGGGCGGGCTCGCCAGGCTCTCGCGGGCGGTGCCACGGAAGCGCTCGGCGGTGAAGTCGTAGAAGGAGCCGGCCACGTTGCGCAGGGCCGCCCCGCCGCCGGTCCCGTAGAAGTCGGCGGCGATGACCGCCTCGCAGCCGGCCTGCAGCCGCCAGGAGCAGGCCAGGCGCACGGTCGCGCCAGACGCCAGCTCAAGGGTCGCGACGGCGTAGTCCTCGACCCGGTCGTCGCGGCCGGCGAGCGGCTCGCCGCCAGCCAGGAGCTGGCTGGAGACGCCGGTCACCTCCGGGAAATCCATCGCCCAGAGCGCCAGGTCGACGAGGTGGACCCCGAGGTCCATCACGCAGCCGCCGCCCGACAGCTGCGGGTCGTAGAACCAGGCCTTGTCGGGCCCGTAAGCGTTGTGGAACGTCAGGTCGACGGCGAACACCTGGCCGAGCTCGCCGGCGGCGAGCAGCTCGCGGATCCGCCGCATCCCCTCGGTGAAGCGGTAGGAGAGGTCGACGGCGAGCAGCCGGTCCGCGGCGCGGGCCGCATCCACCACGGCGCGCACCTCCCGCGCCGTGCGTCCGAGCGGCTTCTGACAGAAGACGGCGCAGCCGCGCTCGAGCGCGGCGATGGACTGCTCGGCGTGCAGCGCGCTGGGCGTGGCGATGACGAGGCCGTCGAGATCCAGCGCCAGAAGCTCGTCCAGCCCCCCAACGCGCTCGGCGCCCGGCGCAAGCCGCAGCGCCTCCTGGGCCATCTCGGCGGACGGGTCGGCGACGGCGGCCGCTTCGATCGCGCCGGTCGCCAGCATCCCCTCCATGCGGTGACGGCCGATCCAGCCGACGCCGAGGAAGCCGACGCGCGGGCGGCGGGTGGCGGCCGGGGCGGGCGCCGTTTCCTGCACCAGCACCTCGCTCATGGCGTCACCAGCGCCTTGAGGAAGCCGTCGGGCCGGTCGCGGGTGGCGTTCAGCGCCTCGTCCAGCCGGTCGAGCGGATAGGTGTGGGTGTAGAGGCTGGAGGGGTCGAGCCGGCCGGAGGCCACCGCCTCCACCGCCTCGCGGATGCCCTGGGCGTAGACCTCGGGATCGCGCTCGTGGGCGTTGATCACGTCGATGCCGCGCCAGTTCCACAGTTGCATGTTCACCTGGCGCGGACCGTCCTGGTGGTAGCCGGCGATGATCAGCTTGCCCCGCTCGCGGACCAGCTCGGCCGAGAGGTCCAGCGGCCACTGCTTGCCCACCGCCTCGATCACCCGGTCGCAGAAGACGCCGTCCGTGAGACGCTTCACGTCCTCGATGATGCGGTAGTGGTCGTCCATCGGGACGGTCTCGGCCGCGCCCATCCGGCGGGCCACGTCCAGCGAGAACGGCCGGCGGGAGATGGCGATGACCCGCGCGCCGGCGTCGGTCGCAAGCCGGGTAAGGATGGCGCCCAGAAAGCCGACGCCGACGATGGCGACGGTCTGCCCGGCGGCGATGTCGCTGCGGCGGAAGATGTTCATGGCGCAGCCCAGCGGCTCGCCCGGGAACGGCTTGCCCGCCAGGCTCTCCGGCAGGCGCACGATCGCGCCGACGTCGGCGACGTCGTACTCGGCGTAGCTCTTGTAGGAGAGGGCCGCGACCCGGTCGCCGACCGCGTAGTTCGTCACCCCCTCGCCCACCGCGTCGATCACGCCCCAGCCCTCGTGGCCGAGGGCGCCGGGTTCGGTGGGGAAGCTCATCCAGTCGGGGCCGGCCCAGGGGGTGAGGTTCGAGGCGCAGACGCCGCAGCCTTCCAGCTTGACCCGCACCTGACCTGGTCCCGGCTCCGGACGCTCCACCAGGTCCATGCGGATCTGCCCAGGGGCCGCCAGCACCGCGGCCCTCATCCTGCCCGTCGCGATCAACGCCCTCACACTCCTTGAATGACCGGCCGCCCCGTACGGCTCAGCTCATCAATGCGCGAGCGGCGGACTCGTTCAGCGCGCGCCGCTTTCCCGCACTGCGTCGAAGGCGTAGCGTCGGATAACGTTGTTCGACTTAAGGGGCGATGAGATGACCACGCTGCTTCGGGCGCCGACCCGCGACTACCGGTCCCCGGTCATGGACAGCCGTCGCTGGGACGGTTTCCGCCCGAGGGAAGGCGACATCGTGGTCGCCACCTATCCCAAATGCGGCACCACCTGGACGCAACGGATCGTCGACATGCTGATCCACCAGTCGACGGACCCGCGCCCGATCATGACCGACTATCCCTGGCTGGACGCCACCTTCTTCGCCCCCATCGACGAGGTGCTGGCCCGGCTCGAAGCCCAGACGCATCGGCGGGCCATCAAGTCCCACCTGCCGTTCGACTCGCTGCCGCTCTACGACGACGTGAAATACGTCCACGTGGCCCGCGACGGCCGCGACGCCTGCATCTCCATGCACAACCACCAGCTCGGCTTCACCGACGCGGCCAAGCAGCGGATCAACGCGGCCAACGGGCTGCCGCCCGACTTCCGGCCGCCGCCGACCCCCGCCGACCCGCGCGAGTTCTATCTCCAGTGGATCGCCGAGGCCGAGGCGCCGGACGCTGCGCCCTACCAGGACCTGTCGTTCTTCGACTACGAGATGACCTACTGGCGGGAGCGGACGCGACCCAACCTGCTGCTCGTCCACTACAACGACCTGAAGGCCGACCTGCCGGGCAAGATGCGGCGGATCTCCGACTTCCTGGAGATCGCCACGCCGGAGGACAAGCTGGCGGAGCTGGCTGCGGCGGCCGGCTTCGAGGCGATGAAGCGGCAGGGCGCCGGCATCCTGCCCGAACTCGGCGAATTCTTCGACCGCGGCCACGACCGCTTCCTGAACAAGGGGGTGAACGGCCGCTGGCGGGACATCCTGGGCGAGGCCGACCTGGCGCGCTACGCCGCCCTCGCGCGCCAGCGGCTGTCGGCCTCCGCCGCCGCGTGGATCGAGAACGGGCGGCTGGCCGCCGGCGAGCCGCGCACGGCGCCGGACTAGCCCGCCGCGCTCCGGCGCTGGCAGTCCGCCTGCAGCCGCTCGGCGTCGCGCTCCAGCACCGGCTTCACCGCGCCGGTCCAGAGGACGTAGCCCGCCGGCGTCATGTGCAGGTTGTCCTCGACGAAGATGTCCTTCGGCCGGCCGTCCTGGAGCATCGGGCCGACCACGTCGATGAACTCGAGGTCCGCGCGCCGGTCGGCCAGCTCGCGAATGCGGTCGTTGACCCAGCTCTGGGCGGCGAAGTGGTCCCAGCGCAGCTTCGAGGGCTTGAGGGAGATGAAGTAGACCGGCGTCTCGCCCAGCGCCTTCTCCTTGAGCGCCAGGAACTGCTCGAAGTCGGCGACGATCGCCGCCGGGTCCTTGCCGGCCGCAAGGTCGTTCTCGCCCGCGTAGAACACCACCGCCGCGGGGCGATAACGCCCGACGACCTGCTCGAAGAAATGGTTCACGTCGGCGATGCGCGAGCCGCCGAAGCCGCGGTTCAGGACCGGCAGCGGGGCGAGATCCTGGCCGAGCGTCTTCCAGAAGCGGACGCTCGAGGAGCCGGTGAAGACGATCTGGCAGGCCGGCCGCAGCGCGGCCCTGTCCTCCTCGGCGAAGGCGGCGATCTGGTCGGCGAACCTGGCCGGATCGGCGTCGGCGACCGCCGGCTGCGCCGCCGCGCCGCTGGCCGACAGCGCGAACGCGGCCGCAAGGCCTGCCAGGCTTCCAAATCGCATCATCAGTCCTCCCAGACTCGGGGAGGCTAGCGGCGCGCCGTGCTCTCCGCCAGCCAGGCGAGATAGTCCGCATCGCCGGCGGCGACGGGGACCATCAGCACCTCGGGCGTCTCATAGCTGTGCAACGCGCGAACGCGGGATCGGACATCTTCGAACAGCTCGGCGCGGGTCTTGATCAGCAGCAGCACCTCCTCCTCGCGCACCAGCTCGCCCTTCCAGACGTAGCGCGAGGCGATCGGCGTCATCTGCACGCAGGCGGCGAGCTTCTCCGACAGCAGCGCCTGGGCGATGTCCTCCGCCTCGGTCTCGGAGCCGGCGGTGGTGAAGATGGTGCAGGCGTCGGTCATCAGCTCCGGTAGTCGCCGTTGATGGCCACGTACTGCTTGGTCAGGTCGCAGGTCCACATGACGGCGCTGGCCTTGCCGACGCCGACGTCGACGAACACCTCCAGCTCCTGGCGCTTCATGTAGGCGCTCATCTTGGCCTCGTCGTAGGTGGGCGAGACGAGGCCGTCCTGGGCGGCCCACAGGTCGCCGAACCGGACGCTCATCTGGTCCCGGTCCACCGGTTCGTCGGCGCGGCCCACGGCCATGACGATGCGGCCCCAGTTGGCGTCCTCGCCGGCGAAGGCGGTCTTCACCAGCGGGCTCTCGCAGATGGTGCGGGCGATCTTGCGGGCGCTGGCCTGGCTCTCGGCGCCGGCGACGGTGACCTTGACGAACTTGGTGGCCCCCTCCCCGTCGCGGACGAGCTGCAGCGCCAGGTCCAGCAGCACGCCTTCGAGCTTCTCGCGGAAGTCGGCCAGGCGCCGGTCGCCCGCCCGGCTGATCTTCGGCGCCCCCGAGGCGCCGGTGGCGAACAGCAGCAGGGTGTCGTTGGTCGAGCGGTCCCCGTCCACCGTCACCGCGTTGAAGGTGTTGCGGGTGTAGAGGGTCACCAGCGCCTGCAGGGCGGCCGGCGAGATGGCCGCGTCGGTGACCACGAAGGCCAGCATGGTGGCCATGTCGGGGGCGATCATCCCCGAGCCCTTGCAGATGCCGGCGATCCGCACCGGGACCCCGTCCACCATCGCCTCGGCGTAGGCCCCTTTGGGGAAGGTGTCGGTGGTCATGATCGCCCGGCCGGCGGCCGCCCAGCCGTCCGGCGAGAGCCGCTGCTCCACCTCCGGCAGGCGGGTCGAAATCTTGGCGTCATCCAGCAGCACGCCGATGACGCCGGTGGAGGCCACCATCACGTCGCGCTGGCGGCAGCCGAACCGCTTGGCGGCGGCCGAGGCGACCCGGCGGACCGCGTCGGCGCCGGGCTTGCCGGTGAAGGAGTTGGCGCAGCCGGCGTTGACCACCAGGGCGCGCACGTCCTGGCCCTTGGTGACGGCCAGCTGGCGCTTGCACCAGTCCACCGGCGCCGAGCCCACCCCGTGCCGGGTGAACACCCCGGCGGCGCTGGCGCCCTCGGGGAAGTGCATGACCATCAGGTCTTCGCGCTCGTGCTTGTAGAAGCCGGCCCGGCCGGTGGCGAGCTCCACGCCGCCCACCGGCGGGATATTCGGGAACGGCACGGCCAGCGGCGACACGGCCAGGCCCGGCTTGCCGGCGCCGGTGGCCGCCGGCTCCTCGGCGAACTGGCGCGAGGCCTTGTCGGCGCGCTTCAGGGCGGCGCGCTTCAGGGCCGAGGTCAGCGGGTCGAGCGCGCGCTCGATCGCCTCGCCCATCGCCTCGACAGGCTTGGGGGCGGGCGCCTTCGGGCGGGGCGCGGCCTTGGCCCTGGACGGCTTGGCGGGTTTACGGCTCACTTGCTGGCCCCCTCGGACTGCGGCGCGTTCGGGGCCGGCGGCGCGTCGGCCGGCTCGGGCGCACGGCCCGGCGCCGGCTGCGGTCCCCTCAGCGTGTACTCGACGTTGTTCTGACGCTTGGCCTTGTCGCGCAAGCTCTCGATCAGCTCGCGAATCTCGCCGTAGGTCAGGAAGCGGACGATCTGCGGGCGGGCGGCGTCCAGGGCGATAGGCGCCTCGACGCGCCGGTCCTCCACCCGCACCAGCGCGAAGCCGCCCTCCACCGGGAACGGGCCGACCACCTCGCCGGGCTTGGCCGTGCGCAGCGCCGCCTGGTAGGCCTCGGGCATCACGTCGGTGGTGAAGTAGCCGAGGTCGCCGCCGTTGAACCGCGTCGCGGCGTCCGTGGAGCGCTCCACGGCCAGGGCCTCGAAGGAGGCGCCGGAGGCCAGCAGCTTCTTCACCGCCTCGGCCTCGGCGGCCGTGGCCACGACGATCTGGCGGGCGCGGATCTCCTCGCTGCGCGGCGCCTTCAGCTGCTCCTCGTAGGCCTCGCGCACGGCCTTGTCGTCGACGTTGTCCGAGACCACCCGCTCCACCAGCAGATCGGCCAGGGCCCGCTCGCGGGCGGCGGCGAGGCGGCGCTGGCCCTCCGGGGTGTCGTCGAGGCCCCGCCGCTGGGCCTCGGCCGCCAGCAGCCGCTGGTCGATCACCTGGTCCAGCACCCGGCGGAACATCTCGGAGGAGGGGTCCAGCGGCTCGCCCTCGCCGATCAGGCCCTGGGCCACCGCCTCGCGTTTGACGTCGGAGGCCCAGACCGTGCGGTCGTTCACCTTGGCCACGGCCACGTCGTTCGGCCGGGGCGGCCCGTCGGCCCCGCCGCGGTCGCCGCAGCCGGCGAGCGCGAGCGCCAGCCCGGCCGCCAGGGCCGCCCGGCGCCAGGCGATGATGGGCGGGTTCCGCCGCATGTTCCGATCCCCTTGGCCGGCCGAAACCGCGTCAGGCCGCCGCATCCGTCCCTAGCCATTTCGCCCGCGGGATGCAAAGGTTGCGGCCCTCTAGATCCGCACGGCCCAGCCAAGGGACCGGCGACCATCGATTTCGAACGGAGGACAATTGCCCATGCGTGAAGCCGTAATCGTTTCCTACGCCCGCACCGGATTGGCCAAGTCGCAGCGCGGCGGCTTCAACATGACGCCGACCGTCTCGATGGCCGCCCATGCGGTGAAGCACGCCGTGGAGCGCGCCGGCGTCGAGAAGGAGGCGGTCGAGGACTGCTACATCGGCAACGTGGCGCACGGCGCGGGCAACCTGGGCCGTCAGACCGCCCTGCTGGCCGGCCTGCCGATCACCACCTCGGGCGTGACCGTGAACCGGTTCTGCTCCTCGGGCCTGAACACCATCGCCCTGGCGGCCAATTACGTCCGCAACGACGGCGCGAACTGCGTGGTGGCCGGCGGCGTGGAGAGCCTGTCCTTCCCCGGCGGCGGCGGCAGCCGTGAGAACAACGACCCGCGCCTGGTGCAGATGTACCCGGCCATCCACATGCCGATGATCGACACCGCCGACGTGGTGGCCGAGCGCTACAAGATCAGCCGCGAGTACCAGGACCAGTATTCCTACGAGTCCCAGCAGCGGATGGCGGCGGCCCAGCAGGCCGAGAAGTTCAAGGACGAGATCGTCCCGATGAGCACCAAGATGAAGGTGGTCAACAAGGAGACGAAGGAAGAGTCCATCGTCGACTACGTCGTGAACCGCGACGAGTGCAACCGCCCCGACACGACCATCGAGGGCCTGGCCAAGCTCCAGCCGGTGCGCGGCGAGGGCAAGTTCATCACCGCCGGCAACGCCTCGCAGCTGTCGGACGGCGCCGCCGCCGTGGTGATCATGGAAGGCAAGGAAGCCGAGCGCCGGGGCCTGACGCCGATGGGCGTGTTCAAGGGTTGGGCCGTCGCCGGCTGCGAGCCCGACGAAATGGGCATCGGCCCGGTGTTCGCCATTCCCCGCCTGCTCGAGCGGCACGGCCTGAAGGTCGACGACATCGACCTGTGGGAGCTGAACGAGGCGTTCGCCAGCCAATGCCTCTACTGCCGTGACAAGCTCGGGATCGACCCCGAGAAGTACAACGTCAACGGCGGCTCGATCGCCATCGGCCACCCCTACGGCATGACCGGCGCCCGCCTGACCGGCCACATCCTGCAGGAAGGCAAGCGCCGCGGCGCCAAGAACGTCGTGGTCACCATGTGCATCGGCGGCGGCATGGGCGCGGCCGGCCTGTTCGAAGTCCTGTAGTCCAGATCCTCCCTCCCCTCGGGGGGAGGGTGGCCTAAGCGCAGCGAGGGTCGGGTGGGAACCCGGCCCTCGCTTTCGTTTTGGAGATCCCTTTCTCTCCAGGGGGCTCCCCTCCCCCACCCGACCGAGGCTGCACATCGGCCAGCCTCTCCAGGAAGGGGACGAGGATGCGCTATTTCATTGACCGAACGTTCGGTCAGTAAGATAACGCGGATATGGTCCAACGCACCTACGTCCAGTCCCGGCGCGCCGAGGCGGCGGCGGAGACCCGCCGCCGGATCGTGGAAGCGACCTTCACGCTGCACGCCGAACAGGGCGTCGCCGCGACCAGCATGAAGCAGATCGCCGAGCGGGCGGGGGTCAGCGTGGGCACGGTCTACCACCACTTCCCGACCTACGACGATGCGATCGCGGCCTGCGGGGCCCACGTCTTCTCCCTGGCGCCGCCGCCGGACGAGCGGGTGTTCGAGAACCTGACCGACCCGCGCGAGCGGATCGCCGCCCTCTTCCACGCCGCCTACGGCCAGTACCGGACCGTCCCGATGATGGAGGCCGCCCGGTCCGACCAGCACGTCAGCCCCGTGCTTCGGCAGGTCTTCGCCGAGGAGGCCCAGCGCCGCGCCGGCCTGGCGCGCCAGGCGCTGGGCCCCGCCGCCGAGGACCGCGAGCTCGCGCGCCTGGCCGCCGGCCTGCTCGACATCGGCGTCTGGAGCGCCCTGACCCGCGCCGGCCTCACCACCGAGGCGGCCGCGCGCGCCATGGCCGAGGCCGTCGCCTCGCGCCTGCCCCCGAACCCTTCCTGAGCCCGGAGAACCCGTCATGGAAACCCGCGTCCACGAGATCGGCGACCGCGTCTACCGTCTCTCCACCTTCGTGCCGGAGATCTCGCCCCACGGCTTCACCTTCAACCAGTTCCTGCTGGACGCCGACGAGCCGCTGCTGTTCCACGCCGGCCACCGGCGCATGTTCCCGCTGATCTCCGAAGCCGTGCGGCGGATCATGCCGCTGGAGCGGTTGCGCTGGATCAGCTTCGGCCACGTGGAGGCCGACGAGTGCGGCGCCATGAACGAGTGGCTGGCCGCCGCGCCGAACGCCCAGATCGCCCACGGCCAGCTCGCCTGCGACATCTCCCTGAACGACATGGCCGACCGCCCGCCGCGCCCCCTGGCCGACGGCGAAACCCTCGACCTGGGCGGCAAGCGGGTGCGCTTCCTGCACACCCCGCACGTGCCGCACGGCTGGGAGAGCGGGGTGATTTTCGAAGAGAGCGCCGAGCTCCTGCTCTGCGGCGACCTGTTCACCCACACCGGCGATCCCGAGCCGCTGACCCGCGGCGACATCGTCGGGCCGGCCTTCGACTCCGAGGATATGTTCCACGCCATGTGCCTGGGTCCCGACACCGGGCCGATGCTGCGCCGACTGGCGGAGCTCAGGCCGCGGACCCTGGCGCTGATGCACGGCTCGTCTTTCGAGGGCGACTGCGCCGGCGCGCTGGCGCAGCTCGCCGAGCGCTACGGCGAGCAGGCGGCGGCCCGGGCGACCGCACCCCACTGAACTCCCGGCGGCCTGCGCCGCCCCGCAGAACGTCGGCCGGCATCACGGCGATGTGATGTATTCAGCCACACGATTACTATGCGGCGATTGGGCGCGCCACGTTCACAGCCTTGCGATTGGCTATTGCGGGGCGCGATAACTACCCCTGCATCAAGGAGTAACTACAGACGAGAGAAGGGAACTCGTAAGACGCCAGTGTTGGACACGCCTGTCGACCTCATCCAAGCAACAGTTCAAGTCGAACAGCCGAGCGCGGCCGGCGACCGCATTATCGGGACCGGCTTTCTGGTTTCCTCAATCTCGGCGGATGGGACGCCAGGGACCGTTCTGGTCACCGCCAACCACGTGCTCGCGCGCATGCCCGGCGGCGAGGCCAACATCGGCTACCGGAGCCTGAACCCGGACGGGACGTGGCGCTATACGCCGGCGCCGATCAGGATCCGCGACGCGGCCGAGGCGCCGCTCTGGACCCGCCATCCCAGCCAGGACGTCGCCGTGATGCGCATCCAGGCGCCGCCGGAGTACGCCAAGGCGGCGATCCCGGCCGGCTATCTTGCGCCCCAGACCGGACCGGACGCCAACGAGCTCCGCCCCGGCGACGAGCTCCTGGTGCTGGGCTTTCCCCGCGGGGTCGCAGCCAACAGCGCCGGCTTTCCGATACTTCGGGCCGGGCGGGTGGCGTCCTACCCCGTCTCGCCGAAGTACTCGCCGACCTTCCTCCTCGATTTTTCGGTGTTCCCGGGAAACTCGGGCGGCCCGGTGTTTGCGACGTCCGGGCTGCACCGGACGAGCACGGGCCCCGCCAAGCCGCTCATCGCCGGCCTGCTCGTCCAGCAGGTGCAGCTGAACGACGAGCGCCTCGACATCGGCATCGTCGTCCACGCCCAGTACATCCGCGAGACCATCGAACTGGTCGAAGGCGTCAGTCAGCCGGGCATCACGACCGCCCCGGCCAAGGTCGCCAAGGTGGCCGAGGTTGCGGAGGTGGAGGGCGCCCGCCCCGCTTCGGAGGCCGTCAGGGCGACGACGCCTTGGCGCCGATCCCTGGACTCCGTCGCTCGGAGCGTCGCGGGCATCCGCAGGGGCGCGGCCGAGGTGTTGCGGCTGGTGAGCGGCCGTTTCGCGGACTGGCTCGACCCCTCTTCCCGGTCCGCCTAGCCCGCGCCCGGCGGCGCATGAACGCCGCCCGAAGCCGCCGCCGGGACGCCGTTCACGAGGGCGGGCCTATCCAGCTCCCCGCGCCCCCGCCGCCCGAGGTCGCGTTGACACTTCAGGGGGCGCTCCTTAAGTCTCCGACGCATTATAACAGGCGGGATTCCGGGTTGGCGGGAGGGTGATCGCCCTCATGGCGCGCACCGCCGGCGCCCCGCCACCAAGGACCACCTGATCGATGTTCTTCCAACGGCTCTTCGGCTCGAGCAACGACCGCAAGGTCAAGGCGATGATGGCGCGGGTCGCCAAGATCAACGCCCTGGAGCCTCAGTTCGAGCGGCTGAGCCCTGAGGAGCTGCGCGCCAAGACGGCCGAGTTCAAGGAGCGGATCGCCCGCGGCGAGAGCCTGGACTCCCTGCTCGAAGAGGCCTTCGCCGCCGTCCGCGAGGCGTCCAAGCGCACGCTGGGCCAGCGCCACTACGACGTGCAGCTGGTCGGCGGCATGGTGCTGCACCAGGGCGGCATCGCCGAGATGCGGACCGGTGAAGGCAAGACGCTGGTCGCCACCGCGCCGGTCTACCTCAACGCCCTGACCGGCAAGGGCGTCCATGTCATCACCGTCAACGACTACCTGGCCCAGCGCGACGCCGACTGGATGGGGCAGGTCTACCGCTACCTGGGCCTGGAGGTCGGGACCATCGTCCACGGGCTTTCCCAGGGCCAGCGCCAGGCCGCCTACCGCGCCGACATCACCTACGGCACCAACAACGAGTTCGGCTTCGACTACCTGCGCGACAACCTGGTCTACGACATCTCCGAGATGGTCCAGCGCGGGCACAACTTCGTCATCGTCGACGAGGTGGACTCGATCCTCATCGACGAGGCCCGCACGCCGCTGATCATCTCCGGACCGACGGAGGACCGCAGCGAGTTCTACAAGGTCGTCGACGCGCTCATGAAGGAGCTGATCAAGGATCCGGCGACCTTCGACCACGACGAGAAGCACCGGCAGGTGCTGCTGACCGAGGAGGGCTCGGAGCGGATCGAGGAGATCCTGGAGCAGGCCGGGCACCTGGCCGAGGACTCCGCCGGCCTCTACGACCCGGCCAACGTCTCGGTCGTGCACCACGTGAACCAGGCGCTGCGCGCCAACGTGCTCTACACGCGCGACAAGGACTACATCGTCCGCAACAACCAGATCATCCTGATCGACGAGTTCACCGGCCGGATGATGCAGGGCCGGCGGCTGTCGGAGGGCCTGCACCAGGCCATCGAGGCCAAGGAAGGCGTCTTCATCCAGCCCGAGAACCAGACCCTGGCCTCGGTCACCATCCAGAACTACTTCCGCCTCTACTCGAAGCTGTCGGGCATGACCGGCACGGCCTCCACCGAGGCGCAGGAGTTCGGCGACATCTACAAGATGGAAGTGGTCGAAATCCCGACCAACCGGCCCATCGCGCGGATCGACGACGACGACGAGGTCTACCGCACCGCCGCCGAGAAGAACCAGGCGATCATCAAGCAGATCGAGGCCTGCTACCTGCGCGGCCAGCCGATCCTGGTGGGCACCGTCTCCATCGAGAAGTCGGAGCAGCTCTCCGAACTGCTCGGCCAGCACAAGTTCGAGCTGAACGGCCAGACGGTGACCGGCATCCCGCACAACGTGCTGAACGCCCGCTACCACGAGCAGGAGGCCATGATCGTGGCCGACGCCGGCGTGCCGGGCGCGGTGACCATCGCCACCAACATGGCCGGCCGCGGCACCGACATCCAGCTGGGCGGCAACGTCGACATGCGCGTGCTGCGCTGGCGCGACGAGCAGCAGGGCCTGGGCATCGAGGTCACGCCCGAGATGGCCATGCAGTACAAGGCCGAGGTCGAGGCCGACATCGCCGACCTGAAGGCCAAGGCGCTGGCGGCCGGCGGCCTCTTCGTGCTCGGCACCGAGCGCCACGAGAGCCGGCGGATCGACAACCAGCTGCGCGGCCGGACGGGCCGCCAGGGCGACCCGGGCCAGTCGAAGTTCTTCCTCTCCTGCGAGGACGACCTCCTGCGGATTTTCGCCGGCGAGCGGCTGGACGCCATCATGCGCACCTTCGGGGTCCAGGAAGGCGAGGCGATCACCCACAAGTGGCTGAACAGCGCCATCGCCACGGCCCAGAAGCGCGTCGAGCAGCGCAACTACGAGATCCGCAAGAACCTGCTCAAGTACGACGACGTCGTGAACGACCAGCGCAAGGCCGTGTTCGAGCAGCGCCACGAGTTCATGGAGGCGACGGACCTGTCGGACGTCATCGCCGAGATGCGGTCCGACACCATCGACGACTTCGTCAACCGCCACCTGCCGCCCAAGGCCTACGCCGAGCAGTGGGACGTGGAGGGCCTGGACGAGCACGTGCGCGACTACCTGGGCCTGGAGCTGCCGATCAGGGAGTGGGCGGCCGAGGAAGGCATCGCCAACGAGGAGATCCGTGAGCGGATCGCGGCCGCGGCCGACGCGAGAGCCGCCGAACGGGAGCAGATCCTGACGCCCGAGCGGATGCGCGCCGTCGAGAAGAGCTTCCTGCTCGAGAACATCGACATGCAGTGGCGGGAGCACCTGATGCACCTGGACCACCTGCGCAACGTCATCGGCCTGCGCGGCTACGGCCAGCGCGACCCGCTGAACGAGTACAAGACCGAGGCCTTCTCGCTGTTCGAGAAGCTGCTGGTGGACCTGCGCCAGAACGTCACCAAGTGGGTGATGACGGCCCAGATCCAGGTCGAGGAGCCGGAGCTGCCCTCGCTGCCCGAAGGGCTGATGGAGGTCCACCTCGACCCGCTGACCGGCGAGAACGTCGCCCAGGCCGGCGCCCTGCCCGAGGGCCTCTCGGCGGCCCAGCGCGAGGCCCTGCCGGTCACCGCCCTTCCCGCCAACTGGCAGTCCACGGGCCGCAACTCCGCCTGTCCCTGCGGCTCGGGCAAGAAGTTCAAGCACTGCCACGGCGCGCTGGTCTAGGCGCGCTCCCTCCCCGTCATGGGGAGGGTGGCCCGGCGCGAAGCGGCTGGACGGGTGGGGAAGTGAGGGGCCGTCTAGGGCGCTGATCATCCTGCGCGGCGGGGGCTCGAGACTCTCCCACCCCGGCCGGCTTCGCCGACTCGACCCTCCCCATGAGGGGGAGGGAAAGCGATCAGTCGATCTCCACCACCGCCGTGCCGACCTTGCCGCCGGATTCGACCAATTCATGCGCGCCGGCCGTGTCTTCGAGGGGGAAGGTCCCGGCGACGGAGAGGATCCGCTCGCCCGTCCCGATCCAGCGGGTGATGTCGCCCTGCGCGCGGCGGCGCTGCTCGTGGGGGGAGACGGGCAGGTAGACGCCGTGGACGCCGAGGTTGAGGCGCATCAGGGCGCCGGCGGGGACCTGGGGCGCGGCTTCGCCGCGGGTGGCGTAGAAGGCGAGCGAGCCGTTCATCCGCAACGACGCCAGGCTGGCGGCCAGGTTGCCGCCGAAGTCCACGTCGACGATGTGGTGCACGCCCTCGCCGCCGGTCAGTTCGCGCACGCGGGCGGCGACGTCCTCGCGGCGGTAGTCGATGACGTGGTCGGCCCCGCCGGCCCGCGCGCGCTCGGCCTTGTCCTCGGAGCTGACGGTGGCGATCACGGTCGCGCCGGCCCAGTGGGCGAGCTGGACGGCGTAGTGGCCGACCGCGCCGGCCCCGCCGGTGACCAGCACGGTGCGGCCCTGCACCGGGCCGGCCTTGAAGAGGGCGACGTGGGCGGTCATGCAGGGGATGCCCAGGGTCGCGCCCTCGGCGAATGAGACCGCGTCCGGCAGCTCGCGGATCAGGTCGACGTCGAGCTCGATGTACTCGGCCGCCGAGCCGAAGGCCCGGCCGTTGCGCTGGCCGTTGTAGAACCACACCCGCTTGCCGACCCAGCGCTGGGAGACGCCCGGCCCGACGGCCTCGACGATCCCGGCCCCGTCGCTGTTGGGCACGATGCGCGGATAGGCCATGGGACCGCCGCGGCGCATCCCTGCGTCCGACGGGTTCACGCCCGAGGCCTTGATGCGGATCAGCGCCTGGCCGACGCCGGCCTGCGGCGTCGGCAGCTCGCCCAGCTGCAGCACTTCGCGCGCCGGCCCCGTGCGGTCGTACCAGACGGCTCTCATCGGCCCCTCCCCTTGCAAGTCGGACGCTTGGTAGCACCGGCGCGGCGCACGCACCAAAGACCTCTCCCTCCGCAACGCGGAGGGAGAGGGTAGGGTGAGGGAGGCGCGGGCTGTGTTTCAGCCCAGTCGCCGGTGAGTGCGGCGAGTCCCCCCTCACCCAACCCTCTCCCCCCGCGAGCGGGGGGAGAGGTCTAGAAGCCTAACGCGGGCTGACGATGTGGCCCTCATCAGGGCGGACGCGGCCTTCCAGCACGTCGGCGTAGAGGGCCTGGAGGGCCTCGACGCCCCGGCGATGGCGCAGCTTGAGCCAGGTTGCGTCGGCGACGAAGCCGCGGAGCGCCTCGTCGTAGCGCTGCTGGAAGGCCGCCAGCCCCCACTCCTTCAGCCGCTTCTGGATCTGGTCGGGCGCGAAGAACACCGCAGGCGCGGGCCCGACGTCGGGCGGCGGCGCGCCGGGGTCGGCGCTCTCCCAGTGCGTCAGGCCGACGATGACGCTGCGCACGAGCGCCGGGCCGAGAGCACGGTGGACGGCAAGCGTCACGTCGGCGCGGGCCGCGAAGTCGACGTAGACCGTGGGGCCTTCCGCCGCCAGCTGGCCGGCGGCCTCATAGGGCAGGACCTCGTCGTAGAGGCCAAGGCCGTTCAGCAGCTCCACCGAGCCGGCCGAGGTCAGGCCCACCACCTTCAGGCCGCGCCGGCGCGCGCACCAGGCCAGCGACATCGCCGTCTTGCTGGAGGCGCTGGAGAGGACCAGCGCCTTGACGGACGGGTCCTCCGACAGCTGGTCGTCGATCAGCCAGCCGGTGGTGAACAGCGGGCGCAGCAGGGAGCGGTAGTCGTCCAGCGCATCGCCCGGGGCGGGCGTGTAGGCGTTGTAGGTCGGCGGCAGCTCGGCCCGGTGCGGCGAGGTGTCGGCGACGCCCGTCGGCGTCTTCTGGAGCCGCGCCACATGATGGCTCGACATGGGCCAGTAGCCGAAGAGGCGCAGGCCCTCGGGCGCGTCGGACGCCCTGGAGCGCACCACCTTGGCGAAACCCCACACCGGGATGCGGCCCCAGCCCTCCGGCGCAGGGAAGAACTTCCAGTAGCCGAAGGCGTCGCCGAGGGCGCCGTAGGTCACGTTGTTGGCGGTGAGCGCGAAGCTCTCCACTTCCAGAAGCGCCTCGCCCTCGGCGAGCTCCCGCGTCGCGGCGTCGGACGGCGCGACCTGCGTGCGCCGCAGATCGTCCTTGGCCACCAGCATGTCCCAGCCGTCCATCGGCCCCTCCCCTGTTGTCCGCCCGAGCTTAGCAGAGCGCCGTTACGCGGGAACCCAGTTGCCGTGGAAGCCGAACGGCACCCGGCGCGGCAGGGCGGCGGTGGCGATCGGGCCGCGGGCCACGTCCTGAGCGTCGAGGACCACGAAGTCGCTCCGGTCCTCGGCCCCGCGGTAGATCACCGCCGTCAGCCAGCCGTCACCCTCCGGCGCGTCGGCGCTGCGCGGGGTGAACACCGGCTCGGAGGCGAAGTCGCCGGCCGGCAACTCCCAGACCTGCCGAGCGCCCGTCAGCAGGTCGATGTGCGCCAGGGCGTTCATCCGGATGGTGTCGGAACCACGGGTGTCGGCCGCGTACCAGCCGTGGCGGTAGGACAGGCCCGTGCGCCGCTCGTCGAACCTCGGGAACTCGCCCATCAGATCGTCCAGCGGCGTCTCGACGATGGCGTCGCTGGCGCCCGCCAGGTCGAAAGTCCAGCGGACCAGCTTTGCGCCGCACGGCTCGCCCGGCGAGCCGTCCGGATTGGGGAACAGGGGCGCGCGGTCGTAGCGCATCACCTCGGCGTGGATCCTGTCGCCCTCCTCCCAGGCGTTCATCGGATGGAAGACGTAGCAGGGCCCCGCGTTGAACCAGCGGACGGTGGAGACGTCGGCGTCGCGCCGCATGACGCCCACGAACGCCCCCTTGTCCGGCTCCCAGGCGAAGGCGGGACGCCCGCTCATCGCCCGCTCCAGGCTGGCGGTGAGCGGAAGGATGGGGAACAGCACGTGCCGGTCGGTGACCAGGAAGTCGTGGATCATCGAGGCGAAGGGCGCCTGGAAGGTGTCGCGACGCACCACCTGCCCCTGGGCGTTGGTCACCCCGTACGAGACGGCGGCGTTCAGCGGCGTCTCGCCCGGCGAATAGGCGAACCAGATCATCTCGCCGGTCACCGGATCGATCTTCGGGTGGGCGGTGACCCGGTCGCGGTAGGCCTCCACATAGCCGCGCGAGTCGAGCGTGCCAGGCGCCAGCTCGAACGGCATGTGGCCCTCCTCCAGGGCCAGCAGCCGGCCGGCATGCCAGACGATGTTGGTGTTGGCTGCGCCGCTGTCCACGCCGAGCGCCGAGGGATCGGTGGTCATCGGATTGCGCCAGGCGCCGAACAGCGAGCGCCCGGCGGCGTTCTCCAGCCTCCACTTGGGCGTGCGGACGTAGCGGTTGCGGTAGACGACCTTGCCGTCCTCGACGCGGAAGGCGTGGATCATCCCGTCGCCCAGGAACCAGTGGTGGTTGGGGTCGCGCGGCTCGAACTGCGGGTTCGGGCCGTTGCGGTAGAGGGTCCCGCGCAAGCCCTCCGGGATCTCGCCGGCGACGGCGAGCTCGAAGTCGTCCTCGGTCCGGACGGGGGCGAAATTCCCCCGCAGGTAGGGATTGGTGATCACTTCGCCGTCCATCCGCCATCCTCCTTGGCTCGGAAAAGACTTACGTTGTAAATTTATGGCGTAAGACCTATGCGCTGGCAATCTGTCCGTCAGTGAAAGAATCGTGAGGGCATGCCGCGCACCCTGTCCGAGTCCGACGTCGCCGGTTTTCGCGAGCGTCTGTGCGAGGCGGCCGAGCGGCTGTTCTCCGAACGCGGCCCCGACGCGGTGACGATGCGCCAGCTGGCCAGCGAACTGGGGGTCAGCCCGATGACCCCCTACCGCTACTTCAAGGACAAGGACGACATCCTCGCCGCCGTGCGGGCCGGGGCCTTCGACCGCTTCGCCGAGGCGCTGGAGGCGGCGTACGCCGAGGCCGGGGACGCCCGCGCCCGCAGCGCCCGGGTGGCCGAGGCCTACCTCGACTTCGCCTTCGCCCATCCGCAGACCTACAAGCTGATGTTCGACCTGCATCAGCCGAACGAGCTCGACTACCCGGACCTGCGCCGCGCGGCCGAGCGGGCCCGCCGGACGATGAGCGGCTATGTGGGCGGCCTGATCGAGGCCGGCGTGCTGGCCGGCGATCCGGAGGAGATCGGCGCGATGTTCTGGGCCGCCACCCACGGCGTCGTGCTGCTCGCCCTGGCCGGCAAGCTCGACCCGGGCGCCGACCCCCGCAAGCTCGCCTCCAACCTCAGCCACGCGCTGTCCCGGGGCCTGCGGCCGCACTGAGCACAACAGCTCTGTCATCGCGGACGGCCGAAAGGCCGATCCGGGACCCAGTTTCGGCGCAGTCTGGTCCCGGCTCTTCGCTGGGCTCCGGCCGGGATGGCGGTGGGGTGTGTTACTGCCCGGACCGCTTGACGCCCGCGGCGTCAGCCGGGCCATCTGCGGCCCTCAAGGGAGGCGCCGATGACCCAAGCCAAGCCGTTCACCGTCGACTGGTCCGCCGACGAGGTCGCCAGGGTGCTGGACCAGGTGCGCGCCTATCCCTGGCCGCCTGCGCCGGAGGTGGAGAACGGCTGGGCGTACGGCTGTGACGGCGCCTACCTGCGCGACTTCTGCCGCACCTGGAGCGAAGACTGGGATCCGGCTGCGGCGATCGCCGACCTCAACCGCTTCCCGCAGTTCACCGCCCGGGTCGAGGACTACGACGTCCACTTCCTGCACGTCGTCGGCGAGGCGGGCGGCAAGCGGCCGCTGCTGCTCAGCCACGGCTGGCCGGGGTCGCACTACGAGTTCTGGCGGGCCATCGAGCCGCTGGCCTACCCGTCGCGGTTCGGCGGCGATGCGGCCGACGCCTTCGACCTGGTGATCCCGTCCCTGCCCGGCTTCGGCTTTTCATCCAAGCCGAAGCGGCCGATCGGCCAGCGGACGACGGCGCGGCTGTTCAACGCCCTGATGACGCAGGTGCTGGGCTATCCGTCCTACCTGGCCCAGGGCGGCGACTGGGGGGCGTTGGTGACGTCGTGGCTGGGCCGCGAGCACGCCGGCTCGGTCCGCGCCATTCACCTCAACATGCTGGGCTTTCGTCCGCACGGCGGGCCGCAGTCGCCCGACGAGGTCGCCTGGGCGCAGCGGCAGGGGGCGATGATGGAGATGCTGGGCGCCTACTTCCGCCTGCAGTCTTCGAAGCCGCAGTCCCTGGCCTGGCTCGGCGCCGGCAATCCGGTCGGCCAGGCCGCCTGGATCCTCGAACGCTTCCACGACTGGAGCGACATGGAGGGGCGCGACCTGGACGCCGCGTTCGGCCGCGAGCGGCTGCTCACCAACGTCATGATCTACGTGATGACCGGCAGCTTCACGACGGGCGCCTGGTACTACCGGGGCCTGCTCGAGGAGGGCCGGATGGCGTTCGAGCCGGGCGAGCGGGTGGAGACGCCCACCGCCTTCGCCAACTTCCCCGGCGAGCCGCTCTACACCGCCCCGCCGCGCAGCTTCGCCGAGCGGGCCTACAACATCGTCCGCTGGACAGACATGGCCCGCGGCGGGCATTTCGCGGCCATGGAAGAGCCCGAGCTGTTCGTGGGCGAGGTGCGCGCCTGGGCGCGGGAGATCGGATGAGCGGCCGCTACGACTTCGCCTCCGACAATGTCGCCCCCGCCGCGCCCGAAGCCCTCGCCGCCCTGACCCGCTTCAACGACGGCTTCGCCCCCGCCTACGGCGCCGACCCGGTCAGCGCGCGGGCGGCCGACCTGGTGCGAAGCTTCCTCGACGCCGACGCCGAGGTGCGGTTCGTCGCCTCCGGCACGGCGGCCAACGCCATCGCCCTTTCGGCCATCTGCCGCTCGTTCGACGCGGTCATGGCCCACGAGCACGCCCACATCTGCACCGACGAGACCGGCGCGCCGGGCCTCTTCGGCCACGGCGTCGGGCTGATCGCCCTGCCCGGCGCATCCGGCAAGCTGACGCCGGAGGCCCTGGCCGGGCCGCTGTCGCAACCGCCCTTCGCCCACCGCCAGGCCGCCGCGGCCCTGTCGGTGACCAATGCGACCGAGTACGGCACCGTCTATTCCGCCGAGGAGCTGGCCGCATTGGCCGCGCCGGTGCGCGCCAGCGGCCTGCCGATCCATCTCGACGGCGCGCGCCTGGCCAACGCCGTCGCCGCCGGCTTCGACCCCAGGCGCCTGAAGGACGTCTGCGACATCGCCGTGTTCGGCGGGACCAAGGCGGGCGCCACGCCGTCCGAGGCCATCGTCATCTTCGATCCCAGGCTGCGGGACCGCTTCGACGCCCGCCTCAAGCAGGCCGGCCAGCTGCCGTCCAAGGCCCGCTTCTACGCCGCGCCCTTCATCGGCCTGCTGGAGGACGGCGCCATCCTGCGCCACGCGGCGCACGCCAATGCGATGGCCAGGCGCCTCGCCGAGGCGACCCCTTTCCCGGTGCGCCACCCGGTGGAGGCCAACGCCGTGTTCGTGGACATGGACGAGGAAACGCTGGCCCGCCTGCACGCCGCCGGCTGGTTCGTCTACCGCTTCCTCGACGGGAGCGTGCGCTTCATGTGCAGCTGGGCGACGACGCCCGAGGCCGTGGACGAGCTGGCCGAGACGCTGAGGGCCGTGGCCTGAAGATGCTCCCCCTCTGGGGGAGCTGTCGCGAAGCGACTGAGGGGGTTCGCAGGCGCTGAGTCGGTTAAGAGCGAACACCCCGGCTTCGGAGGGCTTGAACCCCCTCCACCGCTTCGCGGTCCCCCTCCCCCTGCGGGGGAGGATTCAGGCTCAGGACAGCCGCCCGATCGCGTAGAACCGCTCGGCCCGGCGCTTGAGGATCTCCTCGGCCGAGAGCCCGTCCAGCTTGAGCAGCTCGGCCTCGATGGCGTCGCCGACGGCGCGGATGGTGGCGGTCGGGTCCGAGTGAGCGCCGCCGGGGGGCTCGGGGATGATCTTGTCCACGACCTTGAGCTTCAGGAGGTCCTGGGCGGTGATCTTCATCGCCTTGGCGGCCTCTTCGGCGGTGCGGGCGCCGCGCCAGAGGATGGCGTTCGCCCCTTCCGGCGAGATCACCATGTAGATCGAGTGTTCGAGGATCAGCACGCTCGAGCCGGCGGCGATGGCGATGGCCCCGCCCGAGGCGCCTTCCCCGGTGATCACCGCCACCAGCGGCGTCTTCAGCGACAGGCACCGCTCGGTCGAGCGGGCGATCGCCTCGGCCACGCCGCGCTCCTCGGCGCCCACGCCCGGATAGGCGCCCTGCGTGTCGACCAGCGAGATGACCGGCAGGTTGAACCGCTCGGCCATGTCCATCAGCCGGATGGCCTTGCGGTAGCCCTCGGGCCGGGACATGCCGAAGTTGTGCTTCACCCGTGAGACGGTGTCGCGGCCCTTCTCCTGGCCGAGCACCACCACCGGCCGGCCGCGGAAGCGGCCGAGGCCGCCCATCAGCGCCTGGTCGTCGGCGAAGGTGCGGTCGCCGCGCAGTTCGACGAAGTCCTCGATCAGCTCGGCTACGTAGTCGGTGAAGTGCGGCCGGTTCGGATGCCGGGCGACCTGGGTCTTCTGCCAGGCGTCCAGCTTGGAATAGGCCTGCTTGCGCAGTTCGGTCGCGCGGGCGCGCAGCGCCTCGATCTCGGCGTCCAGGGCGCCGGGATTGGCGGATTCGGATACCTTCTGGAGCTCCTCGATCTTGGCTTCGAGGTCGGCGATCGGCCGCTCGAATTCGAGGTAGTGAGGGGGCATCCGGGGTTTCGCTTCCTGCCGTTCGCGGAAGGGTCGGAAACTAGAAGGGAAGCTGCGCCCTCACAAGTGTCGGGAACCTGCGCCGTGGCCGCAGCTTCTACTCACATGAAGAACTGGATCAGAGACAACAGCCTGACGATCGCTTTGTTGCTTCTGTTTGCAGCGAGCCTGACCGGACAGGTCTTCGCGGGCTGGGCGCAAGAGAACCAGACCCTGGCCGAACACGATCAGGCCCCGCTGACCCTGTTGGGTTTCTTGACCAGCGGCGAATTCCTCTCGGCGCTTTTCGAGAACTGGGAGAGCGAGTTCCTGCAGATGTGGGCCTACGTGACACTGACGGCCTACCTCTTCCAGCGCGGCTCGCCCGAATCAAAGGACCCGGACAGCCCCTCGCCGCAGGATCGCGACCCCGCGCTCGACAGCGACAAGCCCGATGCGCCCGGCCCGGTGCGGAAAGGCGGCCTTATCGCCAGGCTCTACGCCCACTCGCTCAGCCTGACGCTCATGGCGCTGTTCATCGCCTCGTTCCTGCTCCACTGGGTCAACAGCGCCCGGCGGCGGGCCCAGGAAGCGGCGGAGCACGGCGACCCGCCGCCGACGCTGATCGAGCACCTGACCGCGCCGCAGTTCTGGTTCGAGTCCTTCCAGAACTGGCAGAGCGAGTTCCTCTCCACCGCGATGCTGGTGGTGCTGGCGATCTGGCTGCGGGAGCGCGGATCGCCCGAGAGCAAGCCGGTGTCGGCGCCGCATTCCCAGACCGGCTCGCACTGAGCGTGCGTCGGCGCGCCCACACAAAGATGTGAAGAGATTCAACGCCTCGGCGGCGCCCGCTTCGGACGGGGGTGCAACCCCGCCAGGAAGTTTTCGTTTGTTAGCCCGAGGTCGAGCCGAGCCCATGTCGTTCGGGGGGTCGGACATGCGGGCCGGAGCGTCTTTCGCGCGGCGCGCCCAATCCACAGAGCGTTGCGCGACCCGAGGAGACAACGGAGCCCTTTGTTATGAGCACCCCCTTGAAGATCGGCATGGCCGCCGCCGTGGCGCTTACCACCGCCGCGCCGGCCGCCTACGCCCAGTACTACCCGCAGCAGTACCGAGAGGACATGCGGGAATACCGCGAGGAACAGGCGGACTATCAGGCCCGCCGGGCGAGCTATGAGCAGGCCCGCCGCGAGTACGACCGCCGCCGGGACGAATATGAACGCGCCCGCGCCGCCTATGACGCCCGCTGGGGCTACGGCGCCTACGCCCGCCGCTACGGCCCCGCCCCGGTGTGGGACGAGCGCAACTGGTACGACACCTACGCGGTCGCCCCGAGCGCCGGCTACTACGGCCGCAACACCGCCTACGGCGCGCCGGTGGACGTCGACTGCCGCCGCCGCGAGGACCGTCAGGCCACCGCCGGCGCGCTGATCGGCGCCATCGCCGGGGCCGTGCTGGGCTCGAACATCGCCGCCCGCAACGCCCGCACCGAAGGCGCGGTGCTGGGCGCCATCGTCGGCGGCGGCGTGGGCCTGGGCGTCGGCAAGTCCACCGCCCGCTGCGACGACCGCGGCTACTACTACAGCTACAACGAGACCATCCCCTACCGCGAGCCGGCCAACTGGCGGCGCAGCGGCCGCTACGACTACAGCTACTACAACCGCATGCGGTGCCGCCTCGCCCCCGCGCCGGTCGACTTCGACCGCGACGGCCGCGAAGAGGAGTTCCGCTACGTCCGCGTCTGCCCGGACGAGACCGGCCGCTACCGTTTCGTCGATGACTACGGCCGCTTCCGTTACTGGGGCTAGCGGCTAGCGCCGACAGCCCGTGAGGTGGAAGGCCGCCCGCTCCCGAGCGGGCGGCCTTTCTCGTTCCAGTATGCTTCCCCGCGGGGGGAACTGCCCCGAAGGGACCGAGGGGGTTCGCAAGCGGTGAGTGCCAACGCGCCGTGTGCCCCCACCCTCGCCTTCGGCGGTTCCCCTCCCCTCCTGCGGGGGAGGACTTCGTCACCGCTCGGCCGCGCGCTCCGGCGGCTCCGGCGTCGGCAGGGGACGGGTCAGATCGTCGGCGGCGTCGTTGGTGCTCGGCGGGGCGGGGGCGTGGGGCGCCTCGTGGTGGAGATCGCTGCGGTCGAGGCGCAGGGCCTTGAGCGCGTCCTCGCCCTCCTGGCCGAACAGGCTGCGGAAACGGATGTCCATCTGCGCGAAGGGCACCTCGACGCCGGCGCATTCCAGCGCTTCGGCGATCGCCCAGGTGTAGGCGGCGTGCATGGCGGCCGGCCGCTTGACCGCATCGAGTTGCGGCCAGACCAGCAGCTCGAAGTTGAGGCCGCTTTCACCGAAGCCGACCAGCCAGACCTGGCTCTTGCGGATGTCGTCGTCGGGCAGGGTGAAGGGGACCGAGCGGGCCGCCGCCAGCACCACCTCGCGCACCTTCTCCCGGTCCGAGCCGTAGGCGACGCTGAACGGGACGTGGATCCGCCGGCCCTGCCCGTGCAGGGTCCAGTTGACCACCGGACCCTCGATGAACTTGGAGTTCGGGACCAGGATGTCGACGTTGTCGTTGGTGCGCACCCGCACCGCCCGAGGCCCGATCTCCTGGACGAGGCCGCGCTTGCCGTCTTCCAGCTCCACATAGTCGCCGACGTTCATCACCCGGTCGAAGATCAGCACCAGGCCGGAGACGAACTCCTTGACGATACCCTGCAGGCCGAGGCCCACGCCGACGCCGATGGCGCCGGCGAACACCGCCAGGGACGAGAGATTGAGGCCGACGGTGGAGAGGCCGGCCACGATGGCCACGATGATCAGGCCGTAGGCGATCAGCTTCTCGACGATGTAGAGCGCCGCCTTGCCGTGGCGGCTGCGGCCGCGCACCCGCTCGAGCGCCAGCGTGGCCAGCTTCGCCGCGACGAAGCCGCCGACGATGATCAGCAGGCCGACAACCACCCCGCCCAGGGTCACGGGCGTGCGGCCGATCGCGAACAGCACCAGGCCGTCCAGGTCGTTCAGGGTCTCAGGCACGGCTCAGCGTCTACGGCCCAGTGGATGTTTGGTTTCGACGACCTCGCGCAGCCGGTCGCCGGCGACGTGAGTATAGATCTGAGTTGTGGCGATGTCGGCGTGGCCCAGCAGGGTCTGCACGACCCGCAGGTCGGCGCCGCCCTCCAGCAGATGGGTGGCGAAGGCGTGGCGCAGCACGTGCGGGCTGACCTTGGCCGGATCCACCCCCGCGGCCAGGGCCGCCTCGTCGAGCATCTGGGCGAACCGGCGGGCCGTCAGCCGCCCGCCCTTGCCGCGCGAGGGGAAGAGCCAGGGGTTGGCCGCATCGCCCTTGGGCAGGAAGGTCTTGCGCACCGCCAGGTAGGCCTTCACGGCCTCGCGGGCGGCGGCGTTGAGCGGCGCCAGCCGCTCCTTGCCGCCCTTGCCCTTGACGATCAGGTAGGCCGGGTCGCGGGCGAGCGCGGCCAAGGGCAGGCCGACCAGCTCCGAGATGCGCAGTCCGGAGGCGTAGAGAAGCTCCACCATGCAGGCCAGCCGAAGGCCCTGCGCGCCGTCCCGGGCCGCCGCCGCGCCGATGATCCGGCCGACCTCGTCGCGGTCCAGGACCTTCGGCAGCGGGCGGCCCTTCTTGGGCGCGTCGACCCGCCGGGAGGGGTCGTCCTTGCGCCAGCCCTCGCCAAGCACGAAGCGGTAGAACTGGCGCACCGCGGCCCGCCGGCGGGCGGCCGTCGCGGCGGAGAGCCCCCGCGCGGCCAGGCTGGAGAAATAGGCCTCCACGTCCTCGGCCGAGGCGTCGGCGAGATCGCGGCCCCGGCCGGCCAGGAAGCCGGAGGCGTCGGCCAGGTCCTTGGAATAGGCGGTGAGCGTGTTGCGGGCGGCGGCCCGCTCCACCGCCATCATCTCCAGGAAGGCCTCGGCCCAGGCCGCGCCCGAGCTCACCGGCGAATCGCCCGTTGGGTCATGGGCCCGAGCCTAACCCAAGCGGCCCGCGCCCGAGAGTTGGCGCAGCGGCGCACGCTCGTGTAAGCGTCGTCCACTCCAATGGACAAGTTCGCCCCCCTCCGCGCCCGCACGATCGCCCTGGTTGGGCTGATGGGCGTGGGCAAGTCGAGCGTCGGGCGCCGGCTGGCCAGCGCCCTCGACCTCCCGTTCCGTGACGCCGACACCGAAGTGGAGCAGGCCGCCGGCCGCTCGATCGCCGACATCTTCGCCGACCTGGGCGAGGAGACGTTCCGCGAGGGCGAGCGGCGGGTGATCGCACGCCTGCTGGACGAGCCGCCGCACGTGCTGGCCACCGGCGGCGGCGCCTTCATGAACCCGCAGACCCGCGCGCTGCTCAAGGCCAAGTCCATCACCGTCTGGCTGAAGGCCGACCTGGAGGTCCTGGCCCGGCGACTGGCCCGCAAGGACAACCGGCCGCTGCTGCACGGCCGGGACCCGATGACCGTGCTGAGGGAGCAGGCGCAGGTCCGCTATCCCGCCTACGCCGAGGCCGACATCGCCGTGGAGACCACCGACTCGGCCCACCACGTCACGGTCGAGCAGGTGCTGAACGCCCTGCAGGCCCACCTGGACGGCGCGGCCCGATGAGCCGGTCGGTCAAGGTCGGGCTGGGCGCGCGCGCCTACGAGGTGGTGATCGGCCGCGGACTGCTGGACGAGGCCGGCGCGCGCATCGCCCCGTTCGTCACCCGCAGACGGGCGGCCGTGGTCAGCGACGAGACGGTGTGGCGGCTGCACGGCGAGCGGCTCGCCGGCGCCCTCGAACGGGCGGGGCTCGCCGCCCTGCCGGTGGTGATCCCGCCCGGCGAGCAGACCAAGAGCTGGGCGGGCCTGGCCGACGTGTCCGACCGGCTCCTGGCGCTGGAGCTGGACCGCGGCGACCTCATCGTCGCCTTCGGCGGCGGCGTGGTCGGCGACCTCGCCGGGTTCGCCGCGGCGATCTACAAGCGCGGCATCGACTTCGTGCAGGTCCCCACGACCCTGCTGGCCCAGGTGGACTCCTCGGTGGGCGGCAAGACCGCCATCGACACCCCCCAGGGCAAGAACCTGATCGGCGCCTTCCATCAGCCCCGGCTGGTGCTGGCCGACCTTTCGGTGCTCGACACCCTGGCCGACCGGGAGATGCGGGCCGGCTATGCGGAGGTCATCAAGTACGGCCTGCTGGGCGACTTCGCCTTCTTCGAGCAACTTGAGGCGCGGGGCGGCGAAGTGCTGGCCCGCGAGCCGGAGGCGCTGGCCGCCGCAGTGGCGCGTTCCGTCGAGATGAAGGCCGAGATCGTCGCCGAGGACGAGAAGGAGGCCGGCCGCCGGGCCCTGCTCAACCTCGGCCACACCTTCGGCCACGCCCTGGAGGCCGAGACCGGCTACGGCGAGGCGCTGCTGCACGGCGAGGCCGTCGGCGCCGGCATGGCGCTGGCCTTCCGCTTCTCGGCCCGCCTCGGCCTCTGCCCCGCCCAGGACGCCGAGCGCGCCAGCCGGGCCATCGCCGCCGCCAGCCTGCCGACCCGCCTCTCCGACGTGCGGCCCGAGCCCTTCCCCGCCGACCGCCTGATCGCCCACATGGGCCAGGACAAGAAGGCCGAGGGCGGGCGCCTGACATTCATCCTCGCCCGCCGGCTGGGCGAGGCCTTCGTCGCCAAGGACGTCGACCCCGGGCCCTTGCGCGACTTCCTGCTCTCGGAGGGAGCCTCGCCGTGATTGCGGCCATGGTCGCAGCGCTCGCGCTGCCGATTCTCCTGCTGTTGATGGCGTCCGCCACGATCTCGGCCGCCGAAACCGCGATGACCGCCGCCTCGCGCGGACGGATGCACCAGCTGGAGCGGGAGGGCGACCGGGCCGCACGGCGGGTCAACAAGCTGATCTCCGACCAGGAGAACATGATCGGCGCGATCCTGCTCTCCAACAACGCGATCAACATCTTCGCCTCGGCCCTGACCACCAGCGTGTTGAGCTCGATCTTCGCGCCGGGCTCCTACATGGGCCCGCTGATCGCCACGGCGGTGATGACGGTGCTGATCGTGGTCTTCGCCGAGATCCTGCCCAAGACGCTCGCCATCACCCGGCCCGACGCGGCGGCGCGGTTCCTGTCGATCCCGACCTACTGGCTGGTGAAGGCGGTGGGGCCGCTGGCGCGCGCGGCCCAATGGGTGGTCCGCCAGACCCTGCGCCCGTTCGGCATCAACCTGTCCATGGAGACCGACGTCCTGGCCGCCCACGAGGAGATCCGCGGGGCGGTCGAGTACCACCACTCGGAGGGCCTGGTGGAGGAGCGCGACCGGCGGATGCTGGGCGGCGTCCTCGACCTCTCCGAGATGGACGTCACCCAGGTGATGGTCCACCGCAAGCAGATCGCCATGATCGACGCCGCCCTGCCGGCCCGCGAGCTGGTCACCGAGGCGCTGGAGATCGCCCACACCCGCGTTCCGCTCTACCGCGACGATCCGGAGAACATCGTCGGGGTGCTGCACGCCAAGGACCTCCTGCAGGCGCTGGCCAGGGCCGAGGGGCGGATGGACACCATCGACGTCATGGCCATCGCGCGCGAGCCCTGGTTCATCCCCGAGACGACGAACCTGAAGGACCAGCTCAACGCCTTCCTCAAGCGCCAGACCCACTTCGCGCTGGTGGTCGACGAGTATGGGGCCCTGCAGGGCCTGATCACCCTGGAGGACATCCTCGAGGAGATCGTCGGCGAGATCGAGGACGAGCACGACCTGGCGGTCGCCGGCGTGCGGCCGCAGCCGGACGGCTGGGTGACGGTGGACGGCGCGGTGGCGATCCGCGACCTCAACCGCGCGATGGACTGGGACCTGCCCGACGAGGACGCCGTCACCGTCGCCGGGCTGGTCATCCACGAGGCCCAGACCATCCCCAAGGTCGGCCAGACCTTCATCTTCCACGGCCATCGCTTCCAGGTCGTCCGGCGCGAGCGCAATCAGATCACCGGCCTTCGGATCTCCCCGCCGATCGAGCGCGGCGAGGCGGGCTGAATGCGGCCCGGAAACCTTTCCACGGTGAAGGTGTTAACCTCGGATAGAGACAGGGCGGGTGGGGGAGTTCATGACAACGCGTCATTGGCGCTGGTCGCCGGCCCCTCCGTGTGCTGGAGTTGTGGCGTGAGCGTAACGGAGCCCATCGCATGAGCGACGCAGTCAAGCTCGAGGGTCTGAGGGTCCTCGTCGTCGAGGACGAGATGATGGTCTCCATGCTCATCGAGGACATGCTGGGCGACCTGGGCTGCGAGGTGATCGGACCGGCCTCCCGGCTCGACGAGGCCATCGCCCTGGCCAACGAGGCCGAGCTCGACTGCGCGGTGCTCGACGTCAACCTGGGCGGCCAGCCGATCTTCCCGCTCGCCGACCTGCTGCGCGAGAAGGGCGCCCCCTTCGCCTTCGCCACCGGCTACGGCGACGCCGGCCTGCGCGACGTCGACCGCGGCTCGCCGGTCCTCCAGAAGCCCTTCCGCGAAGGCGACCTCGCCCGCGTGCTGGGCGAACTCCGCGCCGCGGCGCAGGCGGGCTAGTTCGAGAGGGGTGACAGGTAGGGCTTCGCCCAACCAGTCACCGGCGGGCATCGGTGACCGGTTGCGTGCAGCGCTGCCTGTCACCCATCCCTAAAGCCCGCCCGCGATCAGCTTGTCCGGCGTGATGGGATAGTCCCGCACGCGCACGCCGCAGGCGTTGTAGATCGCGTTGGCGACGGCCGCGCCGGCGCCGGAGATGCCGAGCTCGCCGACGCCCTTGATGCCCATCGGGTTGGCCTTGTCGTCCACCTCGTCGAGCATGATGGCGTCGAGGTCGCCGATGTCGAGCTGCACGGGGACCAGGTACTGGGCCAGGTCCTGGTTGATCAGCGAGCCGTAGCGCGGGTCGGGCAGGTTGCCCTCAGTGAGGGCCGACCCGACGCCCCAGATCATCCCGCCGGTGAGCTGGCTGCGGGCCGTCTTCCAGTTGATGATCCGGCCGGCGGCGAAGACGCCGAGCATGCGGCGCACCCGCACCTCGCCGCTCGCCGCATCCACCGCCACCTCGCAGAAGTGGGCGCCGTAGGTGTGCTGGCTCCAGTTGCGCGCATCGGCGGCCGGGCGGCTGTCGCCCTCGACGGTCAGCCCCTCGGGCGCGGCGCGGGCGATCAGGGCCGAGAGGCTCTCGGCGCGGTTTCCCAGCGCGATGCCGCCGTCCTGGAACTGCACCTGGGCCGGATCGCCGCCGTGCAGGGGCGAGCCGGGATCGCCCACCGCCAGCTCGGCGATCGCCTTGCGCAGGTTCATGCCCGCGGCCAGCGCAGCCGAGCCGGCCGTCGCGGCGCCGAACTGGCCGCCCGAACCCGGGGCCGGCGGCAGCTCGGAGTCGCCGATCTCCACCCGGACCTGGCCCAGCGGCACGCCCATGGTCTCGGCGGCGATCTGGGCCAGCACCGTGTAGCTGCCGGTGCCGATGTCGGTCATGCCCTGGCGGACGGTGATCACCCCCTCCGCGTCCACCGAGAAGCTGGCCTTGGCGGGCAGAAGGAAGTTGCCGCGGATCGCCGCGGCCATCCCCATGCCCACCCACCAGCGGCCCTCGCGCGTCTGGCGCGGGCGCGGGTTGCGGCGGTCCCAGCCGAACATCTGGGCGCCTTCCTTCATGCAGCGGACCAGCTGGCGCAGGGAGAAGGGCTTGCCGGTCTCGGGATCGACCTCCGGCTCGTTGCGGATGCGCAGCTCGACCGGGTCCAGGCCCAGCTGCTCGGCCAGCTCGTCCATGGCGCACTCCAGGGAGAGCATGCCCGAGGCCTCGCCCGGCGCCCGCATCGGCCCGGCGTGCGGCAGGTCCAGGTGCACCAGCCGGTGGCCGGTCAGCCGGTTCGGGGCCGCATAGAGGCTGCGGCAGAAGTTGGAGGCGTGCTCGGTGAAGGCGCCGTGCCGCTGGCAGTGGGTGGTGGTCATTAGCGAGAGGGCCGTGAGCCGCCCGTCCCTGGTCGCGCCCAGCCGCACCCGCTGCACCGTCGCCGGCCGATGGATGGTGCCGTGGAACATCTGCTGGCGGGTGAAGGTCACCTTCACCGGCCGGCCGAGCTCGCGGGCGCCGAGCGCGGCCAGGATCAGGTCCTCGTAGGTCTGGCCCTTCCCGCCGAAGCCGCCGCCGATGTAGCGGGTCATCAGGTGGACGTCGTCGCGGTCGAGCCCCAGCGTCTCGGCCAGGCCATGCTGGGCGGGCTTGACCATCTGCACCGAGGTATGGACGACGCAGCGCCTCGGCCCCTCCCACCAGGCGGTCGTGGCGCAGGGCTCCATCTGGCAATGGTTCTGCAGCGGCGTGGTCCAGGTCTGGTCGAGCTGGACGGGCGCCTCGGCGAAGCCGCGGTGGAAGTCGCCGATCTCGACGTCCTCCTCGCCGGGCGGCTGGTCGGCTTCGTCCAGCACGTCGTGGAAGACCACTTCGGGCGCGTCCTCCACGTAGGCGATCTTCACCAGTCCGGCGGCCGCGGTGGCGTTCTCCAGGGTGTCGGCGAGCACGAAGGCGACCGGCTGGCCGAAGTAGGCGACGCGGTCGGTGTCGAACACCGGCTTGGCCGCGGCGGTGCTGCGGGGATGGACCTTGGCGCCGCGCTCGGCCTGCCGGGGCGCGTTGAGATGGCTCCAGACGGCGAGGACGCCGGGCGAGGCCTCCGCCTGCGCCGTCTCCACGGAAGCCACGCGGCCCTTGGCGATGGCTGCGGGCACCATCACGCCGTAGGCCGGCGGGCTGGGCGGAGTGACCTCGTAGGCGTAGGGCGCCGTGCCGGTGACCTTCAGCGGGCCCTCGTAGCGGTCCACCGCCTTGCCGATTAGGCCGGAGCGGTTCTCGCTGACCGGATTGGGCAGCGAATAGTCGGCGACAGAGCTCATGCGTCTTTCCCCGAAGCTTCGGCGATGGCCGCAGCGCCGAGGCGCGCGGTCAGGGCGATCTTGAAGTCGTTGCGGCCGTTGCCCCGGGCGCCGGCCAGCTCGGCGGCGAGGGCTTCGGCCGGCGCGGCCCCAGCGGCGAGCGCGGCCTCGGCCTTGTCCGCGCGCCAGGGCTTGTGGGCCACGGCGCCGAGCGCGATCCGGCCGCCGGCGACGGCGACGCTGGCCAGGCCGGCGGCGTAGGAGGCCCGCTCCCGCGCCTTGCGGTAGACCTGCCCGCCCTGCGGCGGCGGCGGCAGGACCACCGCGGTGATCAGCTCGCCGGCGGGGAGGTTGGTCTCGACCTGCGGCGTCTCGCCGGGCAGGCGGTGCAGGTCGACCAGCGACAGCGCGCCCTGGCCGCCGTCCGGCCGGGCGGTCTCCACCGAGGCGTCCAGCGCCGCCAGCGCCACGGCCATGTCCGAGGGATGGGTGGCGATGCAGGCGTTGCTCTGGCCGAGAATGGCGCTGTTGCGGTTCAGCCCCTCCAGCGCCCCGCAGCCGGAGCCCGGCGCGCGTTTGTTGCAGGGCTTGGTGGTGTCGTAGAAGTAGGCGCAGCGGGTCCGCTGCAGCAGGTTGCCGCCGACGCTGGCCTTGTTGCGCAGCTGCTGGCTGCCGCCCGCCAGGATGGCCTGGGCCAGCACCGGATAGCGCCGCCGCACCCGCTCGTCGGCCGCCACCTGGCTGTTGGTGGCCATGGCCCCGATGCGCAGGCCGCCGTCCGGGGTCTCCTCGATCTGCGCCAGCGGCAGCCGGCCGACGTCGATCAGGTGGGCCGGCGCCTCGATGTGCAGCTTCATCAGGTCCAGCAGGTTGGTGCCGCCGGCGATGAACTTCGCGCCCGGCGTCGCCGCGGCGCTCTGCACCGCGCCGGCGACGTCGCTCGCCCGCTCGTAGGTGAACGGCCTCATGCGACCTCTCCCAGCACGTCCTTGATGGCCGCGATGATCTGCGGATAGGCCGAGCAGCGGCAGATGTTGCCGCTCATCCGCTCGCGCAGCTCATCGTCGGTGACCACCAGCTTGGCGGCGAGGTCCGCCGTCTCCTGGCTCGGCCAGCCGGCCTCCAGCTCCTTCAGCAGGCCCGCGGCCGAGCAGATCTGGCCCGGCGTGCAGTAGCCGCACTGGAAGGCGTCGTGCTCGAGGAAGGCCTTCTGCAGGGGGTGCAGCCGATCCGGCGCGCCCAGCCCCTCGATGGTGGTCACCTCGTCGCCGTCGTGCATGACGGCCAGCGACAGGCAGGAATTGATCCGCACTCCGTTCACCAGGACGGTGCAGGCGCCGCACTGGCCGTGGTCGCAACCCTTCTTGGAGCCGGTCAGGCCCAGCCGCTCGCGCAGCAGATCGAGCAGCGTGGTCCGTGGGTCGACGTCGAGCGTGCGCGGCTCGCCGTTGACGGTGATGGTCGCCTGCATCGGCCCCCTCCCCTCCTGCCTCATGTCGGGATTTGCGGCCGCCTTGATCCAGCGGCTCGCGGTTCGTCGAACCCCAGCCTAGCCCTCAGCCCTCGCCGGGCGCCAGAGCCTTCACGGAGAGGGCGTGGATCGGGCCCTTCAGCTCCTCGGAGAGGGCCTGGTAGACCAGCCGCTGGCGCGCGACCTTGGGCTTGCCGGCGAAGGCGGCGGACTCGATCAGCACGTTGAAATGGCTCTCGCCGCCGGGGCGGCTTCCGGCGTGGCCGGCATGGCGCGCGGACTCGTCTTCGATCTCGAGCCGGGAGGGCTCGAACGCGGCGGTCAGCTTGTTGTGGATGGCTTCGAATATGGCGCCCATTCGGCTCATCTTCAATTCTTGAAAGGGACTATCTCGGCCTCATACTCAGGCGATGCCCGGCGCGTTTCAATACAAGCCCAAGTTCGTCGACATCCGCGTGCGCCCTCCCAAGCCGGAGGAGGCGGCGAAGGAGGATGTCGTCCAGCTGAAGCCCGGCGAGAGGGCCTGCGACCACCCGGGCTGCCGGCTGGCGGCGACGGCCCGCGCGCCGAAGTCGCCGGAGATGCTGAACGACCACTACTGGTTCTGCCAGCCGCACGCGGCCGAGTACAACCGCAACTGGAACTTCTTCGCCGGCATGACGGACGAGGAGCGCGAGCGCCGCGTCACCGACGAGTTGAAGACCGGCGGGCGGCCCACCTGGGAGATGAAAGCCGGCCGCTTCTCCCGCGAGGCGGCGAGCTTCTCGGCCAAGTTCGGCACGCGCAACGCCGGCGGCTACCGCGACCCGTTCAACCTGTTCGGCGGCGGCGGCCCCCAGGCTCAGGCGAAGGCCGAGGCGGCCCGCCGGCTGGGCAAGATCGAGCGCAACGCGCTGGCCGAACTCGACCTCGACGACGCGGCCGAAGGCTCCCAGATCCGCGCCCGCTACACCGAGCTGGTCAAGCGCTTCCACCCCGACTCCAACGGCGGCGACCGCTCGAGCGAGCACAAGCTCCAGCGGGTGATCAAGGCCTACCAGTCGCTGCGCAAGGCGGGGATGGTCTGAGCCGCTCGACAGCTAGACCTCTCCCGCTTGCGGGAGAGGGTTGGGTGAGGGCGCGCGGCGAAGCCGCGCCCGGCGCGAAGCGACGGACAACAGCGCGGGCGGCGGGTCCCCCCTCACCCTACCCCCTCCCCCCCCCGCTTTGCGGGGGGAGAGGTCTGAAGGCGGAACCGGCGCCTTCGCCGTCACGTTCGCCAGCCCAGGAGGGCCGCGCCGTGACCGCACCCGAGCCCCGCAAGGGGATGCCGAGCCCCAGGCTCACCAAGTCCGAGTTCCGCCAGCGCTACCTGAAGGCCTTCGCCGACCCCGCCTTCGAGGCCGTCTCCGCCGAGCTCGAGAAGGTGTTCGAGGCCGCCTGGGACGCCTACGAGCACTCGCGCAAGTCGCCGCGCACCCGCAAGGCCGGCCCGCAGTTCGCCGATCCCGACTACGACCTGGCGCTCGACTGGCTGGAGGCGCGGGCGGCGATCCAGGCGGCGCAGGCGCTGCACGACGACCCGGCCGGCCCGGACCGCTTCCTGCTGATCAACTGCTCCTCGCGCAGCGAGCACACCTGTCCCGGCGAGATGAGCAAGTCGTGGCGGCTGATGGAGCTCGGCCGCCAGGTGTTCGAGGCCGCCCCGAACACCGCCGTCGAGGTGCTGGACCTAAGCCGCCTGGCCTCGGAGTACGGGCGCGAGATCCACCCCTGCAAGGCCTGCTTCTCCACCTCGCCGGCCCTCTGCCACTGGCCCTGCTCCTGCTATCCCAACTACTCGCTGGGCCAGGTCCACGACTGGATGAACGAGATCTATCCCATGTGGGTCAGGGCCCACGGGATCATGATCGTGACGCCGGTGAACTGGTACCAGGTGTCCTCGCCCCTGAAGCTGATGATGGACCGGCTGGTCTGCGCCGACGGCGGCAACCCCGACCCGACCCGCACCCACGGCAAGGACGCGAAGAAGGCCAAGGAGATCGAGCTGGCCGGCTGGGACTATCCCCGCCACCTGGCCGGGCGGCTGTTCGCGGTGGTGGTGCATGGCGACGTGGAGGGGGTGGAGAACGTGCGCCGCTCGATCTCCGACTGGCTGTGCTTCATGCACCTGTGCCCGGCCGGCCCGAGCGCCGAGCTGGACCGCTACATCGGCTACTGGAAGCCCTACGCCACCAGCCACGACGAGCTGGACCGCGAGGCCGCCCTGCAGGAGGAGGTCCGCAACGCCGCCCGGACGCTGCTGGAGGGGGTGCAGGCCGAGCGCCAGGGCCGGCAGATCACGGCCGGCCGGAACCTGAGGGCGCCGCGGGAGAAGTAGGCTCAAGACCTCTCCCCGCTCGCGGGGAGAGGGTTGGGTG
>NZ_JBHUEY010000001.1:678177-744674 GCF_042681205.1 Phenylobacterium terrae
CCCGGCGCGAAGCGACGGAACTCTGCGCGGACGGAGACTCCCCCCTCACCCTACCCTCTCCCCCCGCCGAGCGGGGGGAGAGGTCTAAAGGCCGATGCGCGTCGCGTCCGGATCGGCCAGGATCGCCGCGACAGTCTCGGCCACCGTGAGTCCCGCGTTGTCGATCCACAGCCCCACGCGCGGGGTCTGCGCCACCATCCGCGCGAACCCCTCGGCGCTCCAGGGGCCGCCGTAGCCGGTCTTGGCGCGGTCGCGGTCACGCTGGGCGAGCACGCCCGCCGGCGGGTTCAGCACCACCACGCCGGGCCGCCAGCGCTTGAGCCGGCGGACGGCCTCGAGCAGGTCCTCGCCCAGCACCACGTCCTGGTAGACGACGGAAAAGCCGCTGCTGGCGTACTTGGCCGCCGCCAGCACCGCCAGGTCGTAGCGCATCTTCAGCTGGGCGATCCCCTCCTCCCCCTCGCCGGGCACGGCGCGGCCGGAGACGATCATCTTGCGGAACACGTCGCCGCGCAGGTGGACGGCCCGCTCCAGCCGTTCGGCCAACGCCTGGGCCAGCGTCGACTTGCCGGCCGCCATGGCGCCGGTGACAATCAGCACCTGCGGCGGGGGCATCCCTAGAAGGCCTTGTCGCCCGCGACCGTCGTGCGGTGCATCACCCGCAGGTGGCCGTCGTAGCCGCCCTCGGCGAAGTGGACGGTGCAGCGGTTGTCCCACATCAGCAGCGTCCCCTCCGCCCACTTGTGACGGAAGATGAACTCCGGCTGGGTCATGTGGGCGAACAGGAAGCCGAGGATGGCGCCCGCCTCCTTGTCGGTCATGCCCTCGATGCCCACGGTGTAGACCGGGCTGACGAACAGCGCCTTGCGGCCGGTCACCGGGTGGGTGCGGACCAGCGGATGGACTTCCGTCTTCTCCGCCTCCTCGGAGGTGATGATCTGCATCGTCCGCTTCTCGGTCTCGCGGGCGAAGACGCCCTTGGTCCCGTAGGGGCGGGCGGCGCTGTGCACGGCGCGCAGGGGCGCCAGCAGCTGCTTCATCGTCTCGGACAGCGCCTCGTAGGCCCGGGCGCAGTCGGCGAACAGGGTGTCGCCGCCCACCGGCGGGACGACCTTGGCGTGGAGCAGGGTCGCCGCGGGCGGATGCGGCTGGAAGCTCCAGTCCGAGTGCCAGCCGGCCCCGAAGTTGGTGGCCTTCTCGTCCGGCTCCCGGCGCAGCTCCAGCACGTTCGGGTGGCCCGGCATCGGGGCGATGAACGGATCCTCGCCGAACGGGCCGATCTGCAGGGTGAAGGCCTCCAGCTGCTCGAGGCTGAGGGGCTGGTCCGGGAAGGAAACCACCGCGTGGCGCGCGAAGGCGGCTTTCACTTCAGCCAGCGTCTCCCCATCTAAGGGACGACTGAGATCAAGGCCCGTGATCCGCGCGCCGAAACCGTTCTCACAGGGCTCGACGACGAGGCTCTTCGGGGCGGTCTGAACCAAGGCGGACATGGCGCTCTTCCTCCCAACCTGGGTACGCTGCGCACCATCAAACGCACGTTTGCAATGCGCGCGCGCCACCTGTAATCGAACCTCGACATGACCATGCTCGCCGAAAACCAAGACGACAAGCTCATCACCCTGGTCCCGGACCGGATGGTCTCGGTGCGCGAAACCTTCGGCATCGATTCCGACATGCAGGTTCCGGCCTTCTCCGAGCGCGATCCGCACGTGCCGGACGTGGACGAGGCCTACAAGTTCGATCCGGAGACGACCAAGGCGATCTGCGCCGGGTTCGCCTATGACCGGCGGGTGATGGTCCAGGGCTATCACGGCACCGGCAAGTCGACCCACATCGAGCAGGTGGCCGCGCGGCTGAACTGGCCGCTGATCCGGGTGAACCTGGACAGCCACGTTTCCCGTATCGACCTGGTCGGCAAGGACGCCATCGTCCTGAAGGAAGGCAAGCAGGTCACCGAGTTCCGCGAAGGCATCCTGCCCTGGTGCATCCAGCGGCCGATGGCGCTCGTCTTCGACGAGTACGACGCCGGCCGCCCGGACGTGATGTTCGTGATCCAGCGGGTGCTGGAGGCGCAGGGCAAGCTGACCCTGCTCGACCAGAACCGGGTGATCCGGCCGAACCCGCACTTCCGCCTGTTCTCGACGACCAACACCATCGGGCTGGGCGACACCACGGGCCTCTACCACGGCACCCAGCAGATCAACCAAGGCCAGATGGACCGCTGGTCGATCGTCACCACGCTCAACTACCTCCACCACGACGTGGAGGCCGAGATCGTGCTGGCCAAGGCGCCCAGCTACAACACGCCCGACGGCAAGCGGACGATCGCGGCCATGGTGCGGGTCGCCGACATGACCCGGAACGCCTTCATGAACGGCGACATCTCCACCGTCATGAGCCCGCGGACGGTGATCACCTGGGCCCAGAACGCCGAGATCTTCGGCGGCGACATCGCGCTGGCGTTCCGGATGACCTTCCTGAACAAGTGCGACGAGCTGGAGCGCGGCACCGTGGCCGAGTTCTTCCAGCGCGCCTTCGGCCAGGACCTGCCGGAAAGCACCGCCCGCATCCGCGTGGCCTGACGTGGCTTCCCTCGGCGTCTTCGGCGAGCTGGCGGTCGTCGCCGGCGCACTGGTCGTCTCGCTGCTGATCTGGGCCGCGATCAAGGCCGCCGGCAAACGGCGCGACCGCGATTGACGGCGGCTCCCCGGGGAGGCCATAGCGGTCTGCGCTGACCACAAAACCGTGGTCGCTCTCGAGGGGGATAAGATGTCCAGGAAGATGCTGGCCGGGCTGACGCTCGGGGCGGCGGCGATGATGGCCGCGATGGGCGTTGCGACGGCCCAGGACGCCGCGCCGCCGAAGAACGACTATGCCGACAAGGCCAACTGGCTGTGCTGGCCCGGGCGAGACGACGCCTGCGCGATCGACAACACCGCCACCATCGTCAAGGCCGACGGCTCCACCGAGAAGGAGACCTGGAAGGCCGATCCGAATGCGCCGGTCGACTGCTTCTACGTCTATCCGACGGTGTCGAACGATCCGGGCGTGATCAGCGACATGACCGCCAACGCCGAGGAGAAGCGGGTGGTCGAGCAGCAGCTGGCCCGCTTCGGCGCCAAGTGCCGGGTGTTCGCCCCGCTCTATCGCCAGTTCACCCTGACGGCCCTGCGCCAGATGATGTCGGGCGGGACGCCGCCGGCCGCCCGCGGGCCCATGCCCCAGACCGGCTACAACGACGTCGTCGACGCCTGGAACTGGTACCTGGCGAACGAGAACAAGGGTCGCGGCGTCGTCCTGATCGGCCACTCCCAGGGCTCGGGCGTGCTGACCCAGCTGATCAAGGAGCACATCGACGGCAAGCCGGTGCAGAAGCAGCTGGTCAGCGCCCTGCTGATCGGCACCACCCTGCCGGTGGAGAAGGGCAAGGATGTCGGGACCTTCACCTCCATCCCGCTCTGCAAGTCGGCCGACCAGACCGGCTGCGCCATCGCCTACGCCGCCTTCCGAGACACCATCCCGCCGCCGCCGACCAGCCTGTTCGGCCGTCCGCGCGAGGGGGCCGGCATGGAAGCGGCCTGCGTGAACCCGGCGAACCTGTCGGGCGGCAAGGGCGAGCTGAAGGCCTATCTGGCCGCCGGCCGCACGATGATCTCCGGCGAGGGCCCGCCGGTCTGGGCCAAGGGCAAGACCATCGACACCCCCTTCGTGGCCGTGCCCGGCCTGCTGACCGCCGAGTGCGTGAACAAGGACGGCTTCCACTACCTGTCGGTGCACATCAACGCCGACCCGGCCGACCCGCGGGCCGACGACATCGCCGGCGACGTGCCGGGCGCCGACGGCAAGCCGAACGCCGGCTGGGGCCTGCACCTGATCGACGTCAACCTGGCCATGGGCAACCTGCTCGACATCGTCGAGGCCCAGTCCAAGGCCTGGCTGGCGAAGAACGCGGGATAATCGGAAGCGCCCCCTCCACCGCCTTCGGCGGTCCCCCTCCCCCGCAGTCTGCGCTGCGGGGGAGGAGCCTGGCCTACCTGATCCTCCCCCGACGCGAAGACGACGGGGGAGGTGGATCGGCGCGAAGCGACGAGACGGAGGGGGCGCAGCCTCAAACGAAAAGCGCCCGCCCCGGTGATCCGGAGCGGGCGCTGCGTCCGTGCCGCGGAACTGGTTTAGCGGCGAGCGGCCTCCGCCGGCACCTCGCCCACGCGGGTGGCGCGCGAGAAGGGGATGATCTGGTAGAGGGCCGACAGGCCGACCAGGGTGTAGACGGTCCGCGACAGGGCGCTGCCTTCACCGAACAGGGCGGCCACGAGGTCGAATTCGAACAGGCCCACCAGGCCCCAGTTCACGCCGCCCACGATCACCAGCATGAGGGTGATCAGGTTGATAGCTTTCATGTTTTTCGCTCTCCACGTTCTGAGGGGGGAACGTGACTTGAGCGACCCGCGTTCCGCGCGGCGCAGCTAGCTTTTTGATTTTTCTCGCAAGCTAGCGCCGGAGCCGCTGACCGGTCATGACCGCGAGGGCGACCATGACGACGAAGACGACCATGAAGAGGCCGAACACGAGCTTGGCCGCGGCGGTCGCCTCCCCGGCCATCCCGGAGAACCCGAGGATCCCGGCCAGCACGGCGACGGCGGCGAAGACGAAAGCCCACTTCAACATCAAAACACTCTGCGGCGACTGCGAAGGCGGCCCCATGCACGCCCGTTCCGCCGGATGCAAGCGTGGCCATTGCGTCGGCGGCGGCCAAATCCAAGCTGCACAACGCCTGGGCGGCTGGGCAGAAAGCTTTCGCTTCGCTTGCGCCGCGGCGGCGGGATAAAACAACGCTCCCATGGCCAAGAACCCTGAAAGCCCCACCGAGCCCTTCAAGCGCGCGCTGGCCAACGCCGCGCGCTCGCTCGCCGAGACCGCCGACCTGGAGATCGTCTACTCGGGCGAGGGGCCGCAGCTGCAGGGCAAGCGGGCCGTGCTGCCCCACCCGCCCCGGGACCTGAAGCCGGAGGACGCCGCCCGCATCCGCGGCCTGGCCGACCAGATGGCGCTGAGGCTCGCCCACCACGACGTGGCCCAGCACGCCAAGACCCGGCCGCACTCGGCGCAGGGCGCGCCGATCTACGACGCCATCGAGCAGGCCCGCATCGAGGCGATCGGCGCCAACGCCCTGGGCGGCGTGCGCGAGAATCTCAAGGCGGTGCTGGACCACACCTACGCCAAGCGGGTGTTCAACCCGATCGAGGCCGAGGCCAACCCGCCGCTGGCCGACGTCGTGCAGCTGCTGGTCCGCGAGCGGCTGACCGGCGAGCCGCCGCCGCCGATGGCCCGGCCGATGGTGGAGATGTTCCGCCAGGACATCGAGGCCAAGGCCGGCGAGGATCTCGACCGGCTGGCCGCCACCATCGAGGACCAGAAGTCGTTCGCCAAGGTCGCCCGAGCGATCATCCGCGACCTCTCCATGGGCGATGACCTGTCGGACGCGCCGGACCAGCCGGACGAGGACGACGAGAGCGGCGAGGAGGGCGAGCCCGAGGCGACCGACGAGGGCGACGAGGGCGAAGGCGAAGGCAAGTCGCCCCAGCAGGCGGCGATGGACGAGAACGAGGCCACCCACCGGGAGAGCGAGGACGCCGACTCCCAGATGATGGAGGCCGAGGAGGACCCCAACGCCGAGGACACCGACGAGCCGCCGGACATGGGCGAAGGCGACCAGCCGGCCCGGCCGGACCTGAAGGGCGATCCCTCCAAGGCGACCTACAAGGTGTTCACCAGCGCCCACGACGAGATCGTGGCGGCCGAGGAGCTGTGCGATCCCGAGGAGCTGGGCCGCCTGCGCGCCTACCTCGACCAGCAGCTGGCCAGCCTGTCCAACGTCGTCTCGCGGCTGGCCAACCGGCTGCAGCGCAAGCTGCTGGCCCAGCAGAACCGCTCCTGGACCTTCGACCTGGAGGAAGGGCTGCTGGACGTGGCGCGGCTGACCCGGGTGATCATCGACCCCACCGCCCCGCTCTCCTTCAAGGAGGAGGAGGACACCGAATTCCGCGACACGGTCGTCACCATCCTGATCGACAATTCCGGCTCGATGCGGGGACGTCCGATCATGGTGGCCGCGGTCTGCGCCGACATCTTGGCGCGCACGCTGGAGCGATGCGGGGTGAAGGTGGAGATCCTGGGCTTCACCACGCGGGCCTGGAAGGGCGGGACGAGCCGCGAGGACTGGCTGAAGGCCGGCAAGCCGCCGCAGCCCGGCCGGCTGAACGACCTGCGCCACATCATCTACAAGGCCGCCGACGCGCCCTGGCGCCGGGCCCGCCGCAACCTCGGGCTGATGATGCGCGAGGGCCTGCTGAAGGAGAACATCGACGGCGAGGCGCTGATCTGGGCCCACCACCGGCTGATCGGCCGGCCCGAACAGCGGCGCATCCTGATGGTCATCTCCGACGGGGCGCCGGTGGACGACTCCACCCTCTCGGTGAACTCGGGTCACTACCTGGAGCGCCACCTGCGCGAGGTGATCACCGAGATCGAGACCAAGAGCCCGGTGCAGCTGATCGCCATCGGCATCGGCCACGACGTGACCCGCTACTACAAGCGCGCCGTGACGATCGTCGACGTGGAGCAGCTGGCCGGCGCCATCGTCGAACAGCTGGCCGAACTCTTCGAGGAGGAGCCCCGGAAGGTGACCCGGGCCTCCGCCAACCTGCTGCAGCAGCCGCCCAGCGCCCACGGCCCGCACGGCCAGATGCGCCGCTCCACCTTCAAGGAAGTGCGGAGAGTGGTGAGTTGATTTTCGAGGGGGGCAAGACCTCTCCCCGCCACGCGGGGAGAGGTCTCATCTTGGCGTTGCTGATGCTCGCCGGCTGCGCGCCGGCCGAAGCGCCGCTGCCGAAGCAGCCGGTGCCGGCCGACGGGACCATCCGGATCGACGCCCAGCCCGTGCCGCTCAACCCCGACAAGCCGGACGAGAGCCGCATCGGCCGCTTCACCTACGCCGGCGGCGTGGCCCTGACGTCGGAGGACACCGCCCGGCTGCACGGCCTGTCGGACCTGCTGGTGGAACCGGACGGGCGGCTGACGGCGATCTCCGACGAGGGCGACCTCCTGGAGGCGCGCCTGGTTCTGGACCGCGCCGGGCGCCTGACGGGCGTCACCGGGGCGCGGATCCAGGCGCTCGCCGGCCTCGACGGCCAACCCCTGCCCGGCAAGCTCGAGGCCGACTCCGAGGGCCTGGCGGTGCTGGACAACGGCGACCGGCTGGTCAGCTTCGAGCAGCGGCACCGGATCTGGCTCTACCCGGCCGGCGGCGGGCCGCCCCGCGAGGCGCCCGCCCCGCAGGCCGACTTCCCGGCCAACGGCGGGATGGAGGCGCTCGCCGCCGATCCTGCCGCAGGCCCCGACGCCTACGTCGCCGGCGGCGAGGACGGCGCGCAGCTCTTCTTCTGCCGCCTCTCGACCGGCTGCACGGCAGGCCCGACGGTCGAGCGCCCCGGCAAGGAATTCGGCCTGGTGGCGATGCGCCGCCTGCCGGAGGGGCGCACCGCCTACCTGCTGCGCGCCTGGGACCCGCTGCGCGGCAACCGCATCGTGCTGAAGATCGACGGGCCGCAGGGCGAGGTGGACCGGCTGGAGCTTTCCCGCCCGCTCACGGTCGACAACTTCGAGGCGGTGGCGGCGGTCCCGATCCGCGGGGGGCTGCGCTTCTACCTGCTGTCGGACGACAACTTCCAGAAGATCCAGCGCACCCTCCTGGTGGCGTTCGACTGGAGGCCATAACGAGACGAGGGAGAGACGCCGTGAGCCACACCGAGATCGCCTTGCCCACCGCCGACGGGCCGGCGCGCGCCTTCGCCTTCAAGCCGGACGAGGGCCAGGGCCCGTGGCCCGGCGCGATCATCTTCATGGACGCTCCGGCGATCCGGCCGGCCCTGTTTCAGATGGGCGAGCGGCTGGCGGGGGCCGGCTACTACGTGTTGCTCCCCGACCTCTTCTGGCGCGCCGGCCGCTACGATCCGCCGGACATCGCCAAGGCCCGGGCCGGCGATCCGGAGGCCCAGGCCATCTTCCAGAAGCTGCGCGCCAGCACCGACGTGGAGCGCCAGCTGATCGACGCGCGCGCGGCGCTGGAGTGGCTGGAGACGCAGCCGGAGGTGAAGCCCGGCAAGGTCGGCGTCACCGGCTACTGCATGGGCGGCGGAATCGCCCTGCGCGCGGCCGGGACCTTCCCCGACCGGATCGGGGCCGCCGCCTCTTTCCACGGCGGCAACATGGCCACGGACGATCCCAACAGCCCCCACATCCTGGCCCCCAAGATCAAGGCCAAGGTGCTGGTCGCCGGCGCCGACGAGGACCGCAGCTTCGACGAGGCCCAGAAGGTGCGCCTCGCCGCCGCCCTCAAGGACGCCGGCGTCGACGCCGAGGTCTCCATCTGGCCCGGCTGCCGCCACGGCTGGGTGCCCACCGACATGCCCGTACACAACCCGGAAGGCGCCGAACGCCACTGGCGCGAGCTCGTGGCGCTGTTCGACGGGGCGCTGAAGTCCTGAGACCTCTCCCCGCCCAGCGGGGAGAGGGTAGGGTGAGGGGCAGCTGACGCGCCGCCGCCGAGACGGTGGAGACGCCCCCCTCACCCCACCCTCTCCCCCCGCTTCGCGGAGGGAGAGGCCTGAAACGAAAAAGGCCGCCCGGAGGCGGCCTGATCCTTGGCGCTGTAGGCCCGCTTACGCGGCGGCCTTCTGTTCGGCGAGCTTGGCCTTGAGCTGGCGCTTGATCTTCTGGGCGCGGGGCGAGAGCTGCTCGTCGCTGGCGCCGAGGAGAAAGGTGTCCAGGCCGCCCTTGAAGTCGAGCGTGCGCAGCGCCTTGTTGGAGATGCGCAGCCGGAAGGTCTGGCCCAGCGCGTCCGATTGCAGGGACGCGGGGTTCAGCGCCGGCAGGAAGCGGCGCTTGGTCTTGATGTTCGAGTGGCTCACGTTGTGGCCGACCAGGGGGCCGACGCCCGTGAGCTCGCAGCGGCGCGACATGGCGATAGAACCTTCGCGTAGAAAAACGGACGCGGAGCCGGAGGGCCCCGCGAGGAGCGCGCGATATAGTCGAAGGCGTCAGGCCCCGTCAAGGCGCAGCGGCGCCTGCGACAACGCCGCGGTGGAGCTCGTTTGTGGCCGAAAGCGAGTCAGATACAATGGGTTGTAGGGAACGAAGCGTGATTCCGGCCGAGTCAGTGATTCGGTCCCGATTCGTTGCGGCCGCGTTCCTCACGCGCCGAAAGTGAGCTCCACGCCCAGCGCCGCCAGCGCGTCCCAGTAGCCGGGATAGGTCTTGGCCACGCAGTCCGGATCCTGGATCACGATCCCCGCCGTCTTCAGCCCCGCCAGCGCGAAGGCCATGGCGATCCGATGGTCGTCGAAGGTGTCGATGCGGCAGGGCCGTTCCTGGCCGGCGAGCGCCGGATCGCCCTCGACCACCAGCTCGTCCCCCTCCTCCCGGGCCAGCCCGGGGCGGATGGCGTTCAGGCCCTGCGACAGGGCCAAGATGCGGTCGCACTCCTTCACGCGCAGGCCCGAGATGCCGGTGAAACGCACCGGCGTCTCGTTGTAGGCGGCGAGCACCGCCAGGGTCGGGATGGCGTCCTGCATCTGCGAGCCCTCGATCACCGCCGGCATGCGCGGGAAGGCGCAGATCACGGCCCAGGCCTTGGCGTCGGGCTGGCTGAAGGCCTCGGCGGACATGCCGAGGTCGATCCGCCCGCCGGTCAGGGCCTCGGCGGCCCAGAGATAGGTGGCGGCCGAGGCGTCGGGCTCGATGAAGACGTCGGCGGCGGAATAGCCGGTGGGCTCGATCCGCCAGGCGGGCCGGTTGCCCAGCTGCTCCACCTGCGCGCCGAACCTGCGCATCGCCGCCAGCGTCAGGTCGATGTAGCCGGCCGCGCCGATCTCGGCGTGGGCGAGCTCGACCTCGACAGGCCCGCGGGCGCAGGCCCCGGTCATCAGCAGGGCCGACGCGTACTGGCTGGAGAGGCGGGCGTCGATCACCACCTTGCCGCCCTCGAACCCGCCCTTGCCGGCGACGACCACCGGCGGGCAGCCGGTCGGCGCGGCCGCCTCGATCCCGAGTTGGGCCAGCGCCTCCACCAGCGGCGCGATCGGTCGCTTGCGCATGTTGGCGTCGCCGTCCAGCACCACCGCTCCGTCGGCCAGCGCCGCAGCGGCGGTGAGGAAGCGCGTCGCCGTGCCGGCGTTGCCGAGGAACAGGGACCGCTGCGGGGCGGTCAGACGTCCGGACCCGCTGACGACGAAGCTGGTCTCGTCCGGCTCCTCCACGCTCACGCCCATGTCGCGCAGGGCGGCGGCCATGTGGGCGGTGTCGTCGCTCTTCAGCGCCCCGGTGAGCCGGCTGGTCCCCCTGGCCAAGCCCGCCAGCAGCAGCGCCCGGTTGGTGATCGACTTCGAGCCCGGCAGGCGCACGGAGCCCGTCAGCGGGGCTGTCACGGGCGTCAGGCGGACGCCGTCGATCCGGGCGGGGGCGGTCATGGGCGGACAGGTAGCGCGCGCCTGCGCGCCGCGCCAGCCCGCGGCGATGGCGCCGAACGGCGTTGCGCCACGCGGGGGGAGCTGTTACTAACTGACTGGTCAGTTATCAGGAGCAGCCGATGCAGGCCGGCGCACCCAAGTTCCGCAGGCGCAAGGAAGCCCGGCCGGCCGAGATCGTCGCCGCCGCCTTCGAGGTGTTTGCGGAGAAGGGCTTCGCCGGCGCCAAGCTGGACGACATCGCCACCCGGGCGGGCGTCTCCAAAGGCGCCCTCTACCTCTACTTCGAGACCAAGGAAGACCTTTTCCGGGCGGTGGTGACGCAAGGCGTGGCGCCGAATTTCGAGGCCGTGCTCGCAGTGCTCGCCAGCCACCCGGGCCCGATCGGGCCGCTTCTCGAGATGCTGGCCGGCCGCATGGCCGAGGTCGTGACCACGACGCCGGTCGGCGGCCTGGTGAAGATGGTCATCGGCGAGGCGCGCAACTTCCCCGAGCTCGCCCAGGTCTGGCACGACCAGCTGGTCTCCAAGGCGCTCGGCGCCCTCACCGCCGCGATCGCCGCCGCCCAGGCGCGCGGCGAGGTGAAGCCGGGCGATCCGCGGATGTACGCCCTCTCGGTCGCCTCGCCGCTGCTGGTCGGGGTGATCTGGCGCGAGACCTTCGCGCCCATCGGCGCCGAGCCCTTCGACATGCCCGCCCTGGCGCGCCAGCACGTCCGCGCCGTCCTGCAAGGCATTCTGACGGAGGCCGGCTGATGCGCCGCAAGATCCTCCCCCTGATCCTGCTGCTGGTCGCCGCCGGCCTGATCGCGCTGCTGGTGCTGGCGCCGCGGCTGAAGGGTCCGGACGTGCTGACCGGCTACGTCGAGGGCGAGCCGCTCTACCTGGCCGCCCCGGTGTCGGGCACGGTCGAGCAGGTGTTCGTCCGGCGCGGCCAGGAGGTGAGCCCCGGCCAGCGGCTGTTCGTCGTCGACCCCGAGCAGTTGGCCGCCCAGCGGGACCAGGCGGCCGCCGAAGTGGCGGCCGCCCAGGCGCAGGCCGAGGACGCCCGCCAGGGCCAACGCCCGCTCGAGCTCGCCGTCTTCGACGCCCAGGTGGCCGCCGCCGAGGCGCGGGCCAGGGACGCCGCCGCCGACCTTCGCCGCATCCGGCCCCTCGTGCAGAAGGGCATCTACGCGCCCGCCCGGCTCGACGACGCCGAGGCCGCCTGGCAGGCCGCCCAGGCCGAGGTGCGGGCCGCCGCCCGCCGGCGCGACGCGGCCGAGCTCGGCGCCCGCCAGGGCCAGGTCGAGGCCGCCGACCAGCGGGTGCGGCAGGCCCAGGCCGGGCTCGCCGCCGCCGGCGCGCGGCTGTCGGACCTGGCCCCCGTCGCGCCCGCCGCCGCCCGGGTGGAGGAGGTCTTCTTCCAGTCGGGCGAATGGGCCGGCGCGAACCAGCCGGTGCTCGCCCTGCTGCCGCACGACAGGATCAAGCTGCGGTTCTTCGTGCCCGAGACGGACCTTGCCGCCTATCGGCCGGGCCGCACCGTCCGCTTCCGCTGCGACGGCTGCCGGGACGGCCTGACGGCGCAGATCGTCTTCGTCAGCCCCCGGCCCGAGTTCACCCCGCCGGTCATCTATTCGCGCGAGAGCCGCGACCGGCTCGTCTACCTCGTGGAGGCCCGCCCGTCGGTGCGGCTCAACCCCGGCCAGCCGGTGGACGTCCTTCCGCTGGAGGCGGCCTCATGAGCCTCGCCATCGACGTCCGGGGCCTGAACAAGAGCTTCGGCGACAAGCACGTGGTCCAGGACGTCGCCCTGCAGCTGGAGACTGGCCGGATCTGCGGCTTCCTGGGGCCCAACGGCTCCGGCAAGACCACCACGCTGCGCATGCTCTGCGGCCTGCTGACGCCGGACAGCGGCGAGGGCGCGGCGCTCGGCTTCGACCTCCGCAAGGAGGCGGGCGAGATCAAGCAGCGCACCGGCTACATGACCCAGCGGTTCTCCCTCTACGAGGACCTGACCATCGCCGAGAACCTGGAGTTCACCGCCCGCGTCCACGGCCTCGATCGCCGGCGCGAGCGGGTGGCCGAGGCGCTCCAGCGGCTGGGCCTCTACGAGCGGCGAGGCCAGCTCGCCGGCGCCCTCTCCGGCGGCTGGAAACAGCGGCTGGCGCTGGCCAGCGCCACCCTGCACCAGCCCCAGCTGCTGCTGCTCGACGAGCCCACGGCCGGCGTGGACCCGAAGGCGCGGCGCACCTTCTGGGACGAGATCCACGCCCTCTCCGGCCAGGGGCTGACCGTGCTGGTCTCCACCCACTATATGGACGAGGCCGAGCGCTGCCATGAGATCGCCTACATCAGCTACGGCCGGCTGATCGCCCGCGGCACGGCCGAGGAGGTGGTGGCCGGCTCGGGCCTGATCACCTTCCGCGGCGAGGGGGCGGGGATCGACCGGCTGGCCTCGGAGATCGCCGAGAAGCCCGGCGTCGAGGCCGCCGCGCCGTTCGGGGCGGCCGTGCAGGCCTCAGGGACCGACCGCGCCGCGCTCGAGGCCGCCCTCGCGCCCTACCGCCGGCCGCCGTTCCGCTGGACCGAGGTGGCGCCTACGCTTGAGGACGTCTTCATCCAGCTGATGGGCCGTTCGCGGGACAACTTCCGATGAGCGGCCTGTCGGCGGTCCGGATCTGGGCGGTGCTGGTGAAGGAGTTCAAGCAGCTCACCCGCGACCGGCTGACCTACGCCATGATCCTGGCGCTGCCGATCGTGCAGCTGATCCTGTTCGGCTACGCCATCAACACCGAGCCGCGCCACCTGCCGACGGCGGTGCTGGTGCAGGAGGACTCGGTGCTGGCCCGCTCGACCCTGGCGGCGATGACGAACAGCGGCTTCTTCGACATCGAGCGCACCGCCCGCACGCCGGCCGAGCTGGACGCCCTGATCCGCCGGGGCGAGGTGCAGTTCGGGGTCACCATCCCCGGCGACTTCACCCGCCGCGTCGCGCGGGGCGACCGGCCGCAGATCCTGGTGGAGGCCGACGCCACCGACCCGTCCGCGACCGGCGGCGCGGCGGCCGCCCTCGCCGCGCTCCCGGCCCACGCCCTCGCCCACGACCTGAAGGGCGCCCTGGCCCAGCGCGGCCTCTCGCAGGCGCCGTTCGAGGTGGTCGTCCACCGCCGCTACAATCCGGCGGCGGTGACCGCCTACAACATCGTCCCCGGCCTGTTGGGGGTCATCCTCTCCATGACCCTGGTGATGATGACCGCCCTCAGCGTCACCCGCGAGGCCGAGCGCGGCACCATGGAGAGCCTGCTGGCGACGCCGGTGGAGCCCATCGAGGTGATGATCGGCAAGCTCGCGCCCTACGTGCTGGTGGGCCTGGCCCAGACTGTCATCGTGCTGACCCTGGCGCGGCTGCTGTTCGGGGTGCCGATGGCCGGCGGCTGGATCGGGCTGACGCTGGGCGTTTCGCTGTTCATCGTCGGCTCGCTCGCGCTCGGCTTCCTGATCTCGACGGTGGCGAGAAGCCAGCTGCAGGCCATGCAGATGAGCGTCTTCTACATCCTGCCCTCGATCCTGCTCTCCGGCTTCATGTTCCCCTTCCACGGCATGCCGGCCTGGGCCCAGGCGATCGGGCAGGTCATCCCCGTCACCCACTTCCTGCGCATCGTCCGCGGCGCCCTGCTGAAGGGCCTCGAGGCGCACGAGATGTGGCGCGAGCTGACGGCGCTGGCGGCGTTCGTGTGCGTGGTGACGGCGCTGGCCATGGCCCGGTACCGCCGGACGCTGGATTAGCGCCCTTCCTTTCCCATTCATGGGAAACGGGGACCGCCCGCCGAAGCCGGCGGACGCCGGCTGAAGAGCGGGGGGTGGAAAGGGCAAGCCACGGACGCGGCGCTGTGGATCACTCTAAACTGCACTTTCCGTCCGCCGCGTGCGCGGCTCGCCCCCTCCCCCACTCGCTCTTCGCTGCGCTCGCGAGCGGTCCCCTTCCCCGCTTCGCAGGGGAGGAAATGATAGTCCTGGAACTCACCTCGCCTCTGCCGCGTCTATTCCTGGGGCGCTCAGGAGTAGGGGTTGAGGCGTAGAGTTGCGTCAGGACCGGTGACTTGCAGCGACGGGCTGCCACGCTTGCCCGACTCCCTGCGCCCCCCCACATTCGATCCATGAGCGACCGCCCGACGGGGGCCGCGCCGTCCCGACTGGTGGCGGTTCTGGGGCCGACCAACACCGGCAAGACGCACCTGGCGGTCGAGCGGATGCTCGGCCACGCGAGCGGCATGATCGGCCTGCCGCTGCGCCTCCTGGCGCGCGAGGTCTACGACCGCATCGTCAAGGCCAGAGGCCCCCGCGCCGTCGCCCTGATCACCGGTGAAGAGAAGATCATCCCGCCGCGGCCGCAGTATTTCGTCTGCACCGTCGAGGCCATGCCGCTGTCGCGCGAGGTCGAGTTCCTCGCCGTCGACGAGATCCAGCTGTGCGCCGATCCCGAGCGCGGCCACGTCTTCACCCACCGGCTGCTGCACGCCAGGGGCAAGTCCGAGACCATGCTGCTGGGCGCCTCGACGATGGCGCCGCTGGTCCGCCGCCTGCTGCCGCACGCCGAGATCGTCTCGCGCGAGCGGTTCTCCGAGCTCACCTATTCGGGCCCCAAGAAGCTGACGAGGCTGCCCCGGCGCAGCGCGGTGGTCGCCTTCTCGGCCGACCAGGTCTACGCCATCGCCGAGCTGATCCGCCGCCAGCGCGGCGGCGCGGCGGTGGTGATGGGCTCGCTCTCTCCCCGCACCCGCAACGCCCAGGTCGCCCTCTACCAGTCCGGCGAGGTGGACTTCCTGGTGGCCACCGACGCCATCGGCATGGGCCTCAACATGGACGTCGACCACGTGGCCTTCGCCGGGCTGCGCAAGTTCGACGGCCGCCGCACCCGCTGGCTCTACCCGCAGGAGATCGGCCAGATCGCCGGGCGGGCCGGCCGCTACCGCAAGGACGGCACCTTCGGCGTCACCGGCGAGTGCGAGGACATGGACCCCGACCTGGTCGAGGCCGTGCAGCAGCACCATTTCGAGCCCGTCGCCGCCGCCGAGTGGCGCAACGCGGCCCTCGACTTCGCTTCCCTTCCGGCGCTGATGCGCTCGCTCGCGGCCCCGCCGCAGCGGGAGGGGCTCAAGCTCGCCGCCGAGAGCCTGGACGAGATGACGCTGCGCCAGCTGGCGGCCGATCCGGAGATCGCCGCCCGCTGCCGGGACCGCAGCGCCCTCTTCCGGCTGTGGGACGTCTGCCAGACGCCGGACTTCCGCAAGACCGCCACCGAGGACCACGTCCGTCTGGTGCGCGACTTCTTCGGCCACCTGACCTCCCGGACCCACCGGATCCCGGAGGACTGGATCGCCCGCCAGTACGAGTGGCTGGACCGCACCGACGGCGAGATCGACGCCCTGGCCGGGCGCCTCGCCAGCGTGCGCACCCTGGCCTACGTCGCCAACCGGCCGGACTGGCTGGCCGACCCGGCGAACTGGCAGGGCAAGACCCGGGCGCTCGAAGACCGGCTCTCCGACACCCTCCACGAGAAGCTGATGGCGAGGTTCGTCGACCGGCGGACCAGCGCCCTGATGCGCGGCCTTCGGGTCCGCGAGGACCTGCTGGCCGGCGTCGCCGCCGACGGGGTGGTGACGGTCGAGGGCCAGTACGTCGGCAAGCTCTCCGGCGTCAGCTTCGAGGCCGCCCAGGGCGCCTCGCTGCTCGAGGAGAAGGCGTTGCGCGCCGCCGCCACGGCGGCGGTGGGCCCGGAGATCGCCCGGCGGCTGGGCAGGCTCGCCGCCGAGCCGGACGAGGCCTTCGCCCTCGCTCCCGATGGGACGGTGCTGTGGCGCGGCGACGCGGTGGGCGTGCTGTCCGGCGGGACGCTGTTCGCCCCGCGGGTGCGGCTGTTCGGCGAGCTCGGCGCCGGCCCGGCGCGGGAGCGGGCCCAGCGCCGGCTCGAGGCCTTCGCGGCCGCCGAGGCCGACCGGCGGCTGAAGCCGCTGCGCCGGCTGGAGAGCGCGGTCTCGGAGGGCAGGATCAAGGGCCTGGCCCGGGGCCTCGCCTACCGGCTGATCGAACAGGGCGGCGTACTGGACCGCAGCGCCGTGCGCGCCGAGGCCAAGGCGCTGAGCCAGGTGGAGCGGCGCACGCTGAAGTCCCTGGGCGTCAAGCTGGGCGCCTTCAGCCTCTACCTGCCGGCCCTGCTGAAGCCCCCGGCGCAGGCCTACGCCCAGGCCTTCGCCGCGCAGGCGAGTCCGCAATGGCGGCCGGCCGGCGCAGGGCTGTCGAGCCTCGGCGACCCGGCCCCCAGCGCCCAGACGCTCGCCGCCTACGGCCTGCGCGCCGTCGGCCCGGTGGCCGCCCCGGTGGAGGGCCTGGAGCGGCTCGACGCCCTGCTGCGCGCCGCGCCCAAGCTGGCCGGCGGCCAGGTCCTGTCGGACCAGGCGCGCGAAGAGCTCGGCTGGAGCGAGGCCGAGGCCGGGGCGGTGATGCGGAACCTGGGCTTCGCCCGGACCGGCAGGCCCAAGGCGGGCGAGCCCGTCGCCTGGCGCCGGCGCGGGATCGCCGAGCCCCGGCCGGCCAAGCCGCCGACCCATTCGCCGTTCGCCGCGCTGGCGGCGCTGAAGACCGCCCCGCCCCGCCGCCGGCCGCGGCGCAAGCCCAAGGCCGCCCGCGCATGAGCGAGGACAGCTGCCGCGTGGACGTGTGGCTGTGGCGCGCCCGCTTCTTCAAGACCCGCTCGCTGGCGGCCCGCTATGTGGAGGAGGGCCGGGTGCGGCTCACCCGCGCCGGGGTCGAAACCCGGCTCGACAAGCCGTCCCGCTCGGTGAAGGTGGGCGACGGCCTGGTGTTCGCGGTCGGCGGACGGCTGATCGCGGTGGCGGTCGAAGGCCTCGGCGAACGACGCGGACCGGCCTCGGAAGCACGCGAGCTCTACTCGCCCTTACAGATATCCTGATGGTCAGCTCAGGGGCGCGGCATTGACAAGCCGCGTCCTGACCCCGAAAACCCGCGCGCCTGCGACCGGAGTATTGTCCCCGTTATGACCTACATCGTCATGGATCCCTGCATTAAGTGCAAGTTCATGGACTGCGTGGAGGTCTGCCCGGTCGACTGCTTCTATGAGGGCGAGAACTTCCTGGCCATCAATCCGGACGAATGCATCGACTGCGGGGTGTGCGAGCCGGAGTGCCCGGTGGACGCCATCAAGCCGGACACCGAAGACGAGCCGGACGGCAAGTGGCTGCGGGTCAACACCGAGTACTCGAAGATCTGGCCCAACATCACCGTAAAGGGCACGCCGCCGGCCGACGCCGAGCAGTACGAGCGGGAAACGGGCAAGTTCGAGAAGTACTTCAGCGAGAAGCCTGGCCGCGGCTCCTGACGCGAAGCTGGCGGCGCTTCTGACGCGCCGCAGCAAGCCTTTCATTCGGCACGATTTTGTGTTAATGTCTATTCCGACGTGGTGGAAAGCGGCTTCGCTTTGCCCGTCATTCCGCAGAAGAGCCGTCCAGGCCGGCACGCCTACATAAAGGCGAGGGTTGTCTTAGAGGTCGAAAAACCGCTCGAGAGTCGGGGCCGCCGCAAGCATCTTGCGGGGAATGGCCCTGTCCGTTCGAGCGGATGCGCGCGCAACCCGCGGCCCGGACGCAAAGGACATTGAAGAGGTCTCGTGATGAGCAAGAGCGGTCTGGATTTCTCGGTTGGCGATCACGTCGTCTATCCGGCCCACGGCGTGGGTCTGGTGCAGGGGATCGAAACCCAGGAAGTGGCCGGCCTGAAGCTCGAGGTCTACGTAATCACCTTCGATCACGAGAAGATGACGCTGCGCGTCCCGACCGGCAAAGCCAAGAGCGCCGGCCTGCGCCCGCTGGCCGAGACCAACGTGGTCAGCCAGGCGCTGAACACGCTGAAGGGCCGCGCCCGGGTGAAGCGCACCATGTGGAGCCGCCGCGCCCAAGAATACGAAGCCAAGATCAACTCCGGCGACCTGATCTCGATCGCCGAGGTGGTCCGCGACCTGCACCGCGCCGAGAACCAGCCCGAGCAGTCCTACTCCGAGCGCCAGCTCTATGAATCGGCGCTGGACCGCATGGCCCGCGAAGTCGCCGCCATCGAGCGCATCGACCGCGAAGAGGCCATCGGCATCCTCGCCAAGTCCCTGGTCCGCACGGCGGCGTAAGCCGAAGGCGATCAGCTCTGAATGCGGAAACGCCCGGCGGAGACGCCGGGCGTTTTTCGTTGCGGCTTCGCGCTCGCGGCGGCCGTCACTGGACGCGGATCTGCGCAAGCGCCGCCTCGAGCTCGGCCGCCGGATAGGGCGTCGTCTTGGCCTCGCCGCTCAGTCTGCCGAAGAAGCTGCGCAGGATGTCCGCGACCGGCTTGCAGCGGGCGACGAGGGCGTCGAGCGCAGGCGCCCGCACCCGCGGCTCTCCCTTCGGCGCCAAACACTCCACGAGCCCCCAGGCGACATAGCCGCGGTCGTAGAGGCGATGGGCCTCGAAGAAGCCGCGCTCGGCCGGCGACAGGTCGAAGTCCTCGCAGAGCGCCAGCCCGAAGTCGGCCGCGTAGACCTGATCGCCGTCGGTCAGCACGTTGAAGGCGTGCAGGTCGAAATGCAGCATGCCGCGGCCGTTCATGAATGCGGCGGTCTCGTCCAGCTGTTCGTGAACCCGGAGGATCGCCGCCTCCAGCCCGGGCGCCGGCGGTTCGCCGGCCAGGCTGTCCGAGAGCCAGGTGTCCAGCATCTGCGGCACATGCTCGAGGAACAGGACGATGGATGACGTGGCGCCGGAGATCGCCTCAAGCCGGGCCCGAACGGCGTCCGACTCCCAATAGTCCGGCGCGCGCTCCAGCCAGGCGAGCTGCTCGGCCGAAAGCGGGGGCGGCCGCCTTGGTAGCACGCGCCAGTGATAGACGAGCGGGAAATGCGGACACTCGCCGGACAGCGCCCACTCGCCGGCCTTCAGGTAGGCCTGCAGCTCGCGCCACGCGCCGAACCCCGCAGAGCCGACCCCGTACTGGTAGAACAGCGGCAGGCCGAAGAGGTTGGCGGTCGACCCCTCGTTCTCGGGTCTCCGTTCCAGGTCGGTGAGGCTGATCTGCTTGACGAAGACCTTCGCGCCTTCGACCTCGATCACCGCGGACTGACTGCCGTGGACGCTGTAACGCCACGAGGCTTTGTCGGGGGCCAACGCTGCGGAGAGATCGTCGTCGCCGAACGACCGGAGCCGGGCGGCGATGCGCTCGAACGTGCGCCTGCGCATGTCCAGATGGGCGTCTGACGAGGTCATCTCTCTCCCCGGCCGGCTCCGCTCGCGAGCCTAACACCTGCGGCCCACGTTGAACGAGCCGGGCCGTGAAGGCCCAGGCGGAGGCGGCGTTCCGATCCCGCCACACTTGTCACTCCCGCCCTCCGCCGGGTCGCCGCCAGTCTGCCTCTCACGACAGCGCGTGGGCCTTGCCCAAGCTTGGAGGCTGCGATGAGCGGGCGTGACGTCACGACCGAGGCCGGCGGAATGGTGATCGCCAGGTGGCTGGCTCTTTCGGCCACGCCGACCTTCGCCGCCATGGCCGCCCTCACCGCCGTGGGCGACGATCCGGCGATCATGCTCTGCTCGGCGGGACATGACTCTCCGCTTACCGGCATGGTCCCGATGTACCTGCTGATGAGCCTCTTCCACGCTGCGCCCTGGCTCAGGCTGATGTCCGGGCGACGGTCCTGACCAGACGCCCCGTCACGTCCTTCGTGTCAGGGGCGCTCAGGCGAAACTAGGGGGTTTCCCCGACGCGGGGGGTCACGCGCGGTCCTATCCAGACGGTCCTGCACCGCAACGAAGGACCTGCCCCGATGACCAAAGCCTTCTCGTTCGAGGACTGCCTTGCGCGCGCCGAGCGGATCAACTGGCGCGTGGACGAGCTGATCGGCCCGGACAAGCGGCTGGACTTCTCCAAGCCGTTCATGCCGGAGGCGCTCGCCCGCACGGCGCCTCTCGACTTCCTGACCGCCGACGAGCGGCTGGAGCTCAACCAGATTCGCGGCAACGCCTACCTGGTCATGTTCGGGCTGGTCGAGGAGTTCATCCTGCCCTTCCTGCTCGACCATGCGCGACCCCAGGCGACCGGGGAGTCCTACCGCTCGCGCGCGATGCTCCAGTTCGCCGCCGAAGAGGCCAAGCACATCCACCTGTTCCGCACGTTCGCCGCGGCGTTCGCGGAAGAGTTCGGCGTCCGCTGCAAGACGATCGGCCCGCCGGAGGCGATCGCCGCGCACGTGCTCTCGCACCCGCCGCTCTCGGTGGCGCTGCTGATCCTGCACATCGAGTGGATGAGCCAGCGCCACTTCACCGAGAGCATCCAGGACGAGCAGCAGCTGGATCCACGCTTCAAGGACCTGCTGCTGCACCACTGGATGGAGGAGCAGCAGCACGCGCAGATCGACACCCTGCTGGTGGAAGAGATCGCCGCCGGCTGCACGCCCGCCCAGATCGACGAGGCGATCGAGGGCTACAAGCGGCTCGGCGCCTTCCTGGACGAGGGCCTTCGCCAGCAGGCCGCCTTCGACCTCGAAGCCCTCGAGGCGACGCGCGGCAAGCCGTTCGGCAAGGCCGAGCGCGAGCGGTTCATGGCCGTCCAGCACCAAGCCAACCGGTGGACCTACGTCGGGTCGGGGCTCTCCCACCCGAGGTTCATCGAAACCATTCGGCGCCTGAAGCCGAATGCCGTCGCCGAGTTCGAGGCGATGGCCGAGTTGTTCGCGTAACCCACTACAAACCCTTCTGGAGACACAACAAAATGCAACGTATCCTCCCCAGCGTCATCGCCACGGCCGCCGCTCTGGCCCTCTCCGCCCCCGCCTGGGCGAAGGTGGAACAGGTCTCGGCCAGAGTGAGCTACGCCGACCTGGACATCGGCCATCCGGCCGGCCGCCAGATCCTGGAGCGCCGGGTCAGCCGGGCCGCCACCACGATCTGCCGCGACCCCTCGCCCTTCACCCCCATGCGGCTGATCAAGGCATGCCGGGCCGAGGCCCTGGCCAGCGCCCGGCCCCAGCTGCTCGCGCTCTACGAGGCCCGGCCGCTGACCGAGCCGGCCGTCGTGCTCGCCGCCCGCATGCCCTGAGCAAGGGCCGTCAGGCGCCCCCGCCGGAGACGTCCGGCGGGGGTCGCTTCGCTTCCGGATAACGGCGTTTCTCAGCCGACGCCGCGGTGATACGCTTCAACCATGACGGGAGCGGCGGAACTCATCGAGCGGGAAACAGCTCACGCGCGCCTCGAGGCGGCTCTCGCGCAGGCGCGCGCCGGCGCCGGGCGGATCGTCTCGCTGGAGGGCGAGGCGGGGATCGGCAAGAGCTCCCTGCTGCTGGCCTTCGTCGACGCGCATCGGGCCGACACCCGGGTGCACATGGGCGGCTGCGAGCATCTGGCCACGCCCGAACCGATGGGCCCGCTGCGCGACATCGCGCGCGAAAGCCAGGGCCGCTTCTCCATCTCCCCGACCGGACAGCTGGCGACCTACGAGGCGCTCCTGCGGCTGCTCACCGGCGGCAAGGGGCCAGGGCTGCTCGCCCTCGAGGACATCCATTGGGCGGACGATGCGACCCTCGACCTGCTCAGGTTCCTGGCCCGCCGGATCCGCACCGCACCGGTGATGGTGCTGGTGACCTTCCGCACCGACGAGCCGCAGTCCAGCGCCCGGCTGGCCTCGCTGTGGGCCGACATGCCGCGCGACGCGCGCGAGCGCATCGAGCTCGAACCGCTTTCCGCGGCCGCCGTGGCGCGGCTGGCGCGCCGGCGCGGCCGCCTGCCGGCCGAGGTGTTCCAGGCCACCGGCGGCAACCCGTTCCACGTGACCGAATACCTGGCCTACGAGCGCGACGTCGTTCCCCGCACGGTGCAGGAGGTCACCGTCGCGCGGGCGGCGCGCCTTTCCCCCCACGCCCGCCGCACCCTCGAGTGCGCCTCCATCTTCCCCCGCCAGATCGACGAGGAGACGCTGCGCAACATCGCCAGCGACCACGACCACAAGGGGGTCGAGGAGTGCCTGGCGACCGGCATGCTCAACGCCCGGGGCGCCGCGCTGGCCTTCCGCCATGAACTGGCGCGCCGGGCCGTGAACGAGTCGCTGTCGCCGTTGCGCCGGCGCGAACTGCACACCGCCGCCCTGGTGCTGCTCAAGGGCCGCGAGGGCGCCCGCGCCGCAGAGATCGCCCACCACGCCGAACAGGCCGGCTCGGCCGCCGACCTGGTGCGCTACGCCATCCGGGCCGCCGAGGAGGCCGGAGCCCTGGGCGCCTACGGAGAGGCGGTGGCCCACCTTTCCCGGGCGATCGAGCACGGCGGGTTCGCGGACGGCGAGCGCGCCCAGCTGCTGGAGCGCAAGGCCTTCTGCGCCCACTTCTGCGGCGAGTTCCTGCTGGCCCGGCAGGCGCTGGACGAAGCCATCGCCATCCATCGGCGGGTAGGCAACGTCACCGGCCTCGGCAACGCGCTGCGCATCTCGGCCCATGTGCAGTGGAACCTGGGCGACCCGGACCTCTGCCAGGCCGACGTCGAGGCGGCGGTGCGCGTGCTGCGGGCCGAGCCCGACAGCTGGCAGTACGCCATGGCGCTGGCCAGCAAGGCCCAGTTCGACATGCTGGCGGACCGCAACGACGAGGCCATCGCCGCGGCCGAGGAGGCCCTGGCGCGGGCCGAAAAGCTCGGCCGCACGGACATCTATCTGCAGGCGCTGACCTATCTGCGGACCACGCGCGCCTCCACCAACCTGGACGAGGGCGCGCCGGCGATCCGCGAAACGATCGAGGAGGCGCGGGCCAGAGGCGAGCTGGACGCCCTGCCCCGGCTCTACTCCAACCTCACCTCCATCATGACCCCGGCGCGCCGCCACGAGGGCCTGCTCGAGGCGCTCGACGAGGGCCAGGCCGCCTGCGCGGCCCGCGACCAGCTGCCGCTCGAGGCCTTCATCCGCGGCAACCGGGCCGCCGCCTTGCTCGACATGGGCCGGCTGGAGGAGGCGCTCACCGAGGCCGAGGACGTGGTCTTCGGCCCCTACCCGCGGGTCACCGTCGGCCTCTCGGCGATGATCGCGCTCAGCCGCGTGCGTGTCCGCCTCGGCCTGCCCGAGGGCGGCCTGCTCGACCAGGCGCGCAAGCTCCCGACCGCCCAGCGCGACCTCCTGCGCCGGGTCCCGATCGCCCTTGCGGACGCCGAAGCGCACTGGCTGGGCGGCTCGCGGCCGGGCGCCGTCGAACAGCTGGCCGAGGTCCACGCCCAGGTCGTGCGATCCTGGAGCCAGCTGTGGAACATCGGCGAGACCGCCCTGTGGCTCGCCATCCTCGGCCGCCCGCCGGCGCTGGAGCCCAAGGCCCGCGCCCAGCTCTCGCCGGCGCACCAGGCCCACGTGGAAGGGCGCTGGCGCGAGGCCGCGGAGCTCTGGGCCGCCCGCGGCTGTCCCTACGAACAGGCGATCGCCCTCTCCGACGGGGACGAGGCCGCCCAGCGCCAAGCGCTGGCGATCTTCGACCGGTTGGGCGCGGCTCCGGCGGCGCGCAAGCTGCGTCGGCGCATGCGGGCGGAGGGCGTCCGCTCGGTGCCGGCCGGGCCGCGGGCGGCGCGGCGCGAGGACCCGGCCGGGCTGACGCCCCGCCAGCGCGAAGTCCTCTCGCTGCTCAGCGACGGGCTCGCCAACGCCGAGATCGCCGACCGGCTGGGCCTCAGCGCCAAGACCGTGGAGCACCACGTCGGCGCCATCCTGGCCGCGCTGGAGGCGCCCAGCCGGCTCGCCGCCGTCAGCATCGCCCGCGAGCGCGGGCTGCACGAGCCGGCCGGCGCGTGAGGCGGCGGCCTTAGGGGCGGCGCTCGGCGACGATGACGTAGTCGCACCCGTGCCGGATTCCGTCCTTGGCGGCGACGGCCGCAAGCCCCGCCCGCCGAAGCGCCTCGCCCCGCGCCCTCAGCGCCTCGGCCAGGGCCGGGTCCGGCAGCGCGGGCAGCCGCATGAGGGCCATGTCGATCTGACTGTCGACGAAGGCGGCCTTGTAGCGGATCGGGAACCGGCGCGCCTCGATCACCGCAAAGCCCGCACGGTCGAGCTGTGCCAGCACCCACTCGGCCGGGTATTCCCGATAGGGCCGGTCTCCGGCGAGCAGCAGGCAGGCGTCGCGGAAGCGGCCGATCTCCCAGACCAGCCGGCCGGAGGCGGTGTCGGGCTCGGCCACGACGTACGGGTCCACGCCGATCAGGTAGAGGCGCCCGCGGACGAGCCGGGCCAGCCGGTCGAACAGCGCCTGCTGGAAATACGGCGCGAACGCCTCCACCGCGCCGACGAGGTAATCGGCGAGCACCGCATCGAAGCTCTCGCCGGCCAGGAAGGCGGGGTCGGCCCAGTCGCCCACCAGCAGGCGGTCGGCCGGCCGCAAGGGGACGCTGCGCCGGACCTGGTCGGCATGGGCCGGCGCGGCGGTGACCAGCGTCAGGCTCTCCGTCGGAAGGCCGGCGAGCCAGCCGGCGGAATGCACCCCCGTTCCGGCGTCCAGGACCGCGCCCCAGGGCCCTTCATGCCGCGCGGCGATGAACTCGAACAGTCGCGACGCCATCGGTGCGCTCCCAGCTAGTCTTCGCTGCAGGCCGAGCAGGTCCCCACGACCTCGCAGATCCAACCCTCAGGCCGGAAGTCGCCCTGCTGGGCGGCCAGCCAGGCGCGCACCTCTTCCGGCAGCCCGACCTCCGTGACGCCCCGGCAGGACCGACATACCAGGAGCGCCTGCGGCCCGGCCTGCGGCGACACCGCATGAAACGCGCTCAGGCTCTCCACCCGAATGAGGAGCCCGGCCGCCAGCAAACCCTTCAGCGCCTGGTAGGCCGTGGCCGGATTGCTCGGCCGGCCGGCGGCCTGCAGCATCGCGATCAGCTCGTAGGCCTTCAGCGGCCGCCCGGCCTCCAGCAGCCGCTGCAGGATGAAGCGGCGCCCCGTGGTCCAGGCCTGCCCCTGGCGCCGGCAATGCTCTTCGGCGTGGGCGAGCCGGCCGGCCACGTCGGCTGCCGGCCGAGAGTCCAGAGGCGCGGGGACGCGTCGCGTCCCCGCTCCACGCGAGTGGCCGGACAGGCCCCGCACGCGACCCCGCTAGAACGAGGCTCTCAGGCCCAGCACGACCGTCCGTCCCGGAAGAGGCGCGGCGCGGCTGACGAAGGAGGCGTGGTTGAGCGCCAGCTCGTCGAGCAGGTTCGTGCCGCGGACGTAGACCTGCATCCGCCCCTCCGTGACGGGCAGGCTGTAGGCCACGGTGGCGTTGACCATGTCGTAGCCGGGCGTCTCCTGCTCGAAGTCGGCGACCTCGTCCTGGTCGAACACGCGGTAGTATTCGAGCTCGCCGGTGAAGCCGCCGTACGCCCCGTTCACGCGCCCTCCGAGCCGGCCGGCGGGGATGCGCGGGACGTCGCCGCCGCCGCCGGTCAGCTCGGCGCGCACGTAGTCGCCGAACACCGTCGCCGAGAGGGCCGGCGTGAAGCGGTGGGTCAGCTCGCCGTCGATGCCGGTGAACCGCGCGTCCTGCTGGGTGTAGCGGATCAGGCGGAAGTCCTCGAACCGGTCGAGCGTGGCGGCGAAGATGTAGTCCTCGATGCGGTGGTGGAAGAGACCGACCGTGAAGGTCGTGTCGCCCTCGGTCTTGCGGAAGGTGAGGTCCACCGTATTGGCGGTCTCTTCGTCGAGATTGCGGTCGCCGATCTCGTAGGTGTTGGTCGCCAGGTGGACGCCCCGCGCATAGAGTTCCTGGGCGGTCGGCGCCCGCTGCGAGCGGGAGATCGCCAGGGCGGCGGAATAGCCGGGCGCGAACGTCCAGAGCGCCGAGGCCGACAGGGAGAACGGGTCGTGCTCGGTCCGCACGATCCGGGCGCCCTCGATCTCCTGCCAGTCCTTGCGGGCGGCGAACTCGAAGTGCCAGTCGCGCCAGTCCAGCTCCTCGAACAGGAAGAGGCCGGTCGTCCGGGTCTCCGACGCCGGCAGGAAGGCCTCGGCGCCCAGCGCGCTGAAGTCGCTGACCGCCGTCTGCACGCCGATCACGCCGGAGAAGCCGGCGACGGGCTTGTGCTCCACCTCCACCCGCGCGTCGTAGCCGTCGTTCCGGAAGGTGGTGGCCGGCGTGAAGCCCTCGACCTCGTCGTGGCGGTAGTCGGTGACGCCGGCGCGCAGGCGGATGCGCTCGACGCCGGCGAACGGCTCCCGGTACTCGCCGCGGATGTCCCAGCGCTCGCTGCGCAGGCGCACGAACGGGGCGTCCTCATCCTCGTGGCCATGGTCGTGGTCGTGATCGTCGTCGTCGTGCCCGTGACCGCCGCAGTGCAGGCTGCTGCCGTGGGGGTGGCAGGACTCGTAGTCGTGGCTGTGGCCGGGCAGTCCGTACTCGCTCCTCTGGCGCGTGAAGGCCGCGCCCAGGTAGCCCCGCTCGCCGATCCAGGAGCCGCCGAACGAGACGGTGGAGGTGTCGTTGAAGGTCCCGTGGACCCGGTCCTCGTCCCAGTCGGGAACCTTGTAGTCGTCGGAGCTGCGGCCGACGGCCTCGGCGTGCAGGGCGAAGCCGCTTCCGCCGACGGTGAGCCCGAAGACCGCGGCCCGCTCGTCCGCGTTCGTCCCGCCGCGGACTTCGGCGACGCCCTCGACCCCGCGCGCCGGCGCCTGCGTCGGGATCTTGGAATCGATGAGGTTCACCGCCCCCGAGATCGCGCCGCCGCCATAGAGCAGCGCGCTGGGGCCGCGCAGCACCTCGATCTCGCGCAGCAGCAGGGGCTCGGTGGTCACCGCATGGTCGGGCGAGACGGCGGAGGCGTCCATCAGCTCGGAGCTGTCGGAGAGCACCTTCACCCGCGGCGCCGTCTGGCCGCGGATCACCGGGCGGCTGGCGCCGCCGCCGAAGGTGTCGGAGTTCACGCCGGGGAGACCCTGCAGCGTCTCGCCGAGGGTCGCCTGGCGCCGCTGCACCAGTTCGTCGCCCGCCAGCTGGGCGACAGGCGTGGCCACCTCGTTGATGGTGTGGCCGAGCGGGGTGGCCTCGACGACCACCTCGGCGACCTCGTGCCCCGCGCCGGGCGTCTGGGCCGCGGCTCCGCCGGCGAGCAGCGCCGAGGCGCTCGCGGCCAACATGAGCAAGCTGCGTGACTTCATGACATTCCCCCAAAGCGTGGCGATGGGGGCTTGTTATGTTATAACATACCGAGCTGGCAAGCGCTGTTTCGGCTGGCGCCGGCGCGGCCGCGCCCCTTGACCTCGTCTCCACGCCGCGGTCTGAACGGCGAAGGGGAGGCCACCTTGAACTCATCCGATCCGGGCGTCGGCGGCGCCTCGACCCGCCGCGTGCTGACCGCGAGCCTCGTCGGCACGGCGGTGGAGTTCTACGACTTCTACATCTACGCGACCGCCGCCTCGCTGGTGTTCGGGCCGCTGTTCTTCCCGGCCGCCTCGCCCTCGGCCCAGCTGATGAGCAGCTATGCGACCTTCGCCGTCGCCTTCTTCGCCCGGCCGGTGGGCGCGGCCTTCTTCGGCCACTTCGGCGACCGGATCGGACGCAAGTCGACGCTGGTCGCCTCGCTGATGGTGATGGGCGGCTCGACCCTGCTGATCGCCTTCCTGCCGACCTATGCCGTGGCGGGGTGGATCGCGCCCCTGCTGCTCTGCATCCTGCGCTTCGGCCAGGGCTTCGGGCTCGGCGGCGAGTGGGGCGGGGCGGCGCTGCTGGCGGTGGAGAACGCTCCGCCCGGCTGGCGGGCGAGGTTCGGCATGTTCCCGCAGCTCGGCGCGCCGGTGGGCTTCATCGCCGCCAACGGCCTGTTCCTGCTGCTGGGCCTGTTCCTGCCGGCCGACGACTTCCGGGAGTGGGGCTGGCGCCTGCCCTTCCTGGCCAGCGCCATCCTCGTCGGACTGGGCCTGTGGGTGCGGCTGAAGATCGGCGAGACGCCGGCCTTCCAGCGCGCCGTGGCCGAGGCGCCACCCAGCCATGTGCCGATGGCCGAAGTCGTGGTGCGCCATCCCCTGGCGCTGCTCGGCGGCACCTTCGCGGTCATCGCCTGCTTCGCCATCTTCTATCTCGCGACCGCCTTCGCCCTCGGCTACGGCACGACCACCCTCGGCTACAGCCGCGAGGCCTTCCTGGGCGTCCAGCTGGGCGCGATCCTGTTCCTGGCCGCCGGCATCGTCATCGCCGGCTGGTGGAGCGATATGGCCAACCCGCGCCGGGTGCTGATGGCCGGCTGCGTCGGCACGGTGGCGATCGGCGCGGCGATGGGCGCGATGATGGCCTCGGGCTCGCTGCTGCTGATCTGGGCCTGGCTGTCGCTGGCGCTGCTGGTCATGGGCTTCGTCTACGGCCCGCTCGGCGCCTACCTGCCCAACCTGTTCCCGCCGCGGGTGCGATACTCCGGGGCGTCCCTGGCGTTCAATGTGGGCGGGATCATCGGCGGCGGCCTGGCCCCCATCGCCGCCCAGGCGCTCGCCGACCGCGGCGGGCTGGTGATGACCGGCGGCTACCTGGTGGCCGCAGGCGTGCTGAGCCTGATCGGCCTGGCCGCCACCCGGCCCCGGCACACGGAGGACTAGCGATGAAGCCCGCGCGCACCCGGGCCCTCTATGCGGGTTCGTTCGACCCGATCACCCGCGGGCACCTGGATATCGTCCAGAAGGCGCTGACGACCTTCGACGTGGTGCACATCGCCGTCGGCGCAAACCCGCTGAAAACCGGCCTGTTCGACGTCGGCCAGCGCCTCGAGCTGATCCGGGACTCGGTCATGGACCTCGACCTCGCCGGCGCAGGCGGCCGCGCGCTGCCCGAGCAGGTCGAGGTGGGCTCCTATGTCGGCGAGAGCGTCATCAAGTACGCGCGGCGGATAGGCGCGACCCACGTCGTGCGCGGCCTGCGCCAGGCCTCCGACTTCGACGACGAGTTCCGCTACCACGGCGTCTTCGGCCGGCTGGATGCGACCATTCCGATGGTCCACTTCATCTGCCAGGAGACCTTCCTGCACGTGAGCTCCAGCACCGCCCGGGAGCTCGCCAGCCTGAACGAGGATGTCTCCTGGCTGGTCACGCCGAGCGTCGAGCGGGCGCTGCGGAAGAAGTTCAGCGGCTGATGCCCAGCATCGCCGTCATCGGCGGCGGGCCGGCGGGGCTGATGGCCGCCGAGCGGCTGAGCGCGGCCGGCGCGGCGGTCACCGTCTACGAGCGGATGCCGACCTTCGGGCGCAAGTTCCTGATGGCCGGGCGCGGCGGCCTGAACCTGACCCACTCCGAGCCCCTGGACCGGTTCAAGGCCCGCTACGGCGAGGCGGCCGGGCGGCTCGGCCCCTATCTCGAGGCCTTCCCGCCGAAGGCGCTGATCGCCTGGGCCGAAGGGCTGGGGCAGCCGACCTTCACCGGCTCCAGCGGGCGGGTGTTCCCGAAGGCGCTGAAGGCCTCGCCGCTGCTGCGCGCCTGGCTCGCCCGGCTGGCCCGGCAGGGGGTGCGGCTGGAGACTCGCGCGGAGTGGCTCGGCTGGGACGAGACCGGCGCCCTCGCCTTCCGCGGCGCGCCGCCGGTGCGGGCCGACGCCGCCGTCCTGGCGCTGGGCGGCGCGAGCTGGCCCAAGCTCGGCTCCAGGGGCGACTGGGTCCAGATCCTGGCGGCCAGGGGCGTCGAGGTCCGGCCCTTCCGCCCGGCCAACTGCGGCTTCACCGTGCCCTGGAGCGAGCCGTTCCGCAGCCGGTTCGCGGGCGCGCCGTTGAAGCCCCTGGCGCTCAGCTTCGAGGGCCGCACGGTCCGCGGCGAGGCGACGATCGCCGGCTACGGCCTCGAGGGCGGCGCGGTCTACGCCCTCTCCGCCCCGCTCAGGGACGCCATCGCCCGCGACGGCCGGGCCGTGCTGGAGCTCGACCTTCAGCCAAACCTGACGGAGGACCAGCTCGCCGCAAAGCTCGCCCGCCCGCGCGGCAGCCAGTCGGCGTCCAACTTCCTGCGCAAGGCCGCGGGGCTGTCGCCGGTCGCGGTCAACCTGGTCCGGGAGGCGAACGGCGGCGCCCTGCCCGAGAACCTGGCGCACGCGATCAAACACGCGCCCGTCGTGCTCACCGCCGCCCAGGGCCTGGAGCGCGCCATCTCTTCGGCGGGCGGGATCGCCTGGTCCGCCGTGGACGAGAACCTGATGATCAAGGCGCTGCCGGGCGTCTTCGCGGCCGGCGAGATGCTGGACTGGGAAGCGCCGACGGGCGGCTACCTGCTGCAGGCCTGTTTCGCGACGGGCGTGGCGGCGGCGGAAGGGGTGCTGGCGCGGCTCTGAAAGGCCGTCGCGTCAAATCCCGCCAAACTTGTCACTCCCACCGCGCAAGGGCCCGGCGCCAGGCTGTTCCGCGACGGGGCCGCTCGGCGTGAACGCTCGCGGCCCGACCGCTTCGGAGGACATCGCCATCATGACCCAGTCACCTGAGAACGGCGGAGCTGGCGCCATGCGCACGCCGCCCATCGTCTCGCCGCAGGCGTGGGAGGCCGCGCGCGAGCAACTGCTCGTCAAGGAAAAGGCCCACACGCGGGCCCGCGACGCACTTGCCGCCGAGCGGCGGCGGATGCCGTGGATGGCGGTGGAGACGTCCTACCGGTTCGAGGGGCCGAACGGGCCGGTCAGCCTGCTGGACCTGTTCGAGGGGCGCCGCCAGCTGGTCGTCTACCGCGCCTTCTTCGAGCCGGGGGTGTTCGGCTGGCCCGACCACGCCTGCCGCGGCTGCTCGCTGGGCGCCGACCAGGTCGGCAACCTCGCCCACCTGAACGCCCGCGACACCACCCTCGCCTACGCCTCGCGTGCGCCGCAGGCGGACATCGCCCGGCTGAAGGCGCGGATGGGCTGGAAGATGCCCTGGTACACCATCACCGACAGTTTCGACGCCGACTTCGGCGTCGACGAATGGCACGGCCACAACGTCTTCATCCGCGACGGCGATCGCGTGTTCCGCACCTACTTCATCAACAACCGCGGCGACGAGGCGATGGGAACGGTCTGGAGCTACCTCGACCTGACCGCGCTCGGCCGGCAGGAGACGTGGGAGGATTCGCCCGAGGGCTACCCCCAGAGCCCGCCGTACAAGTGGTGGAACTGGCACGACAACTACGCCGCCGAGGCCGCGCCGGACCCCAAGTGGGTCGAGGTCTCCGACGCCGGGGAGGCGGCGTTCCGGAACCCCGGCGACGAGGTCAGGGCCTGACCGGGGCGCGCGCGGGCGAGGCCCCTCAGACCCCGCGCATCCAGTCCGTGGCGGCCGCCAGGGCCTCGGCCAGCACCTCGGGGTCCTTGCGGCCGGTCCTGGCCGGCGCATGGAAGGCGTGGTCGGCGTGGGCGAGGAGGTGCAGCCGGGCGCGGGAGCCGAGCCGGTCCACCGTGGTCCTGAGCAACGCCAGCTCGGCGAGCGCGTCGTTGTCGCCCTGCAGGAACAGCATCGGGACCGCCACCTCATCGAGATGCGCCGCCCGGTCGGTGGAGGGCTTCCCCGCCGGGTGCAGGGGGAAGGCGAAGAACACCAGGCCGCGGATGCCGTCGAGCGGCGCGGCCGCCTGGGCCTGGGAGGTCATGCGCCCACCGAACGAGCGCCCGCCGGCGAACAGCGGCAACCCCGCGGCCCGCGCCTTCGCCGCCGCCGCGGCCGCGCGCACCGTCGCGTGCGCCACGGGCGCCGCATCGACGCGCTTCGAGCCCCGCTCCATGTAGGGAAACTGGTAGCGCAGGGTGGCCACGCCCAGCCCCTCGAGGCCGTCGGCGATCGCCGCCATGGACTTGTGGGTCATCCCGGCGCCCGCCCCGTGCGCCAGGACGAGTCCCGCCCAGGCGCCGGCCGGCGCCTGCCACAGGGCCGAGACGTCGCCGTGCCCGGGAACCGGGATGCTGAGGGGCTCGGCCGCCATGGCGCTCAGCCCTCGCCCGGGGCGGCCTTCCGCTCGGCCCGCAGGCGTTCGTTGAGCGCGACGCTGGCGTCCATGCGGGCCAGCTGCTCGGGGCTGGCCTGCGTCTGGTGGCGGGCCTTCCACTCGGCCTGCGGCATGCCGTAGACCGCCTGCCGCGCTTCGTCCTTCGAGAGCGCCCCTTCGGACGCTTCGCTGAGCCAGTCGCTCAGGCAGTTGCGGCAGAACCCGGCCACGCCCATCAGGTCCACGTTCTGGACGTCGGACCGCATCCGCAGGTGATCGACCAGGCGGTGGAACGCGGCCGCGGCGAGCTTGTCGTCGATCTTTGTCATGGAAGCGCCTCTCAAGCCGCCGCGCTCGCGGCGCCGGGAAGGAAGGTTGTGATGGCCGCCAGCGCCTGGGCGACATAGGCCTGCTTCTCGCCGACCGGCGCCACGTAGTGGATCGCCTCCTCGGCGTCGCGAAGGCTGGCGAGGCGGGCGATGGTCCAGGCGGCGAGGTACTGCGAGGCCAGGCAGCCGCCCGCCGTGGCCACATTGCCGTGGGCCACGAAGGGCTGGTCGAGCACCTGCACGCCCGCCTCCACCACCCAGGGCCTGGTGGTCAGGTCGGTGCAGGCCGGCAGATCCCCGAGCAGGCCCAGCTTGGCCAGCAGCAGCGTGCCCGAGCACTGGGCTCCGACGAGCTGGCGCGAAGGGTCGAGGACGATGCGCGCCAGCAGGTCCGGGTCGGCGGCGAACTCCAGCGTCCGCATGCCGCTGCCGATGAGGACGGCGTCGGCCTCGGACGCGAACTCCAGCGGCCGCTGGCGCTGGACGGTCACGCCGTTGAACGAGGTCACCTCTGGGGTCGGCGCGGTGATGTAGGCGGCGAAGCCCTTGGCCTTCAGCCGGTTGAGGATCGCAGCGGCGATGAACGAGTCCAGCTCGTTGAACCCGTCGAACGTAAGAACCGCGATCTGCACGATGCCCTCCAGAGGCGTTGACGCCCGGTCTTCTACCATCCGGGGCCGCGGTGCAGTAGGTCGCCGCGGCGGCTAGTCCGCCTCCGCCGTGGCGAGCTGACGGGGCGTGGGCTCGGCGAGGGGCGTGGGGCCGGCGTCCAGCTCCTGGCGCATCCGCTCGCGGTCGAGGTCGCCTTCCCAGCGGGCGACGACCAGGGTGGCGACGCCGTTGCCGACCAGGTTGGTCAGCGCCCGGCACTCGCTCATGAAGCGGTCGACGCCGACCAGCAGGGCGAGGGCGACGATCGGCACGTCCGGCACCACCGCCAGCGTCGCCGCCAAGGTGATGAAGCCCGCGCCGGTGACGCCGCTGGCGCCCTTGGAGGTCAGCATGGCGACGGCCAGGATGGTCAGCTGCTGACCGAGCCCGAGCTCGGTGTTGGTCGCCTGCGCGAGGAACAGCACCGCCAGGGTGATGTAGATGTTGGTGCCGTCGAGGTTGAAGGAATAGCCGGTCGGGATGACCAGGCCCGTGGTGGTGCGGCCCGCGCCCAGCGTCTGCAGCCGCTGCATCATCTGCGGCAGGACCGACTCCGAGGAGGAGGTGCCGAGCACGATCAGCAGCTCCTCGCGGATGTAGCGGATGAACTTGAAGATCGAGAATCCGGAGGCCGCCGCGATGGCGCCCAGCACCGCCAGCACGAAGATCAGGCTGGTCGTGTAGAAGGTCGCCACCAGCGCGCCGAGCTGCAGCAGCGACTCGATCCCATAGCGGCCGATGGTGAAGGCCATCGCCCCGAAGGCGCCGATCGGCGCGAGCTTCACGATCACCGCGATGATCGAGAAGAACACCTTGGAGATGTCGTCCAGCACATGGGCCATCTTGGCCCCGAACTCGCCGAGCCTGGCGCAGGCGAAGCCGGTGAGCACGGCGATCACCAGCACCTGCAGCAGGTTGCCCTCGGCGAAGGCGCCGAAGAAGGCGTCGGGGATCAGCGCCAGCAGGTGCTCGGCCATCCCCTGCCCTTCCCTGGCCTTCTCGGCGTAGCCGGCGGCGATGGAGGGATCGAGGGTGGCCGGGTCGACGTCGAAGCCGACGCCGGGACGAACCAGGTTGCCGACGATCAGGCCCACCGCCAGGGCGAAGGTGGAGACCACCTCGAAGTAGATGAGGGTCTTCACGCCCAGCCGGCCGAAGGCCCGCATGTCGCTCATGTGGGCGATGCCGGCGGCGATGGTGCAGAAGATCACCGGCGCCACGGCCATCTTGATCAGCTTGATGAAGCCGTCGCCCAACGGCTTCAGCGCCACCCCGAACTCCGGCCAGACCACGCCCACGGCGATGCCCAGCGCGATGCCGATCAGCACCTGGACGTACAGGATCTTCAGCGGCCGAAAGACGCCCATGTCACCTCATCCCCCGCTCGGCCGGCGGCCGATGGGATGCGGTAACACGCCGTGGGCTCACGAAAAACCGCTCATCCCGCCCCCTTCTCTCCCCTCCCATTCATCGGAGAGGGGGACCATGCGCCGAGCGAAGCGCAGAGCGCATGGTGGAGAGGGCAGGCCAGGAGCGCGGCCTATCCCCGCTCCTAGTGGGCTATCCGAGTCACGGCGCAGGCGGCTCGCCCCCTCCCCCACCCGCTCTTCGGCCGGCCGGAGCCGGCCTCGGCGGGCGGTCCCCCTCCCCCGCTTCGCAGGGGAGGAAGGGCGCCGCGTCTGGCCTAATGCGCCCGGCGCTGCTCCATCTCGCGCTTGGCGGTGTCGAGGCCGGCGCGGGCGACTTCCTGGACGCGGTCGGCCAGGGCGTCGGGCTGGGTCGGCAGGCCCTGGCGGTCGGCCTCCTCCTTGACCGCGCCGAGCGCCGACTGGGCGATGGTCTTGGCCTCGTCCATGCGTTGCTGGGCCATGGCCTTGCCCTGGTCGAGCGCCTTGTCGCGGAACCGGCCGACGGCGCGGTTCTCGATCCGGCTGGCCGGCAGGGCGGCGCCGATGGCCGCGCCGATCGCGACGCCGGCCGCGGCGATGATCAGCGGCTCGTTCTCCATGGTCTCGAGGAAGGTCCGCTGGGCCCGCTGGCCGTACTGGCCGGCCTGGGCCCGGGCCCGTTCGCGCGCGCTCGACAGGCGCTCGCCCGCCCGGTGGTAGCCGTCGCCCGTGCGAGCCTTGGCCGAGGACAGGCGCTGCGAGGCCTTGTCCCTGGCGCCGCTCACCGCCTGCGAGGCCTTGGCCTTGCCCGAGTGCGCCGCGTCGGTGACCTTGTGGGCCGCATTGCTCGCGGCCGCCTTGGCCTTGGCGGCGGCCTGAGCGGCCTTGTCCTTCAGGCCCGGCCCCTTGCCTTCGCTGGAAAGGTCGGCGCCGGTCAGCGGGTCATAGTCCTCGTGGTAGCGGCTGGCGTCGGTGTCGTAGACGGTGGCGTCGCCCTCGAAGCCCACCTCGCCGGTGTAGGGATCGGCCACGAAGCTGCGCCGCTCGCGCCAGTCGCGCTGGGCCGGCGGCTTGCCGAACATCAGCCAGGCGACGCCGGCGCCGATGAGGGCCAGCGGCAGGGGGTTGTCCTTGGCCTGGCGGCCGAGGTTCGACACCATCTCCGAGGCGCCGCTCCCCTTCATCGAGCCCATCAGCTCGTCGATGATCTGGCCGGCGCTCATCCGCTCCTTGAGCGCCTCCACAGTGCGGTCCAGCTCGCCGCGGGTCGCCTCGACCTCGCGCTCGATGTCTTCGGAGGATCTCGTCATCTCACCTGCTCCTTCACGAGCTGCGCGTCTTTTTCGATCTGCCGGGTCGTGCGCTCCGGCGTCAGGTTGCTGGGCTTGGCGGTCTTGGCGCCTATTCTGAGCAGGGAGACGCCGACCAGGGCGACGACAACGCCGACCAGCAGCGCGGCCCAGGCCGGATCCATGACCTTGGACAGCGCCAGGACGAGGGCCTGCAGCAGCACGATCAGCGCGGCCAGGAGGCAGATGGCGCCGCCCGCCATCTCGCCGCCCGCCTTGAGCAGCTGGGTGGTCTTCTCGGAGAACTCGGCGCGGACCAGCTCGGCCTCCTTGCGGACCAGGCTGGAGACGTCGGTGGCCAGGTCGCCGATCAACTGAGGGATCGACCTGGGGTCGCTTGCGGGGTCGGGCATGGCTCAGATTCCCCTTTCGATGTCGGACGCGGGCCGGCCGGAGCCTTGGGTCCCTTCCACGCTCTGGTTTCGGCGCTCCGGCGACAGCTCGCCGCCCTCGGCCAGGGCCGCGGGCGAGGCGGACTGTTCGGCCGCGGTCTGCTGGTCGACGATCTCGTCGCCCAGTACGTCGGGCGCGCCGGAGGCGAGGCTCTGGGGCTCCTCGTCGCCCAGATCGACGTCGATCGGCTCGGCCGCCTCGGGCGCAGCGATCAGGCTGTTGCCTTCCGCGATCTCGGAGTCCTCCAACGGCGAGCCGTAGTCGGGCGCCATCTGCCGCTCGGAGGCGCGGAAGAACCGGCCGACGGCCAGGCCCACCAGCACCGATCCGGCCACGAAGGCGGCCGGGTTGCGGCGGCCGAAGTCGCGCACCGTGTCCAGCATCTCCTCCGGCCGCTTCTCCGAAAGGGCGCGGGAGAAGCCCTCCAGCCCGTCGGCGGCCTCGCGCACCAGGCGCGCGGCGAAGGTCTGATCGTGCTCGCCGAGGTCATCGCCCGCCTTGCGGATCGCGTCGGCGAAGGTGTGGATGGTGGACCCGACCTGGGTCTTGGCCGTCTCGGCCCGTTCGCTCGCCTGGCTCTTGGCGCCCTGGGCGAAGCTCTGGGCCTCGCCCTTCAGGGCCTGGCCGGCCTGGGTCAGCCGCTCCTTGGCGACTTCCTTCGGGCGCCGGCCGTCCCCGCCGGGGGATGCGCCAGTGGACGGGGCCGAGCCTTCGGCTCCGGGCCCGTCGGCGGGATAGATGTCCGACATGGGTTTGCTCTCCGCGGAGTGTGTGGGACGCGCGCTCAGGCGAGGCCGACGAACGACAGGATCGCGAGGACCACGACCACAAGTCCGATCAGATAGATGACGCTATTCATGGGTTTCACCGTCAGCTTGCGGGGGCGAAAGCGGGCAGGCGGGGCTTTTGTTCCGCCCCCTTGCGGGGCGCTTTCAGAGGGCCCGGCCAAGCTCCTGGGCGACCGCCGAGGCCCGGTCGCCGACCCTGTCGACGGCGTCGCGGAGCTCGTCCGGCGTGACCTGGAATTTGTCGGTCCAGTAGCGGACCTCCTCGTCACGGACGAGGCTGACCCGCTGCTTGTCCTGGCCGCCCCGGTTGGTGGGATCGTCCGACATGACGATGTTCCTTTCGACTCTGCTCGACGGCGGAATCGATGGAGGCGGCGGCGGGTTCCGAAAGAGCCGCTAGGCGCGCTCGCGCAGCCCGTAGGCGCGCTTGGCCGAGTCCGTCATGCCGTCTTCGGCCCAGGCGGTGCTGGCGTCCCAGGTGTGCACGCCGCCGCAGGGGCATCGGAACGACCGCGGCTGGCGGTCGGCCGCAAGGTCCACGTCCTGGGTGCGGTAGCCGGTGGAGACGACGCCTGCCCCCGCGGGGCAGCTGATGAGGATACGGGGCATGCAAGCGTAACGGGCCCCTGACGGCGACGTTCCGGAGCGCAGGCCCGAAAGCGCCGCCTAAGGGGCCCCGGACCGGTTCCAACCGCGGACCGGTTGTGCTCGCACATCTGTCATGGCATCCGGGGCCGCACGCGACGGCCCGGTAGCTCAGCAGGATAGAGCAGCGGTTTCCTAAACCGAAGGTCAGGGGTTCGAGTCCCTTCCGGGCCGCCAGAGCATCGGGGACCACATGAGTCTGAGGGCGGCGCTGGACGGGCTGGCCGGGGATGGCGGCGCATTCGCCATCGAGGCGCCGGAGGGGTGGACCCAGGGCAGGACGCTCTACGGCGGCATGACGGCGGCGCTGTGCGCCGAGGCGGCGCGGCGCAGCCTGGCCGACCTCCCGCCCCTGCGCTCGGCGCAGTTCGCCTTCACCGGGGCCGCGGCGGGCCGGCTGCGCTTCGAGGTCGGGCTGATCCGACAGGGACGCTCGTCCTCGTTCGTGGCGGTGGACGGTTTCGCCGACGCCGGCCCGGTGGCGCGGGCGCTGTTCGCCTACGGAGCGGCGCGCGAGAGCCAGGTCGGCCACGATGCGGCCGACGCGCCGCGCGTCGCCGCGCCCGAGGACTGCCCGCCCTTCTTCGAGGCGCCCCGCGGCGGCTTCTTCCAGAACTTCGAGATGCGGCTGGCGGCGGGCGCGCGTCCGATGTCGCCGGGCGCCGAGCCGGCCTTCACCGTCTGGGTGCGCCACCTGGACCATGCGGGGGTCGATCCGGTGGTCTCGCTGCTGGCGCTGGCCGACAGCCTGCCGCCGGCGGCGATGGTCGCCTTCCCCGCGCCGGCGCCGATCAGCACGGTCACCTGGTCCCTGGACATCCTGCAGCCGGTGCAGGCTGGCGAGTGGCGGCTGCTGAGCTCGGCCAGCGAGCAGGCGGCCGACGGCTATTCCCTTCAGGCCATGTCGCTGTGGAGCCGGGAGGGCCGGCGGCTGGCCGCCGGCCGGCAGACGGTGGCGATCTTCGCCTAGCCGTCGAAGCTCAGCGGTCCGCCGGCGACCAGTTGCGGCGCAGGCCGGCGATGAACTCGGCGCGGATGGCGTCCAGGTCGATGCGGTCGGGCGCGATCAGCCACTGGCGCATGACGCCTCGCAGGGTGGAGAGGATCAGCACCCCCTCGGCGTCGGGGTCGACGTCGGCGCGGATCTCCCCCCGGCGGATGGCGGCGCGGATGTGGCGGCTGAAGCCGGCGGCGCTCTCGTAGTCGAGCTGGGCGATGGCCGGGGCCAGGGCCGGCCGGTTCAGCGCCGCGTTCAGCACCTCGTGGAAGGCCTTCAGGCGCGAGCCGGACTGACGGTTGTCGTCGATATAGTAGGCGACGCGGGCGATCAGCGACTCCAGGCCGCCGGCGCCGACCCCGGGCGGGCCTTCCTCCATCCGGCTGCGATAGCCCTGAACCAGGTGGTCGGCGACGGCCAGGATCAGGTCCTCGCGCGAGCCGAAGTAGTGGGCCGGCAGGGCGCGGCTGTAGCCGGCCGCCTCGCCCGCCTCGGCGAGGGTCAGCTGGTCGATGCCGCGTTCGGCGATGATGTCGACGGCCGCCAGGAGGATGCGCTGTTCGGCTTCGGCCCGGCGCTGGGCCTGGGTCCGTCCGAGAGCCCGGGCCGGGCGCTCCTCAGGTTGCGATTCTAAGGCCATATCCGACAGATGGCCGCTTTGCCCAGCGAGCACAAGCGCCCTCGCCCGGGGCGTGTCGTCGCCCCGTTCACCACCCGGCGGGGCCGTCGCGGGCCTCTCGCGCCAGGGCCTCGCGGTCGTCGGGATGAGCGATGGCGATCATCCGGCGGACCCGCTCGCGGATCGGCTGGCCGCGCAGCTCGGCGACCCCGTGCTCGGTGACCACCAGGTCGGCGTCGGACCTGGGCGTGGTCACGGTTCCCGAGGCCAGGCGGGCGACGATGCGCCCCTCGCCGCGTCGGGTGCGCGACGGCAGGGCGATGATCGAGCGCCCGCCCTCCGCGGCCAGGGCGCCGCGCACGAAGTCGGCCTGTCCGCCGACCGCGCCGACGAAGACTCCGTCGGCCAGCTCGGCCCCGACCTGCCCCGTCAGATCGACCTCCAGCGCCGAGTTGATCGCCGTGAAGCGCGGCAGGGCGGCCAGCACCGGCGCTGCGTGGGTGTACTCCACCGGCTCGATCAGCAGGTCGTTGCGGCCGTCGGCGAAGCGGTAGAGGGCCTCCGAGCCGAGCAGCGAGCCGGTGACGCCGATCCCCTTGAGCTCGGTCTTGGCGGCGTTGGTGATCACCCCCCGCTCGATGAGGTCGACGACCCCGTCGCCGACGATGCCGGTGTGAAGGCCCAGGTCGCGGTGGCCGCTCAGGGCGCCCAGCACCGCGCCGGGCAGCTTGCCGACGCCGAGCTGGATGGTCGCGCCGTCGGCGACCCGTTCGGCGACGCGGGCGGCGATCCGCGCCTCCACCGCATCGGGCGGCCCGGCCGGCTGCGCGACCAGGGCGCGGGAGACCTCGACCATCAGGTCGGCGCGATCGAAGCGGGCGCGCGACGCGGTGCGGGGCGCGAGGGCGTTGACCTCTGCGACCACCGTTCGGGCGCGGGCGAGCGGGGCGGCGATGTAGCCGCAGGCGCCGCCGAAGCTGCGCCGGCCCGCGGAGTCCGGCGCGCTGACCTGGGCGATCACCACGTCGGCGGCGAGCGCGCCGGCGGTGAGCAGCCGCGGGATCTCGGAATAGGCGCAGGGGATGACCTCCATCCGCCCGGCCCGGCAGAGCTCGCGGTTCGCGCCGATGCCGCCGAGCCCGAAGAACTGGATCACGTCGGCATGCTCGGGCCGCACCACGCCCGAATAGCTGCCGCCCAGGAAGACACGGAACGGGCCGATCTCATGCCGCTGCGCCAGCAGCCGCTCGATCAGGCTCACGGGCTCGCCGGCGCCCGGCGTCCAGACGACCATGTCGCCGGGACGGACGATCTCGCGGAAGTCGACCTGCGCCAGATCCAGCCGCGCGCTCGGCGCATCGTCCATCGGTCAGTCTCCGGCCCGGTCCGTCGCAGGCGTGCCGCCCGCGGCGCAGGCCGTCAAGCCCGCCGCCGGGCCGCTCGCCCAGGTGGCGCCGAGGGACCCGCGCGGCGACGCCGACGCGCCTCGTTCACAAGTTTCGGTGGCAGGCAGGCCGTTAAGCGGGGGGTGCGCCGTGTTGTCGCGGACCGACAATTCTATGAGGTTAATCGAATCCCAAGCAAGTCGGCGCAAGTTGCTAACAATGCTGAAAAGCTGAAACTTAGCCGATCGCGGGTTTTTCAAATCAGCGGTATGGCGCCCACTTCGAGGTTGCAGTAGCTCTGCCTCGGACCCTATTTGACGTGAAAATAGATTGATCCCGCAAAGCGGGTGGTCCAAATGTCGACTACCCAACAGGAGACTATCCCAAGTGGCGGAACCCTCGACCAAATCGCCTGATCCTATGGATATCGCGCTCGGCGCGGCTGTCCGGATCAGGCGACGGACGATCGGCATGTCGCAAGAAGCGCTCGCCGAGCAGTGCAACGTCAGCTTTCAGCAGATTCAGAAGTACGAGAACGGCGCGAACCGGATCTCGTTCTCGCGCCTGGTGCAGATCGCCCGGGCCCTCAAGTGCCGCGTCGTCGACCTGCTCGAGGTTCTGGACACGCCCGACCGGGAGAACACCACCGAGCTCGATCTGCTGGGCCGCATGCGCACGCCCGGCGCCCTGGAGCTCCTGTCGGCTTTCGAGCGGATGCCCGCCGAGGCCCGCTCCTCGCTCGTGAACATGCTCAAGGTGATGACCGCCGGCGAGCCGGCCCAGCCGGCCAAGGCCAAGGAAGTCGCCTAGCTGCGGCCGGCGCGGCTAGGCCGCCTCGGCCTCTCCTGACAAGCGGGCGATCTCGACCAGCAGCGCCGCTGGCGAGATCGGCTTGGCCACATGGCCGTCCATCCCGACCTGGCGGTAGGTCTCGACCTGGTGGGCCATCACGTTGGCCGTGGTGGCGACGATGGGCGTCTGGGCGGCCGGTCCGGGCAGGGCGCGGATCTGCCGCGTGGCCTCGATGCCGTCCATCACCGGCATCTGGATGTCCATGAAGATGACGTCGTAGGCGCAGGCCGCGGCGCGGCGCACGCCGTCGGCCCCGTCGACGGCGGTGTCCACTATCGCGCCGAGCGCGCCCAGCATGCGGGTGGCGACCAGCCGATTGGTGGCGTTGTCCTCGACCACCAGCACCCTCAGCCCCTGCAGCCAGCTCGGTTTGGGCTCGGCGCTCGCCGCCGGCGGCGCGCAGGCAGGGGCCGGGACGTCGATCCAGAAGGTCGACCCGCGTCCCTCGCGGCTCTTGAAACCGATCCGCCCGCCCATCTGCTCGGCCAGCGCCTTGCTGACCGCCAGTCCCAGGCCGGAGCCGCCGAAACGGCGCGTCGTCGAGCCGTCGCCCTGCTCGAAGCGCTCGAACAGCCTGGCCTGCGCGGCGGCGGGAACGCCGATGCCGGTGTCCTCGATCTCGATCCGCACCCGCTGGCGCCGTCCCTGGCCACGGGCGCTGAGCCGCATGCGCACGCCCCCCTGCTCGGTGAACTTCACCGCATTGCCCAGCAGGTTGAACAGCATCTGCCGCAGGCGGATCGGGTCCAGCCGGGCCCAGCCCGCGCCGGCCGGCGTCTCGCACGACAGGTAAAGGCCGCGGCTCTCGGCGGCCGGCCGCAGCATCTCGGCCACCACGTCGAGCGCGGCCTGCAGGTCCACCGGCTCGGGGGAGAGCTCGACCTTGCCGGCCTCCACTCTCGAGAAGTCGATGATGTCGTCGAGCAGCTGCGACAGCGTCGCCCCGCAGGCCAGCGCCGCTTCGATGAGGGCGCGGTCGCCCGCGACCGACTGTTCGGCCTTGAGCACATGCAGCGCGCCCAGGAGGCCGTTCATCGGCGTGCGGATCTCGTGGCTGATGTTGGCCAGGAACTGCGACTTGGCCTCGGCCGCGGCCAGGGCCGCGTCGCGCGCGTCGGCCAGTTCGGTGATGTCCTGGGTGATGACCAGCATGTCCCAGTCGCCGGTGTGGCGCCTGGCCAGGCCCTGCCAGGTCGCGCGCACGCGCCGCCAGTGGCCGTCGACCAGGAGCCGGTACTCGGCCGAGGCCGCTTCGCCTGTGCGCCGGGTCTGCTCCCAGGCCAGCTCCACCGCCGCCAGATCGTCGGGATGGACGCTCTCGCGCCAGCAGGCGGCGGCGACCTCCTGGCGCGGGCCCTCCGCATCGGCGCTCAGGGCGTCGGGCACGGCCACGTCTGCGACAGGGTCGTAGCGGAACACCTGGATGCCGGCCGCCTGGCCCAGCAGGGTCGCGGCCCGGCGGGACTGCTGGGCCTCATTCCGGCGGCGCCGCTCGTCGGTGATGTCTTGCATGGCCACCAGGGCGGACCCGTCCTGCGCCCGCGCCGCCCGCACGCGCATCCACAGCCAGCCGCTGGCCTTGGACAGGAGCCGCACCTCGCGGACCGTCGATTCGCCCGGCTTGAGCGCAGGCCGGCGCTCCGGCGGCGAATCCTCCGAATGCAGCAGGTCGCCGAAGCTGCGGCCGACCGTCTCTTCCGGCGACCACCCGGTCAGTACGGTCCAGGCCCGATTGGCGCGCGCGATCCGGCCGTCCTTGACGATGACCAACGCATCGGCGGTGTGCTCGAAGAACCAAGCGGCCGCTTCCCAGTCAGCCTGTGCCGGTCCCGACGTGCGCCTGCCCATTTACCCAACGCCCCCACCTGGTCCGACCATTGATCGCGACAAGTGTGAAAGATTTCTTGGCTCGACCGATACGCGAGCTGCTAAGCGGCTGTTTTTTCGTGGTCGGCGCCCGCTTGCGGTGGGTAGTCGCTGCTTGATGCGCGCAAGGGTTGATATGTCGGCGTGGTGAACGGCCGCTCAGCCGCCGGCCAGCACCGCATCGATCACCGCCTTCGCCTCGGGGCTGGTCCAGTCGGCCTCACCGGCCAGCCGGGCGCGCTCCACGCCGTCGGGCCCGTAGATCACCGTCGTCGGCATGCCGGGCGCCGGCGGCGTCAGCACGAAGGAGATCTTCCGCTCGCGGTCGATGTAGAAGTCGAGCGGCGCGTGCTTGGCGATGAAGGCCTGGGCCTTGGCCAGGTCGTCTTCCTGGTCGACGCTGACCGCCACCACCTTCACCGGCTTGCCGGCGTAGCTCTTCTGCAGGGCGGCCAGGGTGGGCATCTCCAGCACGCAGGGCGCGCACCAGGTGGCCCAGATGTTCATCACCACCACCTGGCCCTTGAAGTCGCCGATCCGCACCGGATTGCCCGCCCCGTCGTGGAACACGTGGCCCGGCGCGCGCGTGGGCTCCAGAGGGACTTCCAGCTTGGCCATCTCGCCCTTGGCCAGCCGTTCCAATTCTCCGCCGCCGCCGGGTTTGATGAGAGCGGCGCCGATGATGTAGAGAACCGCCGCGACGCCTACAGCGGCGGCGCCCCAGAGCGCCCACTTCAGGAAACCGCCGCTGGGTTTCGCCGCCGGATTTTCACTCATATGTCGGACTCTTCCTCGATGCCCCCAGCCAAGCCGCCCGCCGGCCAAGCCATGTGGGGCGGACGCTTCACCGCCCGGCCGGACGCGCTGATGCAGGCGATCAACGTCTCCATCGGCTTCGATCGCCGCCTGGCGGAGCAGGACCTGGCTGGGTCCCGCGCGCACGCGGCGATGTTGCGCAAGCAGGGCGTCATTTCAAGCGAGGACGAGGCCGCCATCCAGAAGGGCCTCGAGGAGATCGGCCGCGAGATCGCCGAAGGGCGCTTCCCGTTCCGGGAGGAGTTCGAGGACATCCACATGAACGTGGAGGCCCGGCTGGCCGAGCTGATCGGCCCCGCGTCCGGCCGGCTGCACACCGCGCGCAGCCGCAACGACCAGGTGGCCCTCGACTTCCGCCTGTGGGTCCGCGAGGCCTGCGACCGGACGCTGGAGCAGCTGCGCGGCCTGCAGCGGGCGCTGGTCGCCAAGGCCGAGGCGAACGCCGAGACCCTGATGCCCGGCTTCACCCACCTGCAGCCGGCCCAGCCGGTGACCTTCGGCCACCACCTGATGGCCTATGTGGAGATGTTCGGCCGCGACGCCTCGCGCTTCGCCGACGCCCGGGCGCGGATGAACGAGAGCCCTCTGGGCGCGGCGGCCCTGGCCGGCTCGCCCTTCCCCATCGACCGCCATGAGACGGCCCAGGCTCTGGGCTTTTCCGCGCCGATGGCCAACTCGCTGGACGCCGTCTCTGACCGCGACTTCGCGCTCGAGGCGCTGGCGGCGGGATCGATCTGCGCCACCCACCTGTCGCGGCTGGCCGAAGAGATCGTGATCTGGATGACGCCGCAGTTCGGCTTCGTGAAGCTGTCGGACGCCTTCACCACCGGCTCGTCGATCATGCCGCAGAAGAAGAACCCGGACGCGGCCGAGCTGGTGCGCGGCAAGGCCGGCCGGGCGCTGGCCGCCTTCACCCAGCTGTCGGTGGTGATGAAGGGCCTGCCGCTGACCTATTCGAAGGACATGCAGGAGGACAAGGTCCCCACCTTCGAGGCCTTCGACTCCCTGGAGGTCTCGCTGGCGGCGATGACCGGCATGATCGCCGACCTGGAGCCGGTCCCCGAGCGGATGGCCGCCGCCGCCGGCGCGGGTTTCTCGACGGCGACCGACCTGGCCGACTGGCTGGTGCGCAAGCTGGACCTTCCGTTCCGCCAGGCCCACCATCTGACCGGGGCGGCGGTGAAGCGGGCCGAGGCCCTGGGCGTGGACCTCCCGAACCTGCCGCTCGCCGAGCTGCAGGGCCTGGAGCCGCGCATCACGGGTGACGTTTACGAAGTGCTGAGCCCGGCCGCCTCGGCGGCCAGCCGCAAGAGCTACGGCGGAACGGCGCCGGATCAGGTGCGCGCGCAGGCCGCGCGCTGGAAGGAGATCTTGAAATGACCCCTCGCCTCGCAATCGCCGGCCTGATCGCCGCCACGGCCCTGGCCGGCTGCGGCAAGACGGGCGAGCTCCAGCGCCCCGGCCCGCTGTTCGGCGCCGGACGGGCGACCACCGCCGACGCCGACGAGGCCGAGCGGGCCAGCGATCCCGCGCGCCCGGTCGACACCATCGATCCGCGCGACCGCACCTCCGACCCGGCCCCGCCGCGCACCCTGCCGATCGAAGGCGGCCCGCAGGACCCCGGCCGCGCCCCGCCGCAAGGCATCCTGCCGGATCCGTACAACAACCCCCGCCGATGAATCACTTCGAGCTGACGGGCGGCGAGCTCGCCTGCGAGGGCGTGCCGCTGACCCGTATCGCCGACGAGGTCGGCACCCCCGTCTACGTCTATTCCACCGCCACCCTGGAGCGGCACTACCAGGTGCTGCGCGAGGCGCTGGTGGGCGCGGGGCTGGGCGATCCGCTGATCGCCTACGCCGTGAAGGCCAACTCCAACGTCGCCGTGCTGAGCACCCTCGGCCGGCTGGGCGCGGGCGCCGACACCGTCTCCGAAGGCGAGATCCGGCGGGCCCTGGCGGCCCGGATCCCGGCCGAGCGCATCCTGTTCTCCGGCGTCGGCAAGCGGGAGGCCGAGATCGCCTTCGCCCTCGACGCCGGGGTGCTGGAGATCAACATCGAATCCGAGCCCGAGCTGGAGCTGGTCGAGAAGGTCGCCCGCGCCAAGGGCGTGCGCGCCAGCGTCGCCCTGCGGGTCAACCCGGACGTGAAGGCCGGGGCCCACGACAAGATCTCCACCGGCAAGGCCGACTCCAAGTTCGGCATCGCCCTGCCGGACGTGGAGCGGCTTTACGCCAAGGCCTCCAACAGCCCGGGCCTCAGGCCCGTGGGCCTGGCGTGCCACATCGGCAGCCAGATCTCCGACCTGGCCTCGATGGACGAGGCCGCCCGCAAGATGCGCGGCCTCGTCGAGAGGATCCGCGCCGAGGGCCTGAGCCTCGAGCGGCTGGATCTCGGCGGCGGCCTCGGCGTGCCCTACTTCAACCAGCCCGAGCCGCCGCCGCCCTCCGAGTACGCCGCGATGATCGCTGGCGTGGTGAAGGGGCTGGACGTGCAGCTGGCCTTCGAGCCGGGCCGGATGATCGCCGCCAACGCCGGCGTGCTGCTGGCCCGCGTGCTGTACGTGATCGAGCGGCCGGACGGACGCCGGTTCCTGGTGTTGGACGCGGCCATGAACGACCTGCTGCGCCCGGCCATGTACGACGCCTACCACGACATCCGGCCGGTGAAGCCGCGCGAGGGCGAGGCCGTGGCCTACGACGTGGTCGGCCCGGTCTGCGAGACCGGCGACACCTTCGCCCGCGACCGCAAGCTGCCGCCGCTTCAGCCCGGCGACCTGGTGGCCTTCATGACCGCCGGCGCCTACGGGGCGACCATGTCCAGCGAATACAACAGCCGCCCGCTCGCCCCGGAGGTGCTGGTGAAGGGCGACCGCCACGCCGTCGTGCGCGCCCGGCCGTCGTACGAGGACATGCTGTCGCGGGAGACGGCTCCGGACTGGCTTTGAGGTTGCGGCAAGCTTGGCCGTTACCTAGAGGTTAATGCGGTGGGCGGGGCCTCGCAGAAGGCCGGCCCCGCCATGACTGGGGGTGGGACCTTGAACATCTTCGACATCATCAGATCCGTTCTGCTCTGCCTCGCGCTCGGCCTGTTCGTCGGCGCGACCGCGGCCATCGGCGCCCGCGTTTTCGGCATCGAGCCGGCCCCTCCGGGCGCGGTCGGAGCGGTCGTCGGCGTCCTCGCCGCGGCGCTGATCGTCCGGCGCGGCCGGGAGGCCTGACGGACTCGGGACCCGGTTCCCCACTTGAATCGAAGAACGGCGTTACCACGTCAACGGTGACGCTTGTCTGGCGCGCTCGGCGCCGCGGGGAAACGGGAGGGGCCGGTGGAGCTCGCCGACGCCAGGATCCATGTCCGGCTCAAGCTGGCCGCCCTGTGGACGGCCGTGATGCTGCTCTATGCGTACAACGACCTGTTCCTGCTCTACACCCCCGGCGCGCTCGAGGGCGTGATGGCCGGCAAGATGGGCGCGCTGCCGCCGACCAGCCAGGGACTGCTCTTCGCGTTCGCGCTTTCGATCGCGATCCCCTGCCTGATGATCCCGATGTCGCTGCTTCTGAGGGCCGGCGCGGCGCGCTGGGCCAACATCGTCGTCGGCGCGATCTACGCCTTGATGATCCTGGGCACGTTGTGGGGAATGTGGGCCTTCTACATTTTCCTCGGTCTGCTCGAGGTGGCGATGACCCTGGCTATCGTGGGCCTTGCATGGACATGGCCAAGGCAGGCTGGCGATATCTCGGGCGCACCTCCCGGCTAAGGGCGCCGGCGGGATTCGCAGGAGGGAAGCATGGCCGTGAAGCTGTTCGGGTGCGTCTGTGACCAGTTCCACAGCCCCGGCGCCGGGCTCGGGATGGCGGGAGACCGCGTCAGCGTCCCGGTGCCGTTCTACGTCATTGAGCATCCCAGTGGCGTGGCGGTGTTCGACTGCGGCCTGCACGCCGACATGATGCAGGCGGACGATCCCTATCGCCGCCGCCTGCGCAGCCAGGAGATGGACGTCAGCCTGGCGCCGGAGGAGACGGTCACCCGCTCGCTCGAGCGGCTGGACATCGACCCGGCCGCCGTACGCTTCGCCGTGCTCTCGCACCTGCACTTCGACCACGCCGGCGGTCTCAACGAGCTGCCCAACGCCACCATCGTCGTGCAGGCCAGGGAGTGGGCGGCCGGGTCCGACGACGAACTCGCGGCCCGCTACTTCCTGCCGCGCCGCTTCTTCGACCTGGGCCATCAGGTGCGCCAGGTCGACGGCGAGCACGACCTGTTCGGCGACGGATCGGTCACCCTCCTGCCGAGCTACGGCCACACGCCCGGCCACCAGTCCCTGCAGGTCCGCACCGAGGCCGGCGACTACATCCTGACCGCCGACGCCTGCTACAACTGCCGGACCGCAGAGACCCGCGAGTTCCCCGCCCACTTCGACGGCCCGGCCATGAACCGCTCGCTGGACGCCCTGCTCGCCCGGCGCGGCCCGGACACCCTGGTGATCTACGGCCACGACCCGGACCAGTGGGGCGAGCGCGCGCTCCTGAGCTCGAGCCGCGGGTAGGCGGGCGGGCGCCATGAACAACGTCGTCGTCTACCTCGTCGGCCCCCCTGGCGTCGGCAAGTACACCGTCGGCAAGCTGATCGCAGACCGTCTCTCGGCGAAGCTTCTGGACAACCACTTCTGGTGCAACCCGATCTTCGAGGTGGTCGAACCTGACGGGACAGCCCTGCCGGCGGGCGTGTGGGACAGGGCGAACGACGTCATGTCCGCGGTGCTGGAGACGGTCGCGCGCTTCGGACCGGCCGGGCGCAACTACGTCTTCACACATGCGGTCTCGGACCCGGGCGGCCACGCTCTCGACTGGGTCATAGCCGGGCAGATCCTCTGGGTCGCCGAGCGGAGGGGGGCGAGCCTTCTCGTGGTCCGTCTCGCCTGCGGCGAAGAGCAGCTCCGGGAGAGGATCGCCCGCGAGGAGCGTCGCCGCCGGTTCAAGACCACGGACGCCGGAATGGCCGACTCGCTGGCGTCCCTAGGCCCCTTTCCGATCAACCACGACTGGATCCTCGACCTGGACACCAGCGGCCTCAGCGCGGCCGAGACGGCGGATCGGATCGAGACGGAGCTGATCTCCCGTCTGCATGCGTAGGTCCGATCCCACTACTCGCGGATGTTGGACGAAACATCGCGGAAAACTACCTCCCCCGCGCAGCGGCGGGAGGTAGGTCCGCTCTCCTCCGCCCTTAGTCCAGAGCCCCGATGTACGGCAGGCCCCGCAGCTCGCCCGCGCGGTCCATGCCGTAGCCGACGAGGAACCTCGCCGGCGCCTCCCAGGCCACGAAATCCGGCTCCATGGCGCGCTGGGTGGGCCAGGGCTTGCGGGCGAAGACGGCGGTGAGGACGTCGGCGGCGCCGGCGTCGCGGACGAGGCGGGCGGCCTCGCTGAGCGAGAGGCCGGTGTCGAAGACGTCGTCCAGCACCAGCGCCTTGCGGCCCATCAGGGGGCGCTGCAGGTCGGCGCGGACCTCGCAGCGGCCGAGGCTGGCCCGGGCGTCGCCGTAGGAGGCCAGCCAGAGGGCGTCGAAGCGGACGTTGCGGCCGACCCGGGCGAGGGCCCGGGTCAGGTCGGCGGCGAACCACAGGCCGCCGGTCAGCAGACAGACGGCGACGGTCTCGTCGTCGGTGCGCGGGGCGATCTCGCGGGCCAGCGCGGCCACGCGCGCCTGCACCTCTTCCTCCGTCAGCAGGACGGTCGGGGTGTCAGCCATGCGGCGTTAGAGCGTGCGGCGAGTCCACCGGCAAGGGCTGGGCCTCGGCCGGGCCCGGCGCGTGGACCGCGGGCGCGGGCTCGAGGCTCTTGCGCAGCGAGAGGGCCCCGGCGGTGTCGCCCTTGGCCTGGGCCGCCGCGGGCGCCTGGCCGGCCCCAGGCGCGAGGTCGGTGGCGAAGCTCACCTCCAGCTCGGCGGCGGTGGACGGCGGGTCGGGGATGACCAGGCCGAAGTGGCGCGCCTGGCCGGGCGGGATGCGCGGGTCGGCGGGACGGGCGATCCTGGTCACCAGCGGCCGGCCCTGCTTGTTCAGCAGGGTCATCTTCAGCGGCGGCGAGGTGATGGTGCGGCCCTCGACGTTGCGGATCGTGCCGGTGACCGAATAGGCGGCGTGGCCGTCCTTCAGCGCCGTCTCCACCGTCAGCCCCTCGATGGCCAGGCCCAGCTGGTTCACCGGCATGCCGACGCCGGCGTAGGCCGCCGCGGTCTGCGGCCACAGCCGCACCACGTCGACCCGGAACACCACCGCCGCGCCGAGGGTCAGGACCAGCACCGCCGCCATGCCGGCCCAGACCACGCCCACCGCCACCGCCTCGCGCATGCGGCGGCTGGTCTCGGTCTTGGCGCGGAACACCTTGGGCAGGGCCTCGCCCGGCAGCTCGGCGAGCGGGGCCTCCTCGAACTGGATCTCGTCGGCGTCGTCGCGGGCCGCGGCGGCGGCCTCGCCGTCCTCCGTCAGCTCCAGCTCCGCGACCTCGGCGTGGGCCGTCCAACGCTTTCCGCAGGCGGAGCATTTCACCGTCCGCCCGTCAGGCGGGATCTTCGCCGCATCGACGAAATAGCTGGTGGCGCAGTCGGGACAGGTCAGTATCATGACAGCCGAATCGGACGCTCCAGCAACCTCCTCCGAGGTCGCCGATTTCGGCCTTCATGTCCAGAAACCCTCACGCCGCACTGGCGCAAGACGCCGAAACGGCCATTGTCCGCTTCGATGACGTCTCGATGCGCTATGGCCGTGCTCCCGAGACCTTGAAGGACCTTTCCTTCTCTTTAACCCCAGGGTCTTTCCACTTCCTCACCGGGCCGTCCGGCGCAGGCAAGAGCTCGCTCCTGAAGCTGATCTACCTCGCCGCCCGCCCGTCCAAGGGCCTCTTGCACCTGTTCGGCCAGGATGTGAGCCGCGCGCCCGCCGTCGAGCGGCCCGCGCTGCGGCGGCGGATCGGGGTGGTGTTCCAGGAACTGCTGCTGCTCGACCACCTCTCGGCCTTCGACAACGCCGCCCTGCCGCTGCGCATCGCCGGCGGCCGGCCGGACGAGTACCGCCAGGACGTGGCCGAGCTGCTCACCTGGGTGGGCCTCAGAAGCCGCATGCACGCCATGCCCGCGACCTTGGCCGGCGGCGAGAAGCAGCGTCTGGCGATCGCCCGCGCCGTCGTCGCCCGGCCCGAGATCCTGCTGGCGGACGAGCCGACGGGCAACGTCGACCACGAGATGGCGGTGCGCATCCTGCGCCTGTTCGTCGAGCTCAACCGGCTCGGAACCACCATCGTCATCGCCACCCACGACCAGGACATGGTGGCCCGCTCGGGGATGCCGGTGCTGCACATCGAAGAGGGCCGGCTCGTCCACCACGGCCTGCCTGGGGAGGCCGGTTGAGCGACTTCTTCGACCCCGGCCGCTGGAAGCCGGCGCCCTTCCTGCCGGCCAGCGACGCGCGCGACGGGGCCCTGACCTTCGTCATCGCGGTGCTGTGCTTCCTCGCCTGCCTGACGGCGCTGGGGGTGATCGCGGCCGACCGGGCCTCGCGCGGCTGGACCGACCAGCTCACCGGCGAGGCGACCGTGGTCGTCCGGCCCAAGAGCAACGAGACGCCGGATTCGGCCGCCGCCCGCGCCGCCGAGACCCTGGCGGGCGTGCCCGGCGTCACGGAGGCGCGCGCCATCGAGGCCGATAAGGCCGAGGCGCTGATCGCCCCCTGGCTGGGCGACGTGGCCGACCTGGAGGACCTGCCGGTTCCGCGGCTGGTGGCCGTCGTGCTCGACCCGCAGACGCCGGCCTCCAAGCGGGACATGGACCGGGCGCTGAAGAGCCAGGGGCTGGACGCGCTGGTCGACGACCATAGCGCCTGGATGGCGGACATCCAGCGCAGCGCCGGGATGACCCGCTGGATCGGGGCGGCCATCTTCCTGATGATCGCCGCCGCGGCCGGTGCCGTGGTGGCCTTCGCCACCCGGGCCGGCATGGCCGCGCGGCGCGAGGTGGTGGAAGTGCTGCACCTGACCGGCGCCGAGGACGCCTTCATCGCCCGGCTGTTCCAGACCAGGTTCGCGCTGATGGCCGCCCGGGCGGGGTTGCTCGGCGCCGGCGCGGCGGCCATTGTCGGGGCGGGTCTGCGCCTGGCGGGGGGCGGCGCGGGCCTGACGCCGGTGCTCCCGGTCGCCTGGAGCGACCTGCTGGCCGTCCTGCCCTGTCCCCTGGTGGCGGCGGCGGTGGCCGCCGTGGCCGCCCGCGCCACCGCCGCAGCGCTGATCCGGGAGCTGGTATGAGGACCATCGCAGGGCTTCTGGTCCTGGCCATGATCTGGGCCGTGGGGCTGTGGGCCTTCGTCGAGCGCGTGGACCGCTCGACGCCGGCGCCCGAGCCGCAGGCCGCGGACGGGATCGTCGCCCTGACCGGCGCCGGCTCCAACGAGCGGATCGGCGCGGCCATGAACCTGCTGGAAGCCGACAAGGGCGAGCGGATGCTGGTCTCCGGCGTCAACCGCGAGGCCAGCCGCGAGGACATCCGCACCGTCTCGCGGGCGGTGCGCGCGCTCTATGACTGCTGCGTGGACCTGGGGTTCGAAGCCGCCAACACGGTGGGCAACGCCAAGGAGACCGCCGAGTGGGCCAGGGCGATGCGCTACGACAGCCTGATCGTGGTGACCGCCGACTACCACATGCCGCGGGCGATGCTGGAACTGCGCGGGGCGATGCCCGACATCGAGCTGCAGGCCTACCCCGTGCGCACCTCGGTGATCGACGCCTCGCGCTGGTGGCGGACGGCCCGGGGCGCGCGGCTGATGGTGATGGAGTATTCCAAGTACCTGGCGATCCTCGGCCGCGAAGCCGTCCTCAGCCTCGGTCCGCGGCGGGAGGAGGAGCCCGCCCCCGCTTCGCAGGAGTCCGCCGCCCCGTGATCATGGTCCGCTCGCTGGCCTTCGCCGCCGCCTTCTATCTGTGGTCCGCCCTGCTGGCGATCGCCGCCACCCCGCTGCTGCTGGGACCGGCGCGCTGGACGCTGTCGATGTTCGCCTTCTGGTCGCGGGGCATCAACGTCCTGCTGCGGGTGCTGTGCGACATCAGGGTCGAGGTGCGCGGCCGCGAGCACATCCCCGCCGGCGCGGCGCTGGTGGCGCCCAAGCACCAGTGCATGCTGGACGTCTTCGCCTCCTTCGCCGAGCTGCCGGCCACCGTCTATGTGATGAAGAAGGAGCTGGCCTGGATTCCCTGGTTCAGCTGGTACGCCAACAAGGTCCGCACCATCGTCATCGACCGGTCCGGCGGGGCGACCACCCTGCGCCAGATGGTGCGCGAGGCCCTGGTGCGGTTCGAAGAGGGCCGCCAGCTGGTCATCTTCCCGGAAGGCACCCGCACCAAACCCGGCGCCAAGGGCGACTACAAGCCGGGCATCGCCGCCCTCTACCGCGAGCTGGACGTCCCCGTGCACCCGGTCGCCACCAACTCCGGCGTCCACTGGCCGGCCCACGGCTTCAAGCGCTATCCGGGCACCATCGTCTTCCAGTTCCTCGAGCCGATCCCGCCGGGCCTCAAGCGCGCCGAGTTCATGCGCATCCTCGAGGAGCGGATCGAGACGGCGTCGACGAAGCTGCTGACCGAGTAGACTTGCCCTCTCCTCCCCCTCTGGGGGAGGGGGACCACGCGAAGCGTGGTGGAGGGGGCCTCGCCGTGCTAGAGCTTGGCCATGGAGGCCCCTCGGCCAACCATCGCCAGAGCACGCGCCCTAAGGCGCCAGCTTACGCCGCCAGAAGCGCGCCTCTGGGCAGCCCTTCGTCGGAAAGCGCACGGTCTTCGTTTCCGGCGACAGCATCCCGTTGGTCCCTTCGTGCTCGACTTCTACTGCGCACCGGCGCGGCTGGCGGTCGAAGTCGACGGACTCTCGCATATCGCAGGTGACCGACCCGAGCGTGACGAGCGTCGCGACGCTTGGCTCGCCCGCGAGGGCATACGTGTCCTGCGGATTGCGGCCGTACTGGTGAGGGATGACCTGGACACAGTCATTCGCACCATAGAAGCCTGGGCAGGCGATCCTTCGATGCGCTGAAGAAGGCCCCCTCCACCGCCTTCGGCGGTCCCCCTCCCCCAAAGGGGGAGGAGACGTGCGGTGTCACGGCAGCGCCTCTTCCTCTTCGCTCGCGCCGCGCGGGGTGTGCGCGGCCATGGCCAGCTCGCGGGCCTCGACCATGTGCAGCAGCTTTTCCATGGCGACGTCGTGGATGCCTTCCTCGCGCAGGTGCATGACGAGGTCGCGCAGGTAGTCGACATTGGGGCCGGAGAGGCCGACGGCGCCGGCGATCAGTTCGGCCTGGCGGTCCAGCGACAGCATGCCGGCCCACTGCGGATGGCGCATGTCCGAGAGGAAGACCAGGGTCGGCACGCGGCGGCCGTCGGCCAGCCGCACGTGGGCGGCGCTCTCCACATAGGTCTCGGTGGGCTGCTCGCGCTCGCGCAGATAGGCGTAGACCTCCGGCCAGTCGGCCTCGGCCACCTGATAGGCGACGCCGCGCGTGGAGCCGCCGGGGGCCAGCCCCAGCACCAGGCCGGGCCGCTGGTAGGTGCCGCGGTGATGGACCGAATAGATGCAGAAGGCGCGGCGACGTCCGTGTAGGGTGGCGGGCCGGCGCTCTTGATAGGCGAAGCCCGGGCGCCACATGAGCGAGCCGTAGCCAAACACCCACCGACCCTGGTCCACGCAAACGCCCTCCGACGACGAGTTCCGATGTCTCTGCCCGATACCGATCCCGGCCGCAAACCGCGGCGCCTCGGCCTCATCCTGCCGTTCGTCATCGCCGCCCTGCTGATCATCGCCTGGTCGATCGGCTGGTTCTGGCTGCGCAGCCAGGCCGAGCGGGGCATGGACGCCCAGGTCGAGCAGATGCGCGCCTCCGGCTACGAGATCAGCTGGAAGCAGCGCAAGGTCGGCGGCTATCCCTTCCGCCTGAACGTCAGCCTGACGGAGGCCCGCATCCGCGAGCCCTCCGGCTGGGGCCTGGCGGCGCCGAGGCTCGAGGCCCAGGCGCCGGTCTATTCGCTGGGCAACTGGATCGCGGCCGCGCCGGAGGGCCTCACCTTCACCCGCCCGATCGGCGGTCCGGTGGAGATGAAGGGCCGGCTGATCCGCGCCAGCATCGGCGACCTCGCCGGCAGCCCGCCGAGCTTCTCCTTCGAGGGCCGCGGCCTGACCTTCGCCCCCGGCGCCGGGGCCCAGCCCTTCGCCCTCTCGGCAGCCGAGCTGGTCGAGCTGCACCTGCGCGCCATGCCGGAGGACCAGGGCGTGGTCCGCTTCCGCGTCGATCAGGGCAAGGCGCGGCTCTCGGGCCTGTTCGCCCGGATCGCGGGCGACAAGCCGGTGTCGATGATCTTCGAAGGTGTGATGAGCGAGGCCAGCAGCTTCCGCGGCCGCGACTGGGCCTCGGCGGTGCGGGCCTGGGTGGACGCCGGCGGCCAGATGAGCGTGCGCCAGGGCGGCATCACCGCCGGCGAGGCGCTGATCGGCGCCCAGAGCGGGACGCTGACGGTCGGCTCGGATGGGCGGCTGCGCGGCACGCTGGACGCCTCGCTGCAGCAGGCCCCGCGCGCCCTGGAGGCCATGGGCGAGACCGGCGTCATCCCCGAGGACGCCGCGCAGGCCGCCTCCATCGTCGCCCAGGCGCGCGCCGTGGGCGGCGACCTGGCCAGGGCCACCCTCACCTTCCAGGCCGGACAGACGACGCTGGGGCCGGTGGCCGTCGGCCCCGCGCCACGGGTTTATTGATCCCCAAACGCCGCGCAAAGCGCCGCAGCCGAGGAAAGAAATTGCGCAGCTGGCGGCTTTGACCTAGGTCGCACGCTTCGTCTTCGGGGGAAGAAATGGCCGACGCGGAGTCCAAGCCCGCCGCCCAACCGCTCGACGCCGTGAGGGCGCGCATCGACGAGATCGACGCCGAGCTGCTGCGCCTGGTGGACGAGCGCGCCGGCCTGGCCATCGAAGTGGCCAAGGCCAAGGCGGCGGCCGGAGAGGGCGACCGCTTCGCCCTGCGCCCCGGCCGCGAGGCCCAGCTTTTGCGCAAGCTGCTCTCCCGCGGCCGCCGCGCGGCCCCGCCCGGGCTGGTCGTGCGCATCTGGCGCGAGCTGATCGGCGACAGCCTGTCCCGCCAGGGCCCCTTCCATCTTTCCGTCTGGGGCGGCTCGCGCGCCGTCGAGCTGGCCCGCGCGCGGTTCGGCGTCGCCCCCCGGCTGGCGCTCGCCGCCAAGCCGGAGGACGCCCTGGCCGCCGCCAGGTCGCTGGGCGGGGTGGCCGTCATCGCCCTGGCCCGCGACAGCGCCTGGTGGGGCCGGCTGCTGGCCGAGCCCAGGCTGAAGGTGTTCGCCGCCCTCCCCTGCCTCGCCGCCTGGGGCCCGATGTCGGCGCTGGCCGTCGCCGAGGTGGAGGTGGAGCCGACCGGCTCGGACGTCACCTTCTGGGTCACCGACGCCCCGGGCCCGGCCGCGCCGATCCTGACCGCCCTCAGCCGCGACGGCGTCGCCGCCAGCCTGATGGTCGAGGCGGGCGGCCTGAAGCTCTTCACCCTGGCCGGCTACTACATGGCCGACGACGAGCGGCTGGCCCGGGCGCCGGGCCGGCTGAGCGGCGTGATCGGGGCTGCGCCCTCGCCGCTGGACGTGTAAGAGGCGGCTTAGCCGTCATGACTGAAACGCTTTCCCCCGACGCGCGCGCCCGCGCGCCCCGCCCGCTGCCCAAGCCCGGCATCCTCGACATCGCCCAGTACGTGCCCGGCAAGTCCGCGGCCGAGGGCGTGGTCGACCCGGTGAAGCTGTCCGGCAATGAGAACATCCTCGGCTCCTCGCCCAAGGCGCGGGAAGCCTACGCCTCGGCCATCGACCAGCTCCACCTCTATCCGGACGGCCGCGCGAACATCCTTCGCGAGGCGGTCTCGGCGACGTTCAAGCTGCCGCCGCAGAACCTGGTCTTCGGCTGCGGCTCGGACGAGCTGATCCACCTGATCGCCCAGGTGTTCCTCGAGCCCGGCGACAACATCGTCCAGGCCGAGTACGCCTTCGGCGCCTACGCCATCGCCGCGCGAGCCTGCCAGGGCGAGGTGCGCAGCGCGCCCGAGCCCAACTTCCGCATCGAGGTCGACGGGCTGCTGGAGCTGGTGGACGAGCGCACCCGCCTGGTGTTCGTCACCAACCCGGCCAATCCCACCGGCACCTTTCTGACCGGCGAGGAGCTGCGCCGCCTGCAGGCGGCCCTGCCGCCCGGCGTCGCGCTGGTGATCGACGCCGCCTACTGCGAGTTCGCCGACGATCCGAACTTCGACATCGGCCTGGAGCTGGCCCAGGAGGTGGAGAATGTCATCGTCACCCGCACCTTCTCCAAGCTGCATGGCCTGGCGGCCCTGCGGGTCGGCTGGGCCTATGCCCCGGAGCCGATCATCGACGCCGTCGAGCGCATCCGCGCCCCGTTCAACGTCAACATCCCGGCCCAGCTGGCCGCCGTCGCCTCGCTCGGCGACGAGGAATTCCAGCAGAAGTCCATCGCGCTGGTCCGCCAGTGGCGGCCCTGGCTCGTCCAGCAGCTCGGCGGGATCGGGCTCGACGTGATCCCCAGCCAGGCCAACTTCATCCTGGTGGGCTTCCCGCCGGGCAAGAGCGCGGCCGAGGCCGAGGCCTTCCTGGCCCGACGGGGCCTGATCATCCGCGGGCTCGCCGGCTACGGCCTGCCCAACCACCTGCGCCTGACCATCGGCCGCGAAGAGCACAACCGGGCCATGGTCGAGGCCCTCGCCGACTTCCTGAAGGCGTGAGGGCGATGGCCGAGGTCATCTACCCCCGCATGGCCGTCATCGGGTGCGGCCTGATCGGCTCGTCGGTGATCCGGGCGGTCCGCCGGGCCGGCGTCGTGGAGACCATCGTGGTCGCCGACGCGAGCTCCGCCGTGCGCGACCGCGTCGCCGAGCTGGGCTTCGCCGACGAGGTGACGGGCTCGGTGGCCGACGCGGTGAAGGACGCGGACCTGGTCGTGCTGGCGGTGCCGGTGCTGGCGATGGAGGCGGTCGCCAAGGCCGCCGCGGGATCGCTGAAGGCCGGCGCCACCGTCACCGACGTCGGCTCGGTGAAGGGGCAGGTCTCCGAGGCGCTGGCGCGCAACCTGCCGGACAGCGTCTTCATCGTCCCCGGCCACCCGATCGCCGGCACCGAGCAGTCCGGCCCCGACGCCGGCTTCGCCGAGCTGTTCGACAAGCGCTGGACCATCCTCACGCCCCTGCCCCGCCAGGACGATCCCTACCTGGAGGCGGTGCAGCAGCTCGCCGACTTCTGGACGGCCCTGGGCGCCAACGTCGACCGGATGGACGATAAGCACCACGACCTCGTCCTGGCCGTCACCAGCCACCTGCCCCACCTGATCGCCTACAACATCGTCGGCACGGCCGCCGATCTGGAGGAGGTCGCCCGCGCCGAGGTGATGAAATACTCCGCCGGCGGCTTCCGCGACTTCACCCGCATCGCCGCCTCCGACCCGACCATGTGGCGGGACATCTTCCTGGCCAACAAGGACGCGGTGCTGGAGATCCTGGGGCGGTTCACCGAGGACCTGCAGGCCCTCTCGCGCGCCATCCGCTGGGGCGAGGGCGACAAGCTGTTCGAGCTGTTCTCGCGCACCCGGGAGATCCGCCGCGGGGTCATCGCCGCCGGCCAGGAGAGCCCCGAGCCCAACTTCGGCCGCGACCGCGAGCGCCACTAGCTCCGAACGTCGTTACGGCAATACGGCTGCAACATCGGACCGGCCATCTGACCGCCCGGGCCGGCGCCATGAAGAGATGCCGTCCGCGTTATCGAGGAGCCTTTCCATGCGTATCGTCATCGTCGCCGCGGCCCTGGCCGCCTTCGCCACCGCCGCGTCGGCCCAGGGCTTCGACCCGGCCGCCATCTTCAAGCAGTTCGACGCCAACAACGACGGCGGCATCAGCAAGGAAGAATGGACCGCCGCCGGCCGACCGGCCGAGCGCTTCGACGCCGTCGACACCGACAAGGACGGCAAGGTCAGCCAGGCGGAGCTCACCGCCGCCATCCAGAAGATGATGCAGCAGGGCGGGCAGTAGGCGGCGAAGCGCCCCCTCCACCGCCTTCGGCGGTCCCCCTCCCCCGCAAGCGGGGGAGGATCTTTGGCGCATCAGCTCCTCCCCCGACGCGAAGCCGACGGGGGAGGTGGATCGACGCGAAGCGGCGAGACGGAGGGGGCGCTCAGGCTTGAGGCGTCTCCCCGGCGCCGCTAGCATTGCGTCGCCGGGCCCACGCGGGCGCCCGGTGAGACGGCCCAGCCGTCCAAGACCCGCTCCAACGGCCCGCCGCCCGCGGCGGGGCTGGGAGCGCGAGCATGGATGTCGGCAAGGCCGTGGAGAACGCCACCACTTCGAACCCGTCGCAAGGGCTCGTGCCCTTTGGCGAGGCCGTGCGCGTCTGGGCGCGCATCGCGGCCCTGAGCTTCGGCGGGCCGGCCGGCCAGATCGCGGTGATGCACCGCATCCTGGTGGAGGAGAAGCGCTGGCTCGGCGAGCGGCGGTTCCTGCACGCCCTCAACTACTGCATGCTGCTGCCTGGCCCCGAGGCCCAGCAGCTGGCCATCTACATCGGCTGGCTGATGAACCGGACGGCCGGCGGGCTCGCAGCGGGCGCGTTGTTCGTGCTGCCGGGCTTCCTGGCCATCATGGCCCTCAGCATCCTCTACGCCCTCTACGGCCAGCTCGGGCCGGTCAGCGCGCTGTTCTTCGGACTGAAGGCCGCCGTGCTGGTGGTCGTGGTGCAGGCGGTGATCCGGGTCGGGAGCCGGTCGCTGCGCAACCCGGTGATGATCGCCCTGGCCGCCGCGGCCTTCCTGGCCATCTACGCCTTCGACGCCCCCTTCCCGCTGATCATCCTCGCCGCCGCCGTCATCGGCTTCGTCGGCGGCCGCGCCGGGCTCGCCGCCTTCCAGGCCGGCGGCGGGCACGGGCCGAAGGCGGCGACCCAGGTGGACGACGCCGACACCCTGCTGGGCGAGGAGACGCCCGACCACGCCCGGCCGAACCTCGCCTGGGCGCTCCGCATCGGGGCCGTCCTGCTGCTCCTCTGGCTGGTTCCGGTGCTGGGGCTGGGGACGCTGCTCGGCTGGGACAACGTCTTCAGCAAGATCGCGGTCTTCTTCTCGAAGATGGCGGTGGTGACCTTCGGCGGCGCCTACGCCGTGCTGGCCTACGTCGCGCAGGAGGCGGTGGAGACCTTCGGCTGGCTCAGGCCTGGCGAGATGCTGGACGGCCTCGGCATGGCCGAGACGACGCCGGGTCCCTTGATCATGGTCACCCAGTTCGTCGGCTTCATGGGCGCCTACCGGGGCGCGACCGGCCTCGACCCGCTGGCGGCCGGGATCCTCGGCGGCGTCCTCACCACCTGGGTCACCTTCACCCCCTGCTTCCTGTGGATCTTCCTCGGCGCGCCCTTCGTCGAGGCGCTGCGCGGGGCGAAGGCGCTGAACGCGGCGCTGGCGGCCATCACCGCCGCGGTGGTCGGCGTGATCCTCAACCTCGCCGTCTGGTTCGCCCTGCACGTGGTGTTCAGAGAGGTGCTGGAGGTCGGCGCGGGCCCGCTGAGCCTGGACGTCCCCGTGCTGGCGAGCGTGAACTGGGCCAGCCTCCTGCTCTCCCTCGCCGCCGCCGTCGCCGCCTTCCGGTTCAAGGTCGGGGTGATCCCTCTGCTGCTGGCCTGCGCCGCGGCGGGCGTGGCGCTGCACGTGGCGGGGGTGGTCTAGGCTCTTCGTCATCCCGGACGGCCCGCAAGGCCGATCCGGGACCCAGACTCCGGGGCCCTGGGTCCCGGCTCTTCGGCTGGGATGACGGGGAGGTTTCAGGCGCTCTGCGCCGATGCGTCCTTCTTCAGGAACTCCGCGATCGTCTCGATGCCCTCGACCAGGCTGACGCGCTGGAGCGTCACGCCCTCTGGCAGGCCGGAGAACAGGCGCGTAGGCGCGGCGGCGTCGAGCATCACGAACACGCCCTTGTCGTCGGCCCGGCGGATCAGCCGCCCGAAGGCCTGGGCGATGCGGGCTCTTGCGACCGCATCGTCGTAGCCCTTGCCGCCGAAGCGGGTGCGGCGGGCCTTGTGGAGGATGTCGGGCCTCGGCCAGGGGACGCGGTCGAAGACGAGCAGGCGCAGGGAGCGGCCCGGCACGTCCACGCCGTCACGGACGGCGTCGGTGCCGAGCAGGCAGGCGTCCTCCTCGGCCCGGAAGATATCGACGAGGGCGCCGACCTCCAGCGGGTCGACGTGCTGGGCGTAGAGGGCCAGGCCCTTGTCGGCCAAGGGAGCTGCGATCTTTTCGTGCACGGCCCGCAGGCGCCGGATGGCGGTGAAGAGGCCCAGGCCCCCGCCGCCAGCCGCCAGGAACAGCTCGCGCATCGCCGCCGCGATCTGCCGCGGATCGTCCCTGGCCACGTCGGTGACCACCAGCGCCCGGGCGTTGGCGGCGTAGTCGAACGGCGAGCTCAGGCGGATGGTCTTGGGCCGATCCGGCAGGCGGGCCGCGCCGGTGCGCATCTCGGCCAGCGCGAAGGGATCGTCTAGCGTCGGGTCGGCAAGCGTCGCGCTGGTCACCAGCACCCCGTGCGCCGGCGCGATCACCGCGTGCGTCAGCGGCTCGGTGGGGTCGACCCAGTGGCGCCGGCAGGCGGCGTCCACCACCCGCCCGTAGAGGAAGGTGGCGTCGAACCAGTCGACGAAGTCCGGGTCGTCCTCGGCGTCCTCGTCGATGGCCCGCAGCATCGAGCGCCAGGCCGGCAGGGTCATGCGGGCGCGCCGGTCGAGGCCGCGCAGGGCGCCTTCGATCCGCGCCCGGTCGCCGGGGGCCAGCGTCGCGGCCTCCTCGTCCAGCAGGTCCTCAAGGGCGCGGGCGAGCGCCAGCAGAGGCGCCTCGATGCGGCCCAGGGCCTCGGCGGCCTCCCGGGCGCTCTCGCGGACCAGGTCGATGGCGGGTCTGGCCTGGCACTCCATGCCGACTTCGGAGGGGGCGGCGCGGGCCCGCAGCTGCTCCAGCACCGCCACCAGGAACCGCTCGATCGGCCCGATGGGGTTCACCTCGCCGGTGGCGGGCGCGATCCGGCCCGACCAGCCCTCGCCCGGCAGGACGGCGGCGGCGCGGGTGGCCTCGATCAGCGACTGGGCCGCGAACTCGTGGTCGCCGACCACCTCCATCAGCCGCGCCTCCAGGCCCCGGCCCCGGCGGCCGCGCCCCTCGGGCCCGCGGATCCAGCGGCGCATCTCGGCGGCCTCGGCGCCGGAGAGGGCGGCCGCGAAGGCGCTGTCGGCCGCGTCGAACAGGTGGTGGCCCTCGTCGAACACGATCCGCTTCAGGTGGGTCGTCTCGCCGTCGGCCTTGGAGCCGCGCGCCGCCCGGGCGCGGTCGAAGGCGGCCTGGGTCAGCACCAGGGCGTGGTTGGCGATCACCAGGTCGGCCCGCCGCGAGCCGCGGATCGCCTTCTCGACGAAGCAGGCGCGGTAGTGGGGGCAGCCGGCGTGGACGCACTCGCCGCGCCGGTCGACCAGGTTCTGCGGGCTCGCCTGCGCCGCAGGGGCGATGGCGAACAGGCTGGGCAGCCAGGCCGGGAAATCGCCGCCGGTCATGTCCCCGTCGCGCGTCGCCCGCGCCCAACGGGCGGCCAGGGCGTGGCCCACCAGGTCCGTCCCGCCGAGCTGGGCGGTGTTGACCGCATCCTGCAGGTTCAGGAGGCACAGGTAGTTCTCGCGGCCCTTGCGGACCACGGCCTTGCGGCCGCGCACCTTGGGATCCGGGAAGATGGCGGCGCTCTCGCGCTCAATCTGCCGCTGCAGGGCGCGGGTGTAGGTGGAGACCCACACGGCCGGGCCGTTGGTTTCGGCCCACAGGGAGGCGGGCGCCAGGTATCCGAGCGTCTTGCCGACTCCGGTGCCGGCCTCGGCCAGCACCATGCGCGGCTCGCCCTCGCGCTCGCGGGGCTGGAAGGCGTAGGCCGTCTCGACGGCGAACTCGGCCTGGGCGGGGCGGGCCTCGTCGAGGCCGGCCTGGTGCAGCAGCGCCTTCAGCCGCACGGCCGCGCCTTCCGGCTCGATGGGCTTGGAGCCGGCCTCCCCGGGCGGGGCCTGGTCCTCCCATTCCGGGATGCGGGTCCACACGTCGAGGCCCGAGCCGCGGAAGGCGTTGCCCACCGGCGCGGCGCGCAGCGCCCCGATGGCCGCGGGCCCCCAGGCCCAGCCGGCGCGGGCCAGGGTCTCGGCGACGGCCAGCGCCTCCTCCCGGCTCGGCTGCGGGGTCAGGGCCAGCTCCTCCAGCAGGATCCGGCAGGCCTGCATCAGCGCCTGGGCCTGGTGCGCGGCGCCCTTCGGCTCCGGCATGCCGAGCGCCAGCGCCAGGCCGGCCGCCGAGGGGGCGCAGAACTGCGCGGGACGGACGAAGGCGAAGAGCTCCAAGGCGTCGAAGATCCGCGGCGACCTGGCGGGCGCCTGCAGCCCGAGCCGGCGCGAGGTCATGGCCGCATGGGCGAGCAGCACCCGTCCCTGTTCCAGCAGGTCCCGCGCCTCGGGCGGCCGGACCATCTCGGCGGCGCCGGCATGGGCCACCGCGGCGCGGGGTCCCGGCAGGACCACCAGCGCGGGCGCAAGCTCCAGGGCGGGCGAGAGGGCGTTCACGCCGAGTCTCCTACCCCCGTTTGGACCGAAACGGAACGAGAACGTCACCGCGTGCGTCCATGGCCCGCAGCGGCGTTGACAGCCGCGCTTGGCGGGCGTCTCGTGGCCGCCGGGACAGCGGGAGAGCGCGATGCCGGTCAAGGTCCGCTACATTGTCCACGACGCGGACGCCGCGGTGGCCTTCTACACCGAGGCGCTCGGATTCAAGGTCGACATGCACTTCGGCTCGGGCTTCGCGGCCGTTTCGCGCGGCGACTTGCAGCTGCTGATGAACAAGCCGGGCGCTGGCGGTGCGGGCGCCTCGGACGCCCAGGGCCGCGCCCCCGAGGCGGGCGGCTGGAACCGCATCCAAATCGAGACGGACGACCTGGACGGCCTTGTCGAACAGCTCCGGGGCCGCGGGGCGAGCTTCCGCAGCGACATCGTCCAGGGCGCCGGCGGGCGCCAGATTCTGCTGGAGGACCCGTCGGGCAATCTCATCGAGCTGTTCGAGCCGCCGCGCGGGTAGGGGCCAGTTCGCCGCCTCGCCCCTCAAGAGATGGCCTCTAAATAGTCAAGTTCAAGAATTGGCGGCGCAGAGCCTGCGCTGTAGTTCTCCCGATCCTTCTCCATCAGTGCAACGCGACCGCCCTCGCGAGAGGAGGGCTTGTCGTCCGCGTCTTCATTCACAGCAAAGGACGCCTGATGCCCCGCAGCCCCGACGCCGAGTTCGAAGACCTCGGCCCTTGCCGCGTCTCCTGGAGCAGCGCCTTCCGACTTCGGTCACGGATCGTGGACCAGGATTTTCTCATTGAAGTCGCGTGGCCGCCGACGCCGATCGCGGCCGGCCAGCGGCTCCCGGTGGTGTTTGTGCTCGACGGCAATCACGCCTTCGGGATGGCTGCGGCGGCGGCCCGTTCCATCCAGTCCGGCCCGTTCCCGATGCCGCCGACGCTGGTGATCGGGATCGGCTATCACTTCAGTCGGCCAGAGGACGAGGCGCAGTGGGCGGCCTTGCGCCTCAGGGACCTCTCGCCTTGCGAGGATCGGCTCTACCAGTCGCAGGCGGGCGACGCGGCCCTGCCCTGCGGCGGCGCCGCGGACTTCCTGACCTTCATAGAGGACGAACTGAAGCCGTTCATCGCGGCTCGCTTCCCGGTCGATCTGCAGGACAGCACGGTGGTCGGCGCCTCGCTCGGCGGACTCTTCGCCCTCTTCGCGCTCTTCACCAAGCCGGCGACCTTCCAGCGCTGCATTGCGATCAGCCCCGCGATCTATTGGGGCGACGGGAAGCTGTTGGAAATCGAGGCGGAACATGCGGCGGGGCGCTCGGACCTGCCGGCGCACCTCTTCCTCGCCTCAGGCGGCCTCGAAGAGGCGCACGACCCGCGCCAGGGCTTCGTCTCGAACCTCTACAAGCTGGACGCCCTCCTAAGATCGCGCGGCTATCCCAATCTCGATGTCGCGATGCACGTGTTCGAGGGAGAGACGCACATGTCCGTCTATCCCGGCGCCGTCACGCGTGGCCTTGGCGCGGTGTTCGGCGGCTACCGTGACATGCATGACTGGTCGCGGTGGCTGGCGAGCTGATCCCGGGCGTGAAACGGAACGGGAACATGCTATAGGCGAGGCGATGGCCGAAGCCGCCGCCCCTGCGCCCGACCTGTTGCCGCCGGCCTTCGCCGACTGGTTCGCCCGTAGAGGCTGGGCGCCTCGGGCGCACCAGCTGGCGATGGTGGAGCGGGCGCTGGCCGGCCGGGACGCCCTGCTGATCGCGCCCACCGGCGGGGGCAAGACGCTGGCGGGCTTCCTGCCGAGCCTGATCGAGCTGTCGCAGCGGCCGCCGGCCAACGCGCCGCGCGGCGTCCACACCCTCTACATCTCGCCGCTGAAGGCGCTGGCGGTGGACGTGGAGCGCAACCTCATGGCCCCGATCGTGGAGATGGGGCTGAAGGTCACCGCCGAGTCCCGCACCGGCGACACCGGCGTCTCGCGCCGCCAGCGCCAGCGGGTGCACCCGCCGGACATCCTGCTGACCACGCCCGAGCAGCTGGCGCTGTTCTGCGCCTGGGAGGGCGCGCGGGCCTATTTCGAGCAGCTGTCCTGCGTGATCCTGGACGAGATCCACACCCTGCACTCCTCCAAGCGCGGCGACCTGCTGGCGCTGGACCTGGCCCGCCTACAACAGTTCGCGCCGAACATGCGCCGGGTGGGCCTCTCCGCGACGGTGGACGATCCGCAGGTGATCAAGCGGTGGATGGCCTGCCACTCTCCTCCCCCTCTGGGGGAGGGGGACCACCCGAAGGGTG
>NZ_JBHUEY010000001.1:744698-779356 GCF_042681205.1 Phenylobacterium terrae
CGCGAAGCGTGGTGGAGGGGGCCTCGCCGCCGACGCCGGAGAGGCTCAGGCCCCCTCCACCGCTTCGCGGTCCCCCTCCCGCAAGGGGGAAGGAGAAGGGGAAATCGACCTCGTCCTCGGGCCCAAGGGCGCCGAGCCGGTGGTGGACCTGCTGCTGTCGGAGGGCCGCGTGCCGTGGGCCGGGCATACGGCGCAGCACGCGATGGCCGAGGTCTACGAGGTCATCAAGCGCAGCCGCACGGCGCTGATCTTCGTCAACACCCGCTTCCAGGCCGAGTTCGCCTTCCAGGAGCTGTGGCGGCTGAACGAGGACGCCCTGCCCATCGCCCTGCACCACGGATCGCTGGCGGCCGAGCAGCGCCGGCGCGTCGAGGCGGCGATGGCCAGGGGCGAACTGCGCGCCGTCGTCTGCACCTCGACCCTCGACCTCGGCATCGACTGGGGGGACGTGGACCTGGTCATCCAGCTCGCCTCGCCCAAGGGCGCCTCGCGGATGGTGCAGCGGATCGGACGGGCCAACCACCGGCTGGACGAGCCCAGCCGCGCCCTCTTCGTGCCGGCCAACCGTTTCGAGATGCTGGAGTGCCAGGCGGCCCGCGAGGCGATCGCCGAGAACACCCTGGACGGCGACCCGCCCCGCATCGGCGCCCTCGACGTGCTGGCCCAGCACGTGATGGGCTGCGCCTGCTCCGAGCCGTTCGATGCGGTGGCCCTCTACGAGGAGGTCCGCTCGGCCGGGCCCTACCGGGACCTCTCCTGGGAGGATTTCGAGGCGGTCGTCGACTTCGTCTCCACCGGCGGCTACGCCCTGAAGACCTACGACCGCTTCCGCCGGATCGTGAAGGGGCCGGACGGCCTCTGGAAGGTGCGCAACGCCCAGATCGCCCAGCGCCACCGGCTGAACGTCGGGGCCATCGTCTCGCCGGCCATGCTGGCGGTGCGGCTGGCCGGCCGGCGCGGGACGGCCGGGCGCAAGATCGGCGAGGTCGAGGAGGGCTACCTCGAGATGCTGGAGCCCGGCGACACCTTCGTGTTCGCCGGCGGGGTCTGGGAGCTGGTGGCGGTCACCGGCATGGACGTGCTGGTCCGCCCGGGCGGGGCCAAGGACCCGAAGATGCCGTCCTGGGGCGGCTCCAAATTCGCCCTCTCCACCTTCCTGGCGAAGCGGGTGCGCCGGATGATGTCCAATCCGGAGCACTGGAATGTCCTGCCCGGCGACGTGCGCGAGTGGCTGGAGATCCAGCGCGACCGCTCGACGATTCCCGCCGAGGACGAGATGCTGCTGGAGACCTTCCCGCACGGGAAGCGGCACTTCCTGGTCTGCTACCCCTTCGAGGGGCGCCTCGCCCACACCACGCTCGCCATGCTGCTGACCCGTCGGCTGGAGCGGGCGGGCGCGGCGCCGCTGGGCTTCGTCTGCAACGACTATGCGATGGCGATCTGGGCGCTGCGGCCGATGGACGGCCTCGACTACGCAGACCTGTTCGCCCAGGACATGCTGGGCGACGACCTGGAGGACTGGCTGGCCGAAAGCTTCATGATGAAGCGGGCCTTCAAGGCCTGCGCGCTGATCGCCGGCTTGATCGAGCGGCGCTTCCCGGGCGAGCAGAAGAGCGGCCGGCAGATCACCTTCTCCACCGACCTCGTCTACGACGTCCTGCGCCGGCACGAGCCGGACCACCTGCTGCTGCGTTGCGCCCGGGCCGATGCGGCGACCGGCCTCATCGACGTGGCGCGGCTGGGGGCGATGCTGCAGCGGATCCGCGGCCGGATCCGCGCCTCCCACCTCGACCACCTGTCGCCCTTCTCGGTGCCGATCCTGTTGGAGATCGGCAAGGAGCGGTCGCCGGGCTCGGCGGGCGAGCTTATCCTGGCCGAAGCCGCCGAAGACCTGATCGCCGAAGCCATCGCATGACCGCCGCCCTCCGATACGACTACGCCCCCGCCGCGTGCGGCGGCCTGCGCACCCGGATCGCCGGGACGGACGTGGTGCTGCGCGCCAGCGGGGCGATGTGGATCGACGAGGAGGAGGCGCTGATCGTCTCGGACCTGCACCTGGAGAAGGGCTCGTCCTATGCGGCCCGCGGTCAGCTGCTGCCGCCCTACGACACCCGCGAGACCCTCGGACGGCTGGAGTTCGAGGTCGCGACGATGCGGCCCAAGGTGCTGGTCTTCCTGGGCGACACCTTCCACGACCGCCGCTCCGAGGAGCGTCTGGCCCCCAGCGAGGCCGCCCGCCTTCGCCTGCTGGCGGCCGGGCGCACGCTGATCTGGGTGATCGGCAATCACGACGCCGACGGACCGCAGGAGCTGCCGGGCGAGCCGGTCGAGACGCTCTCTCTCGGCGATCTCACCCTGCGCCACGAGCCGCTGGCTGGCCCGCGGCTCGGAGAGCTCGCCGGCCACCTGCACCCCTGCGCCAAGGTGGCCGCCGCCGGCGGCGTGGTGCGCCGGCGCTGCTTCGTCACCGACGGCGAGCGGGCGATCCTCCCCGCCTTCGGCGCCTACGCCGGCGGGCTCAACGTCCGGGACGCCGCCTTCGCGGGGATGTTCGCGCGCACGCCCATCGCCGCGGCGCTCGGCGCCGGGCGGGTGCACGCGGTGGGCTGGAAGAGTCTCAGAACGGACTGACCTCTCCCCCTGCGAAGCGGGGGGAGAGGTCTACAGCCGCAGCGCCTGCTCGAGCGCGATGCCCAGCGACAGGCCCGCCCCCAGGGTCAGCACCGTCAGCAGGCGCGGCCACCGGGTGGGGACGTCGGGCGCGGTGTGATCGAACAGCCACTGGATCAGGAAGGCCGAGAGGAAGCCGCAGAGCAGCCAAGTCTCGGGCCAGCGGCCGCGGGCGAGGATCAGCACCCAGGCGAACACCGGGCCGACGATGGAGCTGGCCAGGCGCGCCGTGCGCGGCGTCTCGCGGGAGGTCTCCAGGCCCCAGCGGACCCCGCCGACGAAACTCATGACGATCGCCGACCAGGTGAGGATCACCGTCAGGGCCTCGTCCGCGAAATGCCCGGGCCCGTAGGCGTAGACCGCCGCCGAGATCGGGAACGGCGACAGCGCGGCGATGGCGATGATCCACAACGGCAGCGGGGCGGAGGTCTCGGCTTCCATGCGCTCAAGTCCTTCGGAACACGACGGAGGCCGCCCAACCGGCCAACAGGGCGATAGCGACAGAGGCCAGGCCGTACAACCATGGCCTCTCCCGCGCGAAAACGTAAAGGGCCCGCTCCACGCCCGCCTTCTGGACGGTCAGGGTGCGGCTGCGGCTGGCGACCGGGCGCCCGTCCTCGAACAGGATGATGTCGGCCCGGTATTCGCCGATGGGGGCGGCCGTGGGCAAGTCGATCTCGGCGCGGAACAGGCCCCGGTCCACGAACTGCACGCCGCGATCGTCCTCGGCGTAGAGGCGGCTCTTCTCCTTCAGCCGCATGACCGCCTGGCGCCACTGGCCGTAGTCCGCCCCCAGGCGGCTGACGACCACGTCGCGGACGCCGTAGCGGGTCTCGATGCGCTCCTCCTCGGGGGCGTTGATCGGCAGGTGGTCGACGCCGGCGCCGAGCCTGCGCAGCACGCCGAAGGTGGCGATGTCGCGCAGCGGCCGGGTGGAGGCGGCCCGGTAGAAGCCCGGCGCGCCCTCGAACACCACCGGGCGGCTGTTGACCCACAGGCCCGCGACCCGCGTCTTGCGGGCGATCCGGATCGGCTGCTCGGGCCCGCGCACCAGCACCACCACGTCGGCGGGCCGGGTGTCCGGGTTGAACACCGCGCCGTAGAGCACGATCCGCGCGCCGCGGAAGCTGGAGGTCACCTTGATGTTGGTCTCGGTGAGCGCGGCGGAGACCGCGGCCGGCGGCTCGTCCATGGGCACGGCCATCACCCGCCCCCCGAAATCAGCACGAAGGGATCCTCGGGCCGGATGAAGAGGTCGAGCCCCATCTTCAGGCCGACGATCAGCACGATCAGCGCCAGGAGGGCCCGCAGCTCCTCGGCCCGGAAGCGCATCGAGGCCCGGGCGCCGAACTGGGCGCCCAGCACCCCGCCGGCCAGCAGCATGGTGGCCAGCACCACATCCACCGTCTGGTTGCGGCCGGCCTGCAGCACGCTGGTCAGAGAGGTGGTGATGATGATCTGGAACAGGCTGGTGCCCACCACCACCCCGGCCGGCATGCGCAGCAGGTAGACCATCGCCGGCACCAGCACGAAACCGCCGCCGACCCCCATGATCGCCGAGAGCACGCCGACGAACACGCCGAGGACGATCGGCGGCAGAATGCTGATGTAGAGCCGCGAACGTGGGAAGCGGACCTTGAACGGCAGGCCGTAGAGCCAGGGCGGCCGGCGGTCGCGCCGCGGCTTGGGCGGCTCGCCCCGCCGCCGGCGCAGGATGGAGCCCAGCGACTCCGTCAGCATCAGCCCGCCGATCACGCCCAGGAAGATCAGGTAGGACAGCGAGACGACCAGGTCCGCCTGCCCCAGCAGCCGCAGCCACCGGAACACCTCGACGCCCAGGAACGAGCCGACCGCGCCGCCGGCCGCCAGAACCCCGCCCATCCGGAAGTCCACAGCCCGGCGGCGCGTGTAGGAGATCACGCTGGAGGTCGAGGAGGCCGCCACGTGGTTGGCCTCGCTGGCCACCGCCACGGCGGGCGGAATGCCGAGGAAGACCAGCACCGGGGTCATCAGGAACCCCCCGCCGATCCCGAACAACCCGGAGATGAAGCCCACCGCCGCGCCGAGCGCGATCAGCAGCGGCGCATTCACCGAGACTTCGGCGATGGGGAGGTAGATGTCCACGGCTCAATCGCCGGGCTCGGAATCCGCGCAGCGCCATGCGGACAGGAAGGGGGGCACGGCTCAGCGCGCGTAGACGGCCAGGCGTGAGACGGTCAGGGAGTCGAGCTCGCCCGTGGTGGGCAGTCCCTGGTCACGCTGGTAGGCGGCGATGGCCATTCTGAGCGCCGGGGAGGCCACGCCGTCCGCGGGGCCGAGGACCTGATAGTAGTTCAGGCGGGAGAGCGCCTTCTGGGCCATGGCCACGGTGGCCTTGTCGCCGCCCGCGGCCAGGCTGGGCGTCGCGGCGCGGAACGCGGCCGCCGACTTCTCGGCCACGACGCGGGCCTCGGCCGAAAGCTGGGCCTTCACCCGCTGGGCGCTGGCGCGGGACTCGGCGTCTCCGGCCCGGCCGGCGATCAGGTACCAGCGGTAGGCCTCGGCGGCGTTCTGCGGGACCCCGATGCCCTCCTCGTGCAGGCGGCCCAGATTGTACTGGCTGTCCACCAGGCCCATCTCGGCGGCCCGCTGGAACCATTGGGCGGCGGTGGTGGTGTTCTTCGGCCCGCCCGTGCCTTCGAAGTAGTAGAGGGCTAGGTTGTGCATGGCCTTGCGCTCGCCGCGCTGGGCGGCGCGCTCGGTCCAGCGGCGGGCTTCGGCGAGGTCCTGCTTCAGGCCCGAGCGGCCGGCTTCGTAGAGCTTGGCCAGATAGAACTGGGCCGGCGCATGGCCGAGGTTGGCGGCCTGCTTCAGCTTGTCCAGCCCCGAGGCGTCGCCCCCGTCGAGCGCCTGGGCGGCCTCGGCGTAGAGCGCCTCGAGGTCGACGTCGGACGGCGCCGAGGACGCCGGGGGGGCGCTCTCGGTCAGCTTCTTCGGCGAAAGGGCGACGGCGGCGAGCGGCGCCTTGGGGGCGGCGGCTTCGGGGACTTCGACCCCCTGGGCGGCGATCTCGGCCTGTTCGGCGCCCTTCTGGATCTCGCCCGACTGCAGCACGAGGCCGCTGATCGACAGGCCGGCGGCGGCCATGCCGCCGGCGACCAGCACGGCCGTGGGCAGCGTTCCGCCCGCCCGGCGCTTCTTGGCGACGGTGAATCCGGAGAACAGCTTGGAGCCCTCCTCCTCCTTGGCCTTGCCGGGCTTCTGGCCGGCGGCGGAGGCGCGCGCGGCGGCGCGGGCCTGTTCGATCAGTTCGCGGGCCGAGAGCCGCTCCAGCGGCGGCGGCGGCTCGGCCCTGGCCCCGAACAGGTCGTCGCCCTCGGCGGCGTCGGTTCCGGCCACGGCCGGCGGGTCGGTCTCGGCCTTCGCGGGCTCTGCGGCCGGCGGCGCCTCGCCCTCGTCGTCAAAGCCGTCGTCCAGCCGGCGGGGCTCGGGACGCGGCCAGATCTGCGCTTCGGCGGACGGCGCCTGGAAGGGATCCTCCAGCGGCGGCGCGGCGGCGGCGGCCGGTTCGGCGTCGAAGGCGGGCGCCGGCTCCAGCGCCGGCGGCTTCAGCAGCTCGGCGTCGGGGTCCGCCGCGGCTTCGGCCGGCGGCTCGGCGTCCAGGGCGGAAAGCACTTCGTCGAGCGGGTCGGGCGCGGCCGGCTCGTCCGCCGCCAGCTCGGCCGGGGCCAGCCCCTCGGAGGCGGCGCGGCCCGCCGGGGGGAAGCCGTCGGCGGCTTCGAAGTCGGCCTCGTCGAACGCGGGCTCCGGCGCGGCCCGATCGGGGCGGGCGATGGGGAAGGCCGAGCCGAACAGGCTGCGGGCGGCGGCGAACGGCTCGGCGCCCGCCAGCGGCTCGTCGAGGGACTCCGCGGGCGGGAGCTGCGGGTCGGGGACCGGCGCGGCCGGCGGCGCGGCGGCCGCGGCCTGGTCGGCGAGACGCTTCTGGGCCTCGGCCATGCGCTGGTCGATCTTCTCCCGCGCCTCCTCGAGCAGCTTGGCCGTCCGCTCCTCGCTGGCGCGGATGCGTTCGGAGAGCTCCTCGGAGACCTTGTCGGTCCGGTCGCCGAGCCGGTCGGAGACCTTGGCGAGCTTCTCGCCCACGTCGTCGATCGCCTGGGCGCTGCGCCGCTCGGCGTTGGCGATCCGCTCGGTGAGCCGTTCGGAGATGCGGGTGATCTCGGTGGAGAGCTTGGCCAGGGCTTCGGCCTGGCCGTCGCCGATCTTGGCCAGTTCGGCGCTGACGGCGGCGGCGCCCGCCTCGGCGGCCTGGACCCGCTGGGTCAGGGAGCCCGCGACGCCGGCCAGGTCCTCGCCCATCTTCTGGATGGCCTGGGCCGAGCGCTGTTCGGCGGCCTGCACGTGCTCGGCCATCTCGCCGAGCTTGCGCTCCATGCGGTCGAAGCGGCCCTCGGCGGAGGCGGCCAGCTGGGCGGCGATCTCGCCCCGCGCCTCCTCCAGGCGCTTGCCGAGCGCAGCGGCCAGCTCCTCGAGCCGCTGATCGATGGCCCCGCCGGACTCGACGGCGCGCAGCCGCCCGTCGAGAGCCGCGAAGGACTCGCGCAGCGTCTCCACCGCCTGAGCCGTGCGGCCCTCGGCGTCCGCCAGGCGTTCGGAGAGCTTGCCGAAGCTGTCCTCGACGACCGCCGTGGAGGCGACCTCGCCGCCCTCCAGGCGCTGGATGCGGGCCTCGACGGCGCTCAGCAGGTCCTTGGCGCGATCGTCCTTCTGGTCCAGCCGGCCGGCGACCTTGGAGAGCGCCGCCTCGAGGGCGCGAAGCGCTTCGGCCGAACGGGGACCGGCGGCCTCCTGCTCGACGCGGCGGACGCGGTCGAGGACCTTGGCCTGGTCGGCGCGGATCTCGTCGACGGCGTCCTCGACCCGGGCGACCACCGCCGCCTGCTGCCGCTCGGTCTGCTCCAGTCGCGAAAGGGCGGCGCGCACCGATTGCTCGACGCCGCTGATGGCCAGGCCCGTGCGGGTTTCGGACGCTTCGATGTGGTCGGTGAGGCGGTCGAGGGCCAGCGCGACGCGGGCGATGTCCTCACGCGAGCTCGGCGCGGCCTCGAAGCGGGCGATGGACGGCGGAGCCTCGACGGCGGGCCGCTGCGGGCGCGCGGGGCGCTCGCCGAACAGCGCCTTGGTCACCGCATCTTCCGGGTCGTCTTCGAGGATCATCCGGTTCAGCCACTCGCCGAGCGTCATCCCCGACCGGCGGGCCAGGTCCTTGGCGACCTCGCGGGCTTTTGGATCGATCCCCTTCACGCTCCAGGGCGCCCCCGCCGTCATTTCGAATCGTCTCCAACCCCACTCTCGACGCTAGCCACCGATTCCTGGGGTGTAAACGCGACCAAGACGCAAGATATTGCGTTCGCGGCGATCACCTGTGGATGACGGCGAGCCTGTGGACGGAGCCCACGCCACCCTCGGCCGACATGGTCAATGAAGGGTTAAGGCCGCCGGCCGACGGGCGGGTTGGAACGGCGCCCAGGGTGCGCTACGGGGCCGCATGAGCCTTGGCCTGACCCTCGCCCTGCTCGCCGCCGCCGCGGTCCTGGCGGTCTTCGCCGGCTGGCGGGGCGCCCGCAAGCCGGACCCGTTCAAGGGCCCGCGGCTGATCCCCTGGCGGGCGATCATGCTGACCAGCGCGGCCATGGCGCTGCTGCTGCTGGTCCATGTTGTGAACCTGCTGGGCGTGACGACGGGACGCTGACGCGACCTGGCGGCGCCGGCTACTGCCCGCCGGCCAGGGGATTGGGCGCGCTCCAGGCCGAGCGGCCGTGCAGCCGCTCGCGCTCCTGCTGCAGGCGGGTGTTCTCGGCGGAGAGGTCCGTCAGGTCCGACTGCAGCTGAGCGACGCGGTCGCGCAGATAGGCGTTCTCGCGGCGCAGGGCGTCTTCTTCGGCGGCGGTCATGACCCGATCAGCACCCCGGCGAGGACGATCAGCGCCAGCGCCAGTCCGGCCCACAGCGGCACGTTCCGGGGCGAGAGGAATGGCGTCTTCCGAAGCTCTTGCATCGAGGATCTCCTGCCGCTCCCGCACGGCTGCGGTTCCATAGATGGGAAGCAGACGGCAGGCGCGCCAGCGACGATGTCTTCAGGATAAAAGAAAAACAAAAGCGGTGGACCGCACTATGTTTTCGGCGCGATAATCGTTTTCTCTGACGCAGGGCGACGAAAACGGTGCTCGCCCGCGTCCACCGGGCAGACACACACGTTGTGTTCGCCCGTTTAACTCAAGGAATACAGCGATGGCCAAGGGCCAGAAGCGATCCAACAAAGAAATCCGCAAGCCCAAGCAGCCGGCTCCGAAGGCCGCGCCCGCCGCCCAGACCTTCTTCAACCCGGCCCACAAGAAGGGCTAGGGCCGAAGGCCTGCGCATGTCCGACCTGACCGAGGGCCAGCTGCACGCCCTGCGCAACCTGGCGCGCAAGCACGCCGGCGAAGCCGTGCCGTTCGTCAACATCTCCGACGCGCGGCGGCTGACCGAGCTCGGCCTGGCCGTACGCAGCCAGGAGGGCTGGTCGATCACGCCAGAGGGCTCGGCGTTGCTCGCCGCGGCGTCCGGGCCGCCCGCCTGGCTCAACCCCTGAAGGGCGATCAGCGCGCCGGGCCGGGCGCCTTCCGGTTGAGATAGATCGGGTTGCCGAGCAGCCAGAGCTGGCCCTCCGGCCCCCGCACCTCGGCTCGCAGCCAGCCAGGTTCCCCGTCGCTGGTCCAGGTCAGCCGCCGCGTCTCGTCCGCCCCCAACGCAGCGCCCGTCTCGCCGACGAGCTTGCTTGCTGCGGGTCCGGCGAGCACCAGCCGGCCGCCGGCGGCGCCTTTCACGGCGATCTCGAAGGTCACGAGCTCCCCGGCCGCCGCGCTCAGGTCCCCGCCCATCGGCGTGGTCCGGCCGTCGGCCGCGGCGGTCAGGTCGATGATCCGGTCCTTCGCGCCCGCCACGTCCACGAACACCCGGCCCGAGCGCAGGCCGGCGAGGATCGCGGGCTGCGACAGGTTCTCGGCCCAGACCACCGTCGTCGGCACGCCCACCGCCGAAGCCTGGCCGGCCGGCCTGGCGGCGTCGTGGTTGTCCGAACCGCCGAGCGCGGTGATCCGCCGCCCCTCATCGAGCCGGGCCTCCCAGAAGGGGACGCCGGAGAACAGGGCGTCGGAGCCTGTCTGGGCCAGGGTTCCGCCGTTCACCACCTCCACGCCCTGGATCCGGCCGTAGTCGGTCTTGGCCGTCCAGCCGCAGCCCGTGCAGATTTCCCCGGACGGCATGGCCGGGTGGTTGATGGAGACGACCGCGCCCGCACGTTCGGCCTGGTCGAGGATGGCCTCGAGGCTCGGCGCGCGCGGCCCGCCGAGCTGGAAGTCCAGCGGCTCCACCGAGCCGAAGACGTTGGCGTGGCCGTAGAAGGTGGTGATCTCGCGCCCGGGGATCAGCAGCAGGTCTGTGAAGTGCGGCTGCAGTTCGGCCATCGCCTGGTGGTGCGAGGTGGCGTTGTGCTCGGTGACCGCGACGAAATCGAGCCCCCGCGCCGCGGCGGCCTCCAGCGTCAGGTGGAGCGGGCACGGCCCCCGCCCGCCCGAGCGGTCGGCGCACGCCCCGTCCGAGTGGCCGGTGTGCAGGTGCAGGTCGCCTCGGAACCACCCCGGTCCTGCTCTCAGCGGCGCCTCGGCGAAGCCCTTGAAGTCCCCTTCCCGGCCGAAGGTGATCTTCGCCACATAGTCGGCGCGGGCCCCCTGGCGCAGGTTCGGCACGCCCAGGATCAGCCTCCACTCGCCCGGGATGAGCGGCCCCGCCAGGTAGGACGGCGTCGCGAAGGTCTCGGCCAGGGTGAACTTCGCCTTGTTCCCGCCGCTCCAGCCGCGGAACCGCTGGGGATCGCGCAGGCCAAGGTCGATCACCGAGCGCTGCTCGCGCCCGGTGTACTCGAACTCCACCGTCAGCCGGGTGACGCCGCGCGGCACCCGGAACGGGACCTCCCGGTACGTCTGGTGGTCCGCCCCGGTCATCGTCCCGCGCAGGGTGAGGTCCGGCTCGGCGCGCGCGGGCGCCGCAGCCGCCAGCGCGGCGGCCAGGACCGCGCCGACGAAGACCCTGACCGCCGACCTCAGCATCAGAACCGGTACAGCAGCGCGACGCGGAAGGTGCGGCCAAGCTCCGGCCGGGCCAGGTAGTAGCGCGCCCCGGCCTCGCCGGAGATGAACTGGCCCGCGCGGGGGTTGCCCTCGGTCAGCCCGATCTCGTTCGTCAGGTTGGTCCCGTAGCCGTAGAGCGTCAGCTGGTCGTTGATCTGGTAGCGCACGTGGGCGTTCCACAGGTGGTAGGCGGGGATGACCAGGCTGTTGGCCAGGTCCGAGTAGCGCTTGCCGTAGTACTGCAGTTCGAGCTCGGCGCGCAGCCGACCGTCCAGCAAGTTGAGCCCCGGCGTGAAGCGGCCGCTGACCCGCGGCGTGCGGATCTGCAGGTTGTCGGAGAAGTCGCGCGGCCGCAGGCAGTCCGAGCCGGAGGTCGGAACGTCTGTGGGCGCGGGGCAGGCGCCGGCCACCTTCGCCACCCGCTCGTTGAAGATGAAGTCGCCCAGGCGCGGCTCCTGGATGGTGGCGTTGAACGCGAAGTCGAACCACTCCACCGGCCTGGCCAGCCCCTCCAGCTCCAGGCCCCAGGCGTCTGTGGAGGCGAATTCCGTGCGGCTGACGAAAGCGTTCGTCGCCTGGTCGAACCGGGTCTCGGTGAAGCTCTGGCTGTCGAAGCCCGAGTAGAAGGCCACCGCATAGAAGCGGTAGCTCGGCTGCTCGATCTTCAGGCCCGCCTCGGCGAGGTTGAACTTCTGGGTGCGCGGATCGGTTCGCGTCGGGTTGGTCAGGAAGTCGCCCAGCGAGGGCAGGCGGAACGCGCGGGTGTAGCGGGCGAAGACGCCGATGTCCGGCTGGAACTGGTAGTTGACCGCGATGGTCCCGGCCATGCCGTCGAAGTCCCGGTCGAGCGGGTCGAAGATCCCGTTCCCGCTGATCGCCTGATCGTCGGCGAAGGTCGGCGACTGGTTCAGGTTGATTGTGGCGCTGCGCTCGTTGCGGCCCGAGAGCTCGATCCGCTCCCAGCGGGCGCCGAGATCGACCCGCAGCTTGTCGGTGATCCGCCACTCGTCCGAGGCGTAGAGGGCCCAGGTCGTGGACTCCCCTTCTGCGTGGTTGAACTGGGTGCCGTAGCGCGAGACGCCGTTCTCGGTGAAGCGGGCGACCACCTGGCCGGCGGCGTTCAGGCCGACCAGCTCCAGGGGCCGGGCGTTCTCCCGCACGTCGATCAGCACGGCCGCGCCTTCCTGCCGGAAGGTCTCCTCGGCCCTGGCGAAGTAGACGCCCAGCGCCACGTCGTGCGACTGGCCGCCGACGTCGATGCGCCGCTGCAGGCGCAGGTCGTTGATCCACTCGTCGAGCGTGATGTCCTGCTGCCGGACGAAGGCGTCCATCACCAGGCCGGTGCCGTTCTGGCCGGCGATGTCGAAGGGGGCGCCGTCGAGGTAGGTGAGGCGGCCGGCGACGACGCCGAGCGCGGCCGGGGCGCGGGCCAGATCCTGGGTGATGCGCGAAGCCGCGCTGATCGGCGTGTTCGGGAAGAGGCCGGCGCGCGTGAGGTCGGCGGTCTTGTAGCGGAACTTCTCCAGCACCTCCCAGCCGCCGCCGATCTCGAACCGGCTATCGACGGTGTACTGGGTCAGCTTCACGTCCGAGCCCCGCGTCAGGTCGAAGTCGAACGGGCCGCGATTGGTGCGCAGGGCGAGCCGGCTCGTTTCCGGGCCGGCCAGCGTGCCGTAGTTGGGATCGAAGCCGGGGATGCCAGCCGTGTCGCCGTCGGCGTCGAAGGTCAGCGGAATGGGCAGGTAGAAGATGGTGTTGTCGTCGACGTGTTTGACGTTGAAGTCGACCGAGCCGCCGGTGAAGTCGCGTCCAACCGAGAAGCGGATCTGGCCGCCCTCGTCGGCCGTGAAGCCGGGGTCCCGCACCCCGTCGCTCTTGCGGTAGAAGCCGCCCAGGCCCATCCGGAACCCGGCCACCGGGCCGCCGACCCAGAAGTCGCCGCGGGCGTAGCCGTAGTCGCCGACCTCGCCCTTGATCAGGCCCTCGAACGTATCGCCGCCCTTGCGGGTGATGAGGTTGACGACCCCCGCCGGCGCATAGGAGGCGAACACCGAGGACGGGCCGCCGCGCACGACCTCCACCCGCTCGACGGTCTCGTCGAAGCGGCCGGAGAAGTCGGTGTTCAGGAATCCGAGCCCGCCGTCGTGCTGGATCGGCAGGCCGTCCTCGTGCAGCGCGATGGCGGCGTAGCCCTCGATCGGGATGCCGCGGGCGCGGATATTGGCGCCGCCGACGCCGCCGGAGGCCTCCACCCAGAAGCCCGGCACGTTCTTCAGCACCTCGGCCACGCTCGGCGGCGACTGCAGGCGCAAGGCCTCCTCGGAGAGCGCGGTGATGGCGTAGCTCGCCTCCACCCGACGCTGTTCGGCCGTGCCGGCGCGGGCGGTGACCACCAGCTCCTCGACATCGGTCCCCTGGTCCTGCGCCGCAGCGCCTTGAGCCGATGCGAGCGCGCAAGCCGCCGCGGCGGCGAGAAGCAGATGCTTCATGAATCCCGTCCCCTTCAAAGGTGGGCGGGAGCTAGCTGGACTGTGTCTCGGATCGGCGACGGGTTTGTGTCGGTGATGTGTCGCCGCCGGGGTGCGTCGGCGGCGCCACACGCCCCCCTCCCGGTCGGCTCAAACAGCCGTTCGGAACCCTTGTCCTCAGGGCGCCGGGCGCTATGGTGCGCGCGACTGGAAACCGGCAGACAGGAGACCTTGATGGCCGACTTCGGCGGTGCAGACCTCGAGGCGTTCCGCGGCGAGGTGAAGGCCTGGCTCGAGGCCAACTATCCGCCGGAGCTGAAGGAACCCCGGCCCAAGACCGATCCCGAGGCCATCTGGGGCGGCCGCAAGTTCGCCGGCAGCGAGGATCCGCACATCGTGTGGATGCGCCGCGTCGCCGAGAAGGGCTGGACCGCGCCGACCTGGCCCAAGGAATACGGCGGCGGCGGCCTTTCCCCCGCCCAGGCCCGGGTGCTGGAGCAGGAGCTGCAGCGCGGCGGCTACCGCCAGCCGCTGGCCTCGTTCGGCATCTGGATGCTCGGCCCGGTGCTCCTCGAGTACGGCAATGAAGAGCAGAAGAAGGAGCACCTGCCGAAGATCGTCCGGGGCGAGATCCGCTGGTGCCAGGGCTATTCCGAACCGGGCGCCGGGTCCGACCTCGCCAGCCTGCAGACCCGCTGCGAGGACAAGGGCGACCACTGGCTGATCAACGGCCAGAAGATCTGGACCAGCTACGCCGACAAGGCCGACTGGTGCTTCTGCCTGGTGCGCACCGACACCTCCAAGAAGCACGAGGGCATCTCCTTCGTGCTGATCGACATGTCCTCGCCCGGCGTCGAGACCCGGCCGATCCAGCTGATCAGCGGCGAGAGCCCCTTCTGCGAGACCTTCTTCACCGACGTGAAGGTCCCGAAGGAGAACATGGTCGGCAAGCTGAACGGCGGCTGGGAGATCGCCAAGCGCCTCTTGCAGTACGAGCGCCAGAACATCTCCGGCGGCTTCGGCGGCGGCGGCGGCGCGGGCGGGGCGGCCGGCGACCTGGGGCAGATCGCCAAGACCTACGTGGGGACCGACGAGGCCGGCCGGGTGGCCGACTGGGACCTGCGCCGCCGGATCACCGAGAACAAGATGAACTTCCAGGCGCTGCAGATGACCATCGCCCGCAGCGCGGCCGAGAGCCGGGCCGGCGGCGGCCCGTCCGCGGCGACCTCCATCATCAAGTACGCCGCCGCCTCCTTCGCCCAGGAGCGCAGCGAACTGATGATCGAGGCCATGGGCCATCAGGGCCTGGGCTGGGAGGGCGAGGCCTTCAAGGGCCATGAGCTGACCGCCACCCGCGGCTGGCTCCGCTCGAAGGGCAATTCCATCGAGGGCGGCACCTCGGAAGTGAATATTAACGTGGTGGCCAAGCGGGTCCTCGGCCTGCCTGACCCGATTAAGTCATAGGGAAAAAGAGTCCATGGCCGATTTTGGCGGAACCGACCTCGAGGCCTTCCGGCAGGAAGCCCGCACCTGGCTGGAAGCGAACTTCCCGCAGGAGCTGCGCAACGATCCGCGCCGGCAGATGCAGGCGCAGATGTCGACCGAGTTCGACCCGGCCTGGGACGCTTGGCGCCAGGCGATGGGCGACAAGGGCTGGGGCACGCCCACCTGGCCGAAGGAGTACGGCGGCGGCGGCCTGTCGCGCGGCGAGGCCCGCGTGCTGGCCGAGGAGATGGCCCGCATCGGCGCCCGCAACCCGATCGGCGGCATGGGCGTGATGATGTTCGGCCCGACCTTGATCGAGTACGGGACCGAGGCGCTGAAGCGTCAGCACCTGCCCGGCATCATCAAGGGCGAGGTCCGCTGGTGCCAGGGCTACTCCGAGCCGGGCTCGGGCTCTGACCTGGCCAGCCTGCAGACGCGGGCCGAGGACAAGGGCGACCACTACCTGGTCAACGGGCAGAAGATCTGGACCAGCGGCGCCAACCTGGCCGACTGGTGCTTCTGCCTGGTCCGCACCGACCCGACCAAGAAGCACGAGGGGATCTCCTTCCTGCTGATCGACATGAAGACGCCCGGCGTCGAGGTCCGCCCGATCCGGCTGATCAACGGCACCAGCCCGTTCTGCGAGACCTTCTTCACCGACGTGAAGGTGCCGAAGGACCAGCTGTTCGGCCCGCTGAACGGCGGCTGGACCGTGGCCAAGCGCCTGCTGCAGTTCGAGCGCGACAACATCTCGGCGGGCCTGGGCGGGGGCAACATCGGCGCCCCGGCGGCGGTCAAGACCGTGCAGGAGGTGGCCAAGGAGTACGTCGGCCTGGACGAGACCGGCCGGCTGGCCGACTCGGACCTGCGCCGCCGCATCACCGACCACCTGATCGAGGCGAAGAGCTTCCAGCTCACCGTCCGCCGCGCGGCCGACGAGGCCAAGGCGAACCAGGGCCCGTCCGCGGCCACCTCGATCATGAAGTACGCCGGCGCCAAGATCGCCCAGGACCGCAACGAGCTGATGGTCGAGGCCATGGGCGGCCAGGGCCTGGGCTGGGAGGGCGAGGGCTTCGAGCGCGACGAGCTGGCGACCACCCGCGCCTGGCTGCGCTCGAAGGGCAACTCCATCGAGGGCGGCACGAGCGAGATCAACCTCAACGTCGTCGCCAAGCGCGTCCTCGGCCTGCCGGACCCCGGCAAGGGCTGAGGTGGACCTGACAGGTAGGGCCTCGGCTCTACCTGTCACCGCCGTTTCTCGTTTGTTCCCGAATCGGCTTTGATCCCGCTTCCACAAGGAGGCGGGCCGATGGACGGGCGGCTGCACGACTGGGCCATTCCGCAGCGGGAATACGACCGGCAGCTCGCCCGCCGCGGCCGGCTCTTCGCCTACGAGGCGCTGGCGCCGGCCAGGGCCGCGCTGGTCGTGGTCGACATGGTCCCCTTCTTCACCCGCGAGAGCGCCTACTGCCGGGGGATCATCCCCAACATCAACGCGCTGGCGTCCGCGTTGCGTTCGGCGGGCGGGACCATCGCCTGGGTGTCGCCGGCCCCCGACCCCGGCTCCGCCGCCCATGCGGCCGAGTTCTTCGGCCCGGCGGTGGCGAAGCTGTTCGCCGGCTCCGGCGGCGAAGGCGCCCTGCCCGGCCGCCTGTCCCCCGAGCTCGAGCCGCATGCGGCCGACCTGTTCTGCGAGAAGACCGCGGCCAGCGCCTTCTTCCCCGGCCGCTCGGACCTGCACGAGCGGCTGCAGGCGCTGGGGATCGACACCGTGATCGTCACCGGCACGGTCACCAACGTCTGCTGTGAAAGCACGGTGCGCGACGCGAGCACGCTCGGCTACCGGGTGATCATGGCGGCCGACGGCTGCGCGACGGTCAACGACGCCATGCACAACGCCACCCTGACGACCGTCTACCGCTCGTTCGGCGACGTCCGCCCGACGGCGGACATCCTCGGCCTCGTCAGCGCCGGGTGACAGGTAGGGCTGCGCCCAACGAGTCACCGGCGGAGACTGGTTGCGCCGCAGGCGCTACCTGTCACCCCGGGCGGTCATTGTTGACTATAGAGCCAGCCAGACTCCCGCCGCCCGCCCCTCTGTGCTATAGTCCCACCTAAATAACGAAAAAGGTGGAGGAATTTCGATGGCGGACTTTGGCGGCGCCGATCTCGAGACGTTCCGGGCCGAGGCCCGCCAGTGGCTGGAAGAGAACTTCCCCAAGAGCCTCCGCGGCGCGGACGACATGACGCCCGGCGAAGGCCCGGTGTCGGAGACCGAAGACCGCAAGCGCTGGAAGCAGGCGATGGCCGAGAAGGGCTGGGGCACGCCCACCTGGCCGAAACAGTACGGCGGCGGCGAGCTGTCCGGCCCGCAGGCCGTGGTGCTGGCCGACGAGATGAACCGGATCGGCGCCTACAACCCCATGGCCGGCATGGGCGTGGCGATGATCGGCCCGACGCTCCTCGAATACGGCACGGAGGATCAGAAGGCCCGCCACCTGCCGCCGATCTCGCGCGGCGAGATCCGCTGGTGCCAAGGTTATTCCGAGCCGGGCGCCGGCTCGGACCTGGCCTCCCTGCAGACCCGCTGCGAGGACGCCGGCGACCATTGGGTGATCAACGGCCAGAAGATCTGGACCTCGGGCGCCCAGTACGCCGACTGGTGCTTCTGCCTGGTGCGTACGGACACGACCAAGAAGCACGAGGGCATTTCCTTTGTGCTGATCAACATGCATCAGCCCGGCGTGGAAGTTCGGCCGATCAAGCTGATCGCCGGCCACTCGCCCTTCTGCGAGACCTTCTTCACCAACGCCAGGGCCGAGAAGAACGACATGGTCGGGCCGCTGAACGGCGGCTGGACGGTCGGCAAGCGGCTGCTGCAGTTCGAGCGCTCCGGCTCCTCGCGCCCGCGGGGCGAGGCCGGCCCGACCCCGGCGGAGCTGGCCAAGCAGTACATCGGCGTGGACGAGAAGGGCCGGATCGCCGACGTCGACCTGCGCAGCCGCATCGCCGCCAACGACATCGACCGGCATGCCTTCGTTTTGACCCAGTACCGCGCCATCGCCGAGGCCAAGGGCAACCAGAGCCCGTCGGCCGCCACCTCGATCATGAAGAACGCCAACACCGTCATCACCCAGCAGCGCCAGGAGTTGACCATCGAGCTGATGGGCTATCAGGGGTTGGGCTGGGAGGGGGACGCCTTCAGCGAGCTGGAGCGGAGCACAGTTCGCAGTTGGCTCAGCGGCAAGGCCACGACTATCTTCGCCGGGTCCTACGAAGTACAGAACAACATCATTTCGAAGCGGATCCTGGGGCTTCCCGACACCACCCAGTCCAACTGACCATCCGGCCCATTTGGCCGGGCAACGAGCAGAAGATTTTGGAGGATTTCCAATATGGCCGATTTCGGCGGCACTGATTTGGACGCCTTCCGCGCCGAGGCGCGGGCCTGGCTCGAAGAGAATTTCCCCAAGTCCCTGCGGGGCGAGGACACCTACGGCCAGGAAGGCCCGGCCACCGAGACCGAGGACCGCAAGCGCTGGAAGCAGGCGATGGCGGACAAGGGCTGGGGCGCGCCCACCTGGCCCAAGCAGTACGGCGGCGGCGGCCTGTCGGGCCCCGAGGCGCGCGTGCTGCAGCAGGAGATGAACCGCATCGGCGCCTACAACCCGGTGGCGGGCATGGGCACCTCGATGTTCGGCCCGACCCTTCTGGAGTACGGCACCGAGGACCAGAAGCAGCGCCACATCCCGCCGATCGTCCGCGGCGAGCTGCGCTGGTGCCAGGGCTATTCCGAACCGGGCGCCGGCTCGGACCTGGCCAGCCTGCAGACCAAGTGCGAGGACGCCGGCGACCACTGGGTCGTCAACGGCCAGAAGATCTGGACCTCGGGCGCCCAGTACGCCGACTGGTGCTTCTGCCTGGTCCGCACCGACAACACCAAGAAGCATGAAGGCATTTCCTTCGTGCTGATCAACATGCACCAGCCGGGCGTCGAAGTGCGCCCGATCAAGCTGATCGCCGGCTCCTCGCCGTTCTGCGAGACCTTCTTCACCAACGCCCGCGTCGAGAAGAACGACATGGTCGGCCCGCTGCACGGCGGCTGGACCGTCGCCAAGCGCCTGCTGCAGCACGAGCGCTCGGGCCAGAGCGGCGGGCGGATGACCGGCGGCCAAGCCACGGTCGCGGACATCGCCAAGAAGTACGTCGGGGTCGACGAAAAGGGCCGCATCGCGGACCTGGACCTGCGCAGCCGCATCGCCGCCCACATGATCGACGCCAAGGCCCACAGCCTGACGCTCGCCCGTGCGGTGGCCGAGGCCAAGGGCAACCTGAACCCCAACGCCACCACGTCGGTGATGAAGAACTCCGGCACCCAGATCGGCCAGATGCGGTCCGAACTGCTGGTGGAGATCATGGGCCACCAGGGCCTGGGCTGGGAAGGCGACGACTTCACCAAGGAAGAGCTGTCGACCGTGCGTCAGTGGCTCTCCGGGAAGGCGACGACCATCTTCGGCGGCTCGCAGGAGATCCAGAACAACATCATCACCAAGCGCATCCTGGGCCTGCCCGAGCTGACCCAGAAGCAGTAGCGCCCGAGCACCGGCCAGGCCGCTCCGGCCGCTGCCGCAACGGCAGGCTGGAGCGGCCGGCTTGGCCGGTGTAACTGGGTGTTTTCGATTGAGACTTTTCAGGAGCTATTGATGGCCGACTTCGGCGGCAGCGATCTCGAGGCCCTCCGCAAGGAGGCGCGGGAGTGGTTCGAGGCCAACTTCCCCCCGTCCCTCAAGGGCGGACCCAACCCGGCGATGCGCGAAGAGCGCGTCCAGCCCACGCCTGACCAGGACCTGTGGCGCAAGCGCATGGGCGAGAAGGGCTGGGGCGTCCCCACCTGGCCCAAGCAGTACGGCGGCGGCGGCCTGACCCCGGCCGAGGCGCGGGTGGTCCAGCAGGAAATGATGCGCGCGGGGGCCTACAACCCGATCGGCGGCATGGGCGTGATGATGTTCGGCCCGACCCTGCTCGAGTACGGCAACGAAGAACAGAAGCAGCGGCACATCCCGCCGATCGTGCGCGGCGAGATCGCCTGGTGCCAGGGCTTCTCCGAGCCGGGCGCCGGCTCTGACCTCGCCAGCCTTCAGACGCGGGCCGAGGACAAGGGCGACCACTTCCTGGTCAATGGCCAGAAGATCTGGACCTCCGGCGCCCAGTGGGCCGACTGGTGCTTCTGCCTGGTGCGCACCGACACGACGAAGAAGCACGAGGGCATCTCCTTCGTCCTCTTCGACATGAAGACCCCCGGCGTGGAAGTCCGCCCGATCAAGCTGATCGCCGGCTCCAGCCCGTTCTGCGAAACCTTCCTCACCGACGTGAAGGTGCCGAAGGAAAACCTGGTCGGCCCGCTGAACGGCGGCTGGACCATCGCCAAGCGCCTGCTGCAGCACGAGCGCAACAGCCTGTCGGGCGCCGGTCCCGGCGGCGGCGGCATGGGCGGCCGCGGCCTCGCCAAGCTCGCCAAGGAGTACGTGGGCGTCGATGAGAAGGGCCGCATCGCCGATGTCGACCTGCGCACCCGCGTGACCATCAACGACATGGACATGCGCGCCTTCCAGCAGACCGCCCTGCGCGCGATGCTGGAAGCCCGCTCGAACCAGGGCCCCACGGCCGCGACTTCGATCATGAAGAACGCCGGCACCAAGACCCTGCAGGAGCGGGCCGAGCTGACCCTCGAGATCATGGGTCACCAGGGCCTCGGCTGGGAAGGCGACGCCTTCACTCAGGAAGAGCTGGCCGCGGTGCGGAACTGGCTGTTCGGCAAGGCCACCACGATCTACGGCGGCTCCCAAGAGGTTCAGAACAACATCATTTCCAAGCGGATCCTGGGTCTGCCGGATCTGACCCAACACAATTAAGCGACGCGACGATTTAAGAGAGGAAAGACGAGAAAATGGCGGTCCTGTCTGAAGAACAGAGCATGCTGCGCGACGCGGCCAAGAGCTGGGTTCAGGAAAAGAGCCCGGTCACGGCGTTCCGGAAGATGCGCGACAGCGGCGTCGAGCTTGGCTACGACGCCAACGCCTGGAACGAGATGGCCGAGATGGGCTGGGCCGGGGTCATCATCCCGGAAGAGTACGGCGGATCCAACTTCGGCTACCTGTCCATGGGCCTGATCCTGGAAGAGCTCGGCCGCACCCTGACCGCTTCCCCGCTGCTGGCCTCGGGCCTCGGCGCGGCGAGCGCCCTGGTGCTGGGCGGCACCGAAGAGCAGAAGTCCAACTGGCTGCCGAAGATCGCGGCCGGTGAAGCGGTCGGCGCCCTGGCGGTCGACGAAGGCGCCCACCACGCGCCGGAGAAGGTCGCCCTGAAGGCGGAGAAGAGCGGCGACGGCTACACCCTGAACGGCACGAAGACCTTCGTGCTCGAAGGCCTGGCGGCCAACGTCTACATCGTCTCGGCCCGCACCAGCGGCGCTCCGGGCGACGCCAAGGGCGTCACGCTGTTCGTGGTTCCCGCGGACGCGGCCGGCATCTCCAAGAAGCGCCTGTCGCTGGCCGACAGCCGCGGCGCGGCGAACGTCACCTTCGAGAACGTCAAGGTCGGCGCCGACGCCGTCCTGGGCGAAGTGGATAACGGCTATCCGCTGCTCGAGAAGGTGCTCGACCGCGCCCGCGCCGGCATCGCCGCCGAGATGCTCGGCTCGGCCACCCAGGCCTTCGAGGTCACCCTCGAATACCTGAAGACCCGGGTCCAGTTCGGCCAGGTGATCGGCTCCTTCCAGGCGCTGCAGCACCGCGCGGCGAAGATGTTCACCGACCTCGAGCTGTCCCGCTCGGCCGTCGAAGCGGCCCTCCAGGCCATCGACGCCGACACCCCGGACGTGCCGGAGCTGGTGAGCCTGGCCAAGGCCAAGATGGGCGACACCTTCCACCTCGTCTCCAACGAGATGGTCCAGATGCACGGCGGCATCGGCATGACCGACGCCCACGACGCCGGCTTCTACCTGAAGCGCGCCCGCGCCGCCGAAGCCGCCTTCGGCAACCAGGCCTACCACCGCGACCGCTACGCGCGGATCCAAGGCTACTAGGCCGCATCGGCCGGCCTCGCGCCGGCCGATCACTGCTGTGTTTGAAAAGAGCCCCTTCGGCCCCAGGCCGGAGGGGCTTCTTCATGCCGCCTAGGCGGGCGCGCCCCGCGCCTCCAGCTCCCGCCGGGCCGCCTCGGTGCCGGGGATATGGGTCCCGCGCAGCGAGGCGCCGGCCGTCTCGACGGTGAACCGCAGGGCGACCATGCCGACCACGCAGGCGCCCATCATGTAGTAGGCGGGCGTCAGCTGATCGCCGGTCCGCTCGATCAGCCAGGAGTTCAGCGCCGGGGCGGTCCCGCCGAACAGCGAGGTCGCGACGTTGTAGGCGACCGCAAAGCCGGCGAAGCGGACCTGGGTGGGGAACATGGCGGGGAAGGTCGCCGAGATGGTGGCCAGCTGCGGCGCGTAGAGCAGGCCGAGGGCCGCAAACCCGACGACGGCGCCGAGCAGGCTGCCGGCCATCAGGTGGTAGAGCGGGATCACCAGCAGGAACAGGCCGACCAGCGAGAACCACCACAGGGGCTTGCGCCCCAGCCGGTCCGACAGCGCGCCGGCGAACGGCAGCAGCACCATCATGAACAGCATGCCGACGATGGGCACGACCAGCGCCTCCTGGGTGGTCAGGCCCAGCCGCCGCTCCAGGTAGGTCGGCATGTAGCTGAGCAGCGTGTAGTTGACGACGTTCAGGGCCACGACCAGCCCGCCCATCACCAGCAGCGGACGCCAGTAGCGGACCAGCAGGTCCTTCAGCTCCACCGACGGCGTGGGCTCCTTGCCGCCGGCGATCTCCACCTCGCGGAACACCGGCGTGTCCTCCATCTTGGAGCGGAGGTAGAGGCCGACCAGGCCGAGCGGGGCGGCGACCAGGAACGGCAGCCGCCAGCCCCAGTCGCGCATCGCCTCTTCGCTGAGCGCCAGGGAGAAGCCGAGCATCAGCAGGGCGCCCAGCGAGAAGCCCGCCAGCGTGCCGAACTCCAGGAAGCTGCCGTAGAAGCCGCGCCGCGCGTCCGGCGCGTACTCGGCCATGAAGGTCGCCGCCCCGCCGTATTCGCCGCCGGTGGAGAAGCCCTGGATCATCCGCAGGATCACCAGGGCCAGCGGGGCCCAGAAGCCGATGGCGTCGTACGAGGGGATCAGGCCGACCAGCAGGGTGGCGCCGGCCATCAGCAGGATGGTCAGGGCCAGCACCTGCTTGCGGCCCAACCGGTCGCCCAGCGGACCCCAGAAGAAGCCGCCGAGCGGCCGCACCAGGAAGGAGATAGCGAAGGTTCCGAGCGCGAACAGGGTCGCCTGCTGCGCCTCCCCCGGAAAAAGGGCCGCCGAGATGTAGCTGACGCCATAGGCGTAGATGCCGTAGTCGAACCACTCGGTGGCGTTGCCGACGGCGGAGGCGGCGACCGCGCGCTTCAGCGTGGCGGACTCGGTCGGACCTCCGGGAAGACGCGTCGGAGCGGTGCTGTCGAAGCTCATCGTTTCCTCCAAGGGGCCGTCACGCCGAGGCGGCGCTTGCGGCGCGCGTCCCGGGCCTCCGCGGCCAGCGGATCGAGCGTGGCGGACATCGGCGTCGTGCGCGGCAGGACGATCCAGGCCCGCTGCCGCTCCTGCGGCGGCGATCCACGGGCCGCCAGGCGCCACAGAGCGAAGGCGACGGCCGCCGTGGCGCAGACGGCGATGAACAGGAACAGCCCGCCCGCGCCGGTGAAGGTCATGGTCGTCGCGCCGGCCAGCGGCCCGACCGCCGCGCCGGCGGAGTAGACGAGCACCAGGCCGCCGCTGGCGCCCACCCGCTGGTCCGGGGTCACGTGGTCGTTCGCATGGGCCACGCAGAGCGGGTAGAGCGCGAAGGTGAGGCCTCCGAACAGCGCCCCGAAGGCCAGCAGCGGCAGGCCGGGCGCGGGCGTCAGCGCGATCGCGGCGCTGGCCGCCACCGCGGCGGCGAAAACCCCGACGATCACCCGGCGGCGGTCGAAGCGGTCGGACAGCCGCCCGAGCGGCAGCTGCAGCGCGACGCCGCCGAAGATGACCGCGCTCATGAACAGGGCGGCGCTGGAGACGTCCCCTCCCAGGCGGCGGATGAAGACGGCGCCGAGGGCGTAGAAGGCCCCCAGCATCACGCCCGTCACGGCCGCCCCGACCACGCCGAGCGGCGAGATCGTATAGAGCCGGCGGACCGGCAGCGGCTGGTCCTCGCCCAGCGCCGGGCTGGAGCTGCGGGTCAGGGTGATCGGCAGGATCGACAGCGACATCAGCATCGAGGCGACGATGAACGGCATCGACGGCTTCTCGTCGCTGACGTTCAGCAGGAACTGCCCGAGGCCCTGGCCGGCGTAGAGCGCCACCATGTAGCCCGCCAGGACCGCCCCGCGGGTGCGCGGCTCGCTGCGGTCGCCGAGCCAGCTCTCCAGGCAGACGTAGACCCCGGCCACACACAGGCCGTCGGCGAACCGCAGGCCGGACCAGAGCACGATGTGCTGATGAACCGCGTAAGCCAGGGTGCTGGCCGACAGCAGCGCCACGAAGGCGGCGAAGGCGCGGATGTGGCCCACCTGCCGGATGATGCGGCCGACCGTGAGCGACCCGCCGGTCAGGCCCGCGAAATAGGCCGCCCCGGCCAGCCCGATAGCGAAGGGCGGATATCCGGCGCCCTCGAGCCGCAGGCTGACGAGCGTCGCCATGAAGCCGCTCCCGGCCATCATCACGAAGATGGCCAGCAGCAGGCTCCGCACGGGCCTGATCGCGGACAGCATTGACGACAAGTACACCCAAGCGCCGCCGGTTCCGAGACCGGGCCGCCGCTCAGGTCCGGAACCGCATCCGGCAGCGAACGCCCTCGGGCGGGAACTCGTGGCGCACCTCCGATCCCGGGAGGCTGGTGAGCGCGCCGGCCACGAGGGGAGAGCCGAGCCCCCGCTGCTGCGGCGGCGAGACGGTCGGCCCGCCCGTCTCCTGCCAGTGGAGCTCGGTCCATCCGCGGTTCCGGCGCCAGCTGACGTCGACAACGCCTTCCGGGACCGACAGCGCGCCATACTTGACGGCGTTGGTGGCCAGCTCGTGCAGCGCCAGCGTCAGCGAGATGGCGGCGGCCGGCGGCAAGGTGACGTCCCGGCCCGGCCGGATCCGCAGCCCCGGCTGGCGGAAGGCCGACAGCGCGCCCATCACCACCTCGCGCAGCGGCACCGGCCCGCCGGAGGAGTCGGTCACCAGCGACTGGGCCGCGTTCAACACCTGCAGGCGCTCGGTGAAGGCGGACTCGAACTCGTCCATGTCCTCGGCTTCGCGCAGGGTGACCCGCATCAGCCCCTGGATCAGGGCCAGGACGTTGCTGCCCCGGTGCTCCAGCTCCCGGACCACGAGCCTGAGCTGGTGCTCGGCCTCCACCCTGCGGGTGACGTCCCGGAAGGAAACGGCCAGCCGGTCCCTATCGATGGCCACGGCGGCGTTGCGGAACCAGCGCACCGCCCCGTCGGTCTCGAACCGGACGATGGCCTCGTGCCGCCCCTGGTCGGCCAGGATGCGGCTGAAGCGCGGGAAGATGTCGGGATGGTCGCGATGCGGGCCGAGGGCGGCCAGCAGGCTGCCGCCGATCGGGTCGCGGTTCACGCTCCCGCGCCACTCTCGAGCGACACGGTTCGCGAACTCGATGGTGAAGTCGACCAGGGCGCCGCTCCCATCGCGCACGGCCTTGAGGATCAGGAACCCGTCCAGGGCGACTTCCTGGGCGATCCGGAACTTGGTCTCGCTCTCGGCCAGGGCCGCCTCGGCCTGCTTGCGGTCGGTGATCTCCTCGACGCTGATCAGCAGGGCGCCGACCCGCCCGTCCCGATCCGGCATGGGACTGACGTTGGCGACCCAGGTGCGCATCTGGTTGCGCTGCCGCGACCACGCCGAGAACTCGAGGTCGCGGATCGGGCGGCCGGTGGCGATGACGCTGGCCAGGATGGGCGCCGCGGCCTCGGCGACGGCGGGGTTCACCACCTCGTCGAGGCGGCGGCCCGGGTGCTCGCCGGCAGGCACGCCGTCGATCTCCGCCAGCCGGTCGTTGCAGCGCAGGTAGCGGAGGTTGCGGTCGAGCAGCGCCATCCCCACGGGCGCCGTCCGGTAGATGGCCTCCAGCTCGGCGAGCCGGGCCTCCTCCTCCAGCCGCGCCTCGGTGACGTTCCGGAACCAGACGGCGACCCCGCCGGAGGTCGGGAAGACCTTGAAGGCGACCTGCCGGCCCGGCCAGACGATGGAGGGGATTTCCAGCTGCTCCGCCTCGCCCCCCTCCATGACCCGGGTCAGCGCAGCCTCGACGGAGGTGCCACGGACCTGCGGGAAACAGGCCAGGAGGTGGCGACCCAGGACCTCGGACCGGCTGACCTGGAAATAGGCCTCCGCGGCGGCGTTCAGCCTGACAAGGCGCCAATCCCGGTCGATGGCGTAGAGGCCGTCTTCGCTGGCGTCGATCAGTTCGTGACAGTCTTCCGCCGGCGCCGCCGCCGCCGCCTTGGCGGCTGCGGAGCGTCTCATCCCGATGCTATGGCGGCGCGCAGCCTCCATTCTCGCCCACCTTGGCCCCGTCGCCCCAGCAGACCGCTCAGCACGAGCCTGCCGGGCCGGGCTGGGCGCGCCTTGATCTGGCGCAACCCGCAGAAGTCCAAACGCTTCCGAGCCTTGGCCGGGCTCACGCCAGGGCCAAGCTCACGGGGTCGTGAAACATCGGCGGGCCTCGCCAGGAGGACCCGCGCGCCGACGACAGCCGTTGCCGCGGCGCGCGGTGCGGTTAAGCTCACAGGCTCGTGAAGCGGAAGGAGACCGCCATGCCGCACTCATCGCGCTACGGCCCGGCCGCAGGGGCCCTGCTGGCCCTCCTCGCCGCCGCCTGCGCGCCGAGCCTGGGCAGCTACCGCTTCGAGAGCGTGGACATGGTGGCCCGCGAGGCGATCGCCGCGCCTGCGGACTTCGAGCCCAAGACCGCCCCCTACCCCGCCTACCTGCGCGTCCACTTCTCCTCCGAGGCCAATCTCAACACCCTGGCCGAGACCCGGGAGGACATCGAGGCGCAGGCCGACCTCTGCCCGCTTCAGGATCCGCAAGGGGTGACGGTGCTCGGGCCGTTTGCGGTGGGTCAGGCCCTGGCCATCCGCGCGCGCAGCCCGGACGGGGTCGCCGCACCCGGCCTCGCCCGGGTGCTGGAGCGGGACGAGAACGGTCGCTACGCCTACACCGCCTATGTCGTGCCTGCCCGCCCCGCCCAGACCGCCGGGAAGGCCTACGACCTCGCCGCCGAGCCCCGCGACCTGTGCCTGAGGCTCGAAGCGACGGGCGCGGCCAGGCCCGAACGCTCCAACGTCTTCGTCGCCCCCGCCGCGGCGATCCGCGCCGCCGTCGCCGCCGCCCGCTGAGGCGTAGCGCCTCCGCGCCACCTATGTTATCAGCGTTCACCTATCGTGACGCCGATGACGGCGCAGGGGCCGGACGGCCCCACGAGACACGCTGCGATCCTGGGAGGAGGAGCTGATGACCATGACGGCCGCCGCTGCGCCGAGCGCAACCAAGACCGAGCACGTCGACGTGCTGATCGTCGGCGCAGGGGTCTCGGGGATCGGCGCGGCCTACCACCTGAAGGACCAGACGCCCGGGACCAGCTTCCTGGTCGTGGACGCGCTGGACAACTTCGGCGGCACCTGGTGGACCCACAAGTATCCGGGCATCCGCTCCGACAGCGATCTCTACACCTTCGGCTACCGGTTCAAGCCGTGGCTGGGCGATCCCATCGCCACGGCCGACAAGATCCTGGCCTACATGGGCGAGGTGATCGAGGAGAACGACCTGGGGCGGCACATCCGCTACCGTCACAAGATCACCGACGCGAGCTGGGACAGCGCGACCAGCCTGTGGAACGTCGAGGGCGTGCGCACCGACACCAACGAACCGGTGCGCTTCACGACCAATTTCCTGTGGATGTGCCAGGGCTATTACAAGCACGACCAGGGCTACACGCCCGAGTGGCCCGGCATGGCCGACTTCAAGGGCGAGATCGTCCATCCGCAGACCTGGCCCCAGGACATCGAGCTGAAGGGCAAGAAGGTGGTGGTGATCGGCTCGGGCGCGACGGCCGCGACCCTGGTGCCGTCGATCGCCAACGAGGTCGCGCACGTGACCATGCTGCAGCGCTCGCCGACCTACTTCACGCCGGGCCGCAACGCCGACGAGCTGGCCGACACCCTGCGGGCGCTGAAGATCGACCCGACCTGGATCCACGAGATCGTGCGCCGCCAGCGGCTGCACATGGGCAATCTCTTCACCAAGCGCGCCTTCTCCGAGCCGGAAGCGGTCAAGAAGGAGCTGCTCGGGATGGTGAAGGCCTCGCTGCCCGAGGGCTACGACGTGGAGAAGCACTTCACGCCCAAGTACCTGCCGTGGCGCCAGCGCATCGCCTTCGTGCCGGACGGAGACCTGTTCAAGGGCATCCGCGAGGGCAAGGCCTCCGTCGTGACCGACGAGATCGAGCGCTTCGTCGAAGGCGGGCTCCTGCTGAAGTCCGGTGAGACGCTGGAGGCGGACATCATCGTCACCGCCACCGGCTTCAACATGTGCGTGCTGGGCGACATCGCCTTCGTGGTGGACGGCCAGCGGGTGGACTTCGCCAAGACCGTCACCTGGCGCGGCATGATGTTCACCGGCGTTCCGAACCTCGTCTGGGTGTTCGGCTATTTCCGCGCCAGCTGGACCCTGCGCGCCGACCTGCTCGGCGACTTCGTCTGCCGGCTCCTGAAGCACATGAAGGCCAAGGGGGTGACCAAGGTCACCACCGAGCTCCGTCCCGAGGAGAAGGACATGGAGCTGCTGCCCTGGATGGACCCGGACAACTTCAACCCGAGCTATCTCATGCGCGCGCTGCACCTGATGCCCAAGCGCGGGGCCAGCCCCGAGTGGCAGCACACCCAGGACTACATGCGCGAGGCCGAGGAGCTGCCGGCCGTCGACCTGGACGACTCCGTCTTCCACTACGGCAAGGCCGAGGCCCCGGCGCGGGCCCGCGAGCCGACGCCCGCCTGACAGCCATAGGTTGGGCTCGGCGTCGAGCTGAGCTAGGTTCCGCGAACCATGTTCGTGGAAGTCCAGCCGAACGATCCGGCCGCCACCCGGCGGGCGGCGTTCATCGCGGTCACGCCGTTCCGCCGCGTCGGGCTCGAGCCTGACGCGGCGCGCGTCGGCGCGGGTTTCCTCGAGGACGTGACGCTGGAGCTGGCCCGCTGGCCGGGGATCGAGGTGCTCGCCGGCCGCACCTCCTTCGCCCTGCCCGAGGCCGAGCTCGAGCCGCGGCGGATGCACGAGACCTACGGCGTCACCCACCTGGTGGACGGATCCCTCCGCGCCGCGCCGGAGGGCCTGCAGGTCGGCGCCGACCTGATCGAGGCGAACTCGGGCCGGGTGCTATGGAGCCAGCGGCTCCAGCTTCCCTCCCGTCCCTCGCCGGCCGCCCAGGAGGACGCCGCCGCCCTCCTCGCCAACCAGATCTGCGCTCGGTTGAACCTCGGGCGGCTCGCCCAGGTCCGCTCCCGGCCGGTGAGCAGCCTGGAGGCCTACGACTGCTGGCTGCGCGGGCACGAGCGGCTGCGCCGCGCCACCGCCGAGGACGACGAGGCCGCGCGGGAGCTGTTCGAGCGGGCGCTGTCCATCGACCCCACCTACGCGCGCGCCTACGCCGGCCTTTCGCTCAGCCACTTCAAGCGCTGGAACTGGCGGCGCGCCACGCCCCAGGAGGAGGCCGACGACCGGCTCTCGCTGGAGTACGCCCGGCGGGCCGAGGAGCTCGACGACCTCGATCCCATCGTCCAGCTGGTGCTGGGCCGCACCCACGTCTATCGGCGCAACTTCGCGCAAGGTCGGGCGAGGCTGGAGCGGGCCCTGGAGCTCAGCCCGAATGTCGCCGACCTGCTGATGCAGGCCGCCCCTCTGTGGGCCTACCTGGGCGAGCCGGAGAGGGCCGCGGGGATGGCGGCCAAGGCCTTCCGCCTCAATCCGCTGCACGATCCCTGGTACCCGCTGACCGCAGCCATCCCGCACTTCTGCGCCCGCCGGCTGGAGGCGGCGCTGGAGCTGCTCGAGCGTGCGCCGCCCAACATCGTGTTCGAGCAGCACGCCGTGACCGCCGCCTGCCTGGCGCTGCTGGACCGGGTCGCGGAGGCCCGCGCCCATGTCCCGAAGTTCCTCGAGGAGTTCCGGGTCAGCATCAACGGCGGCCGCGAACCCGATCCCGCCAGGGCGGTCCGCCAACTGCTCGACGCCAATCCCTTCTGCCGGGATGAGGATCTGGCGCTGCTGGTCGAAGGCCTGGGCCGCGTCGGCCTGACCGCCGAGCCGTCCGCGCCCACCCCCGCCTCTCCCGCCGCCGAGGAGGCGCGGTTCGTGCGCAGCGGCGGTCTGTGGGAGGCGGCCTACGCCGGCAAGTCCGCCCACCTGCCGGACATGAAGGGCTGCCGGGACCTGGCCCTGCTGCTGGCCGCGCCCGGCGAGCGGATCCACTGCATGGACCTGGCCGGCCGCGCGGCCGAGGGCGACGCCGGGGCGGCGATGGACGGGCGGGCCCGCGCCGCCTGCCAAAGGCGCATCCGCGACCTGCAGGAACAGATGGCCGACGCCGAGCGCGACGGGGACTTGGCCCGCACCGAGCGGTTGGGCGCCGAGCTCGACGCGCTCATCGAGCAGCTCTCCGCCGCCATGGGGCTGGGCGGGCGCGGCCGCAAGCTGGACGATCCGGCCGAGAAGGCGCGCACCGCCGTCACCTGGCGCATCCGCAGCGCGGTCAAGAAGATCGCCGAAGCCCACCCGGCGCTCGGCCGGCACCTGGAGCTCTCGGTGCGCACCGGCGCCTTCTGCGCCTACACGCCCGAGCGCCCGGTGCGCTGGGCGACCTGAGAGCGCGGTGGCCCAGCCGAAGAACAGCGGCGAGGACTTCGACGACGCGGACGTGGCCCGCGCCTACGCCAACCGCCCGCCCTACCCGCCGGCGCTGATCGAGGCCCTGGCCGGGCTGGCGAGCGGACGCGCCCGGGCGCTCGACCTCGGCTGCGGGCCCGGTAAGCTCGCCATTCCGCTGGCGGACCGGTTCGACGAGGTCTGGGCCGCCGACCTGTCCGCGCCGATGATCGCGGCCGGACAGGCGGCGGACGCGGGCGCCCATCCGAACCTGCGCTGGATGCACGGCCCGATCGAGGATCTCGACGCGCCGGACGGCGGCTTCGACCTCGCCGCGGCCGGCGCCAGCATCCACTGGATGGATCACGCCCGCCTCTTCCCGCGGCTCGCCCGCTGGCTCCGGCCCGGTGCAGTCATCGCCGTCGTCGAGGGGGACGGGCCGGCCGAGGCGCCCTGGCGGGAGGCCTACGGCGCGGTGATCCGCGGCTGGGTGGAGCGGCTGGGCGGGGTCTGGAACGATCCGGCCATGATCGCCGGATCGCGCGCCCACGAGGCCTGGATCGGCGAACCCCGCCGCGCCGAGTTCTCGCACGAGGTGCGGATGAGCCTCGAGGCCCTCATCGACGGCGAGCATTCGCGCGCCACCTGGGCCCGCGCCAAGCTGGGCCCGGACCGCAGCGCCGCATTCGATGCGGACCTTCGCGACGCGCTGACGCCGCACGCGGAGGAGGGGATACTCATTTTCAAGGTCCGCACCCGGCTGCTCTACGGTCGTCCGCTGCCGGAGCCGATGACCCACTCGGTGGCCGGCTAGCCGCCCAGGCGGCTACCAGCCCTTGCGTGCCGGGGTGGCGCGGGGGACGCGGCCGGCGGGCTTCAGGGTCCAGGCGCCGCCGACGTTGACCTCGACGATGTCGCAGTCGCCGACGCGGCGCAGGACCGTGCGGTAGAGGGATCCGGGCGGCAGCTCGCCCAGCTTGCGCGCGCCGGGGCGGTCCAGGGATTGGGCCGGGATCGGCCGGTCGGCCTTGCAGGCGGCGAGGTCGGTGGCGGGGGCGGCCGGCGCGCCGGCGGCGAGGGCGGCCGCGAGGACGATGGCGGACATCGGTTCGGCTCCGAAACTCGCCTCCAGTCTACCACCGGCGGGCCCGGCCGGCCACGCGCCTAGTCGGCCTCGGCGATCGCCTTCATGGTCTTCAGGACCCCCGCGAACATCGCCGCGCGGCGGGCCCGGTCGGCGGCCCTGGCCTCGGGCGTCCCCAGGGACTCGGCGTCGTAGAACAGGCTGTAGACGATGCGGCTGCCCTTGCCGTCCGACGTCGGCAGAATCTCGACCGTGCCGTGGTAGTCGATCGGCGACTTGGGCTGGATGTAGGTGTAGGCGGTGGCGGTGCGGGCCACGAGCACCTCGTCGATGCGCCCGGCGATGCGGCGCACGGCGCCCACCTCGCCGTCGTTGCCGGCGGTGATCTCGCAGGTGGTGCGCATCCACCCGCCGATGTCGCAGTAGCCGCCGACCTTCTTCCAGACCACCTCGGGCGGCCGGGCGACCTCCGCCTCCTGGACGATGGAGACATAGTCGGCCGCCTGGGCGGCGCCGGCGGCGAGGGTCAGGACGGCGAGCGGGATGAGGGCGAGTCGGCGCATGGCCTCACAGTCGCACAAAGCGCAACCTTGGCCAGCGGCTTGACCGCGCCTGCAACCGCGCGAGCATGGGGCATGAAGATCACGACAGAACGGCTCATCCTGCGCCCCTGGTGTGCGGACGACCTGGCCGCGCTGGCCGACATGCAGTCGGACCCGGAGGTGATGGCCGACTATGGCGGGCCCCAGAGCCTGGACGCGAGCCGGGCCAAGCTCGAGCGGTATCAGGCCGCCTTCGACGCGCTCGGGTACTGTCGCTGGGCGGTGGACGAGCGCGGCGGCGGCTTCATCGGCTATGTCGGCGTCATGCCGGTCTTCCCGGGCCACCCGCGCGATCCGGGCTTCGAAGTGGGGTGGCGGCTTGTGCGCGCCGCCTCGGGCAAGGGCTACGCCACCGAGGCCGCCCGCGCCGCCCTCGCCGACGCCTTCGGCCGCGTCGGCCTGGCCGAGGTGCTGAGCTACACCGCCCCCGACAACCTGCGCTCGCAGGCGGTGATGGGCCGCCTTGGCCTGACCCGCCGGCCGGAGCTGGATTTCGAGGACAACGGCTGGGCGGGCCTCGTCTGGAGCGCGGCGCCGGAGCTCTTCATCTGACCGGTTCGGGAACCGGCGGCCTCCTCCCGTCGTCGTCTGCCCATGACGAGGAGGAGGCGCCCGATGGCGAACGAGCACGAGAAGGCCGAAGGCAGCTTGACCGACGGCGGCAGCCTGCCGGGCCGCAGGGGCCCACGAAGCTTCGGCGGCGAGCGCGAGGCGGACCCGACGATCCCCGCGCCCGACGAGGACAAGGGCGCCCGGCTGCCCGGCGAGCCGGACTTGTCCACCCAGCGGGGGAAGGACCTTCCCGACGGCGGCTACGCCGCGCCTGGCGAGGATCCGTCCGAGCCCGACGGGGCCCGCGGCTACGGCGGCTGAAACGGCAAGAAGCCCGCCGGGGAACCGGCGGGCTTCATGTCTGCGGGGCGGGTGAGGCGCCCGCCCGGCGCTCCTGCAGATCAGCGGGCGGCGTACGTCTGGGCCTTCACAGCCCGGGCCTGCTGCACCTGACTCATCTTGTCGTTCATTTCGGCCTGGACGGCGGCGATGCAGGCGCCGTGCGAACGGGCGCGGCTGCCGGGGGTCGCGTGGCTGCGGCAGAAGTCGCTCGCCGCGTCCTTCACCCGCGACTGGAACTCCAGCTGGCCTTCGACGGTGGCGACATCCAGGTCGCTGATCTTGACGGTGGCGGCCTCGGCGACGCCGGCGACGGCGACCAACGGCAGGGCGGCGAGGGCGATGGCGGCGATCCCGGCGATCTTGTTCACATAGTTGGTCATCTGCGTTTCTCCTGAGCAGCGATGTTGTCGACGTTTCCGTCTATGACTTAGGATATACTTCCGCTGCCCCGTCGATGTCTTCTTAAAGAGGCGTAATGACGCCGATTTAAGGAAGTTACGTCCATGTAATGGATATCGAACACTTAACGCCAGACAGCCGAGATCAAATGCAAAGAAGCCCGCCAGGCAGACTGGCGGGCTTCTGTTCGTGGGCGCGGTAGGGAGGGGGCCGCACCCCGGGGGAAGGTCCTAGCGGGCGGCGAAGGTCTGGGCGCCGGACTGCTGGGCGGCGAGCTTCTCGGTCATCTCGGCTTCGACGCCGGCGATGCAGCTGCGCATCGCGCCGGTGCGGCTGCCGGTGATCTCCTTGCCGCGGCAGAAGTCCCGCGCCGCGTCGTTCACGCGCGCCTTGAACTGGGCCTTGCCTTCGGCGGTGGAGAGGTCGAGGTCGCTGACCTGCACCGTGGCCGGGGCGGCCTCGGCGATGCCGGCGATGGCGACGAGCGGCAGGGCGGCGAGGGCGATGGCGGCGATCCCGGCGATCTTGTTGGTGTAGTTGGTCATCTGCGTTTCTCCTGAGCAGCGGTGTTGTTGACGTGTTCGTCTATGACCTGATGGATACTCAGGCGCCCTGGAGAAGTCTTGTTAAAGGGGCGTAATGACGCCGATTTAAGGAAGTTACGACAATGTAATGGATGACGAACACTTGACGCAGGCCGGCGAGGACCGGACGCAAAGAAGCCCGCCAGGCAGACTGGCGGGCTTCTGTTCGCGGGCGCGGTTGGAAGGGGCCGCGGCCCCTGACGTGGACCTAGCGGGCGGCGAAGGTCTGGGCGCCGGACTGCTGGGCGGCGAGCTTCTCGGTCATCTCGGCTTCGACGCCGGCGATGCAGCTGCGCATCGCGCCGGTGCGGCTGCCGGTGATCTCCTTGCCGCG